>JAIVFU010000518.1 GCA_020829485.1 Nostoc sp. CHAB 5834 | reverse complement strand
GATTGACGAATCGTCCATTTTCGATGGTCAATGCCCGGTTTCGGCAGGGCATACCAGAAAAACCAGGTCTCGGTAGACGGCGCTTTCGTTTAGGGCATAGTAGTCGCCCTATCGTTAAAAAAGCTAAATTCTGTTTTTTTAACAGGCGACATGGTGAGCCTTCAGGCACTTTTGCGCAATACCTGCGGATTTCACCTTACCCTATTTGAAGCATGAACAAAACCTACCTGCGTTATACGCTGCTGGGGCTAACGGCATTTATCCTCGGTTACCGCCCACTCCTGGCCCAGATACGCGAAACTGATCGACACTTGCTGCGCAGCAATCTGCTTCCTTTCCGGCCCCAGGCCCTGGCCCGTAACAGTCAGGCCTGTCGAATTGGCCAAATCTGGCTCGATGGGCAGCTAGTCGATTCAAAAGTCCTCCGTTTTATTGCAAATACGGAATCGGGAGAGCCTAAACCGGCGGTAACGTATCAGACCCAGACTGGGGGTTTTTCGGTGCGCTACGAATCGTCAGCACATCCCTGAATGAACCGTTAGTACCCGTTTGTTGGGGAACAATTAATAAACCAATGATCATCGCCATCACCATGGTTGATCAATACCAGCAAATGCGTTTTTTTTACGGGTAAAAACTACTGATCTACTCACCGAAACCCTCTATACTGTATGTACCTGCCTGCTTTGAATTAACGACAAACACAGCGAAAATCCACCCTAATCGAATAAGCATTGCAGTGGACTAGCATACCACTATCTGTTTCTGATAAATGGCGTTTGACGGGGTATGGTTAAAGGGCAAGAAAGCGATTTGAGGAACAATGGCTGCGGCATGAAAACGAGTGTAAATCTGTCAGATTAAACCAGCGTACTGCAAAGAAGACAAGATGAATGACGAGCTATATATGCTTTTTGTCGCTGACCAAGCAGAGCGCGAAAATCATCCAAAAGTGGGCACACCTGCCTATCGTTTATTACGAGACCGGGATCTGGCACGACGCCAGTACATACAAAAGATGATTGATGAAAACCAGGTGACTACAGCTCAGGATTACTACCATGCCGCTTTTATTTTTCAACATGGAGATACAATAAGCGATATTTGGTCAGCTCATTTATTGGCCCTGAAAAGCGTCGGGTTAGGCAGTCAGGCTGGAAAGTGGTTAGCAGCGGCCGCCTTAGATCGTTGGCATATGTACCGGGGATTACCCCAAAAATATGGCACTCAGATTGTGCCTGATGGCAGTTGTTACCGGTTGTGGGACATCAATCCAAACACCACAGACCAAGAACGGGCGCAATGGGATGTTCCCTCCCTATCAGAAATGGAACATCGAGCGACAGAATTGACTGTTGCGAGCCACGGAGACATGCCACCAATGGAGAGCGCTCCTGATTGGTTAAAACAGGCAGTCCAAAGGTGGAGAGAAGATAAATAGTGATGAAAAATCTACTGTGAGCTTCGAGTAAACAGCCGACCATATTCTATCTTTAGTTGAATATCATAGAGGTGATCATACAACGGATTTTAACCAGCCATCGACCATGTTCGCTCAATTTCATCACAGCCTCAAAGAGGAACTCTTAGCCATTGAAGGCATGAGTACTCAGCCCTATCAAACCAAGACTGGTAATACCCCGCAAGGCGGTATTGAGGAATTTAACTTACATGGTAAATACTTTGCCGGACTGCGACTAACTGACAAATATATTATGGTGTATCTGGGGCCGGTTTTCGAACAAGCGGACCTAGCCACTCGCTACGAGCAACAACTAAAATCCATTCGGAGCGGTAAAGCTTGTCTGAAAATCACCAAGCCCGAGAAGACGGATATTTCGTCCATTGTGGCGCTGATCAGGGAGGGCGCACGGGGTTTCATTAGAATAAATTAGCAGAAACATCACTTTTGTAACCACCTGATAATGAGTGATATTAAGCACTTCCTCGTTGATCTGCAACAGGGAGCTTACCTGGATGCTTCTATCGATATACCACCTGAATTAGCGAAACAGACCGGTTTCAAGCGATTCATTGCCGCTCTATATTTATACTACATGGCTATACTGCTCATGTCAGCCGGTGTGCTAGCAAAGCTGTTAGGTCCCTTACATCTCGATATTTTAAAAGCTTCCTTACTTACGGGGGTTATACCTTATATTTTCTACCGACAATATTTAGGGCCTTTAATCATAAAAAGATTTGATTTTGTATTAGCCGATGCCGAAAAAGCTAAG
>JAIVFU010000517.1 GCA_020829485.1 Nostoc sp. CHAB 5834 | reverse complement strand
GTATTTCTTCTCCCGATTTTTTCCTCGAATCTAGCTTTTGCGTCATGTATCATATTTTATTATATTGCTTGTCCCTCGCTGACTTTATTTTTTCTCCTCCCCCTACTTATTGAGCCGATACGAATATTTTTTGAAGTTGAGCAATGAATTTGATTAATTTTCAAGATTCTCAATAAAAAATATTTTATAATTAAGAATTTTTTTCAACATCATTAAACTAAAAATTTTACACCTTTTAAGCATAGAATTTTCAAGTAATAATGTTGACTTTACCAGTGTCAATATCGTAACAAGCGCCGACAATTTTTAGTTTGCCTTCACGGATGAATTTGTCTAAAATTGTTGAGCTTTCCTGCAATTTTTCAGCCTGGTACTGGATATTGGCTATAACTGCATTCTGCATATTATCACCCGTTCTTAACTTTACCCTTTCTACAGATGGTTTGATACCCTCAATAATCAAACCAATTCTGCCAGGAAGTGGTTCGTTTTTGATTGCTTCTGCTACTGCACCGCATCTTTTATGACCCAAAATCACAATCAACTGCGAACCTAATACTGCTGTAGAATATTCCAAACTACCTATAACCGTGTCACTGACGACATTACCAGCAACTCGCACGACAAATAAATCTCCAAGTCCTTGATCGAAGACAATTTCCGCAGGGACTCTAGAATCTGCACAGCCCAATATGGCGGCAAAAGGATACTGAGCTTTAGCAACTAATCGCAGACGTTCTAGTGATTGTTCGGGATATTTACGTTTTTGATGGATAAATCTTTGATTACCATCCAGTAAGCGTCTGATAGCTTCATTAGGGCTAACTGCATTAGGGTTGTCTGGATGAATATCAGCAACAGCAGTTTGCTCTGGATTCCAAAAACTATTACCAAAAGCAGTAGCTGCAACACCTAGTACACTGGCAAATTTTAATAAATCACGTCGCCCTAAAAATCCATTAATTCGACTCATAAATATACCTGAAAACAACAAAGCCGTTCTCAGGAATATATCAGGCTTAACCAAGATACAAGAGTACGCTTTTACACGATTTAAGAGTCATTTAATCTTTAGATTACACCATGATTTAGAACTGCTTAATTTATTTACTATTAAGCAAATCAAAACCATCCTCGCAGAGTTTTATGTACCTGCGCCAGATACCACATATAATCATCAATTTTGTAATTATCAGCAGCTTTAACTATATATTCCTGAGCCAAATCAAGATTATTCTCAACTTCATAATATAATCCCAAGTAAAGATGACTGTAAAAATTTCCCTTTATCCCTTCTGATTGACCAACAGTTAAAAGATCATCTGGTGTACAATCTCCCGCATACAAATCATATACGCGCTGCATAACACGTCGAGGGTCATTTTTCACAGTTAATAAAGAATTACGCGCTTCTTCAATACCTAACGAACGAGCTATGCAGAGATATCGCCATACTGTTTCTTCTACATCTTGAGCATTCACTGTCAAATCTATTTCAAACTGTTCAGCGCCCTCTGCAAATCTTTCTGCATAATAATACGATAATCCCCGTTGCCAGAGGTAAGGTTTAATACTGTCATCCAAATGCTCTGCCATGTCAAAATCTTGAATAGATTCATCAATCTTGGCTAGTTGAAAGTTAACCATTCCTCGACGAATGTAAGCATTGGGATTTTTTGGTTGATTGCCAATGGTTTCGCTCCAGCGCTGGAGTTGATTTTCTAGAGAATTTGAAAAAAACATGAGTTGCCAACCCTATATATATAGATAGATTAACTAGAATATTTTCAGCTTTGGGGAGAGTACGTCAATCCTTTTTCAAATCTTCCAAATATTAGGCGTTGCTGATTTCCTGAAGTGTTAATAAAAAAACTGTTTCATGTCATACTAAATTTTGGTGCTATGTATTCATTCTCTCATGACCAGCATTATCGAATTTCCTTGGCAGCAAGAGGCAATTATTCGCCACAGTCAACGCCTAGTGAACAGTTTTCAGCATTGGACGGGAAATTCTTTGTTGGATGCAAATGCTGTACCTCAGAAAATAGCACAGGTATTATTTGAAGCACCTTTTGTCTTAATTTCTCACGGCACTGAGTCAGACCCAATTTTTAACTAAGTAAGTCGGCAGGAAAAATCATAACTATGTAACGAAAAGTTAACCAGAACTGTTAGAGCTAAATTTAATACGTTGTGTACTGTAGTTTCCTTTTTCCCCTCTAGCTTGAATACCACCAAT
>JAIVFU010000516.1 GCA_020829485.1 Nostoc sp. CHAB 5834 | reverse complement strand
GAAGAAATTCCGTGATAACACAGAGGGATTGAATGAGTATTACTACAAATTTCTTCGCACCTTCTTAACCGAAAAAGGCTGGATCGACCGGCCCCTGAAAGATTTACCCAAACCGCTAATGTTTGAGTTCTTCGACACGCTGAGCGTTGGCGGTCGGCTGCACAACAACATGCTTGGATTCTGGAAAGGGTTCTTTACGTTTTTTATCGAGCGCGAGATGCTGACACGTAACGTATGTACAGGCATCAAGAAGGTGAAGGTAGATGCGTCAGAGGATCACCGCCCGTTCGATGGTCCGCAAGCCCAAGAAATTCGAAAAGCCATCTTGGCCACTGGCGATGAGCAACTATGGCTGTTTTGCCAGTTTATTTACTTTCTTTTCCTGCGCCCTGGGGAGGAGTTGCGTTACCTGAAAGTGGGCGATATAATGGCCGATCAAGTGAGGGTCACGTCCAGTACAGCGAAGAATGCTAAAACGGGTTTCGTCGATATTCCGGCAGCTTTGGAGAAATTGATCCAGCAGTACCGGCTCCGAGAGTATAAACACACAGATTACGTGTTTACGGAGCATCATCATCCCGGTCCGAAGCATGTCGGTGTTAACTACTTCTATAAGAGACATGTCAAGATTATGAAAGCCCTTAATTTGTTTGGGCAGGACTATGATCTATACAGTTGGAAACCGACAGGGGCAATCGTTCTATATAGAGCAACTAAAGATATTATGTTAGTCCAACGTCACTGTCGACATTCAACGCCTAATCAAACTTATACTTATTTGCGTAAATACGGCTTAGTATTTGAAGGACAGAGGGTTGTGGACTTTCCAGAACTTTGGGACTAGGGATTTACATTAACAATTCTATATTTCAATGAGTGATAAAAAAGATAGTTCTGAAACGAAAAAAAATATAGGAGCTGAAGAAGAGAAAACGTGTTTCGTTATTATGCCTATTTCTGATAATGCGGACTACGAAACAGGACACTTTCAGCGAGTCTATGAGTATATAATTAAACCAGCTTGCAAAAATGCTGGCTTTAAGCCAACGAGAGCGGATGATGTTAAGAGTTCGAACGTAATAATAATTGACATTTTAGAACGCATTCTGAATTCAGATATGGTTGTATGTGATCTGAGTTCAAAGAATCCTAATGTTCTGTATGAACTGGGAATAAGGCAAGCATTTGACTTACCTGTGACCTTAATAAAAGATGATATTACCGAGAGGATATTTGATATACAAACATTTCGAGATGTTCCGTACCATAGCCAGCTCAGGATTGATCAGGTAGACAAAGCAATAAAGTTGTTACAGGAAAGCATAAGAGAAACTTTCGATAACAAGGGAAAGGAAGTAAATTCAATAGTAGAACTCTTAGGGAGAACTAAGGCAAAAATTAAACCCACAGAAATCTCAAATGATACTATAGTATTATTACAAGCAATAGATGATTTAAATAGAAAGGTTGGCCGCAGCACGGAAGGCTCAATAGAAGGCACAAGATTTGCCGCGGCCAGAGTGACCTTACCCAATTCTCATGAAATACAAATCGGAGATAGAATACAACATAGAACATTTGGAGGTGGGACACTTAGAAAAATAATACTTGACAGTAATTTCGGTGGGGCCAAATATGACGGGCTTTTGACAATTGATTTTGATAAGTTTGGTCAAAAAGCTGTCACCTTGTCTGGTGATGGTATGCTAATCGTCCCTGAATTAAATAATAATGATTCACCGTTTTAATTCGCACAAATTAAACATAACATTAAATCCGATATAAGACCGCTTCCGTTGGGATCGTTTTCTGATTGGTGCCTAGTACGGCCTTGATCGAGCCGACAATGTAATTGACCCCTTTGATGTGGACCTTCCGCCGAAACGAGAACATGGCCAGGTCCGAAGCCGACAGGTACACCAGCTTGGTTACCGAAAACGTGTCGCCTTTAAAGGTTTCAAAGCGACGGTAGCCTACGTCAACCAGGCTATTAGTACCCGACCATAGCAGGCTCCGGTTGCCCTGATGGTTAGTAGCGGTTGGCAGTCCGTTTACCATCCCGTTCCAGAACAGCAGTTTAGGGGTTGACCCATTCTTGTTGTCCTTACTGGCCGGCGATATCCCCGCCTGATCGGTAGTGGCCAGCCCCGTCACCGGGTCAGTCAATAGCGTCGACACGCGCGAGCGGATTGATTGCACAACCCCGCCTTCGTTGACTACCGTTTCAAGAGTCGTGTACTTGTCCATCG
>JAIVFU010000515.1 GCA_020829485.1 Nostoc sp. CHAB 5834 | reverse complement strand
CAATACTGGTATGAATGATCCCCGTTTTATCAACTTTGAAGTCGATTTTACCGGCTTTCACTTCGCGAACGGCTTTAGCTACGTCAGGCGTAACAGTACCCGACTTAGGGTTTGGCATAAGACCACGTGGACCCAGTACTTTACCCAGACGACCAACTTTAGCCATAACGTTCGGCATCGTGATAATCACGTCGATGTCCGTCCAGCCTTGTTCAATCTTCTGAATATAGTCATCCAGACCTACGTAATCGGCACCAGCCTCTTTCGCTTCGTTCTCCTTATCCGGTGTGCAAAGCACCAGAACGCGAACCGTTTTACCCGTACCGTGGGGCAACGTAGCAACGCCACGCACCATTTGGTCGGCTTTACGCGGATCAACGCCCAACCGGACATCAATATCCACAGAAGCATCGAACTTCGTGTACGAGATCTCCTTCAGAATCTCGGCTGCCTGCGCAAGCGAGTATTCTTTGGCAGCGTCGTACTTCGACTGAGCTTCCTTTTGTTTTTTCGTTAACTTAGCCATGTTTGTGTTTGCCTCGGCAAGTCTATTAGTTCTCGAATGGCGCTGCACCCGTCACCGTGATTCCCATGCTGCGGGCTGTACCAGCCACCTGCTTCATTGCTGACTCGACCGTGAAAGCGTTCAGGTCCGGCATCTTCGTTTCCGCGATAGTCCGAATCTGATCCCACGATACTGTGCCAACTTTGTTCCGGTTTGGTTGAGCGGAGCCGCCTTTCAGCTTGGCCGCTTCCATCAGCAGAATCGGTGCGGGCGGGGTCTTAATTACGAAATCGAAGGACTTGTCCTTGTAGTATGTAATCAGAACCGGCAACACCGTACCCATTTTATCCTGCGTACGGCCGTTGAACTGCTTGCAGAATTCCATGATATTCAAACCCTTGGAACCCAATGCCGGACCGATTGGAGGTGAGGGGTTGGCTTGCCCGCCTTTGACTTGCAGCTTTACGTAGCCACCTACTTCTTTTGCCATTTTCTTGATTAATTTGCGATTGCCAACTTTTGCCCACTGGATGATCCGTCACATTCACATTCCAGCAGCATCGGTATCAATCCACTTGTTGTGGCCGTTTGTCTCCTGAGGGAAGCATGAGACGCCCGACCGATTGAAAGTTAGGTTGCCCTTAGCTTTCCTTCTCCACTTGCGCGTAACTGAGTTCTACCGGTGTATTCCGGCCAAATATTTTTACAACGACGTTCAGTTTCTTCCGGTCGTCAAAAACTTCTTCTACTGTGCCAATGAAACCGCCAAACGGCCCATCAACTACTTTAACCGATTCGCCCCGAATGTAAGCAACCGTACTGGTAGCAACTTCCTGGGTTTCTTCTTCTACCTTACCCAGAATCCGGTTTACTTCGGCTTCCCGCAATGGCACTGGCACTTTTGATGTCGTACCCACTTGCGAATTACCCAAGAAACCCAACACGCCCGGCATATTCAGAATCATGTCAAGGGCTCGATTATTACCGAGGTCTGCCGAAATCAGGATATAACCAGGAAAAAAAGACTTCTCCCGAACGCGCTTTTTACCGTTGCGCATTTCATATACCTTCTCCGCTGGAATAAGCACCTGCGGGATAATTTCGTCTAACTTTTGCCGGATAATCTCGTTATCGAGGTAAGATTTTATTTTCTTTTCCTGTCCCGATACCGCCCGAATGACGTACCACTGTATGCCGGTCATATATTTTCAAGTTTTTAAGTGTCTGGTATCCGTTTGATCGCTTAATCGAAGTCCCGTACTTACCAGCCAACTCAAACACCACGTTAGAAGGACTGATAAAAGGCGTTCAGTCCGTTCTCAAATACCAAATCGATCAACCCCACCAGCAGTGCAAAAATCAGCGAGGCCACCAGTACCAGCGTCGAGCTGGATTGCAGATCGCTGAATTTAGGCCAGGTAACGTTGTGCTGAACTTCCTCCCAAGAGGCTTTCAGAAACGAAATAAACTTATCCATTGTGCGTAAGGGATTTGCACGGGTGGAGAGATTCGAACTCCCATCAACGGTTTTGGAGACCGCTATTCTACCCTTGAACTACACCCGTGTATGTTATTAAGCAGGAAACGCCGGAAGCTGGATAATCGATCAGGTCAACAGTTTACTGCTCTATCTGACACCCAACACCTTAAGTCTTCAATCCAATTTCGGACTGCAAAAGTACGAAATAATCTCAAAAAACAAGTGCATTCCCGAAGAAATGCACTTGTTTTGAGTTACTTACTTAATCGA
>JAIVFU010000514.1 GCA_020829485.1 Nostoc sp. CHAB 5834 | reverse complement strand
AGAGTTGCAGACCGGCACCGTTGTTCGGGTTCATATTGATAATATCGACGCACTTGCCCAGGGCATGTTGCGGCTCCAGCCAGTAGCGGTTGTTGCCCAGGGGGTTGAGTCGGAACTTCTGGTTGGCCCCGTTCAGCCAGGGGTACTGAGTGATACGTGCACCGTTCGCGGAGGAGGCACCGAATACGTCCATCGCAAGATTGGTGTTGTTTACCGGAGATATCTCATAAATACCATTGGCAGGTCCCACCGGAGCAGTAGGTGCTGCCCAGGCATACGTGGGAAACCAATTGAATGCCGCCTGTGTTCCCTCCAAACTGCTCAGGGTCGTGTTGGCAAGTCCGGCATTGAGGTTGGCAAACAGGTCGCCGACCATACCGATAAGGTAACTGACGTTGCCCTGGTTGTCTATACTGGATTTGATGGCATTGCCAAACCCCGATGTCGAACCGTTGAACAGGTTCTGGTACCCCACGCCATTGTTGGGACTCCAGAACATCTCGGTAATCATCATCGGTTTCCGGTCAGCGGCGGGCTTGTAGTTCGAGTTCCACAGGTTCGCGACAGCGGAAGCGTTGTTGAAAACATTTCCGTAGGCGGGATAGATGTGGGCTGCATAACCGATATTCGATCCTGTGATCGGATAGGTGGCGAAGCCCGCATACTCCCCCTGCCAGCCCAATCCAGGAACCCAGATGACATTGTCGGCACCCTGCGCCCGGATCGCGTTCACGATTGGCTGCATAAAATTTGCGAGAGCCTGATAATAGGGGTTGCTACCGCTCCCCCAGTTATTGGCACCGAAACTGGTCTCGATAGCAACCGGTTCGTTGCAGATCTCAAACATGACGTTGTCCGCGCTTTTGATACCTGGGTGGGAGGCGAGAGCGGTCCAGAAAGTGATTAGATTCTGCCGATACTGTGCGGTCATGTTCTTAGTTGCGTCGCCGCCTGGAAAAACCTCGGAGGGGTTGCCACAGAGGACGACATAAAGACCTCGAGACCGGCAGTGATTGATGTAGGGAACAAGGACATTCTGCATCCAGCCATTGAACTGGGCAGGATTGGAAAGATTGCCATTGACATCCCACCCCGGTGCAAAGTTAGGATTCACATTGCCATCACCGATGAACCGGACATAACTGCAGTACCATCCATTCGGGCGACCGTAACGGGGAGCGGTATTTGAGAGAATATCCGCCACGGCTTTATAGTGATTCAGGGCGGGAGCGACGTTGGATGGGTTCGTATAGTCGGTAGGGTTCGGGTAATTATTCCCCTCACCGTTAAACCAGCTGGCAGCCGGTTGCATGTACCCGACGAGACGGATGTTTTTTCCGTTGGGGTCCTGTAGGAAGCGGCCAGTAACATGCAGTTTGGGAGTTGGCATGCCCTGATAGGCATGTGCAGGGTGATGGAATAGCACTGTGGCCACCAAAAAAAGCGATGCAGCAGCGATTTTGTTCGCGATAGTTGCGATTTGCACGACATTGTCACGAGAAAGATTCATTGATGTTCCTTTTGAGCTTCTCACGCCGAAGCTCCTGGTCAAAACGAGCGCGGACATATTTTATCCAGTGCTACAAGGGACAACTCCGGGGGAAGGGAACCAGGGCGGCCAGTTCGTATCATTGCAGTTCGGCGTGCGTACCTGTAGTGGCAGTAACGGATACTGCTTATTTCATGCACGAGGATTCTGCTATGATTTCTTGCACCTTAAAAACCAGAGAGAAGATGCGCAAAGAATCGCTATGAGGGCGATTATTACCACGATCTCTGATGCATGAGACGAATCACCTTGACTTGGTAACCTGTGTGCCTTCTTTGGCAGGAGTCATTCCTTGAACTCGATAATCGATCTGTGAGACACTACCGATTCTTGCCTGCAGGTGTTTCGTGTCTCTGAGGTACACCTTGCATCTACCGGGTATTCCCTCCCTTCTGCGGAGCCAGCACCCTTATGATGTACTCCTTCTTTGGAGTCTCCTGACCGATCAGGATTCTGGAACAGCAACAGTAAATACCTGATTACATGTTGCTACTCCGATGTAGCAACATGTTACTATGAGAATTTGTCACTGTCAAGGCGTTTTCTGACCACTTATTTCCGGGGCGTCAGGTCACTGTATGCCCGTTTTCCTCTGCTGGATTTCACTGCATAGTGACGGGCAGAACGGAGATCGATGCTATGCTGACTGCTGTGTTCCCCTCGACATCCTTCAAAGCGGTGAAGCGGAAGAATCGTGCGGTAACGGG
>JAIVFU010000513.1 GCA_020829485.1 Nostoc sp. CHAB 5834 | reverse complement strand
CCCTTAAACCATCAGTTACCGAATAAATATTGACCAATTTCTCATCGTGTAGTCAGAACAAAACAGGAGTCGCTACAGTCCACTGCAAATCCCCTGTAAGTGTCTCCAATAAAGCTGAGCACCCAACCATACAGCATACCGTTAGAAGGGGTAAGCGTAGCTTACAGGGCCCGTGAGGCATACTCAGGAAAAAAAATAATAACAGCTTATATTTCAACTATACACGCTCCTTAGTACCTTTGATCGTATCGACAAACAGATATAGTTGTATTTCAACGGGGTACCGAATATAATTTTGCTTATTTTATAAAAGGTTTCTAATCAGCTAGTTATCTGTTTGTAATTCACTAATTACTTTAATAAAATGATTGAAAAAATTGAGCTTTTGTGGAGTGACCGTAGTCTGCTGTCCAATCCAGATTCTATTCAGACTATCAGGAACGTAATAGATCAATTAGATAAAGGGACGTTGCGCGTAGCCACACCACCCGCTGTAGAAGGGGGGGACTGGACTGTTAATGAATGGGTAAAAAAGGCCATTCTGCTTTATTTTATCAGTCAGCAGATGAAGCCTGATCAGGTCGGAATTTTTTCTTTTCACGACAAGATTCCTCTCAAAACAAATTTTGTAGAATCCAACGTTCGGGTTGTTCCACCAGCCGTAGCCCGGTACGGTTCCTATCAGGCACCGGGTGTTATTCTAATGCCTTCATACGTTAATATCGGTGCTTATGTCGGCGAACGAACGATGGTCGACACCTGGGCAACTGTTGGGAGCTGCGCCCAGATTGGCCAAGATGTTCACCTCAGTGGCGGGGTCGGAATAGGAGGGGTCCTGGAACCAGCCCAGGCCGCACCGGTTATTATCGAAGATGGTGCCTTTGTTGGATCGCGCTGCATTGTAGTAGAAGGAGCGCATATTGGAAAACGGGCCGTTCTCGGTGCCGGAGTTACTATTACGGGTTCGTCGAAAATTATCGACGTGACAGGTTCCAGTCCGGTCGAGTACAAGGGCTTCGTTCCGGCTAACTCAGTCGTTATTCCCGGCAGTTATACTAAAGAGTTTCCGGCCGGTAGTTATCAGGTTCCCTGCGCCATCATCATTGGGCAACGAAAAGAATCGACCGATTTAAAAACGTCGCTCAATGACGCGCTCCGGGAAAACAACGTTACGGTTTAACACCGTAATTTCGCCAACGGGTGTCGTACAAGTGTTAAATATACAATACACAATAGATTACAACAACCAATGCGATTTACATTACTATTTGTATTGGTTGTTGTAAATTTACATATATCTATTAGTTTTTTACTGTACTGATTGCTATGTTTGTCAATCAATTTACGTCTGTACAGCTATGAATATTAATGACAAGATTAAACAGATACTGATCGATAAGAATCTAACGCCTTCTTACTTTGCCGATGAGATTGGCGTACAGCGCTCCAGCATCTCTCATATTCTATCGGGCAGAAACCGGCCCAGTTTTGATATTATTCAGAAAATCATCCGTCGCTTTCCCGAGCTAGGGTACGAATGGATCATGGAAGAAGACCAGCAGCCTCAAAATCAATCCACTCAACACAACTACGGAGTACCCCGGAATTCCCAACCCGCTCCAGCATCCATCGACCGCAGGGAGCAACGGTACGTTTCTCCACCAGCCGCTCCCTACACGGCTTCATCCCCAAACGTGCGCAGCCAGCGCCATGAGATTCCACCAGTTGAACAGCATCCGCTGGATGCAGCAGCATTTCCAGACCCGTCGATAGCGTCGGAAAAAACGGATAAGAAAATAGATCGGATTCTCATCTTCTTTACGGACGGCTCTTTCCAGGAGTACGGACCAACACTTTAGCGACAGGTTTCAACAACATTCGGCCATGAGTCACACCCGGTTTTATGGATCAGGCTGTTAAACAATTACTTTGTTTGCGAACGACAAAATACGCCTTACCAGCCTGTTCAGGGCACATTTGCTCCACAACAAGCTAACTCCTTGTGAAGCAATGCATTAGTGTTCCACGTGGATAAATTGTGTATAACGGTGTGGACAACGCTAAACGCGAAGAGTTTCTACAGATAATGCGGTGCTGTTCTTAGCTACAGGGACTTACCAAACTGCCACCGGGGGACGGGCTTATCCATTACCAGTTATAGACTAATTAGTATACTATTACCGATTGGCCATAAGCCCCTCTATATAATACAATTTGTTGTATAATTTATATTATGTTAAGTAGAATAAAGCAAGAGAAGGGCTGGT
>JAIVFU010000512.1 GCA_020829485.1 Nostoc sp. CHAB 5834 | reverse complement strand
CAGATGGTTTTCGTCGTGCCGGACCTGCGGCTGACGGTGGTAATGACCTCGGATTCCGCCCCGGTCGAGGCGCGCGATGGCCATGTTCAGGCCCTGCATGCGCTGCTGGCCAATGGCTTTATCCCGGCCGCCGAGCGCGGGGCCTAGACAGCATCTCCCGCCATCAGGTCGCCGCGCGACGGGCACAGGTCGGAGATCACGCAGGCTGAGCACTTCGGCTTGCGCGCCGTGCAGGTGTAGCGGCCGTGCAGGATCAACCAGTGGTGCGCCTTGGGCAGCCAGGCGGTGGGGACCACCTTGTGTAGTTGCGCCTCGACCTTGTCCGGCGTGGCGGCATTGGCCAGACCCAAGCGGTGCGAAACGCGGAACACGTGGGTGTCCACCGCGATGGCGGGCTCGATGCCCAGTTCGTTCAGCACCACGCTGGCCGTCTTGCGCCCCACGCCGGGCAGGGCCTGAAGGTCCGCGCGGTTCAGCGGCACGACCCCGCCATGCTGCTCCAGCACGATCCGGCTCAGAGCGATGACATTGCGGGCCTTGCCTCGATACAGGCCGATGGAGGCGATGTAGGGGACCAGCCCCTCCTCCCCCAGGGCCAGCATCTTTGGGGGCGTATCGGCGACCTTGAACAGTTTGTCCGTGGCCTTGTTGACACTGACGTCGGTCGCCTGGGCCGACAGGGCGACGGCGACGACAAGGGTGAAGGGGTCGGTGAAGTCCAGCTCGGTCTTCGGCTCGGGCATGGTGGCCGCCAGCCGCTGGAAGATCGTCTCGACCCGATCCTCGTCCGGCGGCCAGCCCAAGGCGCGGGGCGCGCGCTTGGGCGTCTTCGAGCGCGGCCGGGGCGGTTTGGGAGCGTGTGGCATGGTTCCGGCTTCGCTGTCCGGAGACACGCCGTCAAGCCGAAGGCGGGGCGTTCACGGTTGGTCACGCCCGGCAATCGGCCTAAACTGCCCGCAGTACTGTTGAAGGAGCGTCGCCCATGCTGATCCATCTGTCGTCCTGGCCCGAGATCGATGCGCGGCTGAAGCAGACGAAGACCATCGTGGTGCCGATCGGCTCCAACGAACAGCACGGGCCGACGGGCCTTCTGGGCACGGACTGGATGTGTCCTGAGATCATCGCCCATGCGGCGGAGCAGGCCGATGAAAATCTGGTGGTCGCCCCGACCTTCAACATCGGCATGGCCCAGCACCATCTGGCCTTTGCGGGGACTATCTCCCTGCGCCCCTCGACCTTCATGGCCGCGATCACCGACTGGGTGTCGTCGCTGAGTCGGCACGGCTTCGAGCGGATCTATTTTCTGAATGGCCACGGCGGCAACGTCGCCACGATCGAGGCGACGTTCGCGGAAATCTATGCGGAGTGGAGCTACGTCGAGGAGCAGCCCCCGTTCGTCCTGAAGCTGAAGAACTGGTGGGACCTTCCGGGCGTCAACAGCCTGTGCAATCGCATCTTCCCGACCGGCCATGGCATGCATGCCACCCCCTCCGAGATCGCGGTGACCCAGGCCGCCTATCCGGACCACATCAAGACGGCGACCTACAGCCCGCAGATCGCGCCGTCCGGGCCGATCCGCGATGCGCTTGACTACCGCGCCCGCTTCCCTGACGGGCGTATCGGCTCGGACCCGGCCCAGGCCAGTCCGGAAAAGGGCCAGACCATCATCGACGCCGCCGTGCCCGCCCTGCTCAAGGATGTGGCCGACTTCTCGAACGAAGTCTTGCCGCAGGGCTGAATGAGGCGCAGGGCTGGGTCATGACCACAATCGATCGCGCCTTGAAGACGGGCCGCAAGTTCAACCGGAACGCGGCCAAGGCCGGTGACACAGCCTGGTCCGGCGGCGAGATGCTGTCGGCCGCCGGCGACGTCATCGCCGCCCGGATGAAGATCATGGCCGATGGCATGACCGATCCGGCCAAGGTCGATCTGAAGGAAATGTCGCTGATGAGCAGCGAAAAGGTCGAGGCCCTGTCGGAATCGGCCGCGGCCATGGGCAAGACTTTCGGCGACATCGGCCAGCGCCTGAACGCCAATGCCGTGACCGAGGCGGGCCTGGCCAGCCGCGCCGCCTCGGCCATCGCCGGGGCCTCGACCCCCGCGGCGGCCATGCAGGCGCAAGTCAGCTATGCCCTGGGCTGGTGGAGCCGGGCGGCGGGCCAGATGCTGACCCTCAACACCGAACTGCTGAAGGGCCAGGCCGAGGCGCTGAAGCCCATCCACCGCACGGCCGTGGCGAATGCGAAACGCCTGAAACGCTGATCGGGCGTATTCAACC
>JAIVFU010000511.1 GCA_020829485.1 Nostoc sp. CHAB 5834 | reverse complement strand
AATACAGAACACTTCTTCGCCAGGACAACGCTGACCTACGGCTCACTGAAAAAGGATATGCAATCGGGCTGGCTGACCAGAACCGATACGACAAAATGGTAGCTAAGCGGAATGGTGTTGCCGAGTTAACCAGCGCCATTCGATCAGCTAAAGTAAAGCCCGACGAAGTGAACAATTGGCTACAGCAAAAAGGGAGTTCACCGTTGCGTGAAAAAGGCAGCTTATATACCCTGTTAAAACGTCCTGAGCTTGAGCAAAATGAAATTAACGAATTGTTGGCAACAATTCCCGACATGCCTAGGGTAGGGGAGGAGATAGCCGAACAGACTGTGATTGAAATCAAATACGAAGATTATCTGAATCGGGAACGCCAGAACGTCGACAAACTAGATAAATGGGAAAGTTTAGCCATTCAGTCCAGCTTCGATTATGATCAGTTGAAAGCGCTTTCGTTCGAAGGTAAAGAGAAACTTAAACGGTTACGACCCGCAACCATTGGGCAAGCATCGCGTATTAGCGGAGTTAGTGCATCCGACGTTTCTATACTGTTGGTCTACATGGGCCGGTAGAATTCCAGGCATCTGCCTCGTTCGTATGAGCGAATAGGGCAGATGCATTTTTTTTCACTTTTGTTCAGGCCCACATTTGGAAACTATTGACCAATGCCCTGTTTGCGGCAACACGCACTTCTCACCGTATTTAGTTTGCAAAGATTACTTAATCAGCAAACAGGATTTCGCTATTCAGCAATGCACTAGCTGCGGTTTCCGACTAACTAATCCACGGCCGACGGAAGATCGAATCGGGGAGTACTACAAATCTGAGGACTACGTTTCTCACAACGATTCTGGTGGGGGAATTATTAATACTGCTTATCGGGCCGTACGAACGTATACGCTTCAGGCAAAACTATCTTTAATAAACAAGCTAAATAAAGGAACTGGTCGAATTCTGGATGTGGGGTGTGGAACAGGTGCTTTTTTGGAGACGTGCCAGAAGGGCGGCTGGGCTGTAATGGGAATGGAACCCGACCCGGATGCGCGGGCCGTATCAACAAAAAAATTAAATGTTGCTATCAAGCCTAGCCTGGAGGAGTTAAAAGAAACCGGCACATTTGATATTATATCCCTTTGGCACGTACTCGAACACGTGCCTGACCTGAACCGGACCATCCCCCAGTTACGAGTTATGTTGGCAGAGGAGGGAACGCTATTAATCGCGGTACCAAATTCCGATTCATACGACGCCTTCTATTTTAAAGAGTATTGGGCCGCTTACGATGTACCCCGTCACTTGCACCACTTTACACCGTCGACTATTGAGCCACTCTTTAAAAAGCATGGTTTCCAACTACTCGAACAACGGCCAATGCCATTCGATGCGCTGTACATTGGTATGCTGAGTACTCGATACCAAACCGGCAAAACTAATTACCTGACGAGTGTCCGGGTAGGACTGAGTTCCAATGCCGAAGCAAACCGTACCGGTAATTCGTCCAGCGTAACCTACCTGTTCAAAAAGTCACAGTAATTACCCCTTACTCGATTGATAAATCATGTGTGTACCTTATTTTAGAATAGCTGGTAAACAGGTCAATTTAAAATTAAAAAAGTGAAAGTTTGATGTGTATAACCCTGTGTATAAACACTCCTTGTAAGTGGAAAACTTGTTCACAAGCCAATGACTGGGTGTGGAGTACCAGGCAAGTAATCCACATCGTTTATCAACATGTCCAGTAATGTGGAGAAAGGGCAACATATCAACCAGCGGCTCCACACATTTTCCCCACCTAAGTTGGTGTATAAAGTTTATGCACAAATCCACACTTGGAAAGAGAGAAGATTGTGGATAACCTGTTATTATGTTTTTAATGAGTATATTACAAGTGGATAACTCACAGAAGACCAGTTGATAACATAGTGTATTTATCCACATTCAAGTCGTTACAAAGTGGAGAACTTAGTTGTTCACATATCCACAGACACAATGGTTATAATAGTTCTTTCTTTAAATAACCTTTTATATAAAATGTTAATAAGGTTAAAAATCGTTTTTACTTTTTTCTGTGTGTTGTCTGCTGGACTGGTTCATGGGCAATCCGAAGCCATACTGGCCGAAGAATACTATAAGGCGGGTGAGTTTGAAAAAGCTGCCAACGAATACAGAAAGTTGCTGAAAGGCGATGTGACATGGGCTCGACTGTCGAGATATGTAACGAGTCTGCAAAAAATCAACAAAGGTGAGGAAGCGGTGAAGTTTCTACGCAGGCAACAGCGTAGTGAC
>JAIVFU010000510.1 GCA_020829485.1 Nostoc sp. CHAB 5834 | reverse complement strand
TTGTTTTCCTCTTTAGTCAGAAATACCCTCAAACGAGCGCCCATATTTTTTGTTACCTCGGTAGATATATTCTCCGTATTTATTTATTGTTACATAGTTTCGTTTTTTCCTGCCGACCTACTTACCAGTGTTAGAAGATTTGAATCTGACGCTCTCTGTTAATGAAGTCTTTGCTTGGTTACAGCGTAAAATTTGACTTACTGTGTTTCTTGAATAAACTCTAACTGAACGAAAAAGTAGGGTGAGTTTTTTGACTTAAAATGGTGAATAATCTGAATAGAGGTTTTCTATGAGCATCAGTCTCACACCCGATCAAGAACGCTTTATTAAAACCAAGCTCCAGTCTGGGAAATATCGATCCGCAGAAGAAGCCCTTGAAATCGCCTTACGGTTGCTTGATGAATACGATCGCGCCGATGCTAAATGGGTCGAAGATGTGCGAGAAAAAAAAATTGATGCGGCGATTTTAGCTTCATACCAAACGCCTCCTATTGATGGAGAGACAGACATTCGTAAACCAAATTCTAGAGCGGTTTCGACAAGCACATCAGGCGCAAGCATGAGTCGCTACGTTAAGCTGATATGCGTCTAAATTATATAAACATTCTTTATAATCGTTGACGGTTATCGGTCATCAGTCAACCGTCAACAGTCATCAGGTAAATGTACAATGTTATTTGCGTAACAGCACTTTCCATCTCTTTTTGAGGGATCCAACTAAAAGCTTTTCGGCAAACCCCTGAGACACTGTGAATTTGGGGTGGTGTTGGGTTAAAAAAGAAACATGAAAATCATCAAACCCATCACCAATTGGTTAGAAACCCGCGCCAGTGCCCCTGCTTATGGCGGTTGGGTACTAGCAGCAACGGCGATTTGTTTTTTTGGCGCAGGTATCAATACGATGGCTGGTTGGCTATATGCAATTAGCGGCATCAGTTTTGCTCTTTTAGGTGTAGCAGCCATCTTACCGCCGCGATCGCTCACAAATCTATCCATCACCCGCCGTCCCATTCAACCTGTGTCAGCAGGCGACGATCTCACTGTAGAATTAGAAATCCGTAATCAGACACAGCAGCCTGTAAGCTTATTGCAACTTGAAGATATACTACCCTTCGTCTTAGGGAAACCAGTACAAAAGGCCATTGAAACAATTCCTCCCCAAGGTAGTTACCGTTGGGTATATTACCACCCTACCCAGCGCCGGGGAGTTTATCGCTGGCATACAGTCGAACTAGGATCTGGTGCGCCTTTGGGATTGTTCTGGTGTCGCCGTCAGCGTGATTGTGCTGCCACAGCGATCGTTTATCCCACAGTGTTACCCTTGGCTACCTGCCCCCTAGTAGATGAAATGGGGCAAGAAGAGAGCAAAAGAGGCGATCCCCATGGTAAACCGTTGCAGACAGCGACAACGGGGCTGGTGCGATCGCTACGCCCCTATCGTATAGGAGATCCCACCCGTCTGATTCACTGGCGAACTAGCGCCCGCTATGGAGAATTAAGGGTACGGGAGTTAGAGATGGTAACAGGTGGACAAGAAATAGTTATTGCCCTCGATAGTGGTAGCAATTGGGAAGAAGAAAACTTTGAACAAGCAGTAATTGCCGCAGCATCACTGTATTTTTATGCACAGAAACAGCAGCTACAGGTGCAACTATGGACAGCATCAACAAGTTTAATTAAAGGCGATGCCTACGGCAAGCCCGGAGGTCTACGCTTTGTTCTAGAAACCTTAGCAGCAACCAGAGCATTAGAAGATGCCAGTTCAGTAGTTCCTAAAAGCTACCCTTTGATTTGGTTGACTCAAAACCCCCTAAGCCTTGCTACTCTTTCTCAAGGCAGTCGCTGGGTTTTGTGGCCAAATATTTCCTCACCAGGAGAACAAGAGGTAATTAATTGGGAACACCCTGGTATAGTTTTGCAAAGCGATCGCCCACTGCAACCTCAACTACAAAAAACATTACGTTCATAAATTTCAAGAACTACTAGAACATTGGGCATTGGAAATTGGTCAATAATCAATAGACATCTCCAGAAATTAAATATGCGTTACCCAAAACCCTTGTAGAGACGTAGCACTGCTACGTCTCTACATTCTTTTTCGGAGATGTCTAATAGTTCTTCTTCCCCTGCTCCCCCTGCTCCCCCCACTCCCCACTCCCCACTCCCTCTGATTGGTAGAGTCGATGCCCGGTATTATCCGGGGCAACTCTCTGTTAAATCTGGGCGTGCGACTTTCACCGCACCCAGCTTCCGATGTTCTCAGCTTGCGCTTTTGCTCATGTGTTTGTAATCGTGGCA
>JAIVFU010000050.1 GCA_020829485.1 Nostoc sp. CHAB 5834 | reverse complement strand
CGTAAAGAGAAATACTACTCACCTTCAGAGGGAAAAACCTATTTAGCAGAACTGCCTTGCGGTTATGAAGGCGAATTCGGGCCAGGAATTAAAACCTTAGTAATTAGCCTGTACTACGGGGGTAATAGCTAATTGAATTTACAGAAGAGAAAAAAAGCTCCTCAAGCAGATTTATGCTGCTATCAGATACAGCCCTATATGCTAGATTTCCTTGTTTCTAACACCTATACGCCATCTAGTGGAATTTAGTTCATTATTGGGCGCTGCTGTGAGTGACAAAAATATACTTAGATGTATAGTGCAATGTCTTGATATTTTTGCGAAGATCAAAATAACGTGGCTGAATTCAGGGAATTGCTGATTGCGGTATTTCTGAATTAAAGGAGCCTCACACTTTAAAAAAGTTCCCTATGTACTTGAATTCTCCCGTTACTCAGTTTGAGAGTTTGTCATCGACCACAGAGCCAAACCCAGAGGAACCTGAAATAGAAAAAGCGCCAGTGGAAGTTTCATTTAAAACTCCCTCATTACCGCCATCGGTAGGTGAAGGAGCTATATATCTCAGTCAGCGTGGTAATTCCCTGGCACAACAAAAGTCAGAAGAACTGCAAAAAACCCTTTTGGCACACCGACACGATCGCCAGCTCGTAATTCTGCAAGATTTTCCCGATCCTGATGCCCTCTCCTGTGCCTGGGCTTATCAGTTAATTGCCCAGCAATATGATATCAAATGTGAAATCATTTATGCTGGCGCATTGAGCCATCAAGAAAATATTGCCTTGGTGAGGCTGACTAATTTACCCATCCAACGGTGGACACCGCAAACCTTGAAAACCAAGGATTTGTCATCTTATCAAGGTTTTGTATTAATTGATAACCAGGGAACCACTTCGCAACTACTATCAGGCGTACAGCAGGCTAGAATTCCCCTAGTAGTCCTCATCGACCATCACAGTATCCAAGGCGATCTGCAATCAGAGTTTGAGGATATCCGTCCCTATGTAAGAGCGACGGCAACAATTTTTACTCAATACCTGCAAACAGGGTTATTGGCATTAGACAGCAGCATAAATCAACACGTTAAATGTGCAACTGCCTTGATGCATGGCTTGCGATCGGATACAAATCGGTTAATGCAAGCGCAAGAAGAAGACTTTATGGCAGCTGCGTATTTAAGCCGATTTTATGACGCTCAACTGCTAAACGCCATTTTACAGGCGAATCGTTCCAAGCGAGTAATGGATGTGATCGAGCGATCGCTAAAAAATCGCATCGTCCAAAATAACTTTTCCATCGCTGGTGTCGGTTACTTACGCTACGAAGACCGTGATGCCATCCCCCAAGCGGCTGATTTTCTCGTCACCGAAGAAAACGTCCACACCGCCGTAGTTTACGGTATTGTTCACGACGAAGACGAAGAACTAGAAATAGTCATTGGCTCCCTGAGAACTAGCAAACTGACCCTTGACCCCGATGAATTCATCAAAGAAGCCTTTGGACAAGATAGTGCAGGGCGCTTTTTCGGCGGTGGAAGGACAAGCGCAGGCGGCTTTGAAATTCCGATGGGCTTCTTATCTGGCAGCAACGAAAATTCCGCTTATGCGAAAATGAAATGGGAAGTATTCGACGCTCAAATTAAACAAAAACTGCTGAGGTTAGTTAATCCCAGAGATAACCCGATTCAGTCAGAGTAGAGGGAGAACTCCTAACTCATGCAACAGCAAAGTGTTTGGTTATATGAGCGCGTTATTATGATCCTAAACAAAGCAGCGCATATATTATCATGTACCAACTCACTTTGACTATTCCAGAAGAAACTGTATTGGCTCTCAATGTAAAACCAGAACAGCTACAAGGTGAAGTTCTTCTCGCTGCTGCTATGAAGTTATACGAACTTGGCAAACTCTCTTCAGGAGCAGCAGCTAATTTAGCGGGTATTCCCAAAGTTGTATTCCTTTCACAACTAGCAAAATATGACATCAGCACCTTCAAACTCACGGAGACTGAACTGATTGAGGATTTAGCTCGTGCCTGATGTGATTGTTGATACTTCAGCAGTGCAATATCTCTACCAGATTAACTTATTTGATTTGTTATCTAATTTGTATAGTCAAGTGATTATTCCGGCTGGTGTGGCTTCTGAGATAGCGCAGGGCCTTGCTCTTGGTGTTTCGCTACCTAACTTGAATACTTTTACATGGGTAAAAACTATTCCTGTTCCTGCCGAGCAACTGATTCCTACTTTACCCAATTTGGGTATGGGTGAACGTGAAGTTATTTCACTTGCTGTAAATATGCCGGATGCTATAGCCATTTTAGATGATGGATTAGCTAGGGCTTATGCGAAGGAGTTAAATATTGCATTCACAGGTACTCTGGGTATTTTGCTCAAAGCAAAACAAGCAGGACATTTGAATATACTCTCCCCTTTGCTCGATCAGTTAAATTCTCTTGGTTTTCGTGTAGATTATGAAACACAGCGATTTGTCTTAAAACTTGCAGGTGAAGCTTCCTGATTACTGGATGAAGTAGATATACGGTAAGTTTTCGTATATAAACTAGTTAAGATTCAAGGTAAAAAGGAGTTAAGAATGCCACTAGAAGTAACAGATATTCAGATTTTAAAGAGCTATATCGATGGAGTAATGGAACGCGCTGACCATCACGCTGGAGGTGTAAACGAAATTTCTCTGGCGCTTGCAGGTGCAATTGTCTGGAGAAAAGACGATGAACCTATAAAGGTTATGGTTCGTGACGGTGAAACCAAGAATGTACTCTGGGTCAAAATTAATCATACTCCCTATGCTTTCTCTTCGATATTTTGGCACAGCGTCAACCATTTATCGTAGCTTCTGCACGAGCATTAAATACAGTAATGCAGAATCAAGTACAAGGTTATGTTTCAGGTCATGCAGTAACCAATCTTTTCTATATTCTGCGTCGTCAAGTTGGTAATGAAGTAGCGGGTGAACTATTAGCAAAGTTATTGCAGCACCTTCAAGTTGCCAGCGTAACAGATGAAGTTATTCGGCAAGCTTTGAATAGCCCAATTAAGGATTTTGAGGATGCGGTAACGAGTGCTGCGGCGCTTACGGCAGGTTTAGAAATAATTGTGACGCGAAACACACCCGATTTTGTGGCTTCTTTAGTTCCAGCAATGCTGCCAGATGAGTTTTTAACAATGCTAATTTGAGTAAGTTACGCCGTGTGCAACTTTATCTCAAACCTAACCCCCAACCCCTTCCCTACTAGCGTTGGGGAGCAAGAATCAAAGCCTCTCGACCTTTCGGGGAGAGGAATGGAAGTGGGGTTCCAAGAATCAGTTGCACATCGCATTAAGTTCTGTTTTTTGAGAGGCAATAAAAATGACACAGCAAGAATTGTTGAATGAGTTTTTATCCCTTCCTGCGGAAGCACAGCGTCAAGTAATCGACTTTATTGCTTTTTTGCGACAAAGATATGCAGTAGTTGAATCTGCCTCTCAGCTACCTGACATTGACTTGATAAATGATAGCTTTATTGGGATGTGGAGCGTAGGCGTAGCCCATCGTAGACATCGCCAAGATTTAGCTGATAGCACTGCTTGGGTGAGCGGTATTCGAGAAAATGAGTGGTCAAAGTCACATGACTAACTCAACTATCGTTGATACTGATATTCTAATTGATGCAGGTGGCGGTGTTCAAGAAGCAGCAATAGTGTGGAATTACCCGTTTATCACAAAAAACCAACGGGATTACAAATTTATTCAAGGTTTAAACCTGTTGCCATATCCGTAACTAGAATACCTAACGCCGCGTTGCACCGGACAGATGGCAGATCAACGAATACGTAATAATGATTAAGATTAGGATAGGTTAATTGACAGCAGACGTAAATCCCAACTAAGCACGGGCTACGCCCCGCTACGCTAATAAAACTAAAAGTATGGAACTATATTTAATTCGTCATGGCATCGCCGAAGATAAAGATTTAGGCATCAAAGATGAGGAGCGCAGCCTTACCAAAGAAGGACGGCAAAAAACTGAGAAAGTTGCTCAGAAACTTGTTAAATTGGGATTAAACTTTGATTTAATTCTCACCAGCCCCTTAGTGCGGGCCCGCCAAACGGCTGATATCCTCATAGCAGAAAAACTAAGCTCCAAATTAGAGGAATCTAGCCACCTCGCCCACGATGGTCAAATTTCAAGTTGGCTAAAAGACTGGTTAGAGCCAAAAAATTATTCCCAAAATACCCAACTGGCATTGGTTGGACATGAACCTGATTTGACCAATTGGGCAGAAATTCTTCTATGGGGGGAAGTCAAAGGAAGCTTAGTCTTGAAAAAAGCAGGTATGATTGGGATAAAACTACCAGAAACAGGTTCTCCTCTGGGTCGGAGTCAGATGTTTTGGTTGACATCACCCAAGTACCTGCCATAACAGTTTTTCAACATTTCCAATTGTTGTTAGAAGGGCTACTGTTATGGCGACAATAATTTCTGGTAAGTTAGCTTGATCAGATATTTCACAAAGCAAATGGTGGTGCCATGATGGTGTGCGAATACAAGCCTGGTTTAGAAGGCATTCCCGCCGCTCAATCAAGTATCAGCTATGTTGATGGGCAAAAAGGAATACTAGAATATCGTGGCATCCGGATTGAAGAATTAGCAGAAAAAAGTACATTCCTAGAAACTGCTTATCTCTTAATCTGGGGCGAACTGCCAAACAAGGAAGAACTGGAAACATTTGAGCATGAAGTTCGTTACCATCGGCGGATAAAATACCGCATTCGGGACATGATGAAATGCTTTCCAGAAAGCGGCCACCCGATGGATGCGCTGCAAGCCTCTGCTGCTGCTTTAGGCTTGTTTTATTCGCTCCGGGATTTACATAATCCTGCCTACATTCGAGATTCGGTGGTGCGCCTGATAGCAACTATTCCCACGATGGTAGCTGCTTTCCAACTGATGCGAAAAGGCAATGACCCGGTACGTCCCCGTGATGACTTAGACTACTCCGGCAACTTTCTATACATGCTTGACGAGAAAGAACCCGATCCTTTGATGGCGCGAGTTTTTGATATCTGCTTGATACTTCAAGTTGAGCATACAATGAATGCTTCCACTTTCAGTGCCAGGGTGACAGCTTCCACCTTAACTGATCCTTACGCTGTGGTTGCTAGTGCCGTGGGAACTTTGGGTGGGCCCCTGCATGGTGGAGCCAATGAAGAAGTAATTCAGATGTTGGAAAAAATTGGCTCTGTAGAAAATGTCCGTCCCTACATAGACCATTGTCTGCAAACTAAATCTAAGATTATGGGCTTTGGACATCGTGTGTATAAAGTGAAAGACCCACGAGCCACAATCTTACAAGGTCTAGCAGAACAGCTATTTGAGAAGTTTGGGCATGACAAGTTCTATGATATTGCCCTAGAAATGGAACGCGTGGTAGGAGAAAAACTCGGTAGCAAAGGGATTTATCCCAACATTGACTTTTACTCTGGTTTGGTGTATAGAAAGATGGGAATTCCCACAGACTTGTTTACGCCAATATTTGCGATCGCTCGTGTTGCCGGTTGGTTAGCCCACTGGAAAGAACAACTAGCAGAAAACCGGATTTTCCGTCCTACCCAAGTTTACAACGGTCGGCACGAAGTTACTTATACCCCCATTGACCAACGGTAAGTGGGCAGGGGCATGGAAGCAGAGGGGCAGGGGGCAGGGGGCAGGGGGAAAACTCTTCTCCCTTAGCTTCCCCTGCTTCCCCTGCTCCCTCATCTCCTCAATAGCAATCTCAATGCCAACCATAAGTAGAAGTTCTCATCTCGCTTCAGAGGGCTAAAACCATCCAAGGATATACTAGGCATGGGAATTAGCAAGAAATCTTCAATCAAGCGTCATCTGGGCAAAAATTAAAAATGGGTGAATTTACAGGTATTAATTCAACTAATAGTTGTAATTCACCATGACTCGATGTCTTAAAGAGTGGAAACATGAACTCAGGAATTGACCTCCAAGGAACTTTTATTGAATCCCTCCGGGATTTAGGTTTACCAGCAGGAACAGCCAAAGCGATTTGGATGCCACTGCCAATGATACTGATGCTGATTGGGGCAACAGTGGGGGTATTAGTTGCTACTTGGCTAGAACGAAAAATTTCCGCCGCCGCACAACAGCGAATTGGGCCAGAATATCAGGGGCCTTTTGGGTTGCTGGTACCTGTAGCGGATGGCTTGAAGTTGGTATTTAAAGAAGATATAGTACCAGCCAAATCTGACCCCTGGCTGTTTACCCTTGGGCCAATTATTGTTGTGATTCCGGTGTTTCTGTCATTCCTGATCGTTCCCTTTGGGCAGAACATCGTAATTAGCAATGTGGGCATGGGCGTATTCTTGTGGATTGCCTTGTCAAGCATTCAACCCATTGGTTTGTTAATGGCTGGCTACGCATCTAATAATAAATACTCCCTCTTAGGGGGGTTGCGAGCAGCAGCGCAATCTATTAGCTATGAAATTCCTTTGTCGCTGGCGGTGTTAGCGATCGCTATGATGTCTAACAGCCTCGACACCGTTGATATTGTCAATCAACAGTCTGGCTACGGCATTCTGGGCTGGAACATTTGGCGACAACCAATTGGTTTTCTGATCTTTTGGATAGCCGCCCTAGCTGAATGCGAACGATTACCTTTTGACTTACCCGAAGCAGAAGAAGAAATCGTCGCAGGCTATCAGACTGAATACTCAGGGATGAAATTCGGTCTTTTCTACCTGGGTTCTTACGTTAACTTGATCCTTTCTTCCCTACTAGTAGCAATTCTCTACTTGGGCGGTTGGGACTTTCCCATTCCCCTCAACCTCATCGCTGGTTGGCTGGGAGTCAGTGAACTAAATCCCGTGTTCCAGATAGTAACTGCTGCTTTGGGGATCACCATGACCGTGTTCAAAGCCTATTTACTAGTGTTTGTTGCCATCCTGTTGCGCTGGACAGTGCCACGGGTACGGATTGACCAACTGTTAGATTTAGGATGGAAGTTTTTGTTGCCAGTTGGCTTGGTTAATCTTCTATTAACCGCCGCCCTGAAACTAGCCTTTCCCTTCGCCTTCGGGGGTTAGTCATTAGTCATTAGTCATTAGTCATTTGTACTAATGACCAAGGACAAAGGACAAGGGACAAAGGACAAATAAAGAGAGAGTGAAACACGATGCTCAAGTTCCTGAAACAAGTTGGTGATTACGCTAAAGAAACGGTACAAGCTGCGCGTTACATTGGTCAGGGGCTTTCTGTCACCTTCGATCACATGCGGCGGCGACCAATTACCGTACAATACCCTTACGAAAAACTGATTCCTGGCGAACGGTTTCGCGGTAGAATTCACTTTGAATTTGATAAGTGCATCGCTTGCGAAGTCTGTGTTCGCGTTTGTCCAATTAACCTGCCTGTAGTAGATTGGGAATACGACAAAGCCAGCAAAAAGAAAAAACTCAACCACTACAGCATTGACTTTGGAGTTTGTATCTTTTGCGGTAATTGTGTGGAATTTTGCCCCACTAACTGTCTATCTATGACAGAAGAGTATGAGCTTTCCACTTACGATCGCCATGAATTGAACTATGACAGCGTAGCGCTAGGTCGTCTGCCCTACAAGGTAACAGATGATCCAATGGTTACACCACTGCGTGAACTAGTTTACCTACCCAAGGGCGTTCTCGAACCACATGGACTGCCCGCAGATGCACCGCGTCCTGGTGCGCGTCCAGAAGACCTGGTAGAACAAACAGAAAAATAATGTCATTTGTCATTTGTCCTTTGTTATTTGACTAATGACCAATGACCATACAAATTTGTGATTTGTGATTCTGGATTGAAACAAAAATCTAAAATCTAAAATCCAAAATCCAAAATTGATTGACTAAGGACAAAAAACAGTGAATCTAGCGGAAGGAGTACAGTTTGTATCGCTTGGCATACTAGGCGTGATGATGATTGGGGCGGCCATTGGTGTGGTGCTGTTCTCCAACATTGTCTATTCTGCCTTTTTGCTGGGGGGTGTGTTCATCAGCATAGCGGGAATCTATCTGTTGCTAAATGCTGATTTTGTTGCAGCTGCACAAATATTGATTTACGTTGGGGCGGTTAACGTGTTGATTTTGTTTGCCATTATGTTGGTGAACAAGCGGGAAGATTTTGTAGCATTTCCCAACTCTTGGGTGCGGAAAGTACTAACAGGTATAGTTAGTGTCGGATTGTTCGGTCTTTTAAGTACGATGGTGCTGGCTACTCCTTGGGCTTACTCAGCTGCTCCTGTGGCGGGTGGTGAAAGTTCTATAGTTTTAATTGGAGAACATTTCTTCACTGACTTTTTACTGCCTTTTGAACTAGCTTCCATTTTGCTGCTGATAGCAATGGTAGGAGCGATTATTTTGGCACGCCGCGAGTATTTGCCAGACCTGTTGACACCATCCAAACTGGGGCAAACTGTTTTGACTTTGCAAGAACGCCCCAGAGAACTAGTATCAACAACCAGCGAAACAAAAGAGTAATATTTACGACCTGAGTCGTAGATAAATAGCCAGATTTTTTCAGGAGGGATACTCAGATTCATGCAACTCCAGTACTTTTTATTACTAGCAGCAGCTTTATTCTGCATCGGCATCTACGGTTTAATTACCAGCCGCAACGCTGTGCGGGTGCTGATGTCAATTGAGTTACTGCTCAATGCTGTTAATCTGAATTTAATGGCATTTTCCAACTTCCTCGACTCAACATTAATTAAGGGTCAGGTTTTCACAGTATTTGTGATTACCGTGGCCGCAGCCGAGGCGGCGGTGGGTTTAGCGATCGTGCTTGCCATTTATCGCAACCGTGATACCGTCGATATGGAGCAGTTTAATCTCCTGAAGTGGTAATTGTGCGTGCAACTCAAGCAGGTAATCATTGCTTATAAAGCGCGGGATGCCCGGAGTAAACAATGGGCAGAACTCTGTGCTAAACAACTAGAAAGCCGCGAGTGCCAGGTGTTGATGGGGCCAAGCGGGCCGAAAGACAACCCCTATCCTGTCTTTTTGGCTTCGGCGGCTCAACCTATCGATCTCGCCTTGGTACTCGGTGGCGATGGTACTGTTTTAACTGGTGCCAGACATTTAGCCCCGGCGGGCATCCCTATTCTGGGAGTGAATGTGGGAGGTCATCTGGGGTTTTTAACTGAGTCGGTGGAAGAGTTTCAGGATACTGAGAAAGTTTGGGATCGGCTGTTTGAGGATCGCTATGCTATCCAACGACGGATGATGTTACAAGCTGCTGTATATGAGGGCCACGGGTCTAATTTAGAACCAGTTAGTGAGCATTATCTGGCTCTGAATGAATTTTGTGTCAAACCCGCCTCCGCAGATCGGATGATTACTTCAATTCTGGAAATGGAAATTGACGGTGAGGTAGTCGATCAGTACGTCGGGGATGGGTTGATTATTTCCACTCCCACAGGTTCCACTGGTTACACTGTTTCTGCTAATGGGCCAATTATGCATGATGGTATGGAGGCGATTACCATCACTCCTATTTGTGCAATGAGCCTTTCTAGTCGCCCCCTCGTTTTACCCCCTGGTTCTGTGGTGAGTATTTGGCCTTTGGGGGATTACGATTTGAGTACCAAGCTGTGGACAGATGGGGTTTTGGGGACTTCAATTTGGCCGGGACACCGCGTTGATGTGCGGATGGCAGATTGTCGGGCTAAATTTATTATTTTGCGCGAGAACAATTCCTACTATCAAACGCTACGGGAGAAGTTGCTTTGGGCTGGTACAAGGGTTCACTATAGCAATAATCATCGTAATTAATTAAGTATTTTAGAGTGCATTTACCGCAGATTGCGATCGCGCTGCCCACTGTAGGCGATCGCATATCGCAATTAGATCACCGCAAGCATCGCAACCAAAATTATCCCAAGCCCCTGGATTCATCCGGGGGCTTTCTGCCCTAATTTTGACTTTATTTTCTGACTTGTATTTATAGCCTATATTAAAAGAAAATTTTGTATCTTATTGCCAGATTTTTTCGGAATTAATGTCCATAATAAAAGCACTCTACCTATAATCTAAGAGAGTAAAAAAGCTGTCTAGAGGTTCTTTTATCAAAAACCGTCTCAATCACACTTCGACACATTAATGCATAATGTGAGCTATTTGTATAGTACCTAAATCCTAGTAGAATATTTTCGCAAATCTAAGTAGGAAGATAGATGGAAGTTTCTGGACGCAACATCAATTACCCACTAAATCCTCCTGCCCCTCTTGAAGATTTTCCCGTCCTTCAAACTGAAAAATATACCCTACGACTAGCGTCAACTGAAGAAGAATTAGAATCAATTTTTCGGTTGCGCTTTGAAGTTTTTAATCTTGAACTAGGTTTGGGATTTTCTGCCTCTAACTTTACCCAAATGGATATAGATAAGTTTGATGCGGTTTGCCATCATTTAATTCTAATCTCCAAAAAAACGGGTAAAACCATTGGAACTTATCGGATGCAAACCTATACAATGGCTTCTCAAAGACTAGGCTTTGATGCTGCCGATATATTTAATCTTAATGCAATTCCCAATTCTGTGCTTCAGGCATCAGTTGAAGTTGGGCGTACATGTATAGCTAAAGAATATCGCAATAGTCAGGCACTTTTACTACTCTGGGAAGGATTGGCAAATTATCTCATTTGGAGTCAAAACCAATATTTCTTTGGTTGTGCATCATTACTAACACAATGTCCTTGGCAAGCTACTTGCGCTTATGATTATTTTCGGCAAAATGGTTTGATGCATCCAAGTATTTTGGTTGCTCCAAATTCACAATCTTGTCTAGAACTGCCTCCAAATTGTCCAGATTCATGTAATGTTGAGATTCCTAAAATTTTGCAAGCATACTTAAATATTGGAGCTAAAATATGCAGCCTTCCAGCTATTGATCGGCAGTTTAAGACTATTGATTTTTTAACTATATCTAATGTTGCAGAGTTTGCCAGATGGCGTTATCCAAATCCTTTTAAGAAACCCTTACCACTGAGGATTTGTCACGATTAATCCTACTGCTGCCGCGTTATCCAATGGAGCCGAGAAAAAATAGCTTAGGTTTTGCATAAAAAATAGAAATGTGTAGGTTGGGTTGAGGAACGAAACCCAACATTTTCCTGGGTTTGTTGGGTAACGCATTGCCTCAACCCAACCTACGAATATTCAAAACCTACGCAGTATTGCTAAGAGGATGTTTGAAAAGTCATGATTGATGTATCAAATATTTACCCCACCCTAACCCTCCCCTTATAAAGGGGAGGGAACCGGATTTTCTTGTTTCTCCCCTTTATAAAGGAGAGGAAACCGGATTTTCTTGTTTCTCCCCTTTATAAGGGGGAGGGAACCGGATTTTCTTGTTTCTCCCCTTTATATCGGGGGGATTAAGGGGGGTAATAATTCGATTAAAATCACAACATACCACTTTTTCAAACATCCTCTAAGAGTCCAGCAAATGAATCTTGTAATTGAGTAGCCAGGAGTATTAAAACCAAGTCCAGTTTTGCGGGATTTGATACAACCTTGTTCAATTATTTTCGTAATTAATAAAGAAGAGGTGTTGATTGCCAATCTTCCCAATCAAATAAAAGTACGGTTGGCGATATTTAACAAATAGGCTTTGCTTGAAGTCTTGGTGATGGCTAGGACAGAGGTAGCTGCGACACCTGATCTAGTACGCTTAATTAGATGATTTGAGAGAACTTTTTAGGAAACCCACTTATGCGCCATCTCAAATTTGCTCCGAGTTGGTTGCGATTTTTAATTACTTTCTTATTGGTGATGGGTATATTGTTTCGCTTTTTTAACCTTGATGGCAAAGTTTACTCGTATGATGAAACTTATACTTCATTGCGGATTTCTGGTTACAAAATAACTGAAGTAAGACAACAAATTTTTAATAATCGTGTCATTACTAGAGAAAGTTTTGCCCAGTTTCAAGGTGCAAATCAACAAAAAAACTTAAATGACACAATCATGAATTTAGCAAAAGAAGATCCTTATCATCCACCGCTTTATTACATAATAGCCAGATTGTGGATGCAAATTTTTGGTAATTCGGTGACGGCGATTAGAAGTTTATCTGCCTGCATCAGTTTGCTGGTTTTTCCTTGTGTTTATTGGCTATGCCGAGAATTATTTAATGTGCCATTATCGGTTCCTGGTGTAGCGATCGCACTCATGGCAATTTCTCCAATTCAACTAGTTTATGCCCAAGAAGCACAAGAATATATTCTCTGGTTAGTCACCATATTACTATCCAGTGCGTCTCTGCTGCGAGCAATGCGGCTGGAATCACAAGATAAAGATGAGCCACTAAAAGAACAAAAACGGTCAGATTTATTCGCTATTTGGAGCATTTATGCAGTAGCTTTAGCCATCAGTCTTTATACATGTCTTTGGAGTGCATTTGTAGCACTTGCTCACGGAATTTATGTAACGATTGCTGCCAAATTTAAGTTGACTAAAACTGTCAGAACTTATCTGTTAGCATCACTCGTAGGTTGTTTAGCTTTCATGCCTTGGATAACAATTGTGATGGGTGACTTTTTGCAATTTTTGATTTCAGCAGATAAAACAAAATTGCAGTCATCTTTGATGCCTATATTTCCATTTTTGCTGATGCAGTTAACCCGGATTTTTTTTGATATAGACCTTAGTCAAGATAACCCTCTGAACTCTTTAATTACACCAATATTTTTAATTCTGGTAGGATATTCAATTTGTTTTCTTTGTTTAACAACTAGCTATAAAGTCTGGGTTTTTATCATCACATTGATTGTAGTGCCAGCACTACCCTTAATACTCTCAAGTGCAGGTGGCATACAATTATCTATCGAACCATATTTCATCCCATCTTATTTAGGAATCCAAGTAACTGTTGCTTACCTACTAGGTACGCAAATATATAATGGAAGTGTGTCACGCCGGAGCATTTGGCAGATAATCATGGCATTAGTGATTATTTGTGGACTGATTTCTTCTAAGGTGAGTTCCCAGGCAGAAACTTGGTGGAATAAGGGTATGAGCTATAACAATCCTCAAGTTGCCCAAATTATCAATCAGAAGAGTAGTCCACTTTTGGTTAGTGATGCTTTAGGCAATAATTATGGGAATGTTTTTTCTCTAAGCTATCTTTTGGAACCAAAAGTGCGATTTTTGTTAGTGAACAACCAACAAATCCCCAAAATACCTGATGGGTTTGCTGATGTATTTTTACTCAATCCTTCAGAGAATTGGCGCGAAACAATCGAAAAAAAGTATAAATTAAAGACAGATATTGTTTACAGCGATCAATATTATTCGGTTTGGAAATTGGCTAAATCTCCTAAGTTGCGCCGACGTAATATCTCAAATAATAATAAAGGTTCTCTGTTGAGTAGGTACAGAACCCCACCCCAAACTCCCTAATAGCAAATGAGGAGCTTGCTCTTATTTAGCTTATTTGATTAGGAAAAGCTATATAGCAGGGCTATTTCATTCTCATCTAGCCCGCCTCAGAATGAATTCACCAGTCTAATAGCGAAAGTCGTCTTTAGACGACTAAAGAAAATGCAAGATTGTCTTTAAGCCAATACGCTTGGGTTAAGCCCAAAAACCTTGGTAGAGACGCGAAATTGTACTGGGCAACTCTTGGAGACGCTAAAAGCGAACGCCCCGCTACGCTAACGCGTCTCTACAGGTCTAAAATCAGTACCAAAAATCCTTAACTGAAGTGTATTGGTCTATAAGCGATCGCTAATTATTCTGAGTTGATCTTGAGTCTTTATAGGCTCTCGCGGTGCTGGTAATTCGGTATTAGGCCAATTAGGTAAATCATTGCAGGGGCATAGCAAGGCCGGCATCCCGACATTTCGCGCGGCTACAGGCATACTGCAACGGCTGCAAGGTAGCATTTCCCAAGCTGGTGTCAACAGTTCAGCAATGGTTTCGTGTGTACCCTCTAGGTAACAATCACCCGATTCAGGTGAGAGAATTTTTTGCCAGCACTCTTCAAATTCTTCACTATAGCGATCGCCATTTAGCACCGATAGCGGCAAAAAGCTTGCCTTACCGTTGCTCGTAATCACTTTCTTACCCAACTGAAACCAGTAGGCAAGGTATCCTCTAACTTCTTGTTTGGTTGCCATATTACAATTTTAAATTTTAGATTTTAGATTTTGGTGAGGCAGCGCGGTCTTGAGGGTTTCCCCCATGAGTGACTGCCGTTAGCGAAGCGTTAGCGACGTAGGAGCGTCACCCGGAGGGATTAATTTGAATCAATAGTTAAGAATCTTGACTCGTCACTTCTCCTTCCCCTCTATTTGGCAATGGATAACCAAGCCTGCTGAGATTGAGAACATGACCACCTATAACTAAATAAACAGTATTACTAAGTACACCTAGCTGGCGCACTAAAGAACCCAGGCGATCGCGGAACGCCCTCCCAAGGGGATAAGCTGGTATCACACCCCAACCTACCTCTTCTGCTACAAACACCATATCAGCAGCTACCAGATCCACTGTCTCTAATAACTCTGCAACGATGCTTTCCCAGCTAGATTCTTCCTCTTCTAGGAGATTAGCAACCCAAGTTCCTAAAGAATCAACTAAAAGACAATTATAAGGTTTGGCATCGGCGAGGGTAGCAGACAGTTCCACCGGTACAGATAAAGTTACCCAGTCTTGGGGGCGACGTTGTTGATGTTCTAAAATGCGTTGATGCCATTCTTGGTCATCTGGGTTATCGGTGGCTGTTGCTACGTAAACAACTGCTTTTCCTGACTGCATGGCCAGACTTTCCGCCCACTCACTTTTACCACATCGTGCCGGGCCTGTTACTAAGATGATTTTACCCAAAGTTGTTTCCTGAATATTTTAACAATATGCTTACGGTTGCAATTTATCACGGCAGTTTTTTACTTTATCGGCAAAATTTTTAGTTTCAAATAACTTTTAAGAGATAAAATTAGCACCAGCATCATTGATGTCACAACAGGCAAAAGCCGAAAATCCCAACAACCCCATTCTTAATTATTCAACACCATCGGGGACAGCAAACTTTAGGATGTCTTTATGAACGCAGGCTTAAAACGCATAGAAGCAACTCTACACGATTTAGGGAATCGCGGCACTGCCTCTGCCGCCGAAGCTGGTGATTCGACAACAAAACGACCTTTCTCCTTTAGAATCAGTGTCGGAGCCAACGAACCCACAGAAAGTACACAAACTCCATCCTCTCAGGAAGAACAAACAGTTGACACTGAGAGTGATTATCCTGCTGAACAAGATTTCTTTCCTCACCATGACTCTGTGCAGACCTTTCAAGCAGAAGAGGATGGTAGCAAAACACCCAGCCTACCCAAGTTGAAAACTCCGAGCTTTAGTAGCCATCGCCACGGAGCAAATCCAGCATTGGCGATGAATCTATTGCAAGAAATTCAGGAAACTGTCGCCGGTTGGCAAATAGAACTGCAAAATATTTTGAAGCAAATTCAGGATATTTACTTAGAAGGGCCAATTGTCAATGGCTGGTTAGAATCCAATCCCAAGGAACCAGAAGCAGGAGGAACTGCAACACTGCGCCATGCAGAAGTTGACCGCCTGATGAACTACGTAGAAGAAATTTGCGCCACTGGTGGGAAAGTATCTTATCAATCATCTATTACTGGCTACCGCCTCTGTGGTATAGACGATACTGGTAAAGTCTGGTCGCGCCCATGTCCAGCAGATCAGATTCCCAATGTTAGCATGGCGATCGCGCGTTACCAAAAGTTACGTCAACTATTAGGACGTAAGCAATCTTTGGAAACCCGCCTGAGTCAACTGGCCCAAACACTTGTAGTTTTACACAGTCATATTCAACAAACGTAAAGTTTTAAAGATTATTTCCGAAGAAACTCGGTTGGTGGGTCGGTAATTTTTAGTTTAGATTAACTCTCAGCAGATGTGCCTTGGATTTAAGATTTTTATCTAAAATCCCAAATCTAAAATCCAAAATAAAATCTATGCCAGACACCAAAATCTCTGCCATTATCTGTACCCACAATCGAGATACCTATTTAGGGGCTGCAATTGATAGTCTTTTCGCACAGGATTTTGCTGCTGACTTTGAAATTGTGGTAGTTGATAATGGATCTAGCGATCGCACTCGTGAGGTTGTAGAACAAAGAACCCATAATCCGCGCCTGAAGTATGTATTTGAACCCACCATTGGTTTATCTGTCGCCCGAAACACAGGTGCAAAAGTAGCTAGTGGTGATATTCTTGCTTATCTTGATGACGATGCCGTTGCAAGCAAGGGCTGGTTACAAGTTTTATATGTTGCCTATTACAATAATTCTAAACTAGCGATCGCAGGTGGCAAAGTCACTCTTCTCTGGCCCCCAGGAATCGAACAACCACGGTGGCTATCTCCAGGGCTAGCTGCAAATCTCGGTGCATACGATTTAGGTGACAATATCATCTACATTGAGCAACCCGGCTTAACACCCAGAGGCTTAAATTACTCCATTCGCCGCAGTTTCCTAGAAGAAATTGGCGGTTTTGATCCTCATCTTGGCCGAGTGGGAAAAAATTTATTATCAAATGAAGAACTGCAAATGACCGAATTTGCCCTACAGCGTAATTGGCAAGTAGCTTATCTTCCCGAAGCGCTGGTTGCTCACAATGTTGCTCCAGAACGTCTCCAACGCTCCTGGTTTTTAAACCGGGGCTGGTGGCAGGGTATTAGTGAATGCTATCGAGAACAACTCGCTGGTAAAGCTGGAATCGCTCAATTGCAACGAGGTAGTGAACGGTTTGTGCGCGGCTTGTATAAGGCATTACAATATTTTTCTGATCCAGCAGAACGGTTTGACAAACTTGTATATGCTTACGGTCAGATTGGTTACTTAAATGCTGCTATTCAAGGTCTTTTATCCACATCAAATAAGAAATAAAGAAGAATTCAGAATTTAGAATGTCTTGTACAGACGCGATTAATCGCGTCTCTTCTAACTCCTAACTCCTAAATATATGTCATTTAAAATACCAGTTTCTGTATTAATTCCGGCAAAAAACGAACAAGCAAACTTGCCTGCTTGCCTTGCTAGCCTCAGCAGAGCAGATGAGATATTTGTAGTAGATTCTCAAAGTACTGATAACAGCATTGAAATTGCTAACAGTCACGAGGTAAATGTCGTACAATTCAACTTCAATGGACGCTGGCCCAAAAAGAAAAATTGGTCTTTAGATAATCTACCTTTTCGTAACGAATGGGTGCTAATTGTAGATTGCGATGAGCGCATTCCCCCCGAACTTTGGGAAGAAATTGATCAAGCAATTCAAAACAAAGAATATACAGGTTATTATCTCAACCGCCGCGTATTTTTCTTAGGAAAATGGATTCGTTATGGCGGGAAATATCCTGATTGGAATCTACGTTTATTTCAACATAAAAAAGGTCGCTACGAAAACCTACATACAGAAGATATTCCCAATACTGGTGATAACGAAGTTCACGAACATGTGATTTTACAGGGCAAAGTTGGGTATCTCAAAAATGATATGCTCCACGAGGACTTCCGCGACCTTTATCACTGGTTAGAACGACACAACCGGTATTCTAACTGGGAAGCCAGCGTTTATTTTAATATTCTCACAGGTAAAGATGAACGCGGTACTATCGGCGCGAATCTATTTGGTGATGCAGTGCAACGCAAGCGCTTTTTGAAAAAAGTTTGGGTACACCTGCCATTTAAACCCATTTTACGATTTGTTTTATTTTATATTATTCAACGCGGTTTTTTGGATGGCAAAGCCGGATATATCTATGCACGCTTGCTGAGTCAATATGAATATCAAATTGGCGTTAAACTCTACGAATTACGCAACTGTGGTGGTCACTTAAATACTGCAACCACCCCGAAAGAAGGAGCAGGGGAGCAGGGGAGCAGGGGAGCAGAGGGAGAGTTATTGACTATTGACCCCTAACTAATAACTAATAATTAATAACTAATGACTAATGACCCTTTCGTAGATTTACGCAAATATGACCAATCTTGGTTTGATCGGGGACGTGCAGCTTGGTATATTTTATTATGGTGGCTTGTACAAGCGATCGCCTTTCCTCTGACTCCTCAACCGTTAAATATTCTGCGTCGTGCTTTGCTACGACTATTTGGCGCTCGTATCGGTAAAGGCGTATTAATTCGACCTACCGCCCGCTTCACCTACCCTTGGAAAGTTACTATTGGCAACCACAGTTGGATTGGAGATAACGTAGTTTTATATAGCCTCGATCAGATCAACATCGGTGAACATTGCGTAATTTCGCAAAAAAGTTACCTGTGTACTGGTAGTCATGATATCCAAGACCCTGCCTTTGGGTTGAAAACAGCGAGTATCACCATTGACAATGGTGCATGGATAGCAGCAGATTGTTTCATTGGGCCGGGAGTGCAAATCGGTGCTAATACTGTGATTGGCGCTCGTAGTAGTGTTTTTACTAATATGCCTGCTGGGCAGGTTTGTTGGGGAAGCCCCTGTTGTTCCAAGACAGTTCGGATAAAACCTGATCCCCCCACAACCCCATGATTTGATGGATAAACAACATAGTAAGGTAGCACAGCTAGCTGTGCTACCTTTATAGGGGTTCCTAATCTTTAAAATAAATTTAATAATATGTAAGTATGAATTTAAAAAAAACGCCATTTTAATAGTTGATGATACTCCTATTAACTTATCTGCGAATAATTTCTGGGTTGATAGCCTGATAATGAAGAATCAATTCGAGAGGTTACTCAAACCTGGTTAGAAAAAAATGCCTATAAAGTTCTAGTAGCTAGTGATGGTATTGATGCGATCGCACTATATACACAACATCAACAAGAAATTAGTGTGGTCTTGGTTGACATGATGATGCCATCTATGGATGGGCCAACAACTATTAATGTGTTAAAAAAAATTAATCCAAACATTAAAATTATTGGTGTTAGTGGATTAGCCTCCAATCATGAGATGATTAGAATCCTTGGTAATAATGTCAAAATCCTTTTGTCCAAGCCTTACACCTCAAAGGACTTGTTAAGAAATTTACAGATGGTGATTAATACAAAGTAGAGTTTGTCATTAGTCATTAACCATTTGTCATTAGTGAATGCCCAATGCCCAAGCAAAATGGTAATCAGCAGTGGTAATATATTTTTACGGCTGCTATAATCCTTGCTATTGATGAACAAACTATTGGATGAAACGCTGTCAATCAAAATTGCTGAAAGTATAAACAGCAGAGCTAGCACTCCGTTTGATAATGCTTACAAAGCAGCATTATCCACTGAGGGAGCAAGATATATTCAGGGATTTTTAGCTTTTGCAGGGAAACCATACAGACCGATTGAACACAGTTGGATTGAGATAGGCGACGCTTCCGATGCCCGCATTGTCGATCCCACATTACCCCACCTAAACAAAAATCCCCAAGAACTTTGGTATTTTGCAGCACAAAGGCTGACTATTAAAAAACTGAAAGCCATCATTGAAGAATCGAAAGAAGATTATCCAGAAGACGATCCATTGCCAATCTATGGTGATCCACCTTATGAATATTACGGTGATGTGATGTTGGGTGGTCAAGAATACTTGGCGGCATATCAAGCCGCACAGGCTAAGTGCAGAGAAATCAGCGAACTCAACCCTGAGAGTAACTAATAAAGAGTGTATTAAATAATTCGTAATTACGAATTATTTAATACGATTTACCATCACTGCCAAACTATGTGCAGACTCTTTGTAGTAAATCTATTACCTGTTCTTTGTAATCTGCAAAGCGATATGTATTGAATTTTTCAGCAATTGTCGGGTCTTTAGGTTTCTTTTCTTTGTATTGATCTAAAATCCATTCTAAAGCACAACGGTTGCCAAGGCGATATTCCCAAGCAATTTTGGGGACACCTTCTAAAGTTGTGACATCATCTAAAATAATGGTTCCATTGGCTGCATCGGCTTTTAGTTTTGCCTTTGGTGTTCTATTTTTAGCGAAAGGTAAATCAATTCGTTTTAAAGGATAGGGTTGGACAGTTTCATAATTGATGTGCAAATCCATCAACTGTTTACCCCAGTTAACCCATTGATGAAAATCATCATAGAATGGTAAGCGGGGAAATTCTCGTTTCAAATTAATTTCGTATTTGGTACGATAGGCGGGATTGTGCAAGACTGCGTAGGTGTAGTGAAAAATATCTAATTTGGTAATTGTTAAGTCGTTGTAATGCGTTTGGAATTGTGCCAATCCCCAATCGGTGATGTTATCTATGCGGTTTCCTTCTTTGTCATAGCGATACAGGGGAAGACATTGAGAATCTCCTGTTAGATGCAAGTCAATTAATAAATTGCTCCCCAAACAATGGAATGGTTTAGTATTTCCTAAAGCTGAAAAAGCGATATATTTATTCTCTAGATCATTTCCATTAAAAATATCAAACCATTGATAAGTCATGCCATTAAAATGACTATCAAAATAAAGTTTCATCTTCACAAAAGGTCTATATAGACTTGACTTTATATTTTGGCAATCAAAACATTTTATTATACCTCGGTCTAAATATTTAGTAAGTTCTCTATCCCACTTGATGTTAAATTTGCTTTCTGTAGTTCCTAAAATTTGAGATTGATAAACTTTTATACAAAACTTCATTCTTTCAGCTAAATTTTGCTCTGATAAATCATATACCCATTCGTCTCGCTGTGTTTTTATTCCTGAAGAAAACAATTTAAAAACTGCTTTCTGTGCTTTGCCAGTTTTTACATCTTTATCAACCAATGGTAAAAAATTATCAAAATCATTATCAGATTGGTTAATCCAGTTATGATTTTTATCTGGTGTAATATGATCAAAATGAATATCACGAAATTTGGTTTGAGTTAAAAACCTTAACTTTTCCTCTGCTGTATCAAAATCTGGACGGCGAGTATGAAATATTTTGCAAGGTGTACCATTGTTTACTTGTCTTTTTATCATAAAAATAATCGCAACGCCAGTTTGAATACCAAAAACATTATGTGTCGTACCTGATAGCTTAGGATTTTTCCTAACGTCTCCATGCAAATCAACAATATAAATATCGCTAAATTCATCACCAACAACTTTTCTAAGTCCGTCGAATGTCCTAGCATCAATAAACGATGAATTAGTAATAAATGCTAAAATTCCATTTTGAGTTAATCTATCAGTTGCCCAGCGAATAAAACGAGTATACATATCATAAACAACAATCTTATTTTGAGCTTTACTATATTTGATGTAAGTATTTTTTATGAGCTTATCTATTGCTCCGTAATAACGATTAGAATTATTGTCATTGAAATTTTCTTATTTAGCATTATAAGGTGGATTACCTATAATCACGGATATCTTACTTTCATTCTGCCGTTTAATTCTTTCAGTATTTTCTATACTCATTGCAAACAAATCTAATTGCTTGCCTGCAAATGATGTATGATCCAGCGTATCGACAAAACAAATATTTTCAAACTCTTGATATTCACCCATCTTTTGCTTATAGGAATATTCAATATTCAAGTTAGCGATGTAATAAGGTAAAATTGCCACCTCATTACAATGAATCTCATGCTTATATTTATATTCGAGTTGATCTTTGGGCAAATAATCAATTAATTCAGTAATAAAAGTACCTGTTCCCGTAGCCGGATCTAAAATTTCGACATCTTTATCTGCAAGTAGCTTACCAAAGTTTTTATGAACTAAATAATCTACACTTTCAATCATGAAGCGCACAATTTCATTTGGCGTATATACAATACCTAGCCTATCAGCCGCTTTCGGATTATATGCTTTGTAGAAATTCTCATAAAGCACTTTTAAAAACTTCTGCTTTTCATGATGATTGTAGATATTCGCAGCAGTTCTTCTGATGACTCCATAATAACGTTCAATAGTACCAAGAGTATTCTTTTTAGTGCTACCTGTAAAAAATGTATCGATGATAGTTTTTAATTCACGAGCAATATTATTTTCTCGATGAAACTGAGATTCATTGAAGATGCTGATAAAGATATCTTCAGTTAAAATATGCTGAATCATCATTTCCCTAACATCCAGCAAAGTAACTTCAGGATTAATTGATTCTTTGCAAATATTCCAAAATTTAGCCCTCGCTATTTGAAAAGCTGCGTTTGTTTCGATTTGACTATCAATTAAGTCACGCAATGCATTTAAAACAGTCGGTAAGTCTTCTTTAAAAGTTTCAATCGCCTCACGAAAATCTTTAACTTCCGGGCGAACATAATTAATAAAATATGTAATTATTCCATCCAGCGCGTCAATATCTTTCATCGGGACGCGCATGGTTTCTTGTCCACCCTGAATTAAAACTGCTGTTTGCGAGTCTTCAAACAGAATGTTGCTATCTGGGTAGCCTTTTATGAGCTTTTTCTCAATTTCTTGGTCTAAATTGTCATATTCATCCTTGCTTTCCCAATAGCCCCAATCCAAACGCAAAGCATCTTTAACAGTGCCATCTGGATAAACAAGTTTGCCGCTAGGTGTTTTATAATCTAGTTCAGGAATAAGTCTAAATTCTCTAGGTTTGCAATATTCATTAACTAAGTTTTGAAATGCAACCCGAATCGATGTTTCTTTACGTGAACCGCCATATTGAATAATTCTTTCTACTTCTGTGTGATATTGACTAACCAGAAGTTTGGACATACTTTATCAAAATTTTATAAATTTAAAGTATGTCAAAGTTAGCCTTAATTATTACTAACTAACACCAGTAATCTCACACAACTAAAATATGAAGATTAAATAAAGGTTGAAGCTAAATATTAGGTAAAAAGACGTTAATTTCCAAATAACATCACATTTTAACAAAGGTGATGATAGACCGAACCTAGTAAAGATGTAAAATATACCGTCGTTGATTTTGAATTATCAAATACAATACACTTATCTAAGCAATAACACGGTACATTTATTTCCTCCTCTCTTCCTCTGTGCCCTCTGCGACTCTGCGGTTCTACTCCTAAGGAATAAGAATTAAATAACATACAATTTATGTCCCTCGTCTACCTCACCCTCAATCCCTCTCCTTATAAAGGAGAGGGAAGCTAGAGACAGGATAAAGTTTTGCATTTTATTTAATCCACATTCCCAAATTGGTGCGTTACACTGCGTTAACGCACCTTACAGGCACACTTACTCGTCAATTTGACCAACGCGGCGGATATTCAAAATGTCGCTCATTTTCTTAATTTGGACGAAGACTTGCTCTAATTGAGAGCGATCGCGTATATCTATTCCTAAGTCCATCAATGCAGGTTGACCAACACAGGTTTTCACCTGAGCATGGCGGACATTGATTCCTTGGTCACTCAACCGTGACAAAATATCCTTTAGCACCCCTACGCGGTCAAGGGCTTCAATTTGAACATCCACTGGGTACGTGTGCGGACGACCACTATTTTCGGCGACTGGATTCCATCTAACTGGTACTAAGCGCTCATACTCCACAGTTTCCAGATTATTGCAGCCTTGGCGATGAATCGAAATCCCTCTACCTCGCGTCACTACACCAATAATTGGTTCACCAGGAATTGGGGTACAACACCCAGCTAAATAATACACCAACCCCTCTACCCCAATAATTGGCGAATCACTGGCGCGGGAGATAGTTGTAGGTGCATCTCGCAAAGCTTTTGATGTAGTTGGTTCTTTGGGGATAAATGGCGACACGGTAGAAATTGGTTGTTGTGCCTTCGCCACTTCTCGCCAACGATTTAGCACTAAGTTCAACGTTACTTCTCCGTAACCCAAACCGGCAAGTAAATCGTCTACGCTGTGGTAGTTACACTTTTGGGCGACAGTCTCCATTGCATCCGATTTCAACAAACTATCAAAACCAGTTTTACCGAGTTCCTTTTCTAACAATTCCCGTCCACGGGCAACATTTTCTTCCCGGCGCGATCGCTTGTACCATTGTTTTATTCGATATTTCGCCGCCGAACTTCTCACAAAGTTCAACCAATCCAAACTCGGATGGCAGTTCTTTTGGGTGAGAACTTCTACAATATCGCCGTTGTGTAGCCGCGTTGACAAAGATACCATTCGCCCATTTACCCGCGCCCCTGAACAGTGGTTTCCCACTTCTGTATGAATGCGATAAGCAAAATCTACAGTGGTAGAACCGGGACTTAAAGGAACAACATCTCCCTTAGGGGTGAAGACATAGACATCATCTTCAAATAGATTATCTTTGATGCTATCAAGATATTCTTGGGCATCCTTGAGATCAGTTTGCCATTCGAGCAGTTGTCGCAGCCAAGTAAACTTGTCATCCGTTCCTGTCAAATGGCTAATACTAGAACCTCCAGTTTCTTTGTACTTCCAATGGGCAGCAATCCCATACTCAGCGATATGATGCATTTCGACTGTCCGAATTTGCACCTCTAAAGGACGGCCTGTCAGTCCAATCACCCCAGTATGTAACGACTGGTAACGGTTAGGCTTTGGCAGCCCAATGTAGTCTTTAAATCTCCCAGGAATTGGGCGAAAAGCATCATGAACGACCGCCAACGCCCGATAGCATTCCTCATTGCTTTGAACAATAATCCGCAGCGCTGCCAAATCGTAAATTTCATGAAATTCCTTTTGCTGGCGGTGCATTTTTTGGTAAATGCTATAAAGGTGCTTGGGACGACCGCTAATATCCTGAAAGCGGATTCCGGCTTGCTGCAAACGCTCTTGCAACATATTCGTAGCTTTAGCCAATTTCTCTTCTCGCGCCGTCCGTTTCTCGGAAACATACTCTTGTATTTGGCGAAAAGCTTCCGGTTCCAAATACTTAAAAGCCAAATCTTCCAGTTCCCATTTAATTCGCCAAATCCCCAAGCGATTGGCTAAAGGTGCAAAGATATCTCGCGTTTCTTGGGCACTGCGGCGGCGGCTGGCCTCTGACATATATTGTAAAGTTCGCATATTATGCAAACGATCTGCCAATTTCACCACAATTACCCGAATATCTTGCGCCATTGCCAAAAACATCCGCCGGAAGTTTTCGGCTTGGCTTTCGGTTTTGCTGGTGAAATTGATTTTAGAAAGCTTGGTGACACCTTCAACCAATTGCCGCACTTCTGGGCCAAAGCGTTCTTCTATTTCTTGACTTGTTACTTCTGTATCTTCAACAACATCATGAAGAAATCCAGCTGCTATCATAGCAGCACTGCCTCCCAAGTCATGCAGCAAGTCAGCTACAGCAACAGGATGAGCGATGTATGGTTCTCCCGATTTGCGGTATTGACCTTGATGCAGTTGGAAAGCAAATTCAAATGCGCGACCAATTAAGACTGCATCACTATGCCTTCGGTCATCTTCCGGTGCGCTGCTACTTGTAGATGACTCCTTCAAACATTTCTTTAACCATTCTGGAATGGTTAGATCAACTGATGAATTTATAGCTAGGCTGCTCATACAATTGGGTTTGGTAGATCGGTAGATAAGTGAATGATAAATAAAACTGCCAGCATCACCCTAAGAAGATGCTATCGCCCAGAGACGGGTAGAAAAAACAGTGTAAGGATGATTTCCAATTGCCGATAGCGTAGCGTTAGCGACGCAGGAGCATCTGGTAGTCATCCAATTTGAGTTTCAAGGATCAGGTTGAGTCGATGGGGGATATTATTCCCCGCACCTCTCAGTTAAATCTGGGCGTGCGACTTTCATCGCACCCAGCTTCCGATGTTCTCAGCTTTCGCTTTTGCTCATGTGTTTGTAATCGTGGCAACTCTCATGAATTGCTTCGATATTATTTTTCTTCCAGTTGGCGTGATTTCCGTCGATGTGATGCAGGTGAACCTGTTCTTCATCGATGAACTTTAAGCCACAGGATGCACATCTATGGTTTTGCTTCTTAAGAGCAATAGAAGTTTCGCCGTCATAGAGCTTACTTTTACGTTCACTCCAGTAGGCTATATTTCCGTCATAGGGGGATTTTATTCCTTGAACCATGACGTGTTTATTTTCGGAGTAAGGAACTGCTGGGAATGCCTTTTTAACTAACTCCTCGCTGGTGTGGCGTGTTTGCTTGGTTTCCTTGTTGAATACCGTATATGCTCTGTGACTTATGAACCAAAGTGAGAACTTTGAGCCGTCCATCTTGCAGAACTTGTGGTAATTTCTCCAGCCTCTAACTACCGGAGCTAATTTCTCAGCCTTTGTGGTAGCACCATAATTCGAGTTGTTGACGATGTGTTTTACTTTCTTACGAAATGCTTTGAAGTTATCCACTGAGGGAGTGCTTCTAAATTTTCCGTTTTTCTGGATTTTAAAGTGCCAGCCGAGGAAATCAAACCCATTTGTCGCGGCGGTAATTTTGGTTTTCTTTTGGCTAACATTCATTCCGCGTTTGCGGAGGAACTCGCTGATTCTTTCAAGTATCTCTGTCGCGTTATCTTTGGGTTTTAGTATAATTACCATATCGTCCGCATATCGGACTGATGGCTCGGTGATTCTTCCTCGGTTATCCTTGGATTGATGAATACTTTCTATCCCGTTGAGTGCGATATTGGCTAATAGTGGGCTAACTACTCCCCCTTGAGGTGTACCCTGTTCGGGGAATTCTGGGTTAACTCCAGCCTTAAGGCATCGGAAAATGCCGAGTTTTAAGCCTTTGGGGGCGATGAGTTCGTCCATTATTGCTGAGTGGTTAATCAGGCGCAAGCACTTTTCAATATCGAGTTCGATTACTCGTTTTTCTATTCCATTGGCAACGGAGCTAAGATTGTTAAAGATGTACTTCTGTGCATCATGGGCAGAGCGCCCAGTTCTAAACCCGTAACTCCTAGCGTGGAAGGTGGCTTCGTGTGCTGGCTCCAGTGCATATTTTGCGAGGCATTGCCAAGCTCTATCCGCGATGGTTGGTATTTTAAGCATTCTGGTAGTCCCGTCTTTTTTGGGGATGGGGATTTCCCGTAAGCCTTGATGTTTCCAATTTCCACTATTCACTTTGAGTAGTTCTTCAAAATTGAAGCGTTCCTCGAATGATAAGGATTTCTTACCATCGATGCCAGCCGTCTTTTTACCAGCATTTAGCTGAGATACAAGTCTAATTGCAAGAAATCGAGCCGAGGTTGATTTTAGAATAAGCTTTTGGAGTAACCTAGCTTTCCGCTTGTCTCCAACAAGAACCGCTTTGTACACGCGCTTTTGAAGGCGGAAAAGATTACGGCGGAATTTCTTCCACGGTAAAGCTTTCCAAGATTCACTAGTATGTCTACTGTGTCTAATCATTTTCTCTTCTGGAGTTTGTGTATTCTGAACACCTCAGACCAATTACGGTCTGTCCTACCCGACTTGTGAGAGTTCCGCTTCTCGTCTAGCCTACCTGAGGTTCGACTGCCCCAAGACTCGCAAATCGTTTTTATTCGTTCCCTCGGAGAGATTGATTGTTCCGTTAGATGTAGCCACTTTGACCACTAGATTCCCTAGACTCTTGCCGTTATTTCTCTAATATGCGGCGGGAATTGGATTTATCTCTAGTGAAGTCAGGGTTGTTGTGTTACGCCCTGCTTTGGACAAGATCACTTTTATAGGCTCTGTTTCATCATGGGAACTCCCTTTTAGCGCCAGTGTCAACCCGCAACGGTCGTCTGATTGCGCCCTGTTCCCAGCTTCACTCTACAAGAACCGAGCTTGTTCGGTGTGGGCAGATAAGGAGTCAATTCTGAGTCTGAATGGTAGGTCTTTCACCTACATCTGACCGAGAGTTCAGCCTCTAGTGACAGTAATCTGCTGTCGGGCTGGATTAGCTATTTACGGACTGATTACCGCGATTCACTAAACAACGAATCGCACGTAAAGAAAATCCATTGATGGCAAACAAAGCCTCAAATCCTGATTTGAGGCTTTTAGTGCTGATAAGTCTTTAAGAAAGTTTATTGTAGAAGAAAAATTACTTGACATTAATACTATCTTAACTAGCACAGGATGTCTTTAAACCGTGAGAAATATTTGGCACTCGTAACCTTGCTAGAGCAATTACGTTCCGATGCCACAACGACCCAAATTGTTGCACCAGAACTGCGGCAACGTGTAGCCTCGTTGCAGCAATTCTTTGGGGAGCAGATTGTGCCTTTGGCTGATGAAAACTGGCGAGTGCAGTCTTATCAAACCGAAATGAGCAAGCAATTGCGCCTGCTGGCAATAGATGTGATGTTTTTGCAAGGAGCGCGGCAAGCATCTACTGTACAAACGAGACTTCAGACAATTAGCGATCGCTTCACAACCCTCATTCAATACTGTGATGCCATTCTGCAACCAGAAGCGGAAGGAGAAAAATAACAATTGTTCACCTTTTTCTCTAATTTCTCCATCATCTCATTTATGACCTATAATGGAGAGTTATTTTGGTAACAAGTTGGGAATGGGAAGTTAAGAGTTAGGAATAAGAATTTTTCCCCTACTCCCCACTCCCTTCATAAGAAGATTTATTGTGCGGCGCATGTACGCTTGCTTCTACTGGCTCGGTTGCGGGCTTGAACAGTGCATAATATAGTGATCCGCTCACCAGGTCAATAATTAAGTCTACATCTGCATCCTTGTGTATTTCGCCTGTAGACTTGGCACGCTCAAGTACTTTAGAAAAGGCTTCACGTCGGAGTTTTGTATATTTTGTCCAATAAACCTCTGCAAACTGAGGATTGCTAGACGCTGTACTAATAGACATCTCCGAAAATGAATTGTTTTGACGTTGCAATGCAACGTCAAGACAAGGGTTTCAGGTAACGCATAATTAATTTCTGGAGATGTCTAATTATCAAAGCGAGTGTCTGACGACCAAGGGGACTATCTATTTGTTTGGCGGCATTATTTATCAAAATATCCATGTCTCCCCAAAACCTGCCAGTATCGGGGATCACTAAATCATCTCTCAAACTTTCTATCGCGTCTGCAACTAGTTCTTCTTTGCAAGTGTAACGCCGATAGATGGTCGTTTTACCAACTCCAGCACGGGAAGCGATCGCTTCTATACTCATGTTTTCATATCCTACCTCTGCAAATGGGATGTTTATTTCCACACCTGCTGTACTATGGGTAAATAGCGATCGCACCCCAATTTTAAATTCTTTTTGATTCAACTTGGTACTTGTCGTGGTGGCACACAGGGTCAGCCCTTGCGACTTCTCTCACTACAAAATATTTGTTCTATTAACCTTTTATAAATATTTTCTTAACGTTGTTCACATAACTTAAGGTTGCTGAATGTAGATTAATCATAGTAAAATCCGTAGGTTTTTGAATACCAAATAGTTTTTTTAATGGTGATATTGCGATTGTCAATGTTACCAAATTTCGGATTTTAAATTTTGGATAATGGAATTGAAAGATTCAAAATCTAAAATTCAATGACAGAGCCAGTGACTTGATTGCTGGGGTCAATCTAAAATCTAAAATCCAAAATCTAAAATACTAAATTGCCTGACTTGATTAAGTTTGCAAATTCTTCGTAAATATCAGCTTTTCAGGCGCTTCTCAAACAATACAAACTAAATTGAAGGAGACCTTCTCAATGGCTTTGACACAAGGCGATATTGCTTTTATCTCTTTCAATGCCGATGAAGATGGCTGGTCTATTGTCACCTTTGTAGACATAGATCCGAATACAACTATTTATTTCAGTGACGGCACAGCTGCGAGTCCGATTGCTATTGGTAGCAGTGAATCCTCGTTTGTATGGAATACGGGATCTCAGAAAATTGCCGCTGGTACTGTAGTTCGGTTTAGTGCAATTGATAGCATTAGTCGCGCATCATCTATTGGTACATTTACAGTTGTTAACTCAAGCGACTTGGGACTCAATACAACTGATGAGACTGTTTATGCCTTTTTGGGAAATAGTGCCACTGCCCCAACCACAATTCTAACTGCCGTCTCAAGTGAGGCGAATAATAACAGTCTAACTACTGTTGGACTAACTGATGGAGTTAATGCGATCAAACTCACTAGTAGCACTGACTATGGTCAATATACTGGTTCCCGTAGTGGACAAGCCAGTTTTGTAAACTATAAGGCGCTTGTTAACAACAGTGCTAATTGGATAATTGATATCGGAGGTGACGGGGCTACGATAGTTCCTAACACCACAAACTTGGCGATCGCCACTGGAAATCCCACAGTCAACTTATCTCTCAGTACTAACTCAGTAGCTGAAACAGGAACAACCCAAATTATTGTTACTGCTACTGCATCGAGTGCCGTATCTGGGAATCAAACAGTCAATTTAGGTGTCACAGGAACAGGCATCACCACCGGAGATTACAACCTTAGCAACAATATCATCACCATTCCTAGCGGACAAACCGCAGGTTCTGTCATATTCAGCGTTGTAGATGATGCTGTGATTGAAGGCACAGAAACCGCGACATTGACCATCAGTAATCCTTCGGCAGGTATTACACTAGGCACTACTTCCCAAAACTTTGCGATCGCTGATAATGATGTTGCTACCTTTCCAACTGTCAACTTATCCCTGAGTACTACTGCTGGCTTGGAAGCAAACACAACAGCTATAATCGTTACTGCTACTGCATCGAGTGCCGTATCTGGGAATCAAACAGTCAATTTAGGTGTCACAGGAACAGGCATCACCACTGGAGATTACAACCTTAGCAACAATATCATAACCATTCCTAGCGGACAAACCGCAGGTTCTGTCATATTCAGCGTTGTAGATGATGCTGTGATTGAAGGCACAGAAACCGCGACATTAACCATTAGTAATCCTTCGGCAGGTATTACACTAGGCACTACTTCCCAAAACTTTGCGATCGCTGATAATGATGTTGCTACCTTTCCAACTGTCAACTTATCCCTGAGTACTACTGCTGGCTTGGAAGCAAACACAACAGCTATAATCGTTACTGCTACTGCATCGAGTGCCGTATCTGGGAATCAAACAGTCAATTTAGGTGTCACAGGAACAGGCATCACCACTGGAGATTACAACCTTAGCAACAATATCATCACCATTCCTAGCGGACAAACCGCAGGTTCTGTTATATTCAGCGTTGTAGATGATGCTGTGATTGAAGGCACAGAAACCGCGACATTGACCATCAGTAATCCTTCGGCAGGTATTACACTAGGCAATACTTCTCAAAACTTTGCGATCGCTGATAATGATATTGCTACCTCTCCAACCGTCAACTTATCCCTGAGTACTACTGCTGGCTTGGAAGCAAACACAACAGCTATAATCGTTACTGCTACTGCATCGAGTGCCGTATCTGGGAATCAAACAGTCAATTTAGGTGTCACAGGAACAGGCATCACCACTGGAGATTACAACCTTAGCAACAATATCATCACCATTCCTAGCGGACAAACCGCAGGTTCTGTCATATTCAGCGTTGTAGATGATGCTGTAATTGAAGGCACAGAAACCGCGACATTGACCATTAGTAATCCTTCGGCAGGTATTACACTAGGCAATACTTCCCAAAACTTTGCGATCGCTGATAATGATATTGGTGGCTTTCCAATTATCACGGTTTCTAGTAACAATACCCTACCCGCTACTACAATCTTTGATAATAGTGGCAGAACTACCCCGATAACGGTATTCGATAACAACACTATCAGTAATTTAATATCGATTGATCCCACAATAGTACAGAACAATACTATTACTTCTAACACTGGGCAATCGACGATAGTCAATTCCCTAACTGGGGACAATCTCGTGGTCGGCACTGATGCCAGTGAAAATATCAATGGTAGGGCAGGCAATGACTACCTTGATGGCAAGGGAAACAACGACATCCTCCGTGGAGGCGATGGCAATGACACAATTTTAGGCGGACTTGGCAGTGACACCCTTTCTGGAGGCAACGGCAATGACCGCCTCATTGGTTGGGGGGGTGGCTCAGGCGAAATTGATCTACTCAACGGTAATCAAGGTACAGATACTTACATCTTGGGTGATGCCAGTTCAGTTTTCTATGCCAGTTCCGGTAACGGTGACTATGCCGATATTGCCAGCTTTAAGGCTAAGGATCAAATTGAACTCAAGGGACTTGCTAATAATTACTCACTAGGGTCTGTATTAGCGGTGTCTGACAACGAGTCTGCTGTCGGCATCTTTACCAGCAATGGAACAGAATTAATTGCTGTTGTTAAAGATGGGTTAAGGCTCAATACAAATTTGGCAACCGATACTGGCTTTGTATTTGTTTAACCTGTTTGCGTAATTCCCTATCCCTCTACAGGGCGGGGATGTAAGCGAGTCAAAAACGAAACGTCCCCAAAGTCTTTTTCGGAGTAGCTGGAACAATGTTGAGGACAGTTGAGTTTTTGACAGAGAAGATTGCAGATTGTAGAGGGCAGATTGCAGATTGAATTTGGTACAAGCCCTGCCCTTTATGGGCGGAATAAATCTCAAATTTACTTTTCTCTTATCTTCAAGCTGCATCCCTCGTGGGTGCAGTCAATCTCCAATCTGCGATCTTCAATCTCCAATTTGTTGACACATATTATTCTGACTTTTCACGTCATGTGGAAAAGCCGACGAAAAACCTAACCCCCTAACCCCCAACTCGTCGCGGGAAGGGGGAAGATTCAAAGTCTCTCTCTCGTAGGAGAGAGAAATAGAAGTGAGGTTTTCCAGATAAGAGTGAAAAGTCAGATATTATTAAGTCCTAGTTAAATTCCAACGATCGAAGTCACGTAAAAATAAAAGCCCCACTCAGTTTTGAGCAGGGCTATGTGAAGTTTTATTGCTAAAATTAAAAATCTTTATCTTAGAAAAAGTTCATTATTGTAATTATGCTAACGCTGGTCAACATCATTAAAGCGCCCATGATCATAGATTCGCCTAAACGGTTGGGGGATTTTGAAGTGTTCATTTAAGTAAAATCCTTTTTATTAATTGTTTCTTAACCATATCAAAATCAGTATAAATATCTATAAAAGCATTGTAAAACTTAAATTAACGTAAAGTTTCTTAGTAAATACTTAATTTGTACTTACGTGTTAATTTTTACTTGTAATGCCTTATTCTCTTAGTTTCCCCACTCCCCATTCTCCAGTTCCACAATGTAGTAATTTCCGAACAGAATAATTACCTTATCTCCGAGCGGAATATGGGCCTTTGTGGAGTAATATAAATCTTAATCAAGGTAAAATTATTTGAACAGAAAATTATCATGACAGCTTCCACGGCATCTAAAAACCAAGCGATCGCTTTTGACTTAGAAAAATTAAATCAGCAATTTGAAACTGCCACTCCCAAAGAAATACTGGCATGGTCTATAGAAAATATCCCAACGGGACTAGTGCAAACAAGCGCCTTTAACGTGGATGATATGATAATTACCCATATTCTTTACACTGAACTGAAGCATCCCGTTCCTGTGATCTTTCTCGATACCTTGCACCACTTCCCTGAAAGCTTAGAATTAGTAGCCAAAGCCATACAAATCTACAACCTGGATTTGCAAACTTTCAAAACTCCAGACGTAGACACCCGCGAAGCCTTTGAAGCCAAATATGGCGATAAACTCTGGGACAAAGATATTGCCCAATTCCACCACATTACAAAAATTGAACCACTACTACGCGGTCTAGACGAACTCAACAGCGTCGCTTGGATCACCGGTCGCCGCCGTGACCAAGCACTAACCCGTGCGAATATGCCTATATTTGAATTCGACGGTAAAGGTCGGCTGAAAGTAAATCCTATCGCTACCTGGACACGCAAAGACAGCTGGGTTTACGTAGCTGAACACGGAGTCATCTACAACCCTCTCCATGACAAAGGTTATCCCAGCATCGGCGACGAACCCATTACCACCAAAGTAGGCGAAGGCGAAGACGAACGCGCCGGACGTTGGCGGGGAAGTGATAAAACAGAATGCGGAATTCATATTTAAAAATGAGTGGGGAGTAGGGATTAGGAGTGGGGAATAGAAGAAAAGAAAAATTTCCCCCGACCTTCCTTACTCTGCGCCTCAATTTTCAGCACCATTTGTTTGCGGTCAGCTTTTGTAACATCAGGACTGTGGTAAACTGTGGCTACTCAAATTAATGTTGGTTGCTACGGTTCAAACAACATCTGCTTCTGCGATCGCTCTCCATAGCCGAAGTAGTAGTCTGTCAATAAATAATTGATGGATAAATTAAGAGTAGAGACGGCGATTTATCGCGTCTCAACCGTCAAAATGAATTTGACTAGACCACTAGTAAACTTTGAGTGCCTCTCCTAGAGAAGGTATTGCTTTGTTTTCAATACATATACATTGAACCTCACATGACTTCTAGTCATGCGATTCCTGCTTCAACGATCTGTGCCTGAATTGCTCGCTTGTCTTACAAGTTCTCCACAGGCGTTTTAAAAGTCTCTGGCGCACCGACAGCGACTTTTAAACAAGTACCTAAATAGTTAAGTATGTTTAATCTCTGTACCTTAAAGATTTTACTCACCTTGTGGATTGATAAAAAATATCTATTTCCTAGTAAAACCCCATATCTTTAGTTGTCGTGGTTCAGAATAGACTCATGTTTTCGCTATATCTTAATTTTAACAGAATATGGAGCGCCTAACTCATGACTAAAAGTAACGAGTGTGCGGCTTGAAGACATCAAAATTTTGAAAAATGATAAATAGTTGACTAGCATCTTAATATACTGTAAGTTGATGTCTTGTAAGCTAATCTGTGAAGTAAGTAGAGCGGTGTGAATAATTCAAGGTTTGTAGTGAGGACTTTAGTCCTCTTATGAGGGCTGAAGCCCTCACTACGAACTAATCTCAATATTTTTTACATTACTTAATCTAGTTTGATTTATTCTCACCGACTTACTTAAACAAGAAATCAACAAGCAAGACTCTTGACATTGCTAGAGTTTTGATGGTGTTTTTTGCAATTCCAGCATTAACCATAAATAAAATATTTAAATTCGGAGAGTTGCGTTGACTACAGCATCTAAGTTTGCGTTAGGTACTTGTTTGCTTCCCCTCACACTCAGTGCTACCCTCTTGCCAGCTATCATAGGCAAAGCCCAAAACCCTCCTCCACCGGAGGCTGGGAGTGGTCGAGTTGAGCGTGAAGCTGTTCGCACAAATAAGTATGTGGTAGTAGCTGCAAATCCACTAGCATCAGCAGCCGGACGCGATGTTCTACGTCGTGGAGGTAGTGCTATAGATGCTGCTATTGCAGTTCAAATGGTACTGACGTTGGTAGAGCCACAATCTTCAGGTATTGGTGGTGGTGCTTTCCTTGTTTACTACGATGCCAAAACGAAGAAGTTAGTCACTTATGATGGTCGAGAAACTGCACCGGCTGCGGCTAAACCAGATCGCTTTCTCGATGCCAATGGCAAACCATTACAGTTTTATGATGCTGTTGTTGGAGGTAAATCTGTAGGTGTGCCTGGGGTGTTACGAATGCTAGAGTTGGCACACAAAAAACATGGCAAGTTACCTTGGTCTCAACTGTTTCAAGGAGCTATCCAACTTTCTGAACAAGGTTTTCCACTTTCACCACGTTTGTACACTCTGCTAAGTAAGGATCTATATCTATCCCGCAACGAGCCAGCTAAGAGCTATTTCTATCAACCCGATGGTACACCCAAGCCAATTGGTACAAGATTGGTCAATCAGCCTTTGGCAGAGGTATTGCGTCAGATTGCCAAAGGAGGCGCTAATGCCTTTTATCAAGGCAATATTGCTAAAGACATAGTAGCTAAGGTGAGGCAAGCTGCTGTACCAGGTGACTTAACCGCCACTGATCTAGTGCAATATGAAGCTAAACTGCGAGAACCAGTTTGTGGCGCTTATCGAATTTACAAAGTTTGCGGCATGGGGCCTCCAAGTTCTGGTGGTTTAACCGTACTGCAAATTCTAGGTATTCTTCAACAATTTAATCTGCCAGCTTTAAAACCAGCTTCTTTAGAAGCAGTCCATTTATTTTCTGAAGCTGGACGTTTAGCTTATGCCGACAGAAATTTATATATAGCTGACACAGATTTTGTTCCAGTACCAGTCAAAGAATTAATTAACCCTAACTACCTGAAGTTACGGGCAGCAATAATCAATCCTGAACGTTCAATCGGTCAAGCCCAAGCAGGCAATCCATTGTTACAGCAAGCAAATCTTTTGGGTAAAGATCAATCTAAGGATTTGCCATCTACTAGTCATGTTTCAATTGTCGATGCGGCAGGTAACGCTATTTCAATGACTACTAGTATTGAAGATGCCTTTGGCTCAAGATTAATGGTACGAGGCTTCTTACTTAACAACCAACTGACAGATTTCTCTTTTTCGCCGACATCAGAAGGAAAGCCTGTTGCTAATCGCATAGAAGCCAAGAAACGTCCTAGAAGCTCAATGGCTCCCATGATGGTCTTTGATCGCAATGGCAAGCTAGTAATGGTAATTGGTTCAGCTGGTGGGCCACAAATTATTAATTATGTTGCTAAGGCAATAGTAGGGCATTTGGACTGGGGATTAGACATTCAGCAAGCGCTATCTTTGCCAAATTTTGGTAGTCGTAATGGCCCAACTGAACTAGAAGAAAATACAGATGTTGCCAAACTGAAACCTGCTTTAGAAGCCAAGGGTCATACAGTCAGCATTATCCAATTAACCAGTGGTTCCACTGGAATTGTACTGACTAATCAGGGGCTAATTAGTGGTGCTGACCCACGTCGTGAAGGAGCGCCTTTGGGTGAGTAAAAGCTAGTACTCCAAGGCGGAAGTCAAAAAGCTTGTGTTATCAGCTTGTTCCTAATTGTGAATGGGATCTCTATTTACATAGTGCTGTACTAGGTTAATTAGAACAATTAGTATAGCTAGTTTTGAGGAAGTATTTTCTCTTTTTCAGTATCAAAATTTCTTCAACAATTCTCTGGCATAAAACTATGAGATGGTTCTCAAAAATAGCATTTACAACTACTCTTAGTATTTTCAGCTTGCTAGGAAGCTCAGTTAACCAAGTACAAGCTGCATCTCTGGACTATACCTTTACACAATCAGGCTGGGAAGGGGGAGGTATCTTATCTGGTTCATTTTCTGGTGTGGATCAAAATAATGATGGGTTGATTTACACCAGTGAGTTAAATACGTTTGATTTGATATTTTCTGGTAACTCCAAAGTTTCTCAAGAAGAATGGTTGGGTGTATCTACTTTAAGTTCTTTTGGATTTAACTCTAGTAATTCTAAATTAGCTTTCTCAACTTCTGAAAATTTAGATGAGTATACTGCTAATATTGTTGGTTTACCTTATCTAAATTATATTGGCAAGCCTTTTCTTGCCAACTATATTACCTCTTCTGAAATTCAACCGCTTGTAGTTGCAAAATCGATTCCCGAACCTACCTTTGGACTTGCTAGTTTAGCTGCCTTGAGTTTTGGTTTATTACTTAAATTGGGCAAGTCCCGATGATGGTCAACATCTGTTACTGTGCGATATATGGTCAGGATTTACGCAAAAATTGCCAAAAAGCTGAATTTATCGAACGCCTTCTCTGTGAAATGTTTCTAAAACAACGTGCTGCTTGTTTTCTGGTTTAATCCGGCTAAATCCGAGTTTTTTCGCTAGCTGTTTGAGTTCCACGACTTGCAAAAGTTGATTTGCAGACACTGGTAAAGTACTATAGCGATCGCTCTCAATAGCAGAACTAGTATTTGAGACAGTTCTACAATAAAAGCAAAGACATTACAATTTGATAGAGATTGTGGACTATGATTTCTACCCCGGTGAACCAAGCAAGTTACTAGATGAATCAGAGCAGTAATTTGAAATTAAAGTAAATCTTCTTCAGATAGCTGGGCTATTTTCATCAAGGCTTTCAAGGTTCCAACTTTCATATCTTGATTGCGGTGAACAGGAATTGACAGGATTTTTTCTACTTCAAGGTTTTCATAAATATGATGACTGCCAGTAATTCTTTGCAAAACCCAACCTTTTTGTTCCACAATCTTACAAAGTTGCTTGCCAGAAATCGATTTCATACAGCAATTTCGACAACTTGATCCGTTGACTCAATTGCATCACGACTGTTGGCGACTTCAAGCCAACCTTCAATAGCATCTTTTAAATTAGCCATCACCTCTTCTATAGTGTCTCCTTCGGTAATACAACCGGGAAGCGCGGGAACCTCTGCCCAATAGCCGCCTTCTTCTGCTGGATGAATGATTGCTCTAATTTTCATAAACTTGTTGAGCTAGTTTGTGAGAATATGCTAGCAACTATATTTGTTTCCTCTCAATTGTGGCTGCTTCAACGTCAGCATTCAGGGGGTACAAATGTAATAAAAAGGATAGACTATTTACTGCACAATGATTCTATCCAAACTATGGCAAAAGTGAGCGCTTTTATGTCCAGTCTTCTGTGCGTAAACCCACAATTTGTCCAAAATCAGAGGAATTACGAGTCAATAGAATGGCTTGATTTACTAGGGCGATCGCAGCAATATTCAAATCCATTGTGCCAAGTCTTGGATACGCCTTTTTTAGACGTTGGAATTCTTGAGCTGCTTGTTCATCAAATTCTAGAATTGGGATAGCACAGTAATTAGTTAGTTGCCTATTTAACTGTTTGTAGGCTGCAACTTGTCCCTCAACAGTTTGAGCTTTTTTGATATAACTCAACCACCCTCGCATTTGCTCCTCGTAGCTAATGATTGTTGCTACAACCTCATTCGGATTGACATTGGCCAACCGCATGAAAAGACCTTGTGCCCCTGCTCCTCTACGTTCCAAAACGCTGAGATGATCGGTATCAAAAACGTACATTTATATATCGTGTGGTTCTACAGAATTTGAGCGCAGGGATTCACGATATTCGCGCCCTAGTTGCATAGCTTCATCATAAGCTGAGTTATCACTAAATGTTCCAGCAATCTTTTCCCACCAAGGTATTGTCGGTGAGGAAACAACCTCTAATTTACTTTTGAGGCGTGCAACTTCTGCCTCTAGAATCGCTACTCTTTCTTCTAATTTTCCCGATATTGTTGACATAACTTACTTATCTTCGAGATATTTCACAACTAACTATTGCTATGATCGCATCTTGTTCATTGGCAGGCAAGTTTTTAGTTTAGCGATCGCTTGTTCAAGTAGCTCTGTCATAGCTGTTAATCGTTACGAAAGTCATACTATAAATTATCTCTGCTTGCACTCTGTTGGGGTTGTTAGGGTGCGATCGCTTGAGGTAGGAAGGAGCAAAGCTGCACTCTAAAACCAGCGAATTGTTGGATATAGGATAGTGTGGGGAAACTTGGGAAAGTCTTTATATATAAAAAGCCATTACCTATCTTCCTGCGATCAAATGATTAAAGTTAAGGTAATTTGGGGAGCTAATTTTTAGCATCCGATCTGGACGGTCATGATTGCTCGTTGGCCGCTCAGTGCGTGTTTTTTGCTTGGAAATGCTAATTTCCCTAATGCTGACAAAACGATACATATAATCACTGAGAAAATTTCGCTGCTTCCAAAATGACTGACCAATTTCTCGACAATAGGCAACAAAACATTGCGCTCCTTTAAGTTGCTGAATGATTTCTGTTTCCGATCCTCCTTTACCTCCCTTCATCTCAATACAAAGGATAATCTTTTTGTTCTCAGCATCAGCAACAATGACAAAATCAGCACGCTTGCATTCACCAAACTTTCCTTTAAAGACTGTCTTTGGTGAGTTAAAAGCATCTGCCTTAATTACAATGACATTATCATCATCAGGCATCCCATTAATAGTGATGGAATAGTTGGCGGGCGGAGCCTCTGTGAGTGTGACCTGCATTTTGTTGTGCCGATTTTCCAAGGGCACTATCGCGGTTTCCTTGATCATCTCTTTGAGGATAGCAATATCAGACATTACTCCTCACCCCAGACAATCGCTTCCTGAATCCGGTTCATCGTTTCAATGGTTTTATCAAAGCTGCGGGCTTCAATACCCAGCTCTGAATCTATGTCGGCTGGTGTCAGAGTCTGGCATTTAGTTTTTCTTTTTTTGCCTTCTAGTATTATCGGTGCTTCTTCTGCTATGTAGACTTTGATGTTTTCAGAAGAGATTAGTTCTACTGTCCGATAACCTTCTTCTTCAGCAATTCGCTTGAGATGCGGTTTATCATGGTTAAGCATGATCAGTGTATTCAATTCTTTAATAATGTAATCACTGTGGGTGGTGATGAAAACTTTAATGCCCAGATTCACAAGTTGGGCAAATAGCCGTGCTACTCGGCGCTGGTTTTCGGGGTGTAGGTTCAGTTCGGGTTCATCCACCATCAGTAAATCACCTAGCTGGGCTTCATGTCTCAGATAAAAGCCGATATCTAGTAGAGAACGCACGGCGCTAGAACTTTCATCCATAGAAAGCTTGATCCGTTTACCCTTTGGCTCATAATAAAGTTCATCATTACGGGTTACTGTGTATTTACCACCAATAATGTCGGCGAAATCAGCCAACACATCGGGATGGTTCTCAGCAATGAAACTGCTTTTTTGAAAAATTGTCTCCAGTTCCCGCGTAAAATCCACATTTTTTTCTACTGGGAGCGCATAATCCTGGTATACCTTAAATAGAAGCTCTCTTGGATTGATGTTTTTATCAGTCTGACCCATTTCTTCGAGCAAGCGATTGCGGGCGAAATTCAACTCTTTGCGAAAAATGGCAGCACCAGTTCGTTCTGCACTAGCGATGAAAGGGTTAGGAAGAAACTGATCAAAAATGATATCCTTTAGTGCGTCAGCAATGATACGCTCAAGGATATCGGGGGGGATTTTTACCTTTTCTTTCTCTACAAGCAGAGTTACAACTAATTCTGTGCTTTCTTCACTTTTGGTAATAGAAAAAAGTGATGCCTCGCCAGAGGCGATTTCCCGATTAAATCTACTTGCTAAACTAATATTTTGGATGTCCAGACTTACCTGAAAGTCTGTTGTTTTAAATCGTTCTGCCCGTGCTGCAAAAATCTTCGGTAATTGCTGGGTATATGCCTGACAACCTTGAGCAACAATCTGCTCGGACTGTTTAATATATTCTTGTATATCAAGACGAATTACGCCGTCCGCAAGCAGCTGCTTGATCTTATCGGTGTTGATTTGGATCGCAAACATTCGTCGCCAAGTAGACAAAAAGCCAAATAACGCATAAGTAGCGTAAGTCTTGCCCGTATTATTGCACCCACAAATGATTGTCAGGTCGCCAAGTGTGAATTCGGCTTGCTTTAAAGCACCAAGATTTTTGACTTTAATTTTCATTGCCGTATTCCTTCAGCGATCATTCCCTACTATCACTCTCTAACGATGCTTAAGCCTAAAACTCGCAGCGATTTAGGCAATCAACTCATAAGACACTTTTCAAACTACAGAATAGTCAATAAGTGGCAGCTACTTGAGCGTTCACACCTTAGCATTAGCTTTTCAATCATATCCCCACTGGGATTTACAGGTCTAACTGTTTATCATACCGAGACACTGATTAAACAACAGCTGCCTCTGGAATCGCACCTTGCATTCTCCCAAAAGCATCAATCAAATTCTGCAACTGTTGATCTGCTTTAAAAACTCCTAATCCGCGTACCGTCACTTTCCCAGGAGAATACACAAAGCGCGTTTTGAGATTTTCTGGTAAATTCGCCGCCAATAAATTCCAAGCGGGTTCTTCCATTGGTGTTTCTAAAACGACGTGCTGCTTTTGCTCTGGTTTAATGCGGCTAAATCCGAGTTTTTTCGCTAGCTGTTTGAGTTCCATGACTCGCAAAAGTTGATTTGCAGGGACAGGTAAACTACCATAGCGATCGCTCCACTCGGCTGCAATCTGTTTTAATTCTGATTTAGATTTAGCTGTGGCCACCGCCCGGTATGCACTCATCTTTTGATCCAAATCGGTAATATAATCTGCTGGGATAAACGCCGTCAGGTTGAGGTCAATCTGGGTATCCTCCACTTGCGGAATTTCTTGTCCCCGGATTTCCCGAATTGCTTCTTCTAGCATTTCCATGTACAAATCAAAACCGATGGCATCCATTTGACCGGATTGTTCTGCACCTAACAAATTACCCACGCCTCTGATTTCCATGTCGCGCATCGCTAGCTGATACCCAGAACCTAGCTGAGTAAATTCCTGAATTGCTCGTAATCGTTGCCGTGCTGCATCAGATAATTGCCGTTGCTTTGGATAAAATAACCAAGCATGAGCTTGGATACCTGCACGCCCCACACGACCACGTAATTGATACAGTTGAGCCAATCCAAAGCGGTGAGCATCTTCAATTAAAATGGTGTTGACTCGTGGAATATCTAAGCCAGATTCAATAATTGTCGTACAAACAAGGATATCTGCATCGCCATTGCTGAAAGTGAGCATGGTTGATTCTAACTCGCTTTCATCCATTTGACCGTGAGCGATCGCAAACCTAGCTCCCGGTATTACTTCTCGTAAATTGGCTGTTGTCTCTTCAATTCCATCCACTCGTGGAACTACATAAAATACTTGTCCACCTCTGTCTAATTCTTGACGAATTGCACTGCGGATACTTTCGGAATTTATTGGTGACAGATGGGTTTTAATCGGTCGTCTGGTTGGGGGTGGTGTAGTAATCAAACTCATCTCCCGAATTCCCGACAAGGACATATACAAAGTTCGGGGAATGGGAGTGGCTGAGAGGGTAAGCACATCCACTTGAGTTTTCAAACTTTTAATTTTCTCCTTCTGATTTACCCCAAATCGCTGTTCTTCATCCACTACCAACAGTCCTAAATCGCGGAATGTCACGCCTTTACCTAAAAGTTGGTGTGTACCAATTACTACATCTAATTCACCCGTTGCCAATCGTTTTTGAATATCGCGGCGTTCTTCAGCCGAACGAAAACGGTTGAGTAAACCGACATTTACTGGGTAGGGAGCAAAACGTTCTTTGAGTGTATGGTAATGCTGCTGTGTTAAAATAGTGGTTGGCGCAAGGAGTGCCACTTGTTTCCCGGCGGTGACTGCTTTAAAAACAGCACGAATCGCCACTTCCGTCTTCCCGAAACCGACATCGCCACAAACTAAGCGATCCATTGGGCGATCGCTCTCCATATCGCGTTTGACATCTTGTACAGCTTTGAGTTGATCCGTTGTGGGTTGGTAGGGGAAAGAGTCTTCCAATTCTTCTTGCCAAGGCATATCACCTGGAAATCTAAAACCTTGTTGTTGCGATCGCGCTGCATACAGTTTCAACAAGTCCACCGCCAATTTTTTAATCGCTTTGCGGACTTTATTCTTGGTATTTTCCCAAGCTTTACCGGTCATCCTGTTAAGTTCTGGTGCTTTATCACCTGCGGCGCGGAACCGGGATAAAGCACCTACTTGATCGGCTGCGACTCTTAATAACCCATCAGCATACTGCACCACCAAATAATCACGGGTTTCATTATTAATCGTCAAACTTTCTAGCTTGACAAATTTACCAACACCATGATTTCTGTGAACCACATAATCGCCTGGACGCAGCTTATTGGGATCAACTTGTTTAGAAGTAGCTTTATGACGCTTGCGGATATAGCCGGGAGTCGCCAAAGAATGCTGCCCAAAAAATTCCCGATCTGTGACGATTACTATTCGGTACGTAGGCAGAATAAAACCTTCGAGTTCCGCAAGACCAGAATATTTTAGGGCTATGGGAATATGGTTGATTTGCAGCTTATCTATCGCTTGGTAGTCGCGGGGATTGGGGATAAACTGAGCCGGACAGTCATGTTCTTGCAATAAAGAGACGGAACGGGAAGGTTGAGCAGAAAGCAGCCAGATCGAGAAATTGCGATCGCGTTCTTGGCGGATAGTTTCAGCTAGTTTAGCAAACTGGTGCGGCGTGACTGGAACAGATCGGCTGGCAAGATTAATCCCATCATTTTCCTCTGACAGTTCCGATAAATATAATGTTTTAAATTTGGCAACGTCAGCCAGACACTCATCAAAAGAACGGTGAATTTTCGGCAGTCTTAGGGGAGTGGGGAGTAGGGAGTGGGGAGTGGGGCTAGATTCTTCATTCCCTACTCCCGATTCCCGATTCCCGATTCCCCATTGTTCTTCGGCATTTTCTACCCAGCGATCGCTATGAGCGTGACACTGTTCTGGCTCATCAATAGCAATCAGGGTATCTTCTGATAAATAGTTTAGCAGGGATGCTGGTTGCTCGAAAGCCAACCCCAAAAAGCGACGACTACCCTCCAGTGATGAGTTCTCAGTGCTAAGTTCTGAGTCAGAATTTAACTCATAACTCATAACTCCTAACTCATAACTATTCTTCAGTGCCGCCATGACGATGGGAGCAAAACTAGTGGGGGTAAGAATTAACTGATCAACTTTATCGAGGGCGGAACGTTGGGTTGCTGGGTCAAATTCCCGCATTTGCTCGATTTCATCGCCAAACCATTCCAGCCGGACTGGAAACTCAGATGAAACTGGGTACACATCAACAATATCGCCCCGGCGGCTCCACTGTCCTTCTGTTTCCACCAGAGGTACTCGTTCGTATCCTAAAATAGTTATTTTCTCACTGAAGGCATTCAAGTCTAATTCCATCCCCCGCTTCAAGGTAAGACAGAATTGCCCAAAAGCTTCTGGTGGTGGTAAGTGGGGTTGCAGCGCCCCTTGAGTAGCCACAATTGCTAAATTTGTCCTTTGTCCTACCCTGCGGGAAGCCGCAGAAGCGTCTATGTCCTTTGTCATTTGTTCTTGGTTTGTTTCTAATGACAACTGACTAATGACTAATGACTCTTGATTTTTGAGCAAATCTGCCAATACCTGCATTTGCCCCCAACTCATCTCAGTTTCCGGGTCAAAAGGTTCGTAGGGAGAAGCCTCGGAGGTGGGGTAAAAATGTACTGTTTGCCATCCCATTGCCTCCAGTTGTGCATAAACGCGTCCAGCTTCTTCCAGAGTGGCACAAACCACGAACAAATCCTTGCCCTGAGCCTGTGCCAATGCCGAAGCCACCAAACCCTTGGGCAGTCGAGGAACGCCATTTAACCGCAATTCTTGTTGTCGGTTTAGCTTAGAAATAAATTCAGTGGTGAGCGGCGATCGCGCTAAGGCACGCACAATAGAAGAAAATGACATAAGTACTACTAGCGGTGGGAGTCTTTGTAAGTCAGAAAATCTTGAGGGAGTTTATGTCAACTATTTTAAAAGGTTGATGGTTGATGGTTAACAGTCAACAGTCAACAGTCAACGTGAAAATAACTATTACTTTGTGTACAGTCAAAGCATTTATAGAAGCACCTTTAATACTAGATACTAGGTATTGAGCTACATTCGCTCTGATAAGCGGCAATTTTAAACATGTCCTCCATCACTTTTGAAATTTTAATCATTTTGGTGCTAATTATTGCCAACGGCGTGTTTTCTATGTCTGAGATGGCAATTGTCTCAGCCCGGAAAGTCAGGCTACAGCAGCTTGCCAATCAAGGAGATGCCAAGGCAATGGCAGCATTGAAATTAGCGGAGTCTCCAAATCATTTCCTGTCAACTGTTCAAGTGGGTATTTCCCTGATCGGTATCCTAACTGGTGCTTTTGGAGGAGCAACAATTGCCAACCGACTGGCAGTCTATGTAAAACTTGTACCCTTTTTAGCACCTTATAGTGAACCGATATCTTTTGGAGTAGTGGTTTTGATCATTACCTATTTGTCACTCATTGTTGGCGAATTAGTACCAAAGCGTCTGGCATTAAACAACCCAGAAAGAATTGCATCGACTGTAGCTATTCCAATGCGTGCCTTATCAGCGATCGCTTCGCCAATGGTATATCTCTTAAGTGCTTCTACAGATTTGATCTTACGAGTGCTGGGAATTACAGCTTCTACTGAACCGCAAGTCACCGAAGAAGAAATAAAAATCTTAATTGAGCAAGGCACTGAGGCGGGAACCTTTGAGGAAGCCGAACAGGATATGGTGGAGCGAGTTTTTCGTTTAGGCGATCGCCCTGTCAGCTACTTAATGACACCCCGTCCCGATATTGTTTGGCTAGACTTAGACGACTCTCCCGAAGAAAATCGTCACAAAATGGTTGATAGTGCCTATTCTCGGTATCCAGTTTGTCAGGGGGGACTTGACAATGTGCTAGGTGTTATCCCTGTCACCGACTTATTAGCTAGGAGTTTCCGAGGAGAACCGCTAGACTTGACGGTGGGATTGCGACAGCCGATATTTGTTCCAGAAAGCACCCGTGGCTTGAAAGTTTTGGAATTGTTCAAACAAACCATTACTCACATGGCGCTGGTAGTGGATGAATACGGCGTGATTCAAGGATTAGTGACTCTCAACGACATCATGAGCGAAATTGTGGGTGATGTCCCTTCAACAGATGGACTGGATCATCCACAAGCTGTGCAACGCGAGGATGGTTCCTGGCTTTTAGATGGGATGTTGCCTGTAGAGGAGTTTTTAGAACTTTTCGGTATGGAAGAGTGGGAGTCTGAGGAGCGCGGTAGCTATCAAACCTTAGGCGGTTTTGTGATTACTCATTTAGGTCGTATTCCTGCCGCAGCAGATCATTTTGAATGGCAAAGTATGCGAATTGAAGTGATGGATATGGATGGGAACCGCGTTGATAAGGTGCTAGTCGTACCAAAGGGAAGTAAATCACCGGATACGGAAAAATCTGATTAGTAACGCATGGCGGAAGTCAAAAGGAGCCAGTGCGTTGGGCGGCTCTGCCAACTTGTTCGCTCAAGCGCGTTCCCGCTCTTTAGCAACTGGCTCTCAAAAGTCAAAAAGCTTATTGGGCATCGGGCATAGATAATATATCGTTTACTATTTCCCATACACGATTCCCCATGCCCCATTCCTACAATTTGTCAAGTCTTCGATAGACGTTGGACGGCCTCACCTGCCAACATCTGATGTGTTTGTTCCAAAACTTGAGGGATTTTATCGGCGTGGGGATTGCGGACGAGACATTGCCGCAAGTCTAATTCGTCTAGCCGATCAGCTTTGTTGCCAGGAAACCAATGGCTGGCATTACCCAGCAGGTTGTAACGCATTTTGGCATACTCTACCAGATCGTAGGCGATCGCTAAATTTCGCAGCCACAAAATTACCCGAATATTTACCTCACCAGGGGTTTCCTCAAAGGTTGGTAGATTTGTCTGCCAGGATTTTACCCAATCTTCTCCCAAAGTAGCGATCGCTTCTTCTTCCAATCTTGCTAAAATAGGCGGCAAAATTTCTGATGCCCGATCTATTAACTCTAAAGTCTTCAGGTGTTCATCAAAATCTTCTGGTTTTGCTGCTCCCAAACTCAAAGTATGTACCTCTTGATGACTCAAACAAAACAAATCATTAAACACCATTGGACTCAACGGGGCGCAAAGATTTACTAATTTTTGTGGAGGTTCATACAACAAACCTCCTTTATTAGATGGGCTAATAATAAACACCCCCATATCGTGGCGTTTAGCTGCTTCAATTGCTGCCCAATTCCATTGATTAATGTAGTACCAGTGCAGATTCACGTAATCAAATAGATTGGTATTAATTGTCTGCACAATCATATCTGTTGCTCCGTGTGTAGAAAAGCCAATAAATCTAACTTTTCCCTCTGCTTGTAACTGCTGCGCTACTTCCAAACAGCCACCGGAACGGATGCTGTCATCAAACGACTCAGCATGATTGATGCCATGCAACCCTAAAAGGTCAACATAATCTAGCTGGAGATTTTGCAATGATTGTTCAAACGTATCGCGGAATTCTTTCGCATCTGCCTTTGGGCTGACTTTGGTCTGAACAATCAACTTTTCGCGGGGAAACTTGGGCAATATTCTCCCCAATTGCATTTCGGAAGTCCCATAACCACGAGCAGTTTCAATATGATTAATCCCAACCTCAACTGCCCTTCTAATAGTCGCTTCGAGATTCGCCTGGTTATCAGCAGGAATTTCATTATTGGGAACATCTTCCCATTTGAACTGATATCTCATGCCACCGCAGGAAAACACTGGCATCTGTAATTCTGTGCGTCCAAATCGTCTATATAGCATCAGTAGATTGTGGATTGCTTACCAACTTAAAATCTAAAAACAACAGCCATTCAAGCCTACATTGCTAGAATAACAACCTCTGTTCAATCTATGACACTAGCAAGATTCATCGCATATTAAGCGCTTGGATTAAGCAATTTCTCAATGTTTCGGCTAACACCTGTACATGCGGCTCATTAAGTTGGCCAAGGTGAGAGCCGGGAACGTAATGGATATCTAATCCTCCAGCAACTACTTCGCCCCAGCCGAATTGAGGATCGTATTGTGTGCCTATAGCTTCGTCCCGATTTTGATCCTCTGTTCGCAAGAGGATAGCTCGACCAGGGTAAACTGGGAAAATATATTCCCTAACGGCTTGAGTGTTAGCATCTATAATTTTTAAGTGCTTGTCACTTACAGGTATATCTAGTGCCACTTCCAAGTAACGGTCGTATGTATTCTGGAGATGAGACTTACGCCAATAACTCCATCTCACAACCCTTTGCCAAAGGTAGGCTGGCCCTTGTTGAACAATATTATTTAAATGCAAGAAAACTCGCTTGAGAAATGAGGCCCGCCAGCTATAACCTGGACGACAACTATCAAGCATAACTAGAATACCAACTTGTTCGCCTTGCTCTTGGAGTTGCCGAGCCATCTCGAAAGCAACTACACCTCCAAAAGAATAACCTCCCAGAAAATAAGGGCCATTGGGTTGAAGGGTCTGAATTTCTTGAATGTAATGAGTTGCCATGTCTTCAACCCGTGTATGGAAAGGATGTTTTCCATCTAACCCTTGTGGTTGTAGTCCGTAGAATGGTTGGTCTGGCCCCAGATGCTGTGCCAATTCACGGAAACATAAGACTTCTCCACCCAGTCCGTGAATACAGAAAAAAGGTGGATTGGAACCATTGGGTTCAATTTCTACCAGGGATGACCAAGTTGTTCTTGATTTGTCTAAGGTATTTACTAAACTTTTGTTTGCTGTTAAATCATCTTGGCAGATTATTTCGGCTAAAGCCTCTACAGTTCCTGACTGGAAGAGAATGGCAAGAGGCAGATTTTTATGAAATGTCTTCTCAATTTGCCAAAACAGTTTTACTGCTAATATCGAGTGTCCTCCTAGCTCAAAGAAGTTATCCTTGACACCAATGGGCTGGACACCTAAAGTTTGTTCCCAAATCTCTGTTAGCTGACGTTCCACCTCATTGCGGGGAGCAACAAAGGTGGCTTCCAATTCTTGCCTTGATAAGTCGGGTGCTGGTAAGGCGCGGCGGTCTACCTTGCCGTTGGAGGTTAAGGGCATGGTGTCCAGCAAGACGAAAGCGGAAGGGAGCATGTACTGTGGGAGCTTTGTCAAAAGAAAGCTCCGTATGTCACTAATTGTAGATGCCCAGTCTTGATTCGGGATAATGTAAGCTACTAAACGTTGATCCCCAGGAACATCTTCACGGGCAATTACTACGGTTTGGAGTACATCTGGGTGCTGGGCTAATACCGTCTCAATTTCCCCTAGCTCAATGCGTATCCCACGGATCTTAACTTGATGATCTCGGCGACCAAGAATTGCTAAAGAGCCATCTGGACGATAGCAACCGCGATCGCCTGTATAATAAAGCCAATCTTGTTCGTCATTCCGATAGAGGTTTTTGACAAACCGAGAACGGTTTTCTTCTTGAGCATTTATATAACCCAAAGTACGGAATGGCGTTCTTATAACGATCTCGCCTGGTTCACCAATGCCACACAGTTGGTTATTTGCTGTTAAAACTAGTGCTTGGGTTTCAGGGAGCGGCAATCCTACCGGCTGTACCCCTGGTGTACACTCCACAGGTATTTTGTAATAACACTTCGCCAAAGTTGTCTCTGTCGGCCCATAGAGATTAACAATTTCACCTGATTCTGGAAAAGCATCCCGCCACCCTAGCTATCTAATTGGTGTTGTTTGCAAGTAAACTGAAAAACACCTACCAGCAGACATTCCTCCGTGATAGTAAAGTTACCTAGCCACCGCCCACAAAGACATTTCCCAGATGCCAAACGAATAA
>JAIVFU010000509.1 GCA_020829485.1 Nostoc sp. CHAB 5834 | reverse complement strand
CTGAACCTCGGCGCGGATCAAGTGCGAACTTTCGCCAGAGGGCTAGACCTTGATCAGGCGGACCTAACGGGATCGAAGTTTGAGGGGGTCGACCTGACAGGAGCGATTCTAACCGATGCTATACTGTTAGGAACGTCCTGGAATGCGTCAAATCTGACGCTTGCAGACCTTAGCAAGTCAAACCTCGACGGCGTGATCTTCTCCGACACATCGCTCAAGGATGCCATACTGCGCTCGGCGACGTTGAACGGCACCGTACTGGACGGCGCGAAAATGCGCGGCGTCGATCTGAAAAATGCCGAGATGCGTGAAGCGAATCTCCGTGGTGCCGACCTGCTGGGGGCAATCCTAGATGATGGAGATTCTAGCGGAACACGGTTTGACGGCGCAGACCTGAGGGGAGCCTCGTTCAAGGCAACGAAGCTGATAAGAGCGGTTTTCAGCGAAGCACGGATGCAAGGGGCTATTTTGAACAACGCACAAATGAGTCACGCCAATCTTGAGCGGGCAGACCTTTCCCGCGCCAACCTTCGCAACGCCGACCTGTCATACGCGAACCTTCGGTGGGCTCGCCTTGAAGGGGCGTTTATGAACGGAGCGACCTTGACCGGAGTACATTTGGAGAGCGCATACCTCCTTGATGCCGACCTGTCGGATACTGTGATCAGCGACGCTTCGCAAATACGTTGGAACGGTGCTCAAATAAACGCGAACACAAAATTACCCAGAGATTATCCTCACAACCGCTATCTCGAAGAACCGCATAAAGATTTTCCTAGCGTTCGCATTCTACGAAAGCGGTCATAGGGTTGATTCAAATATAGCTGGGGCTGTACAACAAGGTACGCATCAGGATTTACATTGGTATACAGTTCTGTCGGCGGGAAGGCTGTTTTGTAGAGAACGCATCGGTTTTTCACTTAATCGTGGGGCACGCGACTCGTTAGTTACTAAATCCCAGGCGCCTGAGACCGGAATTCGTTTTCAATCTTAGTGGCTGACCATATCTCGTGTTTACGTAGCAAAGATTCAAGACGGCTACATATCTAAGAAGCAAGGTGGTTCCCATCGATCACTAAGCCTGGTCATCAGACCTATTTATCGATGGTTGAAACATTGGTAGAGCGGCCACTATAGAACGAATGCGCCCCCCTAGCCAAGGGTTAGCAAGCCGAAGATTGTGACGTAACAACTGCCTCAAAAAGGAACAACTCTCCCTATAAGTGCTTTTACCCGGTCCGTTTACCAGGCGACGTAGGGCACTAACGGTATCCGTTGCCACCGACATTTGCGCGACAATACAAAACAGAAGGTGTTGGCGTTCTCCATCCGATGCTGCACATGCCGACGCAACATAGTGAGGGATCTGGATGCGCCAGTTTTCCTCGCTGTTGGAGGCGATGCCATATAGGACTTCGACAAAGGTATGCAGGTTCTCTTCTTGCAACTCTTGCAGAGCAGTATGTATAGCAGACTCATCCTTCAACAGTTCCTTCACCTCATCCTCCGGCAGGATGTTGAAGTGAACCTGCTCCCTGAGCCAAAATAGGTCGAGGTTCTCGTGGACCTTGCCTCCTTTGGCAAGTACCTCCGATAACGTGATTGCCTCGCGGTTCCTCAACCAGCCAAACAGATCAGAACCCGCAGGATCTTCCGCACTCTGTCGCTGCTGCCAATCCGCCAGGAGGTCACTGACCCCCCACTCCCAAGCGTGGACCGCAGGAGATTTTCCTTCTTGCTTGAGCAGAAGCGGTAGCTTCACCAAATAATATAATAGGATCTGATCAATAGTATGTTGGATGTCCTTCGGGATCAGCAAGTGCCCCTTTAAACTGGAGAAGGCAGCGATCAGGCTCAACTGCCACGGCGAATCCGCGTATAGCATGACGTACCGAAAATGATTGGCTACAGTCTTCGGTTCCGCCAACCGCCAAAGGAAGTGGTTGTGGGCGAAGGTATGCTCCATAAAGTCATCAAGGTTCTCTTCCGTGCAGGCGAACGTCTCAGCGAACCGTTCAGTGAGCCATAGCGAGAACGCGACTATCCGCTGCCCGTCGTTCCATGGCAGACTGCATTCCAGATGATAAATGAAGTGGCGTGCTAGCTCGCCACGAAAGGTCAACGCACTATGCCACCGCCCTCCCTTTTGCAACCCGACTAGTTGTCTTATCTCGTCCCAGAATAAAGGCCTCGATTCGTCCGGTATCCTTTCTGGTTTTCCCAAGAACACGCTGCAGAGATGAATCTTGGGAACGGGACCGCCATTTTGCTGCGCCCACGCCCACAGCACATCCCATAAGT
>JAIVFU010000508.1 GCA_020829485.1 Nostoc sp. CHAB 5834 | reverse complement strand
AGCCTGAATGACAAACTCGTTTGGCTGATTTTATAATGGCCGCTTAGGCTATTGCGCCTAAAAAAGACAAACGAAAGCCCGCTCAGGATTATCTGGGCGGGCTTTCGTTTGGAGAGCAAGATGCGTTTAATGCTACTCGACGCGCTTTTGTTCTTCAGAAACCACTGATTCCGGTGACGAACGTTCTTCCTGCTCCGGTTTCCCCGGTATCGTTGGATCAACGTCCGCATCCTCCAGCAAATTCGTTTGGTTGCTTACCTGATCAGTCTCATTGCTACCGTCAAGTTCAGTAGCGGGTATCACCTCGGCCTCTGTTGCATCTGGCCCGGAAACGGGTAACAACATATCGTCGATGGGCGGCTCGCTGAAAAACCGGCGCTGGAAAAACAAAATCACACAAACGCCGATGAAGATGCAGGAATCAGCAACATTAAAAATAGGTGTCGAATAATACTGACCACCCCAAACCGGCACCCAATCGGGGATAAAACCTTCCCATAAATCGACAAAGACCATATCGATCACCTGCCCATGAAACCAGGGTGTCGGCGATCCGTAGGGAGCGTTGTTGAGGAAAACGCCGTAAAACGTACTATCGATGACATTGCCCACGGCACCGGCCAAAATCATAGCCATCGCCCACAACAATCCATTCGGAGCGCCCCGATGCGCCAGATATACCAGATAATAGCCAATGCCGGCCATAGCAAAAAGACGGAACACGCTCAGCAACAGCTTCCCGTATTCGTACCCCAACTGCATACCGAAGGCCATACCCGGATTCAGCACGTAGTGTAACTTGAGCCAGTCGCCCGCCACTTTGATCTGCCCGGCAAAACCGGGCGTCATATAGGTATGCACCGCCAGTTTCACTCCCTGATCCAAAGCGATCAGAAAAAGCGCCAGCACAAAAAACTTGAAGGGGTTCTTGCGAATCATGAAAAAAAGGATGGCCCAACCGCCGGTTGGGCCGTTTACAAGGAAGCCCAACAAGAGCATAAGCGGCTTCCTGCTGGGCTAAAAACTATTTAAGACATTCCTTACGCCGTTTCAGCTCATTACTAACGAGGTTAAATTCGCGGCTGCTTTGCCCGGCAATGGATTTGTTCTCATCAGCCCGGCGGAACAGGTAAGGCATTACAGCTTCCACAGGTCCGTAGGGTACGTATTTGGCTACATTATAACCGGCACTGGCCAGATTATACGAAATGTTATCGCTCATTCCCAGCAACTGGGCGAAGTAAATATGCTCGTCGGAAGGCTCAATCCCCATCCGCTTCATCTGCTGCAGGCAATACAGACAACTGTATTCGTTATGGGTTCCCAGACAGATCGACACCACATCGCGATTCTCCAGACAAAAGTCGATAGCTCCGTTAAACGCGTGGTCAGTATCTTCTTTGGTAGCCTGAATTGGGTCCTGATACTCCTCTTCGTGGGCACGTAAACGCTCTTTTTCAAGATAGGCACCGCGTACCAGCTTCACACCCAGGAAGTAACCCTTGGCCCGAGCCTCTTCGGTATCCCGACGAAGGTGATCCATACTTTCCCACCGATACATCTGATACGTGTTATACACAACGGGGCGTTCGTGGTTATAACGGTCCATCATTTCATACGCCAGCGTATCGATAGTATCCTGAATCCAGCTCTCCTCAGCGTCGATGAAGATCCGTACGTTACGCTCGTGTGCCCGACTACAGAGCGAATCCACGCGCTTCAGAACCCGGTCGAACTCGGCTTTCTGAGCTTTGTTGAGCGAATTTCCGATTTGAACGGCTTCGAGCAAATCGGTCGAAGCGAGTCCCGTAATTTTAAACACCGAGAACGGAATGTCGGCCGATTCGCTGGCCCGTTCAATAGTCCTCAGAATTTCGAGCGTCGTATCGTCAAAACTTTTCTCGGTCTCCTCGCCTTCAACAGAGTAATCAAGAATGGTTCCAACGTGGGCGTTATGGAGTGTCTGGATGGTCTTCTCGGCATCGGGAATACTCTCGCCCCCGCAAAACTGCCCGAAAATGGTATTCTTGATGAGGAATTTGATGGGAAGGTGCAGTCGTAGCGCAATCTTTATAAAAAAAGTGCCTAAATTTACCAGCCATCCCTGATTCATCAACGCAAATAACCAGTAGGTCTTTCGGAGTTTGAAATCCGACTGGGCAGAAAAAGCAATCGAAGTGTCCTCAAAAGATACAGTTCTGAAGTCTTTATCCGCTAGGGCGGGTTTCACTTCTGAGATGTTCTGGACAACCTCCGGCATCAGATTACTTCGGTTCGACATATCAGTGCTCCGTTTGGGCG
>JAIVFU010000507.1 GCA_020829485.1 Nostoc sp. CHAB 5834 | reverse complement strand
AGGCATACCACAGGGGGTGAAAGTCCCGTACCTAAAAACTTGAGTTGGCGGGCTGATACCCGAGTACCACGGGACACGAGGAACCTTGTGGGAATCTGGGAGGACCATCTCCTAAGGCTAAATACCCTTTGCCACCGATAGCGCAATAGTACCGTGAGGGAAAGGTGAAAAGCACCCCGGGAGGGGAGTGAAAAAGTACCTGAAACCGTGTCGCCTACAAGCAGTTGGAGCACTTGATAAGTGTGACAGCGTGCCTTTTGCAGAATGAGCCTACGAGTTAATGTACGTGGTAGTTGAACCCGTTCAGCGGGGAAGGCAGAGCGAAAGCGAGTCTGAATAAGGCGACCCATGACCGCGTGTATTAGACCCGAAACTGTGTGATCTACCCATGTCCAGGTTGAAGCGGCAGTAAAGTGTCGTGGAGGACCGAACCGGTGTATGTTGAAGAATGCTCGGATGAGATGTGGGTAGGGGTGAAATGCCAATCGAACACAGAGATAGCTGGTTCTCCTCGAAATGCATTTAGGTGCAGCGTCGCGTGTTTCGTATCGGAGGTAGAGCACTGAATGGCAGATGGGCCTTACCGGGTTACTGACGTCAATCAAACTCCGAATGCCGATACGTTAGCGCGGCAGTGAGACAGTGGGGGATAAGCTTCATTGTCGAAAGGGAAACAGCCCAGACCTACTGCTAAGGTCCCTAACGAATGACTAAGTGTAAAAGGATGTGAATGTGCGTAAACAGCCAGGATGTTGGCTTAGTAGCAGCCACCATTTAAAGAGTGCGTAACAGCTTACTGGCCGAATGCACGTTTGCGCCGATAATGTATGGGGGCTCAAGTCATTGACCGAAGCATAGGACTTCGTATTTATACGGAGTGGTAGAGGAGTGTTGTATACGGGGTGAAGCATAAGCGTAAGCCTGTGTGGACTGTATACAAGTAAGGATGTAGGCATAAGTAGCGCGAAGACGGGTGAGAATCCCGTCCACCGGAAGTCTAAGGTTTCCGCCGTACAGTTCGTCTGCGGCGGGTTAGTCGGTCCTAAGGCGAGGCTAAGTAGCGTAGTCGATGGCCATGGCGTTTATATTCGTCAACCGGGCATAAAGGTTAAACTAGCAGGGACGCTTTCAAGCGAGGTACTTAGGTTATTGGATTTCCGAGCGGATTCCTTCGGGATGAGGCGCCGTACCGCAATTGGGGGCCGAGAAAAGCTGACTAGGTACAATATGTTCGACCGTACCGCAAACCGACACAGGTAGACAGGTAGAGGATACTAAGGTGTTCGAGATAACTCTCGCGAAGGAACTAGGCAATCTAGCCCCGTAACTTAGGGATAAGGGGTGCCCACGCAAGTGGGTCGCAGTGAAATGGCTTGAGCGACTGTTTACCAAAAACACAGGTCTATGCTAAAGCGAAAGCTGACGTATATGGGCTGACACCTGCCCAATGCCAGAATGTTAACAGGAGATGTTAGTCGCAAGGCGAAGCATTGAATCGAAGCACTGGTGAATGGCGGCCGTAACTATAACGGTCCTAAGGTAGCGAAATTCCTTGTCGGGTAAGTTCCGACCCGCACGAATGGTGTAACGACTTGAGCGCTGTCTCCGCGAGAGACTCGGTGAAATTGTAGCATGCGTGAAGATGCGCATTACCCGCCGTAGGACGGAAAGACCCCATGGAGCTTTACTACACCTTGACGTTGCTGCTCGTCACATCTTGTAGAGCGTAGGTGGGAGTCCTTCGGGACGCCAATGGAACACCACCCTGGATGTGTTGGGTAGCTAACGTGGTCCCTGATCGGGATCGCGGACCGCGTCAGGCGGGTAGTTTGACTGGGGCGGTCGCCTCCCAAAAGGTAACGGAGGCGTCCAAAGTTACCCTCAGCCCGGTTGGAAACCGGGTGTCGAGTACAAAGGTATAAGGGTGATTTACTGCGAGAGAAACAGCTCGAGCAGTTGCGAAAGCAGGGCTTAGTGACCCTTTGGCAGCGTATGGGTGCGCCAAAGATCATCGGATATAAGCTACCCTGGGGATAACAGGCTTATCTTGCCCAAGCGCTCACAGCGACGGCAAGGTTTGGCACCTCGATGTCGGCTCGTCGCATCCTGGGGCTGGATTCGGTCCCAAGGGTTAGGCTGTTCGCCTATTAAAGCGGTACGCGAGCTGGGTTCAGAACGTCGTGAGACAGTTCGGTCCCTATCCACGGTGGGCGTAGGAAGTTTGCGGGGAGCTGTCCCTAGTACGAGAGGACCGGGATGGACGAACCTCTGGTGTGCCGGTTGTTCCGCCAGGAGCAGGCGC
>JAIVFU010000506.1 GCA_020829485.1 Nostoc sp. CHAB 5834 | reverse complement strand
AATAAGGTTAAACAAGATCTTACTTTAGCATTCATTACTCGACTTAATCTATACAATAGACATTATTAACTACCTGAGATATGGGTGCAGATAAGCCGATAAGCGTAACGCCTGTAAACTTCGACTACTGGATTGAACGACTGATTAGACTCCGACGAACTCATCTGAATCAATGGATAACACTTACTAATCGGGAAATTCACTACCGCCGGGCTTTAACGCAACAGTTTCAGCAAGAAAAGCAACATCTTTATTTGCTATACGATCTGGCCGTATTAATTCAGCAGCAAACCTGTAATATACAGGCACTCGATGAGCAGAAACAGGCTCGCAAACAAGCATTGCAAACCCGTCAGGCCAGAGAAATTTACGAATTGCTTCAACTAAAAATTCGGACCCAAACCATTGCCAATCAGGCCATTTTATTGGAGGGGTAACCAATATGGATAGGGCAAAAAGGATAAAGTATAATTAATACCGACCCTCAACTGATGCTGATAGCGACTCAGTTTTTTAACTATTCATACAAAAAATAAAATGATAATTAGTTACGTGTTGATGTCTAACATTAAAGTTAATTCTGCTACTAATTATTTAAATAGATTTAATGAAATTGTCGCTTCGGACAAGCCTGTTAAAAAGAAGCCTAAAGAACGTGTGGGAACATAACGCCAGTGGGTCAGATTCGACCGGCTGCTCACCGCAATCAGGCTCCATCAATCCATTACCCTTGTATGAATCTCAACAACGAAGAGAATAAACACGGCAGACTTGTAGATAGCTACGTTCGAACGTTCGCAAGCGTTCGGCCTACGGAAGACAAGCAATTCTGGAAAGCAACAATTACGGTGCTGGTTGATATAGAGGAATTCGGTAGTACTGCCGACGATTGCCTGGATAAGCTTGTGGATCGCGTCTGGGCGTATAAGGATGCCCGTGATCACATCCTGAAAAAGGTTAGTTGACTGAACAGAAAGCGGCAACGCGTTTTTCTTGTCCAGTCAACTAATCTTTTTTCATTTCCGTTGGGTCGCTAGTACTTCCATGCCGGCCGGATATTGAATTTCAGGACCGCTTTCGGCGGTTACGAAAATGCGGCTGGGTGCGGCCACTGCCGTTGTTGTGAGGCTGGCATTCAGGCGCTGGGACCTCGGTTCAAGCAGACCCAGCTTCTTGATCGTGTTACCGTCTGATTCCATCCAGGCGATATAGGTACGCTGCGGAGGTGAAAGCCGATCGGCGGGAGCCAGATTCTGTACATCTATTTTTACGACGTAGTTCTCGTTCTTGTCGCGTTTGACATGCGCCTTGCCCGTTGCTGCGGGCACTACCGACGAGGCCAGAAAATTCATCGATGGCGTGCAGGCAGTCATAAATACGGCCAGCAGCAAGGGAATGGTGATTGTTCTCACTTTTTTCATTGTTCGTTGAGTTTTGATCATTGCGGCTTTAGCCACTTGTACACATAACAACAAAATCATGTACAGTTGGCTTAAAATCCTTTTAGAAATTACTTACGGTGTTGCCTTCGCCCAGTGGCTGCCAGGCTGGTTCCAGTTTATGGTATAAAGCACGTACCTGCGTTTTTTCATCCTCCGTGGCCAGGGTCTGCTCGGCCTGTTGCAGCAGCAATACCGCCTGTTGCTGCAACGAAAACCTGCGCTGGACAGACCGCGCTACCTTACCTGATTCGGCCATTGCCCACAACAGTCGTCCCATCACCACATGATTTCCTTTGGCGTTGATACGGGGCAGGTCGAAGGCATAGCGAAGGTAGTCGTCAAAGTCTTCCGTCACGGCGATCACCCGGAGCTGCTGTTGCTGATCGAAACGATAGGGCGACGGGAATTCCCGTTCGGTGAGCAGGCGCATCAGAGCCCCCAGGTAGTCGATGGCCATCGTAGCCGTTGTGGTATCGTTGATGCCGGGAGAAAGGGCCTTCAGAATGATATCGACCAACTGCTGAACGCCAAAGTTGGCATCCTGCTCCATACTTCGATGTCGCCCGACGGTAACGAAATCCAACGCGCCATCCGTTTGGGCGGCCGTTTCCGCCGAATCAGGCGGTGCCGTCTCGTGTCGAACGCTGAACAGATGCGTCCCTTCATGAATGAATGTACCCAACGGCTGCTCAATTCGTAGCACAACCTGCCGATCTATGGCCCAGTCGAGCAGACCGTCCGTGTCCAGACGCTGTAGATAACCCGTCTGATCGGCCCGAATGAACAGCCAGCCCGTTTCCGTTAGGGCAACGTTCCGGGCCCTGTCGTTCTGCGCCGGATCCTGCATGGGCTGACCAACCCGCTGCGGAAACAGATGGTCGAT
>JAIVFU010000505.1 GCA_020829485.1 Nostoc sp. CHAB 5834 | reverse complement strand
GGTCTACCAGCCGGGATACTTTTTCGGTTCGATTGTTGTTTTGTTTGTAACGGACTGCTAAGTTGTCCGTCAACAACAAAACAAACCTGACTAACTAAACCATGGCGTCTCCCTGGCTATTAATGATTGTCATCTTCGGCCTCAGCGCATTTGTGAGCTGGCGGCTGCGGAGTAAATTCAACGAATATTCACAGATTGGGCTCAGCAACGGCCTGAGCGGGGCTGAGGTAGCCGAGCGTATGCTGCGCGAAAACGGCATCTACGACGTGCGTGTCCTGTCCGTCGAAGGTATGCTTACCGACCACTATAACCCGCAGGACAAAACCGTTAACCTTAGTGCCGACGTATACTACGGCCGAAGTGTGGCATCGGCTGCGGTAGCTTCGCACGAATGCGGCCACGCCGTTCAGCATCAGGTTGCCTACGCACCCCTGAAACTTCGCTCGGCCATGGTGCCCGTTCTGACGGTGTCGTCGCAGTATATGCAGTGGGTTCTGCTCGGTGGTATTCTGTTGTTGCAGACTACGCCTATTCCACTGGCTATTGGTGTGGGCCTGTTTGCGCTCACGACACTGTTCAGTTTTGTGACCTTGCCCGTTGAGTTCGACGCCAGCAAGCGCGCGCTGGCCTGGATTCAAACGAACGGCGTTGTCAACGAGCGGGAGTACGGATACGCTAAAAATGCGCTTTGGTGGGCGGCTATGACCTACGTGGTGGCGGCTCTGGGTTCGCTGGCTACGCTTATGTACTACGCCAGTATCCTGCTGGGCGGTCGCCGGAGCAGCTAAGCAATTGGCAGGCGCATCCCCGATTTTGGTTATTCACAAAAATAGCCGCGTCAGAATTGACGCGGCGATTTTTGTGAATAACCAAAATCGTTGCTTTTTAAGCGAAACGCAGGCCCGATAACAGGCTGGCTACGTAACCCGAATCAACCATCTGCTGGGTTGGTGCCGACCGGTCGATCAGTGTACCCGCCACGGCCACAACAACAGCGATAAGCAGGGCTGGCCAAAAGCCATCGATGGTAAAACTGTCCATGAACTTGTCAATCAGTTTCAGCAACAGCGCAGTCACGACAATACGCACAATACCCGACAGCAAAAAGAACGTTACCAGGTTGAGCGGGAAACGAATAACCCAGCCAACCAGGAAATTAAGTAATCCCAGCAACACGGCAATAATCAGCGCCGTGGCAAAGCTTTTAACGTGAATTTGGGGCATTAGATACGCCAGCCCAAAAATCACGGCGGCATCAAGTAACAAGTGTAGTATGAGGTTCATACGCAATAGAGAATAGTTGATTCGATTTGAACAACTGTTTTGCCGAACAGATAGTTTAGGCCCTATGAACAGCACTAAGTCTATGTATTGTCTCTGGATAACAGCCTGTACGTTCCTGATGGCCTGCGGGCAGGGTTCGTCGCAACAAGCCACTACCGTGGTGGACACTGCCGGGGTAGCCACCGATTCGGCCGGGGTTTATCGCTTCGGCGAAGCCAGCCGCGATGGTATAGGCAAGTTTTATGCGGGCCGTGAAATTGCCCACGTCATGGGCCACCTCGGCGCGTCGTGGCTCGAACGACCGGAGCGCGAACAGGAGGAACGTACCGATCTGCTCCTGAAAGCGCTCGATCTGAAACCAACCGACGTTGTGGCCGATATTGGTGCCGGCACGGGCTTTTTTACCTTCCTGATGGCCCCTGAAGTGCCGAAAGGCAAAGTTCTGGCGGTGGATATCCAGCCCGAAATGATTGATTACCTCAACGAGGGAAAAGCGAAACGAACGATCAGCAACGTTCAGCCGGTGCTGGGCACTGAATCGGACCCTAAATTACCCGCCAACAGCGTCGACCTGGCTATTCTGATCGATGCGTACCATGAATTTTCGTACCCGCGCGAAATGATGAGCCGGATTGCTTCGGCCCTGAAGCCCGGCGGGCGTGTGGCCCTGGTGGAGTACCGGGCCGAAGATCCCAGTGTGCCCATTAAGGAACTGCACAAATTAAGCGTGGCGCAGGCCACGAAAGAGATGAAAGCCGTTGGCCTGAAACTGCTGAAGAACGACAAACGCCTGCCCCAGCAGCACATTATGTTTTTTGGCCGGTGAACAGACTAAGCATGGTAAGCAATAGCCTCACTCACTAATTAAATAGCCAGCACTGTTTTTTCTTTGCTCAACGCACCAATCCGATCGAACAACAACGAATACCTGATCGTAAAGGGTTTATCACAACGTAATTCACCAACTACGGTCAAATTTGCGTCAGTATCCGTTGCTTCAATGCTGAGTGAGAAGGGTTCATCACGTACCGTTCTGGTAATT
>JAIVFU010000504.1 GCA_020829485.1 Nostoc sp. CHAB 5834 | reverse complement strand
TAGCCTGTCCCGTACGGCCCTTCGCTGGTATAAGGCGCGATGCCATTGGTCAATGGGAACTAGGCATGGCGCGGGCATAGCGGGTGCCGACCCAATTAGAAAGTAATGCAATTGGCGTATCCAGCCAATCAAAAGCGTGAGAAAGGTGTGCATGATAAGTCAATTAGAGTTTTTTCATAATTCTGGACATAGCGGATACACGCGACCAGGAACCCCTCCGGCTGGAGCGATTTAGTTGAAGTTCAGGGTCGACTAGGGTCGTAGAGCAGGCGTGAACGTGACGTGTTGACAGAAGGCCAATTCCGAAGAAGGCTCCATCAGCTTTTTCAGACAGAACAAGGATGGTCCGGCTGGATGAAGAGTCGGTAGTGAGCCGGGTCGAGCGACAGGTGAATAAGACACGGCTGTCTACGGAAAAGGAGCGGTGCGCCGATTGGCAGCAAGGGGAGAGAACGGTTCGGCCGGAACCAAAGCCGGATGAGCTGGCAGAATACTTTTTTCATTAGCGTTCGGTATAAGTGTTAGCAATTGGTTATTGGTTTATTGTTGGTTGAGGCACGCCGATCTACCAGCTCTTAAAGGGCGTTGCGGGCTACTCGTAAAAATTTTGACAAAGTCTTCCCTATCACGCATTTCAGGCGGGTACCCGAACGCGCGAATTTGTGGGTTACGAAAAGACGTGTTTTGCTACGTCAAAAGCCTAATCAGTCTGTTTGTTTAAAAGCGTTTTGCTGGATCTGAATAAGCAGATATTGGCTCACTATTTAAATCAGCAAGGAACCGCTACGCAGTCATAGTCTTGCATCAAAGGCGATATTTTGTTACCTTATAAATATTTCATTAAACACAATACATACGTTTATCACTAATAGTTAGATTTAGATAATCTTAGTCAAACTTATATCGACATTTACTAAATTTTTGTCATTATTAAAAAAATTAAACTATAACGTCTATAGAGTATAATCAGTTTTCAGTTAATTAGTCTGATAAACAACGACTTGAGCAATACAAAACATGTATATACATCCATCAGAAACTAAAAAATATTATAATAAAAATTTTTAAGTTGTTTTTTAATTTATAGTAACCAAAAGCAAATATTGTCTAATAAAATAAACTAATCGGCTTATTTAATATACATTTCGTTATAGTAAAATCCTTAGTTGTTCCTAAGAAAAAATAAAAGTATTCTTATGTATACAGTTCCGAACTTTTATGATCAAGCGTAGTAGGCATTTCCGCTCTGGGGTAAAACTGTTTACTACGCTTGATACGATGATGACGGGCTCACGCAGCTTCGTAAACGTTGCAACTATAAGTCATCCCAAAATACGGGTGATGATTTAACAAGTGTTAGTAATAGTTAGTAGAGCGACCAAAGTGGCTCGTAGTCAATAAAGCGGTCTCAATGCAGACGGGCACCGCTATCCTGTTCGATGGCACCAGCTTCGCAATAAAGCCAGGCGGTAAGCATGTTTATCTATTACCAAAAGGATAGTAGAAAAGCGTAAACCAAGGCAAACATTCTCATTTGTTCGAGCCGGTTAGCCCACAACCAATGCTAGGGCGACTGAAGCGCCAATTCACTCTCAGAAAAACGCCATCAGTCCTTAACCGGTGAATGAGTTTATTACGAACAGCATTAATCACCGACATCTTACTTTTGCCTTCACCTACCTTACGTTGATAATAATCACGGAGTTATCCCTTTGACTCGGATGGCTGAAATAGCCCCTAAATGAAATAAACTCTTAATACGCTTTCTGGCATGCTGGCTAACACCAGGACAAATTCGAATACTGGTGCCAGATCGGTATTCAGAAGAAGCTACACCAGCATGACAGGCCATCTGCTTCGGGTCGGTAATCGTCTTCAATTCGTTGGTAGCAACAATTACTTTTGTGGCAGTTGCAGGGACGATACCTGGGACTGGATAATCTGATGCGGCAGGGTCGGTTTAGCCTGAGACTGGGCGATGGCAAAACGCTCTCTTTGCCCTGGATTACCAGTAAGCGCTCGTAAAGCAGACTATTGATTTGCCGTTCTAATTGGCGAACCGTCCAGGCATTCTTTTCGGCTTCGGCTTGATAGAACGCGTGTTTAGTAGATTCATCTATTCAGCCCAGTGCCTCATAGTGAGACTTTCCCAATTCTGAACGCGCTGAGTTCACAATTGGGAAAGCTCGATAAAGCTGTCAGCTCAAGTGAAGGTTTCGAAGTGAAAAGCTTTCTCCATAGTCAGTGACAAGTTGGGCGGATAAATTTTTGATTAATGATTTTCCGTAAGCGGCACGGACCTTCCCTTGTTGTTCCTCCTCTACGATT
>JAIVFU010000503.1 GCA_020829485.1 Nostoc sp. CHAB 5834 | reverse complement strand
CAACGCCAACGCCAACGCCAACGCCAACGCCAACGCCAACGCCAACAGTCATCCCACCTTACGAAACTGATTTAACCGATCCAGAATTTCAGAAGATGCACGAGGGAACTATTCGTGTCGTAGAACCAGTGCAAGCGGAACGTCAAAAGTTAGAGGAAGCTCTACTTAACGTCGAAACGGCATTATTCAAAATCGTAAGTGCTAGCAAAAAGGCGTTAGGGAGTGCGCAAAGTGTAACGAATACAGCACAGAATACAGTTACAGAGAAGCGAAAGGCTGAGGCTAAAGCAAAAGCCGCTGTAGAAGAAATCGTTGCTATGGCAGCAAATACTCAGGATGCAGTAGCTTCACAAGAGGCTACCAAGAAAAAGCCAGGTGCGGAAAAAGCCTTCAAGGAGGCGAGTGCGGATCTGAAAGCGGCAGAGGAAGTGTTAGCGCAAGCCACAGCTGCTCAAACAAGAATCCAGTCTGTTGTGCAGGCATACCAAACGTTTTTCAACACACTGAAGATACGGCATACGGAGCAGCTAAATTTCTTGGGGAGGGTGGAAAGGAGATTGATTCGTTGCCAGCAGATTCTTGCCGATGTCTACAACGCCCCCGCATATATTGTTCAGCAGTACCAACGACCTCCTGGAGATGACATCCGTATCAAAGTCGCTGGGAAATCTACACTAAGCCGCAAAACTGAAGAGGATGCGGTCAAAAAAGCTGAAGAAGCCAAAAAAGCTGAAGAGGCCAAACAGAAAAATGGCACGCCACAAAATGCCTTGATAGCTCCAGGCAACACAGTCACGATCAATGTCACCCCCAATCCTGTACCTTCAACTACCGCCCCATCTACTGATCGATTTGGAGGAGGCTCACCCGCAGGTGGTGCCGCAGGTGCGAATCCCAGAGACCCAAATATTCCTCAAGACCCGAAAATTCAACAAAATGCAAAGGAAGGGGAGCCCCCTCAGCAAAAGCCCCCTGTACCGGTCGATGATGACACACCCATTTTCGATCCGGCGACTACTGCATCCGACCGTGAATTCGCTGTCACCCATACTATCGCTGTCTACAATCGGCGAGCCATCAGCTTTAGCCTTGGTGCTGTCTCTACTTTCGGTAGCCTGCGAGAAAAAAATTACTTCTCTCGCACAACGACGACTGGGACAGGTGAAAATGCTATCACCACCAGTAGCGTTGCCGAAGGAGCCAGCGACAGTTTCGGTATTCAGGGAGCCGCTTTCCTGAACTACTACGTTACCCAGCGCAGGGATTTTGCATTCGGTCCGGCGGTCGGGATCACTACCGGCGGGGACACACGCTATCTTTTCGGTGCGAACATGGTCTACGGCAAAGAAAACCGCATCCATCTAAATTTCGGCTATGGGATAGGGCAAGTCTCCGTTCTGGACGGTGATACCCTTGGGGCCGCCCCACGCACGAGTGGGAGCGTCACTACTCGCAAAGCAGTGCGTGGTGATTTATACATCGGGCTTTCGTTTGCCATATTGACACGGTAGCAATCCGTAGATTTCAGGGCAACCGGGCTGTTCGAAGTAAATGGTTATGCGATTACGAAAGCATGGCTGCATGACTATCTTATAGCTCGGTAACTCAATGACTTGCTGTATCTAAATAAGGAGCAGATCAATGTATAACAGAAGCAATCGAGTTACGGCAGAAAACCTTCCCAGTGGAGAAGAGATGATTATCGAGCGCGAGTCACGTTCGGCACGCCCAAATGCCGACTTGCCAAAAGACCAGGTACGGTTATCTGAAGAAGAGCAAGCGGTATTCTTTGGGGGGACAGAAGCAGGGGCTGCTGCACTAACAGCGAATGTCGCACCTGCCTTGACAGTAGAGTCAACGGTTCGGGATATGACTGCCCTCTCCTATGGTGACCTCCGTTCTCTGGAACGGCGCGAACGTATCGGGTCAGAGCAAGAACGTTTTTTTGAAACTGAGGAGGACTTAACGGCAGAGTTAGTGGGGGGTCTGGAACCCATTTTCAATACTACTGTCGCGCCCTACCATGCCATCGCTCATTTACGCCTTACCTTTGCTAGCGGTATCTTTCTGGGGACAGGATTCTTCATCACTCCGCAGATTATACTGACTGCAGGTCACAATATTGTTGCCTACCACATCCCTTCCCGGACTCGGCTAGGTATGATTACCTCTGCCGAAGTTTCGCCGGGACGCTTCGGAAACAACGGAGTTATCGATGGAGTAAGTGTTCCTGGTCGCTTCTGGCGTTGCTCAGAAGCTTGGGCACAGTTTGGCGATCCAGCGGGCGACTATGGTGCGATCTTCCTGCAAGAACCTCTGACTACTCTGGGG
>JAIVFU010000502.1 GCA_020829485.1 Nostoc sp. CHAB 5834 | reverse complement strand
ATGAACCGACGATTAGTCAACAGATTGTCAGGCATGAAAGGAAAACGGTTATGAAAAGGTCATATAAGTCATGTAGCCATACGTATAGCTTAAATATACGTTGCCGCCCCGTGGTAGTCAATTGATGACCCAATCGTACAAAAATTTTATCAGCTAAAAATCATGAATTTATGCTATTTACAGACCCCTGTTTTCCATAGACCTTTGGCGCATCGACATAAGCGTAATAATATAATTGGGTCGGCGTCGGTGTAAATCGCGTTGGGCCGTTAGAAACCGGGAACAAGTCATGAAAACCAGAAAGCTGTTCACAACCCTTTTTGCCAGTTTATTACTTGTTGGATTGTTTGGCGGGTGTAAACAGGAGGACCCTGCGGCTGATGTAACTATATTTTATTCAAGCTGGATAGATACCCAACGAGCTAACATCGTCGGAGCTTATAACTTTCCGGTCAAAGAGCCAAGAATAACGCAGGATTTTCTGGAGAGAGGAACCGTTTTAAGTTACGTCAAATATAATTTAGTAAACCCACCAGTTATTCACCAGTTGCCTCTTACCTCGATCCAGTCTGATCGATCGAAAGTAAGCGTAACCATGCGATTAGATTTAAAATTAGGTTTTGTTGAGTTTCTCTATGGAACTGTTTCAAGTACGCAAGCTGTAAGTTTTCGCTACGTCCTTATTTCTGGTGGAGCGCCGATAGGTGCCCGCAAAGCCGCCATCGACTATTCCGATTACGAAGCTGTAAAGAAAGCCTATAACTTACCCGATTAATCGTAAACACGACCTGCGATGAAAACTAAAATAAGCCTGCTTTGGCTGGCAGGACTGGTGACCTTGTGCGCTTATACACACGCCACCCCGCCCCCGCAACAGCAAAAAATCCAGATTGCCCTGCTGCCTGGATACTTCCAATTCGATGGACGGCCTGATTGATCAGGCAAAAACGCAGCTCTGGGAACTGGTCAATCAGTTGGCAATGGCCAAAAAGGGCGGGAAAGATACCGACATCGAAATTGCGCTGTTCGAGTACGGCAACAGCTTCGTGCCAGTTAAGCTGTAGGCAGTCTTTACGTTCAACTGTAAGCTATTTAACGCCGGTAAGTGGAACCGTATCCATTAGTAACCATGACCGGGCGAAAAAAGTCATCTCCGGTTATTTCGATACCATCAGCTATCGCTCCTCATCAGGTGGCGAATATTCCCGCTACACAATCAGTGGGAAGTTTTTCAATATTCCGATTCAGTAGATACCTGCTAGCCTCCTATGAACATCCACACAATCAGAATCGCTCCACCGACAAGAACCGGCCAGAGAGCCCGCTTCAGTCCGTTTCGTTGCGCAGATCTGCGAAGAATTGCCGTATTTTTTCTGCTGCTTTTCTGCCTGACAAACTGTAAAAGAAAGCAACAGGACCCTGCTCCGGCGGTTACGCCACCGGCGGCCACCGTTACCGCACCCGGAGTAGGCAGTAGCGCGGTGGAAATTGCCCTGGCCGACACGACGGGTAGCTTGACAGGAGTTATCGAAAGCGGGGGCGGAGGTACCATCACACAGCTCGGCCATGTCTACTCACCGGATAGCAAAACGCCCACCGTTGCGGATAGCAAGACAGAACTAGGTATTTCGTTCAACACGTTTCCCGCCAGTTTCACCAGTCATTTGACGGGCCTCAAGCCAGCCACTACCTATTATGTTCGGGCCTATGCCACCAATAGTGCAGGCACGGGCTATGGCAGTGTACTAACCGTAACGACGGCGGATAAAAAAATTCTGGTACCAAACTGGGACGGTGTAACCAGCCTGGACTCCATAACGGCCCGTTCGTTCCGAATCAAAAATACACTGACGGGCAACGGAGGAGGTGCTATTTTGCAGCATGGTCATGTCTATTCGGCCATTACCCCGCTCCCAACCCTAGCTGACAGCAAGACGGAACAGGGGCCTCTTACAGGGCCATTTCCGAAAACAGTCAGTAGCCGAATTGCTGATTTAAAGGATAATACGGCCTATTACGTAAGGGCCTACGCGTCGAACAGCGCGGGTGTTTCGTATGGGCCCGTATTCAGGCAAACTACGCTGGAAATCAAACTGCCGGTTGTCGCGAATCTGGAAGATAGGCTGGGAGCTACCGAAACCCAGTTGAACGTCTCGGCCCGGATAACTGAATTGGGAAACGAAACGCTGCTCGGATTTGGCTTTGCCTACACCGACGGAGCGCGGCTACCAACAACCGACGACCCTTCGCTGAAGCTTGGCCAAGCGTCGTTAAGTCCTTTGTTAAACTTTACCGGTACGTTGAAGAATCTGAAACCCAATACCAATTATAC
>JAIVFU010000501.1 GCA_020829485.1 Nostoc sp. CHAB 5834 | reverse complement strand
GTGATTGGTGGTATTCAAGCTAGAGGGGAAAAAGGAAACTACAGTATACAACGTATTAAATTTAGCTCTAACAGTTCTGGTTAACTTTTCGTTACATAGTTATGATTTTTCCTGCCGACTTACTTATTTAAAATTTTGGTTTACCTATTTACGCCTATTTCAATCATGAAAAATCTACTCTAGCAAGTTTTACCACTCTAGGAAAAAACCATTGATCTGCGATCGCTAGCCCAAGAACCACCCAAAGAGAATGCCCAAGAATGCTTACGACTCATGGGTATGGCCTTGAAGAATCTTGCCAGTGCGATGAACAACACCCAAGCCCTCGAAGCTGCGGCGATAATTTTGGGGAGTGAGCCAACACCAACTGCGATCGCATATCGAGCCGAACAATTGGAAATGTTGCCTCAAGCAGTCAGTGATATTCGGCGGGTGCTTGCACAGCCTGGGTGTACTTGGCAGGAGTTTTTGAATGTTGCCCAAGAGTATGAAGTAATCAAACAGGACTACTGGGCGGAATTGACCACCCAAGAGACTGATTTAATTACTGCTCTCCAGAACGCATCCTCTCAATTAAACACTATTAGCATCGGCTCTATCGTTGCCCACGCTGACCCCTACCGTACTTTGTATGTCGAGAGGGGTGAGGTGATACAAGATTTAGGTGAGGAACTGGTGGTTGCCTGGGATTGCTGGAAGGAACAATCGAAAAAAGCTGACAGGTATTTCCGAGATGAGTTGCGATTCTGGCAACCTCAATAGGCTTTTAGTGTATCGGTGACTTTTTAGACAACCAAATACGAAGTACCAAGCCCCGCATCACAGTGGGGGAAATTTCCGTGCGTCAACATAACAGGAGATTATAGAATGACTGCAACTATCGCAAGACCCAAGCCCAAAAAAGCTGCTGCCACTAAACCCCAATCCCCGTATAAGCGGCTTCACGTAATCATCCCCATTGAAGATATGTTGTGGGCATCGCAGCAAAAGCCATCAGTTACGCAATTGTGGCAAGAGTGTTGGACTGCTGACCCCTATGGTTCTCGGTGGATGCCGCTAACTTCTGCTTTAGGGTACAGTACTTTTATCTCTGCGAAGAAAATTCTATCTGAAAGTGGGTTGTTCATTTTCAAGCCCGACAAGTCGATACAGGATGGGAGGGAGACTGCTAGCTGGATGGTGAAGAATTTACATGGCAGCCGGATGAAGGAATTTTGGGAGAAAGCTAATTCTAAAAATCAGCAACCAGATGCTAAAAAACGAGAACCAAATGCTGGGGATTCAGAGATAGATGCTGGCTCCGAAGAAATGGGTGCTTTAAATCAAGCACCTATTTTATGTCAAAGTGATTCAGAGCAAAGGTTCCAGGAAACCTCACGAACTGCTCAGGAACAGTTCACGAACTCTTCAAAAGAGTTCGTGAACTGTGTCTCTGACACGCTTACAGAAAATTCGCAAGTGGAGGAGACGGCTCACGCGCCCTTGTGGGGCGCGTCGCCTCAGACTGTTCAAAGCGTGTCAGAGAAGGAGAAAGACTCGCCTACGGCGAATGACTGTACGACGCTAACGCTTGTGGATGCTGCACCGAGTCAATCTACTTCGTTGTTCGCTGAAAACCAGGATTGTGGCGTTGAGGCGGCAGTCTCTCATGAAGGTGCTTGTTCCGCCGCGCCCGTTGCACGAAATGAAAAATGTTCAAGTTCAGCGATCGCCGAACAAACACAAGAGCAAGTAGAACAAAGTTATTCTGCTTTATTGATGGTTGAAAATTCAGTTTCAGGTGTAGAAGTCAAAGCAGTTCATGAAGGTACTTGTTCCGCCGCACCCGTGCCAAATCCTAAAAAGTGGTCGTCTGAGGCTATAGTTGCGAGGTCAAATATGCGACCGGAGCGTATGCAGAAACTGAAAGTTGCGGGTAATTCCGGGCAGAATCCGGGTTTTGACTTCTTGCAAGAGTGCTGGAGTGATGATCCGGCTTTGCGGATTGTGATCAAAAAACTATTGGCGAAGTTTCCGCAGTGGGGGATTGCGATTGTGGATGGGGAGTTGATTGAGTGGGAGGGGTAGTTTGAGAACTTTATAAAGTAAAGTTTTGTAAATTATTCAAGTACTTGCGAAAAACCGGAGTTTTCGAGTGAAAACTTAGTAGGCTAATTATTGGCTATTTAGTAGCTAGTAACTTGATTTATGCTTAACTAAAGTTGGCTGCTGCTATTATTGGAGGCAAGCAATGTCAGGTTTGGGTTTTACTCATTGGGGTACTTCAGTAATTATCGCTTTCGGTGTCAGCTTTTGTACCATTGATTATGCGAAAGCTCAAATTACTCCAGATGGCACTT
>JAIVFU010000500.1 GCA_020829485.1 Nostoc sp. CHAB 5834 | reverse complement strand
CCCGAGCGGTTCCAGTCGGTGAACAGCATCGACAGGGCGCAGAACCCCGGAGAAAGCGCCACGGGCGGGCCGAAACCGCTACCGCCGGCCGCCGGGCGGTGAAGCCAGTTCTCGGTGCAGGAGCCCCAGGGAAAGTCCACCTCGGTCCTGTCGATGTAATTGCCGACGGCCAGCGTGGGCCAGGATGCACCCGCCTCCCATGTCGCGGCGAGGGCGGTCGACCAGGCGTCGCCGCCGTCGTACCCCCAGGCTTCGTTGGCGCGGCTGAAGCGACAGGTTCCGTCACCGCGCATCGCCAAATTCTCGCCGACCCGCAGCAGCATCAGATCCAGATGCCCGTCGCCGTCGAAATCCCCCGGCCAGGCGCCCGTCACCGCCAGGGCCTCGAGCCCGGCGGCCTCGCGCGCAAAGCGCAGCGACCCACCCGGCGTGCTCCGGTTGCGGTAGAACGTGGCCGGGTTCTCGCCGCCGGCGATGAAGACCTCGGCCATGCCGTCGTTGTCGCAATCGAAGGTCGCGACACCGCCACCCACCATGTATTGCCATTCGCCGCGAAAGACGCTGTCGATCCCCGATCCGGTTTCCTCGACAAAGCGCGGCACCGCGACCTCTTCGGCGCGCAGTGGTGCGGCGGCCAGCAGCAGTGAAAGCCAGGCCCCGCGCTTCATGCCGCGCGCGTGCGCAGGGTGGCGACATGGCCGGCCACGCAGCGCCCCTGTTCAAGCCCCCGCTCGATCGCGGCGCGGAAATGGATGCCGCCATACAGCCGTGAAAGTGCCGCTTCCTCGGCCGCCTGCCAAAAGCCGGCAAAGCGGCGCGGCGCCAGCCCGTCGTCCACGTGCGTCAGATCCTCGAACGCCATCGCCGGCCCGAACGCCAGATCGAGCACCGCCGCCGCGGCACCCGATTGTGTGCTGTGCCCGCTTGGATATTCGGGGAAGGGGGGCGTGTTCAGCAGCGGCTCCCACCCCGGCTCGATCACGCGGCGGATGTAGGTGACGGGGCGCAGCAGGCGGTATTGATACTTGCTTTGCCAGCAGGCGATGAAGGCATCCGCCACTGCGATCCCGACCAGTGCCAGGACTTCGGCATGGCGCGCGGCATCGGCTTTGGTGGCATCGAGGCACTGCAGCGCGATCGAGATCCAGTGCCCGGGCGGCGTCGGTGACAGCATCGGATCATCCGACCAGAAGCGGGCGATGGCGCGCTGTTCGTCGGTCAGCCCGGTACGGACCGTCACGACCTCCAGCGCCTCTCGGTAAAAATCGGACTCCGGCGCCTCGCTGTAATCCGGGGGCGGCGGCAGGCCGCAGGCCGCGCCATGAGGCAGCACGAAAGGCCGGTTGTCGCCCCAGCCGGGCAGGAGCGGGGTCTGCTGCTGGCGTATTGCGCTGGTCGGCAGCCAGTCGGCCGGCCCCGTCGCCGCGGGGTATTCGAACGGAAAGCCCATGTTCTCGATCTGCGCGCCACCGTCCTGCGCCGCCCAGTCGAGCACATGCGCGGCAATCGCCCGGCCACGCGCGACGCTTTGCGCCACCACGGCCGCCGGCTGCCCTTCGGCGGCGCGGTCCGCAAGACGCGCGCCGAGCCCGTCAAGTGCGCGCTGCCCCGTCGGCCCGGTGTTCGCGAACAGCGCGCGCACCGCCGTCTGCAGCGCGGCTTCGAGCACGACTGCTGCTGCAAGGTTGCCCGCCGCCGGCGGCAGCGGCGCAAGCCCCGTTACCTGACCGCCAAGCGACAGCAGGCGGGCGTCGCAATCGGCCATCGCCTCGAACGCGGTCACGCCCAGATAGGCAAAGGCGCGGCTGGCGACGGGGGGCGACTGGGTCGGGGTGTGGCGCACGAGTTCCAGCACCAGGCGGTACCAGGTCGCCAGAACCGCCACGGCGGGATCGCCGCTGGTGGTCGCCCGCGCGCTCTGCGGCACAATGCATCCCAGCAGGGCGCCAAGGCCCAGCCCCCCGATCTCGCGCCGCGTCGCCTGCATCGCTTTCCCCGCCCCGTCCCGCTTCAGGTAAGCACGGCGCCGGGGCGGGGCGCAAGCGCGCTAGGGTCCGCCCGGCGGGCCGAACATCACGCTGGGCAGCCACAGCACCAGTTGCGGGAATTCGAACACCAGGAAAACCGCCAGCAGCTGACATCCGACGAAAGGCACGACCCCCTTGTAGATGTCGAGCGTCGTCACCTCCTTGGGCGCCACACCCTTGAGGTAGAACAGCGAAAAGCCGACCGGCGGCGTCAGGAACGAGGTCTGGAGCACCACCGCGAACAGCACGACGAACCAGGTCAGGTCGAACCCCAGCGCCTCGACCACCGGTGCCACCAGCGGCAGGATGATCAGCGAGATCTC
>JAIVFU010000004.1 GCA_020829485.1 Nostoc sp. CHAB 5834 | reverse complement strand
GGGTTTTGTTTTCCTCTTTAGTCAGAAATACCCTCAAACGAGCGCCCATATTTTTTGTTACCTCGGTAGATATATTCTCCGTATTTATTTATTGTTACATAGTTTCGTTTTTTCCTGCCGACCTACTTAAGTAGACTAAAGATTTTTAGGAATATTTAGTCTACTTAAGTAGACTTTAGCTATGAGCCTTGAACTTTAGTTCAAGGCGGGTGAGGAAGCTGAAAGTTTTGCTACTTTTAGCTTAAGTTGACACGTATGGGAACTGCTGTGCCCCTACACCTGGTGATGTAATTTTGTACCGCATCTGAATGAGAACCGCTATAGAAAGTAAAATTAGACCAAACCGCCAGCCGCTTGAAACCGAGCGCGGGCGCGTTTGAAGGCTTGAGTTGCCTTGATTTGGGCTTGGCGATCGTCTGCTGAAACTTGACTTAGAGCCGCTTCTGCTTGGTTGTAAGCAGTACGGGCTTCATCAAGGTTAATTTTGTCGCCACGTTCAGCACCGTTAACCAGAATTGTCACTTCATTTTCTTCGACTTCGGCAAAGCCACCCAAAAGAGCGATCGCTTCCCAATTCTGATTTTTTGCACCGCGAACTCGCATTACACCAGTATCCAGGGCGGTTAAAAGTGGTGCGTGTCCAGTGAGGATACCTAGTTGACCAGTTGTGCTAGGCAAAACTACTTCTTCTGCTGGAGCATCCCAGACTGTTTTATCTGGGGAAATTACCCGAACGGTTAATGTCATTTGTCTTTTGTCCTTCGTCCTTCGTCCTTTGTCCTACCCTACGGGAAGCCGCCCAAAGGGCGTCTATGTCTTTTGTAATTGCCATTAGTCATTAGCAGTTGAACTAATGACCAATGACCAATGACCAATGATTAATGACTAACCTTTGATTTTTTCAGCTTTAGCGATCGCTTCGTTAATATCGCCAACCAAGTAGAAAGCCTGTTCTGGCAGAGCATCCAACTCACCAGACAGAATCTTTTGGAACCCTTTGATGGTATCTTCCAACTTCACATACTTACCAGGAGAACCGGTAAATACTTCTGCTACAAAGAATGGCTGAGACAAGAAGCGCTCAACTTTCCGCGCCCGCGCCACGATTAGACGGTCTTCTTCAGACAATTCATCTAAACCGAGAATAGCGATAATGTCTTGGAGTTCTTTATAACGTTGCAGAGTTGATTGCACCGCGCGGGCAGTATTGTAGTGTTCTTCACCGACAATATTTGGCTGGAGCATGGTGGAAGTGGAACCAAGGGGGTCAACTGCGGGATAAATTCCCTTAGATGCCAAACCGCGAGACAGTACTGTGGTTCCGTCCAAGTGGGCGAAGGTGGTAGCAGGTGCGGGGTCAGTGAGGTCATCCGCAGGTACGTACACTGCCTGAATGGAGGTAATAGAACCCTCTGTTGTCGAGGTAATCCGCTCTTGCAGTTCACCTACGTCGGTTCCCAATGTGGGCTGATATCCTACCGCAGAAGGCATCCGACCCAATAGCGCGGATACTTCCGAACCTGCTTGCACAAATCGGAATATGTTGTCAATAAACAGCAGCACATCCTGCTTGTTCACATCCCGGAAGTACTCTGCTACTGTTAATCCCGAAAGACCAACCCGCATTCTAGCTCCGGGTGGTTCGTTCATTTGACCGTAGACTAGAGCAATTTTTGATTCGTTGAGGTTCTCGTTATTGATAACCCCAGACTCAATCATTTCGTTGTAGAGGTCATTGCCTTCACGGGTGCGTTCACCCACGCCAGCAAATACGGATACTCCACCATGCTGGGTAGCGATGTTGTTGATCAACTCCATCATGATTACGGTCTTACCAACACCAGCACCGCCGAACAGACCAATCTTACCGCCGCGTCGATAGGGAGTCAGAAGGTCAACAACTTTAATCCCAGTCTCGAACACCGAAGGTTTGGTTTCCAGGTCGGTGAATTTGGGAGCAGAGCGGTGGATGGGTAAACTTGCCTCAGCATTTACTGGGCCCCTGTTGTCCACAGGTTCGCCAAGGACGTTGAAAATCCGGCCCAAAGTGGCTTTACCAACTGGTACGGTAATGGGAGCGCCTGTATCAGTGACTTCAAAACCGCGCACTAAGCCTTCGGTGGAACTCATCGCAACAGTCCGCACCTGGTTGTCGCCCAGCAGTTGCTGTACTTCAACGGTGATGTTGATTTCCTGCCCAGCTTCGTTGGTGCCTTTGATTTTCAAAGCGTTGTAGATTTGTGGCAATTTCCCGCCGGGAAATTTAACGTCTACAACTGGGCCAATGATTTGGGTAATGTAGCCAATGTTTGTTTTTTCTGCGGTTGTGACCATGCTGCGCCTAATGATTGAAGCTATATTTCAGATACGGTCGGAGAAGACATAAGAATAAGCAATGTCACCTTTCACTGTAGCACCGGACGGGGACATAACTCCCTTAGTAATTCCTTAAAAAGCAGCTTGGCTGTTTTAACTGCAACCCTCATTTTGAAAAGCTTGTCTAGACAAGCGGATGCTTATTCTTTATCCAATTAACACCCTAGTTTTTCACCAAGCTCATTTTAAGCCGCGTTCGCTTTGGTTCAAGCTGCTTAAATAGCGGTACAAGCGTTATGCGTGTCAACACAATAAAAATGCTGTGTCTGGCGATCGCAGACACAGCCGATATTACACAGGGACAAAAAACAGTTTTCAGTGAAGGCGAGCCTTTGTCGCTTAACTGTTAACAATCAGCTTGGAATTTCTTATTGCGTTTGAGCATTGAACTAGCACCAATAGTACCAAAAACTAGCAAGCCTACTATAGAAGCTGGTTCAGGAACAGAGGTTGGCTTGATTTCTGCCTTAATTTTTTTATCAATTGCAGCACCAAAGTCTTGGAAGTTCTGTGCTGCTAGAACAAAAGCAGGGTCACCATTGGCATTGGTACCGCCAATTACGTTATTTTGATAGAAGGCTTGAAGTCCAGCTTCGCTCCCGATAGTTACACCGTTAATCGCATCGACACCTAGTGCTAGAGCAGCATTGCGCGCAGCTATTGTATCAGCCCCATTGTTTGTAGCACCGTCACCAGACACATCGATAACTTGGCGTACACCATCATAGTCATTATTAAAGAATTTAGGTGCGGCAAAATTGAGTGCAGAACCAATAGCAGTAGTGCCACTGAAGATACGCGTCGTTGCTGTTATATCATCAGCAAAATTCTGTGCAGCAGCTACACTATCGATCAAAGTCCACCCTACAACTTCTTGCTGCTGGTTCGCACTAGACCAGTAAATCAGGTTTACTGCAATCTTGCCCAGATTTCCTTTAGAGATGAAATCATTAAAAAGGTCGGCATTTGAGAAAGCATTAACATAGCCTTGTTTTTGCAGATTGAACTCGCTATTATCTACGCTTCCAGAAACATCAACGAGTAAAGACAATTCCAAATCAACGGGAACCAAAGTAGCAGCGTGGGCGCTGGTTGAAATAGCTAAAACAGACAGATAGCAAGATGCTGCCGTGAGTGTTGCACGAACAAAGTTAGAAATTTTCATGATTGACCTTATTAGTTCCAAAAAGCAGATGTGAATAATAAAAATGCTTGACTAGAAAAATATTTAGCCTTGCCAAGCATTTGGACACAATTGACATAACGCATCCTGTACAAGAAGCTATGAATAAGCTTCTTGCAACGATCGCAGATATAAGCACTAGTGAAAATGACTAAAGTTTTGAACTTAGCTTTTGTTTCTAGTTATTTAAAGAGGTTATTAACAGTGTTTTCCTCATTTGCTTATTTACTTAGATTACTGGCAATTTTTTTTAGTGGCGAGACTTTTTGCGTGTATTCACATAATAATTACATTCTAAATTAGAATAAATAACAGTTAAAACCTAGATGTAAGGCGAGTTATATACGCAGTATCAAATGAATAATTGACTAAAACTTTGTAAACTTAAGTTGTTGCTTTATGATAGATTGATCAACGTAATTATGCGTAAGTATGACTATGTAAGCATAATCTACAGTTAAGAACATCGTAGTAACACACTGTGATGATAAGCTGTTCCACAAATAACCTTGCATAATTAGGGCGGACAAGATGCCCACCCCACAAGACTTTGATTAAATTTAGATATGTAAACTAGATGTGGAACAGCTTACCTACCGATTATAACCACAGTGGTTATAAACTTAGGATAGCGATCGCTTGCTAAATTCCATTAGGAAAGTTTACATAAAAAATCTGCTCTCCCTACCGATCGCAGAAAGAGCAGCTTAATACCATTTATTCAAATAGTTACTACACATCCTCTCAACGCCATTTCGGAATCTGAGTAATTAATAATCCTAATTGGTACTTGGATACCATACATCTTTAGGCTTATACTACGTTAAGAAAGCTTACATAAAAAATCTGCCCTTCCTAGCGATCGCAGAAAGAGCAGCTTAATACCATTTATTCAAATAGTTACTACACATCCTCTCAACGCCATTTCGGAATCTGAGTAATTAATAATCACTAATTGGTACTTGGATACCATACATCTTTACATTGCTCAAAACAGATTTAGCACAAAATTATACCATAAAAGTGCATATTAGTCAACGTTGAACAGCTACATTAATCTAATTCCATCCCTGGATAGATTAATGTCATGAAACTTATGCACAAACTAGATTTCCAAATCTTCTGAATATCCCTAATATAAAAATAGGTACAAAAAACTATTTTCAGTTTAGCCAAGCCGCTCTCGCTTCATCGTCATACTTCCACCGAGCAACAGCTTATGAATTTCTCGTCAGCACGACAATATTTTTATCAGGAGATTCAACAGTCTGACGAGCAAATTGACTTAGCAAAGGCAGCTTTGTATATTGCACAAGAAGAATATCCCAAGCTAGACCCAGAGGAATATCTCAACGCCCTTGATACAATGGCATGGGAGCTTCAAGAACGCCTGCCTGACTCACGATATCCTTTGCGGATAGTTCAAAGTATTAATCAGTATCTCTACGAAGACTTAAAGTTTTCTGGTAATAAAATTGACTATTACGACCCACGCAACAGCTTTTTCAATGATGTAATTGACCGCCGATTGGGGATTCCCATTACCTTAGCGTTGGTTTATCTGGAGGTTGCTCAACGGATTGATTTTCCGATGGTGGGTGTGGGGATGCCAGGACATTTCCTAATCCGCCCGGATATTGAAGATATAGAGATTTTTGTCGATGCTTTCAATGGTGGTGAAATAATATTTGCTCAAGATTGCGAGGAACGCCTGTCTCAACTTTATCAACAACCTGTGGCGCTACAACCAGAATTTTTAGCTGTAGTCAGTAATCGGCAATTTTTAGCACGGATGCTGACAAATTTAAAATTTATTTACCTCAAACAGCAAGAGTTAGAAAAAACACTAGCAGCAGTTGAACGAATTTTGTTGCTGTTTCCTGGTTTAACTTTAGAATTGCGCGATCGCGGTCTGATCTGTTATCAACTAGGTTACTACCCCCAAGCCGTAGACGACTTACAAAATTATTTAGCAAAAGTCCCCGATGCTGAGGATGCATCTGTGATTCAGCGGCTACTTACCGAATTGGGTAAAGATGGGTAGGGAGTCGGGAGCGGGGGATGTCAAAACCTCTCAACTCAAGACTATCTCGCCTGATTTCTTGTTTTCTTCAAGGCTGCTCACCCTAATTGCTGATTTACTTATAGCGGTTCTCGAATGGATGCAATACACTTTGACCTCACTTCCATTCCTCTCTCCTAAAAGGAGAGAGGCTTTGAATCTTGCTCCCCAACGCTAGTAGGGAAGGGGCTGGGGGTTAGGTCTGTATTGCACTCAACAGAGAAGCGCTATAACGGTATATCAATTCATCTTTATCGCTGGAGTTCATTTCCTCCCACCCCTGCTGATGGATTTTATTACCCCAATCTCTCCTCATCGTAAAATGTTTCTTTATTGCGATGGCAACTTTCTTTTAGTACAGTCAAATTACCTTGACTCTAGCAAGCTGGGACAATTACCTTTTAAAAAAGCTTAAGCGGAATTTTAGTCACAGGAATAGTACAGCAATTTTAGGAATTGACTCAATGCTTGAATGGATAACTAATACTATCAACTATTTTGGCTATTGGGGAATCGCCCTACTAATGTTCCTAGAGAACCTTTTTCCCCCCATTCCTTCAGAATTGATCATGCCACTGGCTGGATTTACAGCAAGTCCATATCAACCAGGGGGGGCAAAGTTAAATATCATTGGTGTCTTTTTCGCAGGACTTTTAGGTTCTGTATTGGGCGCACTTATTTGGTATTATCCAGGTAAGTTTTTGGGCGAAACCCGTTTGAAAGCTTGGGCTGACAAGTATGGCAAATGGCTGGCTATATCCAGTAAAGATATTACCAAGGCCAAAGAGTGGTTTGACCGACAAGGTAGAAAAGCAGTATTAATTGGTCGCCTTGTGCCAGGAATCCGCACCTTGATTTCTGTTCCCGCAGGTATCAGCAATATGCCTTTGCTGCCATTCTTGTTTTACACAACAGTAGGTAGCGCGGCTTGGGTGGGTTTGTTAACATACTCAGGATATGCCTTGGGTAGTCAGTATGAACTTGTGGACAAGTACCTTGCTCCTGTATCCAAAATCGTACTTGGCGGTTTGGTTCTAGCATTTGTTTTCTGGATATTCAAGCGCCAGTTAAGACGTACTAGAAGATGAAACACGGACGCTTTTAGTTTGAAAGCAGTAAAAGCAGGGGTTACATCTGGCCAAAATTCGCCTACACTATGCCAAATAATACTAGATGTGCGAAGGCATGAGCTTATCGGAGGTATCACCAAAATTAATTTTTGGCGTATTTCTAGCTACACTTGACGCAACCTAGAATTTCTGGTAGCTCGCATTTTTGTAAGATGAGCAAGACAACTTTTTACAGTTAAGTTTGAACTAGGAGCTTTCATGACAGACCAACCTTCCGCCGCTAACCCCATCAATGCTGCTGCTATACCCATGAATAGAGCGGCAGTTCCCATCAATGCTGTCAATAATAATATTCCTCCCAAGACAGGCGGTGTTCCAGGGAAAACTATTCTCAGTGTTGATTTAGGCAGAACTTCCACAAAAACTTGTGTGAGTCGTGAACCCAGTAATGTGGTGTTCGTACCTGCCAACGTTAAGCAGATGTCAATTGAACAAGTACGCGGTGGTGTTTTTGAAGCCAGGGCTACTGACCCCTTAATGGATTTGTGGCTGGAGTATCAAGGAAATGGATATGCTGTTGGTCAACTGGCAGCCGATTTTGGGGCAAATCTAGGAGTTGGCCAATCTAAGGTAGAGGCTGCACTGGTAAAAGTGTTAGCAAGTGCTGGCTACTTCAAACTTAGAGACGATATCTCAGTCGTACTAGGTCTGCCTTTTCTTTCCTTAGAACAATTTGAAAAGGAAAAAGCCCAGTTGATTAGCCAAGTAGGCGGCCCTCATGTGTTGAACTTCCGAGGCGAATCTATATCGCTGAACGTCAGTAAGGTATGGGTAATGCCAGAAGGCTACGGTAGCTTGCTGTGGTCTGAAGCTCAACCAAAGAAAAGTCCTAACAGTCCCGATTTTACAAAAATATCGGTAGCAATCGTTGATATTGGACATCAAACCGTCGATCTTTTGATGGTAGATAACTTCCGTTTTGCCAGAGGTGCTTCTAAGAGCGAAGACTTCGGTATGAACAAGTTTTATGAATTGGTGTCCGCCGAAATCGAGGGAGCAGATAGTCAATCTCTAGCTCTGATTTCCGCCGTGAACAAACCCAGAGGTGAACGCTATTACCGTCCTAAAGGCGCTAGCAAGCCCACCAACCTAGACGATTTTCTTCCCAACCTTACGGAGATGTTTTCGCGCGAAATCTGTAGCCGTGTGCTAGCCTGGTTGCCAGAACGTGTCACCGATGTGATTCTGACTGGCGGGGGTGGTGAGTTCTTCTGGGACGACGTTCAACGTCTGCTCAAAGAGGCAAAGATTAATGCTCATTTAGCAGCACCTTCTAGGCAGGCGAATGCTTTGGGGCAGTATATTTATGGAGAGGCACAATTATCCTCCAATCGCGCTGCTAGGGCATAAAGCTGATGTTCCAATGGTCAAAAAAGGTAGTTAAATCCGTCACGTTCAACCCAGAGCTTGCTGATGAAAGCTTGTTAGCGCAAGTAGAAAGTTATTTGGACAAACAACCAGACAAGACTTTCAGCGACCTCTGTAAAGAAGCCTTATGGCAATCTTTATGTGTACCGGAATCTGTACAACCTGCTCCACAAACAGCAGCAGCAACAACACCGATTGAACAGCAAATTGGTGAACTGCAACGTCAAGTGGCTGGACTTGAGGAACGTTTTTTTGCCAAGGGATCTAATCGTTTGGAGGCGATGGAACACCATCTACTGCAACTTTCTCAACAAGTTGCACAACTGGCGATCATTGTCAATGATCGATCGTTCATTCAGTCTCCAACTCAATTAGAAGTAGTAAATAATACTTCTTATACTGTTGCTACCCCTCCTCAAGAGGTTGACCCCGTAATCAGTCGCCTTAGTCAGTTTCTCGATGATTTTTAAGAAACAATCACGTTTGTGAGCAGTTTTTGCTCGTCTTAACAATCCTTAATAATATTATCTATTAAGGATTGTTAATGTTTGTATTTGTGTAGATGAAGCGATCGCTCATAATAGCGAATCATCACGGCAATCCAAGTTGATCTGTTCTGGTATTCTTGCGAGCAATTGGGATTCTTCAAGCTATGCCTAATTTTCGAGATTGGATGAAGAATAATTTATAACCATTTGTAATCTGTACGCCTTACTTCAGCAAGCTCTCGGCAGATTATCATAGAAATCTAAGGCTTTCTGAGAAAGGCGATCGCTCATGACTACTGAGACAAATCCAGCAGCCATTGTGGACTGGGAACCCCCCACCCCACCTACAGATTTAATTTTTATTGCAATCGCTTCTTCTGAGGATAGTTTTAACTTAATTTGAAGCTTCTCTAATACTTTACGACCTATAGAAGTAATTTCACCACCACGGGAAAAACGTTCAACTTCTTTGCGATATTTAAGCTTTGGGTCACCAAGTGGTGCTTTAGCCAGTACGATTGTGTAGCCTTCTTTGATTGGATAGATTTCAGGACTCATTGTTGGGGCAGCTTCTCGAACTTTCTTTTTGGCATACTCATGCAATTCATCAACCGTAATTACACCATTGTCATTTATATCTGCTGCTCCAGTCTCAATACCCTCGACTAAGTAACGGGTGTAAATTGACAGATTAGATTCCTTTTGCTCAAAAGAATACTGAGTTGAAGTCGAAGAGGTAAGGACAGCTCTTCCTTCGCCGCCTAGCTGATTCATGACACCTACAGAACCATCATCTTTGACTAGCATATCCTCGGCAAAAGCCCCACTAAAGCAACAGTCTAGAATCACTACCTGTCTTTTAGAGCGGTCTTTAGTACGCATGATGTCCTGCACAAAACTGGCTGCAACTGTTGTTGCCTGAACTAGCCCTCCTTTTTCATTTTTGAGAGTGTTGCGAGTAGCGAAATAAAGCTTGCCGCTCTCGTCTTTGATTCCATGACCAGAGAAAAATAGCAGCACGAGGTCATCTTTTTGACGACCTGCAAACAAGGTTTCTATGGCTAACGCCATCTCATGTTGTTGAGGATTTATCAGCGGTGTTACCTTATCAAAACCGCCAATCTCTGAATTGTCCAAAACTTTCTCCATTGCCATGACATCGTTTATCGTTGCTGGTAATGGGGTGAGACCAGGCTCATACTCACTGACTCCTATTAGCAGTGCTACTTTCACCATCTCGCTATTCTTCCTTAGTGCTGAAATTTTTTAGTTACCTGCAACAAACTTTTGCGCTTGTTCAATGGCGGCGTTTAATTCTTCCCGACTGCTAGCTTTCACCTTGAGTTTTTTCCCGTTAGCCTCAACTTCCAATTCAATGGTTTTGTTACCCAAGCGATCGCCTACAAATCCCAATACTTTCTTAAAGTTGGCAATACTCACTTCGGCCTGCAACACTCCCAAAAAAAAACCTCCAAATGCCTTTGATCCTGGAGGAGTTTGTGCAACTGCTACAAGTTCAGCACTTTCTACATCTAAATCTCTGATCTCTCGTAGCAGATTCAGCGTTTCCCGTTCTTGCTCTTCTGCATCTAAGCTGGGATTAGAAAGAGCGATCGTTAACTTGACGTTAGATTCAGAACTCATTTTGTACCCTTTTCAGTTTTAAGCAGTTGACTGTCAACTATATTGCCGTGATTTCTCTATTGACATCATAACTGCTATGTAAATTTCCTGAAACTTTATCAATATTTTTCTAAAAGCTCATAAAATTTAGGTAAAAATTACTAGAAATCAAAAAGACGTAGCACTGCTACGTCTCTACATTCTTTTTCGGAGATGTCTATTACGTCAGGTTAACTAAAACAAGTCTAAATCTGTCACAGCACCAATACTGCTAGAAGATACCAATTTGGCATATTTCGCCAACACGCCTTTAATGTAGCGCGGAGCAGGGGGTTGCCAATTGGCACGACGACGAGCCAATTCTTCTTCGGATATATTCAACTGCAACAAACGAGCCGGTGCATCAATAGTAATACTATCGCCTTCTTCAACAAGAGCGATCGCACCACCAACTGCTGCTTCTGGTGGAACATGACCAACCACCATGCCGTAAGTACCGCCAGAAAAGCGTCCGTCGGTAATTAATCCCACCGCATCACCTGGATAACATCCCGTGAAGAACCAGCAGGACTGTCTGAAATTGAGTTGAACTGGAAAGTATCGTTACCCGATCCTCCAGTGAGATTATCAGTCCCACTACGGCCAACGAGGCGATCATTGCCACCACCACGATTATTGAGATTTGTGTAGATGAATCGATCGCTCATAACTCACCGCTTCCCCGTACTAAATGCGTTTTCTCAGATACTAAATGTTGCTCCAACCAATCTTCCAAATCAGCCAGTACCTCAGGGTAATTGAGGTCGCTCTGAATTTCGTGATAGGCTCCCGGATACTCGATTCTCAGCTTATCTTTGCAGTTTACCCGTTGGTAAAAGATGTCACTTCCCGCAGGTAAAGCCACTCGGTCTGCACCACCGTGGAGAATCAACAATGGTAATTGCCAATCAGCTGCGTGAGCATTAATCCAATCAACTGCTGCAAAGAATTCTGTAGCCAGACGGGCAGTAGCAAGGGTATGTCGCAGTGTATCCTGAGCGGATGCGGCTAAAACCTGCTGATCCCGTGAACCAGCACTCAGGTCAATGCCTGTATTCAGGGTAAAACGCGGCCACACCCGTGAGAGCATTTTTCCTAAAAGCACTCGAATAGTTGAAACCCCAACTTTTCCCAAGGTTGGCGCTAGAGCGATTGCACCTTGCAAAACAGATGCTTGTTGGGGATAGCGCAGAATATAATCTAAGACAATCACCGCACCTAAACTATGACCCAAAAGAAAAATTGGGCATCCAGGATTCTGAGTTTGAATTAACTCTAAAAAGGCTCCCAGGTCTTCACGAAACTCACTCCAAGCGTTGATATAGCCTCGCTGACCTGATGAGCGTCCATGACCACGCAAATCTAAGGCGTAGACAGCATATTCTTTGGGTATCAAATGCTGAACTATATTATTGTAGCGATCGCTGTGTCCTCCAAGTCCATGTACAATGGCTAATATTGCCCGTACTTTACCCTCAAGATGCCAGCTTTGGTAATACAGTTCAAGTCCTCCAACACCCTGAAATCTGCCTTCTCTACGAGACACGACGCGATCGCTATGGTCAATCATAGGGTTAGTTTTTTACGTATTTTCTCAGTAAGTTACTAACATGTCAACTAATTATTAATAACCAACAGGAGCTAAATTATTAAGTTATTTCCTCAATCACATGTTGTGATGAAGGTTTATTGCTCTAAAAAGTTTGTAACTTTGAAATTTGATGTTCCCTCCCAACAGTGATTTAAAAATGCGTTTACCTGAGCATCTGCTGAGTCAGCCGATTCTCTAGAAGCGTTAAATTGCACTGCTGTCACAATGTATTCAAAAATAATTACAAATTGCTTTTGGGGTGAAATTCTTTCGACTACAATTGTTTCACCTATTTTAGGAATTTGAGGCACATTTACAACAAATGTCTCAATTTTCGGTTTATCTAGTGGATTTTTGAAATTGAAATATTTACAGTAAACAACAATTTTCACGTTAGACAACCACCAATAACATTATAGAGAATCCAAATTATCCTTTAATTGGAAAATTGTAAATATTATAATAGTTTTTTAAAAAATATCTACCAACTTATACAAATAATCTAAAATCAGGCTACAAGATGTTAACCTGTAAAACCAGATGAAATCTAACATATCTTAATTACGAATTACGAATTATTTCCCCTGCCATAGTTGCCGTAATGACTGAAAAATCCTTACAAATCTCTCTTCTAGCCAGAGCATAACATAATCAACCCATTCTAAAAGTTGCTCTAAGGGGTGCTTTTCGTAACCTATTGAAGTTGCTTTGGTTTCTATCCAGTCTGGCTGCACCTCAACTTGACTACTTTGGTGAAATTGCTGTTGTAAAATTTCCCCTTTCTGACTCTCGCTTTTAGATTGGGAAATGCTAGTTCGGGTTTGTTTTGCAGATGCAACTTTTTCAGATGTTTTTTTACTTCTTCGCACCAAACCAGATCCAACTTTAGGTTGTTTTACAGTCAAATTATTTTGTGGAAAATGTGCTACTGATAAACTTGAGGCTAAAGCAGGATTTGTCCCCCCAGAAAGTGTAACTGCGTTTTCAGCAATGATTTCGCTGTCGCCAAATAAATCATTCCATGTTAGCCAAGGATCATTTGTTGAATCCTGGTTTTGCAGCTGAGAGTTTTTGAATAAAGACTTTCTCTGGCGTGATGATAATACTTTATCTAGCAATTTATCATCAGTGGTTGTTGACTCAAGTGTTTTTCTATTACCAACACCAAAAAAGTAATTAAGCGCCGCCTCAATCAAAGCCTGAAGATTCAGTGTATGAGTTTCTAAACTGTCAGCATTGGCTGTAATTTCTCCTCTAGCAGCTAATTGCTCTTTGCCATAAAGAAATATATTTAATTGAGTTTGGGCAACTTGGACAATTTCTTGGCTACGTTCTTGCACAGGTACTAAAGCATTTGATTCCAATTTAGCAAAGGCTATATCTAGAAATGCTAATAATTTATCTGTATTAAGTAAATCTTTTGCTATCCCCTCGGCTAAAACTGAATTTTTATCTGTATCCCCATCAGTGAGTTTTGCTAATAAATGGTCAATTTGTGGTAATAGCTTTGTTTCTTGTTTAGCTATAATCAACCGCCAGGACTTCCAATAATTCGCAACTTCGTTAATAATTCGGTCTTCTAATTTTGCCTGCTGCTGGGGTGTCAAAATATCTAGAATTTCATTGTCGGCAGTAACAAGTACTAAACTACGATCCATCAAATTTGTGGCAATTCCCTGCACTACTGAAAAAGCATTATTTAGCCGTAAAGGATTGAGACTTCCGGTTTGATTCTCAGTAATATTTGATAATTGAGCAAGATTAGCATTATCTGTAGACTTATTATCAGCGAATTTCATCTGTAAAACTTTCAAGAAAGCCAAGGGTTTGAAAGGTTCAACTGTTTTTTTAGGAGTAGAAACGGCTTCATGAGATGACAGATAATTAACTGCCTCTAGTACATGTTGAATGGGACTATCAACATTTGGAATTTCGGGCTGGAAATCGGTATCATTTGGTTGTAACTTTAGTCTAGTTTGTGGTTCTTTGGTCTGTAGCGTTTTCCCAGATGATTCAGATGACTGAAACAGTAGATACACTGGGTAAAGTAGTACCTCCACACCCCACTTAGTAGCAACTTGCAAATGTCGGAAGGTGTGTTCCCACTGTTGTGTCACCCGCCGAGATTGCTGGTGGACAAAGTTAAATAGTCTGCTTTGATAACGACCAGAGGAACCAGAAGACATAGTAGTAATTTTTTAGTTCAAGTCTTGTATAAGTTGTGAGACTCGCGCCAAACAATAAAAACGACCAACACCTCATCTTAGCGAATATATGACCCCGACTGTCTCTCAATCCCAGACCAAAATCATCTCACAAGCAATTGAGCAACTGCGCTCTTTTTGTCAAGTTAATCTTCAGTCTACTTGGCTATACCAGGAATCTGACCTGATTATTACTGATGTTGTAGCTGCTGATTTGTCTCATTGGCAACCTGTCCAATTGAATGCTAAAGAACATATCGCTTGGACAGGCGGAAAAAAAGTGTTATGGCTAGTGCAAAGATTGGTGGTTCCCCAAGATTTACAGGGTTATCCCTTAACTGGGTTATCTTTGCGACTGGCGTTGGTTTGGTGGGCAGATGCTGCTGAGATTTATGTGAATGGGGAGTTAGTGCTGGAGGGTGATTTATTTGATTGTTCGCCTAGAGTGCTTCTGGGACAGGGGGTAACGCCTGGGGAAGAGTTTATTGTAGCTTTGCGGTTAGTGAGTCCGGGACATTGTGATGGTGCTTTAGTGCGATCGCTCCTAGTTTATGAGTCTACTGTTGATAATAATCCCGATCCGGGTTTTGTGGCTGATGAGTTAGCTGTGGTGCAACTTTATTTGGAAAAGTTTGCGCCGGAGAGGTTGGATGTTTTGGCGACGATGGTTGGGGAGGTTACGAACCGCAGAGGCGCAGAGGACACCGAGGAAGAGTTAGTAAAGTTACGCCAAAATTTAACTCAATCCGACATCTTAGCCCCCCTTAAAAAGGGGGGTTGGGGGGATCAAAAATCTAAAATTTTCTTGTTGGGTCATGCTCACTTAGATTTAGCATGGTTATGGCCTGTGAGTGAAACTTGGAATGCGGCGCAAAACACTTTTGAGTCGGTTCTGAAGTTGCAAGCAGATTTTCCTGAGTTAATTTTCTGTCATTCGACTCCCGCACTTTATGCTTGGATTGAAGAACATCGCCCGGATTTATTCAGGGCAATTCAAGCACAGGTAGTTGCTGGGTGTTGGGAAGTTGTCGGCGGGATGTGGGTAGAACCAGAACTCAATCTGATTGCTGGTGAATCAATAGTCCGTCAGTTATTGTATGGTCAGCGCTACATTCAGGAAAAATTTGGTAAGCTTTCAACTGTGGTGTGGGTTCCAGATTCTTTTGGTTTTTGTGCAAATTTACCGCAGTTTTTCGCTAATGCCGGAATTGAGTATTTTGTCACGCAGAAGTTGCGGTGGAATGATACTACTAAATTTGATTATGGGGCTTTTTGGTGGCGATCGCCTGATGGTAGCGAAGTCTTTAGTTTGATGTCTGCACCCATCGGTGAAGCTATAGACCCAGTTAAAATGGCATCCTACGCTCTTGAATGGCAAACCCAAACTGGTTTAACAGAATCCCTCTGGCTTCCCGGTGTCGGCGACCACGGCGGCGGCCCCACCCGTGATATGTTAGAAACCGCCCAACGTTGGCAAAAGTCGCCTTTCTTCCCAGACTTAGAATTTACAACGGCTGAAAAATATTTACAGCAAATCGTAGAGACGCGATTCATCGCGTCTGCCAGTAATTATAATTCCCCCCCTGCCTCCCCTGCTCCCCCTGCCTTCCCCACATGGAATGACGAACTATACCTCGAATTCCATCGCGGTTGCTACACTACACACGCAGATCAAAAACGCTGGAATCGTCGTTGTGAAAATTTATTGTATGAAGCTGAACTATTTGCTACCTTGGCAACCGTAAGCTGTGGTGTGATATATCCTAAAGCAGAAATCGAAGCAGCTTGGAAGCAGGTATTATTTCAACAGTTTCATGATATTTTACCTGGTTCTTCAATTACCCAAGTTTACACAGATGCGTTGCCCGAATGGCAGCAAGTGGAACAAATGGGAACGAAGATATTACAAGAATCACTTTTAGCGATCGCATCTCACATTACCCTATCAGAACCACCAAAAGCCGATAGTTTGCCTATTTTCGTTTTCAATTCTCTCAATTGGCAACGCTCTGAGGTAGTCTCTGTAGCCTTACCCACGCCAGAAGAATGGCAGATTTACGATGCTTCTGGAAAGCAGCTTGCCTCCCAATTATCTAAACCATCAACCCTACTATTTCTCGCCACCGAAATTCCACCCATAGGCTACCGCATATTTTGGCTTTTCCCCTCATCCCCCCCATCCCCCTCATCCCCCCCACTCCTCCCAGACTGGATTTTAGAAAATGAATTCCTACGAGTTGTCATAGATCCTGATACTGGAGATTTATCAAGTGTTTTTGATAAAACTTATCAACGAGAAGTTTTGAGTGGGGCGGGGAATCAACTACAAGCTTTTAAAGACAGTGGTCAATATTGGGATGCTTGGAATATAGACCCCAATTACGCTCAACATCCTTTACCCTCAACAAATCTTCTATCTATTCAGTGGTTAGAACAAGGGAGAGTGCAAAGTCGTGTGCGCGTGGTGCGTCAGTTGGGTGAATCGGAATTTTCCCAAGACTATATTCTGCAAGCTAATTCACCTCTGCTGAAAATAGCTACTACTGTCAACTGGCAAGAAAATCATGTATTAGTGAAAGCTGCTTTTCCTTTGAATATTGAAGCAGACTTTGCTACTTATGAAATTCCCTGTGGCGCGATTCGCCGCCCAACTAAACCACAAACCCCTATAGAACAAGCAAAATGGGAAGTTCCCGCCTTGCGTTGGGCTGATTTGACAGGAGAAACACAGGAGGGTATTTACGGAATGAGTTTGCTGAATGATTGTAAATATGGTTACGACAGCAAACCAAATCAACTCCGCCTGACACTGTTACGCAGTTCTAATTGGCCAGACTCAGAGGCTGATAGAGGTTTTCACGAGTTCGTATATACCTTGTATCCTCATGCTGGTAGCTGGGAATCAGCGCATACAGTACGGCGCAGCTATGAATTGAATATACCGTTACAAGTGGTATTAAATCCCGTTAATCAAAACCCACATAAAAATCCTCCCCTCTTTTCTGGTAAAGAGGGGTTGGGGGTGAGTTTTCTAGATTTATCAGCTGAAAATTTAATCTTGATGGCCTTCAAGCCATCAGAAGATAAGCCACAGCAGTTAATTCTGCGGTGTTATGAATGTCACGGAGAAACAGCCGAGTTATCTTGGCAAAGTGATTTAGGGTTAAATCTAGGAGATACAGTAGATTTGTTAGAGCGTTCCTCTACTACTGAATTCTCATCTGAGCAACAAATCTTGACGATACAGCCTTGGAAAATCGCTAGTTTCAAGGTGATACCAGCGATTAATCCCAGCTAAGTTTTGTTCGTAGTAAGCACTTCAGTGCTTAAGAATCCAGGACTAAAGTCCTTACTACGAACTTGTTCATCCCTCGAAACTAATGAGCCAGACCACTAGACGCGATTAATCGCGTCTCTACTCAATACTCATTTAATCTTCGTGATCATCAAACGGATCGTTCAATTGCTTGCTAGGAGGGCCAAAGGAGGTATAAATCGAAATTCCGGTGATGGCAACCACCACGGCAGCCACAGAAATGCTAAGAACTATTGCGGGTTCCATAATTGAGGAATAGATGATGAGTGCTATTCTTATAGAATATTACAGAAGATTAAAAAAAGCTTTGGCAAGTAATATTAGGTGAACTATGGCACAAAGGACTAGGTTGGGAGATATCCTGAAACCACTGAACTCTGAGTATGGGAAAGTGGCTCCAGGTTGGGGTACTACCCCTGTGATGGCTGTTTTTATCTTGCTATTTTTCGTGTTTCTGCTAATTATTCTGCAACTTTACAATAGAACACTGTTGGTTGAGGATGTAGTAGTCGATTGGCGCAGTTTAGGGCGCTAAAGCATACACAGCTATCAAGTTTGGATAACAAGATTATGTTACACCCGGTTCTTCCGGGTTTTTTTGTCAATGCTCAGTGCATACTAACGATTGAGTAGACTAAATAATATCTGAGTTTCTGTAGTGGTTCATATAGTTTACAGGAGACAAAAATGAATATATTTGGTATCGGTTTGCCGGAAATGGCTGTAATTATGGTAGTAGCATTGTTAATCTTTGGCCCAAAGAAGCTACCAGAGATTGGCCGGAGTGTGGGTAAAACTATTCGTAGTTTCCAAGAGGCTTCTAAAGATTTTCAAAACGAGTTTCAAAAAGAAGCAGAACAGTTAGAAGAAGCTGTCAAGACTACTGCTGAATTGGAACCGAAGCAAATCTACCCTGCTAAATCTGAGCAGGATACCGCTAGTTCTTCCCAACCTAGCTAGTAGTCTGTGAAGTTCGTAGTAAGGAATTTAGTCCTAGATTTTTTAAGCACTGAAGTGCTTACTACAAACTCATCAAAATTAACGAGACAGAGTACTAAGCTAAACCACATCTAGTTTGCATATTCAAAATTAATATAACTCTTGTGGGGTGGGCAACATGAGCGCCCTAATTATGCAAGGTTATTTGTGGAACAGCTTAGAAGAGTGATGCAGATCAATTGACTGTAGGCAAAATGACAGAAGCTGTTAAGCAACCAGCTTTGGTGATTCCCCAGCTAATTGTCGGGTTGGGGAATCCAGAAAGCAAGTATGACCAAACACGCCATAATATCGGCTTTGCGGCTTTAGAAACTCTTTCGCGTTCTTGGCGCATTCCCTTAGCAGAAAACCGCAAGTTTCAGGGTGAGTATGGCGAGGGTATGGCCCCAGGTGGAGGTAAAATTCGCTTGCTAAAGCCGTTAACTTATATGAATCGCTCAGGACAAGCAATACAAGCGGTGACAAGTTGGTATAAATTGCCGCCTGAATCAGTGCTGGTGATTTATGACGATATGGATTTGCCCTTGGGGAAAACTCGTTTGCGTTTATCTGGTTCAGCTGGTGGACATAACGGTATGAAAAGTGCGATCGCACATCTTAGTACCCAAAACTTTCCCCGTTTACGAATCGGTATTGGTAAACCCAAAGGTGCAGCTAACAACGATGATTCTGATACTATCTCTCATGTGTTGGGGCGATTTTCGGCAGCAGAAAATCAGCAGATGTCTCTTGTACTTCAGTTCGTGGTTGAGTGTATTGAACTAAGCCTCAAGCAGGGAGTAGAAAAGGCGATGAATGTTTGTAATAGCCGCACCATTGATAATTCGGAGTCTTAGAGTTGGATGAATACTGGCTTGTAAGTTTGGCTAAGGCGCTTATTTTGGTTGATGAGTAGCGATAATAGCCTTGCTCCATCCAACTGAGATAAAGCCCTTAACGCCTTCTGTACATAGCAAAAGTGACTAATCTATACCCTAATTTGGGGTGCGGACTACTTTGCTTAATTTTTGTAAGAATAATGGCGATGTCTAGGTCTACGCACTGTTGCTTGTTTTAGGTCATAACCTTAAGCAACGCCAGTATCACACCAAATAGGTTTATGTGAAGTACTCCGGCTTGCTTCGCTGAAGCCGGAGCTTCAAAGAAACAACCATCAACGTTTCGCGTCTCATTCGTCGTTGCCACGTTAGGTATATCACAAGGATATTCGGGACTAAACCCGATGATAGCGCAGCGTTAGCGAGTCATCGAGCGTCTGGTCTTACACAGCGTCTCTACTGGTTGCCCAGTTTTATCTCTTCATAGAGAGAACCCGCGCAGCCGTCCGCCTTCCGCAGACAGTTTTATTACTTTCTCGTACACTTCTGTATGGCTTATTTTTACCGCAGGGCGTAACCTTGCGAACCAGTGACCGAAGTCTTTCCCCCTTTCTCACGCTCTTAGACTTGGTAAGCATATTACTGCTACTGTGACCGTTTGTTATGAGCCGTGTGGGTGGGTCAACAACCATTTATATATTATCATGTATGTGGCGTAGTGTGTACACAAACATGAAAGAAAAATCATTGCGTTTTCGGATGTCTGAGCGAAGATACAATAAGCTCAAACTATATGCTGCTAACAAAGAAAAAACAATGACTCAATTAATTGAAGACTGGGTTGACCGACTACCAAGTTCGGCTATTGACGATTCCGACGCTCGCGGACTCGCTAACGCTCCGCTATCAATCATCCCACTCCCTAATCAATCTGACGATTGATGTTGGTCGGAGATGTTTTCGTCATCATCCGCTCCCTATCCCCACCCTATGAGTACATTGAGGGTGGGGACTTCCGCGATACGTTAAAACGTCTTGTGCGTCTAGCTGCCACTGCTTGACGTTTGCGCTTTTCTATGGGTGTTTCAAAGTGCCGATGATATTTCACATCAGCTAATATCCCAGCTTTGGAAACCTGACGTTTAAATCGACGCAAAACTGAGTCTATTCCTTCGTTCTCTCCTAGAACCACCTGGGTCATTCTTGCCTGTTGCTCATCATCAATAGTTTTTATTCTAATATTACTCTCAACCTTAGTAAACGCTAAAAACTATAATGTTTTGCTCAAAAAATTATAAGCTTATAAAAAGTAAAATTAAACATATAAGTCTGATTAACAACCTGCCTATAATTTTTTTATATTTTTAATGGCTGAAGCCAATTTTAATCAGATTATACTAAAGTTTTTAAAATTATTATAAATTTTACTATAACTTGCTTATTCTGCGTAAATATACTGAATCGTAGTCCAAGCTGTCTGAAGATGTCAATACAAATAATGTTGATGAGATAAAGTAGTCCTTGCCAGCATTTTATCAAGGTGCTTTAATAGCGATGTCTGACGACAAGAAGCAGAGCATTCCGCAAAACAGCCTACTCACACAATATGAACACCAGCAGCGATGTCTGATGTCAAATCGCTGCTGGTGTTCATAAAATTACAGACTCAAAACATTAAACTCAAAGATATGACAAGCTATTAGCATATCCTTGACACTAAATTCTCCCAAAAGCTGAATAGGAGTATATATGGAGCCAATCATTTTTATAGTTTTAGTGCTTATAGGTTATGCCTTAGGTTCTGCAAAACTGATTAATCAAGGTAATGAAGCCCTAGTCGAACGCCTGGGGCAGTATCATCGGAAACTTAAACCTGGGCTGAACTTTATTGTTCCCTTGGTAGATCAGATTGTGATGGAAGATACTACACGAGAGCAGTTTTTAGACATCAAACCCCAGAATGTGATCACCCAAGATAATATTTATGTGGAAGTGGATGCTATTGTGTACTGGCGCATTAAAGATATTGAGAAAAGCTTTTATGCTATTGAGGATCTGCAAGGGGCACTGACACAGGTGACTACAACCACGCTCCGGGAAATCATTGCCCAAAACACTCTAGAGCAGACAAATGTCTCCAGAGCGGAAATGCACTCAGCTATCATAGACCAGTTGAATGAGATAACGGCAGATTGGGGAGTTGAGATTCTCCGGTTAGACCTTCAGAGAATTACCCTACCTGAGAGTGTACGAAAGTCAAGGGAAGAGCAACAAGCCGCTGAAATCAAAAAACGGGCGCTGATTACTGAAGCAGAAGGGGAAAAGGAAGCTGCGATTAGAAAAGCAGAAGGAACTATGGCCTCAGTGCAAATTATTTCTCAAGCTCTCCGTTCCAATCCAGATAGTAGAGACATTCTGCGGTATCTTGTAGCTCAAGATTACGTAGATGCTAGCCAAAAACTTGGTGAGAGCAGTAATGCCAAAATTGTCTTTGTAGATCCAGCTAACTCAAGTGAGATGTTTCAAGAGTTAATAGCCGAGTCAGTAAATAACGAAGGTAATGGCAAAAAAACCGAAAACGGTAATACCTAACAGTCGGGCTATGTGTCTTGTCTCAGTAGCGCATCGGCTACTAGTGAAACATCGCGCATTTCTTGAACATCATGAACTCGGAGGATATCAGCGCCATTAAAAATAGCAGCACAACAAGCTGCTGCCGTTCCCCAAACCCGTGCTTTGGGATCTGGTTGATTTAAAATACGACCAATAAAACTTTTACGGGATGCTCCTACCAAGATAGGGCAATTGAGTGGTGAGAGCGATCGCAAGCCGCGAAAAATCTCTAAATTTTGCTCATAGTTCTTAGCAAAGCCAATACCAGGATCAATAATAATTTTATCCCGGTCAATGCCCGCAGCAGTTGCTACCCCAATTTGCTGACCTAAAAAACTATAAATCTCTTTGAGCAAATCTTGATAATCAGTCTGTTGCTGCATTGTCTGTGGTGTTCCCCGGATATGCATTAAAATAATCGGCACACCTAAATCTGCAACTACTGGTAACATTTCTGAGTCAAAAGTGCCGCCAGAAATATCATTAATAATATCTGCTCCAGCTTCTACAGATGCCTTAGCTACAGCCGCACGGGTGGTATCTACAGAAATCGGGACTGAAATTTCTGGTCTTAGCACCTGTAACACCGATAAAACCCGGTCAAGTTCCTGTGCCAGAGTGATTTGTTTTGCCCCTGGTCGAGTTGATTGACCGCCCACATCGATAATGTCAGCACCAGCAGCCACCAGGGCTTGCGCCTGTACTAAAGCGGCAGAGGTAGTGTTAAACTCACCCCCATCACTAAAGCTATCAGGCGTTACATTCAAAATGCCCATTAAATAAGTGCGCTGTCCCCACTCGAAACAGCGTCCTCGAATTATCAAGTTGCTTGACATAAATCTACATTAGGCATTCCCATGCTCTGCATGGGAACGAGAAGAAAGCACATTACAGTGACTGAAAATTTACAATTCGAGCGAAACTCTCAGCTTCCAAACTTGCTCCTCCGACTAAAACACCATCAATTTCTGGTTGAGCCATGATCTCATCAATATTGTTCGGCTTAACTGAGCCACCATATTGAATTGATACATTTGGATTACTCAACTGGCTACGGATTAAGCCAATAATTCGATTAGCTTCCACCGCTTCACAAGTTTCACCGGTGCCAATGGCCCAAATCGGTTCATAGGCAATCACCAAATTACTTTGATCAATATCTAGTAAGCCTTTGTCGAGTTGGAGAGAAATCAGTGATTCAGTTTCTCCCGCATCTCGTTGTTGTTTAGTTTCGCCAACACAGATAATAGGGGTCAAACCAAACCTTTGAGCAGTTCGGAGGCGCAGATTAACGGTTGCGTCCGTTTCACCAAAGTATTGTCGTCGTTCGCTATGACCGACAATTACAAAGCGCACACCACTTTCTGTCAGCATTGGCCCAGAAATCTCACCTGTATAGGCTCCATATTCTTCCCAATGGATATTTTGTGCCCCCAGTTGGATGAGGCTACCGTGCAAAGTCTTGGACAAAACACTTAAATCAGTGAAAGGAGGGCACAATATCACTTCTCGCCCTTGGGGGGTTTCCTCTAAGTGGGGCAGAAATCCTTGTAGAAACTCTTGGGTTTCTGCCTGGGTTTTGTACATTTTCCAGTTGCCGGCAATAACGATTTTCCGCACAGGTAATTTAGTCAAGATCCTAACGAGTTATTTAGATGCATTTTTCAGTTTATGACTTTTTGTTAGTCATTAGTCATTAGTCATTGGTCATTGGTCATTGGTCATTAGTCATTAGTCATTGGTCATTGGTCATTGGTCATTGGGCATGGGGCATTGGTTATTAATTCTTGTCCCTCATCTCCCTCATCCCCCTCATCTCCCCAAACCACTCCTAAAAATAACTAGGATAGTAAACGGGGTGTATCTAAAATCTAAAATCTAAAATCTAAAATCTAAAATTAATATATATGACTTCGACATTGCCCGTGCCTGAACCTCATCAAAGTGATTCCAGTAACACTGACAACAATTCTCTCAACTGGGAGGAAGAACTGGATAGTGCCATTTTCAGCTTTGAGGACATTCAGACGGAACTGAACTATAAACAAGCACAAACGGCGCTGCGAAACTTGGTAAGCAATCTCGACCTCACCCCCCAAGAAAAAACCGGGTTAGAGGCGGAAATTGCGGATTTGGAAACTATGCTGGGGAAGTTAGACCGCATGGTGGTGCAGATTGCGGCTTTTGGCATGGTGGGACGTGGTAAGTCTTCGCTACTCAATGCTTTGGTTGGGCAAACAGTATTTGAAACTGGGCCGCTGCATGGTGTCACTCGTGCTGCACAAAGAGTTAATTGGAGTATTAGTGAGGAAGCGATTGGAGAAACTGAACGTGCTTTGCGAGTTACTCTCCCTGGTGTAGGTCAATCTCAGGTGGAATTAATTGACACTCCTGGGTTAGATGAAGTAGATGGTGCAACCCGTGCCGCATTAGCTGAACAGATTGCAAAACTTGCGGATTTGATTCTGTTTGTAATATCTGGCGACATGACAAAGCTAGAATACGCTGCCCTTTCTCAGTTGCGGGAAGCAGGTAAACCGATCATTCTGGTATTTAACAAAGTAGACCAGTATCCAGAAGCAGACCGGATGGCAATTTATCACAAAATCCGGGATGAAAGGGTGCGGGAATTGCTCACACCTTTGGAAATTGTCATGGCTGCGGCATCGCCATTGGTGAAGACGGCGATTCGTCGCCCTGATGGTACTAGGGGCATACAGTTGCGTACAGGTAATGCCCAAGTTGAGGAACTCAAGCTGAAAATATTAGAGATTCTGCATCGTGAGGGTAAAGCTTTGGTTGCCCTCAATACCATGCTTTATAGCGATATTGTAAATGAGCAGTTGATAGAACGAAAACTGATGATTCGGGAGGTGAACGCTAATCAGTTGATTTGGAAGGCTGTGATGACCAAGGCATTAGCGATCGCACTTAATCCCGTAACTGTGGTAGATATTCTGAGTAGTGTGGTTATTGATATTGCTCTGATTTTGGGTTTATCTAAACTCTATGGCTTCTCCATGACCGAAGCCGGGGCTGTACAATTGCTACAAAAAATCGCCCTGAGTATGGGCGGCATCGGTGCTAGTGAATTGTTAGCTAATTTGGGCTTGAGTGGATTAAAAACTTTACTTGGTATCTCTGCAACAGCTACCGCAGGTGTTGCGTTAGGCCCTTATATATCGGTGGCAATCACGCAAGCGGGAGTAGCTGGTGTTTCTTCTTACGGCATTGGACAAGTTACCAAAGTTTATTTAGCTAACGGGGCAACCTGGGGGCCTGATGGGCCAAAAGCAGTGATTAATCGGATTTTGGCAAACCTGGATGAGACTTCAATTCTCAACCGCATTAAAGATGAATTACTCCACAAGGTAAAACTCAAAAAGTGATGTATCAACTTATTTCAACTGCTTGTATTTTCCTCAAGCCAAGCAACTAAATCAGACACATTTGAAAAGTCTAAAAATTCTTCTCCTAATTGTTCAGTAGATAAGACTCTAATTTTCTCAAATATTGATGAATCTATTTCTCACCACGTATCGGTTCGATGCTCAATTCAGTTTTTAAGATTTAAATTGTTCCTAGTTCTTGATTTAATAACTAACGGGTAAAATCACGGGGATATTTTTAGGACTTACGCAATAACTCTCTGAAACTCTCATTCCTTTGTGTCCTTTGCGCCTTTGCGGTTCGTTTTTCCATTATTTTGCGTAAGTCCTGATTTTTCTGCGAGTATTTTACAAAGGTTGTCATATTCTGCCATCTATAGCAGTTCTCAGTTGAGTGCAAAGACCTAACCCCCAGCCCCTTAAGAGCGAGCGTTGGGGAGCAAAATTCAAAGCCTCTCTCCTTTTAGGAGAGAGGAATGGAAGTGAGGTCAAAACTGTACTGCACCCAAGCGAGAACCAGTATATAAAGATTGAACCTGATTTTATAACTCGGAACTTCAACCTCTAAACTCGGAACTTCAACCTCTGAACTCGGAACTTCGACCTCTGAACTCGGAACTTCGACCTCTGAACTCGGAACTTTAACCTCTGAACTCGGAACTTCGACCTCTGAACTCGGAACTTTGACCTCTGAACTCGAAGGCTAGAGCTTGGAACTCGGAACTTCGAGATGAGAACGTGAACTTTCAAGTTCTACACTCAAACTCCGAGCTTCTGAGCTTCTAACTTTCAACCTTTTAGGCACAATTGCCGATAGATTTTCTCCACTACTGATGCTTATGGCTGCACTTTCCGAGATTTACAGAGGAAATTTCACCTTAATCAACTTTTAGTTTCTACCTTTGAAAGAGTTTAGCCATTCTTGAACTTGTTCGCGGGCAATATCGCGTCCCCCAAGACCAAAAGCTAGGGCAATAGCAACTGCGATCGCACCTAGTAAAAGTCCAAAGGCTAAATTCACAATATCACTGGCAACTCCAATCTGTTGCAGTGCCATTGCAGAGACTAAGGTAATAATTGCAATCCGCGCCACTTGTCCTAAAATCTGTGCTTGACGTTCGCCAGAACTGGTAATGATGCTAAAAGCCAGATTTGCCAGGAATAAGCCAATGGCAAATATGACCAATCCCGCCAAAATCCGCCCGAATATGATCACAATCCCAGACACTAATGCTGTCAGGGCTGGAATATTCAAGATATTCACCGCCGCCACCGTTGCAAATAGCATGATTCCCACTAAAGCAACAATGCCTGCAATTTCTGATGGAGTGCGGCTTGGAATCGGGGGGGTTGTTGATTCTGTTGAAACTACAATTCGTCTGCTGGGTGTTGTCAGACCCAAAATAGTGAAAATGTTATTAAAGCCTAAATTGGTGAGGATACTTGTAACCAAATCCGCGATAAACCGCCCTAGGAAATAGGCGACAATCAAGATTGCTACGGCTGTAAAAATGGCAGGTAGGGCGTTGAGAATCTGTTGCAGCATTGCGATCGCAGGCACAGAGATCGCATTAATTTCTAGGGCATTGAGGGCTGCGATCGCCACAGGAATCAAAATCAAAATATAGACAATTGTGCCGATAATACTCGATAGAGGTTGCACGCCCGCAGTCGAAGATAATCCCAAGCGACTACCTAAATGGTCGATGCCAGTTGTCGCCAGCAAGTTCGTCACAATTCGCCGCACCACATTAGCTATGAACCAGCCAACTACAGCAATTAGCGCCGCCGCTAAAATGTTCGGCAGAATTAGCAGAACTTCTGTAATTAAAGCTTGTACTGGTTGTAGAGCCTGCCTGAGTTCGAGAGTATCCAAAACAGGGGCGAGAAACAGTAAAAATATAAACCAATACAGTGCATTGCCAATCGTCTCACTCACAGACAGCTGATTAAGGCTGGGTGCCCTGTCTTCTGGTTCTGGATTCAAACGTTCATCCAGATTAAATGCCTGTAATGAGCGCACAGTGATAATCTTCACAATAGTCGCCAAAAACCAGGCAGTTACCAAAAGGATTCCGACACCAACCAACTTTGGCAAAAAGCCAATAAGTTGATTGAGAAAATTATTCAGAGGTCGAGAGGCTACCTCCAGATCCAATGTCTGTAAAACAGCTACCGCCGTCAACAGAATAATGCTCCAAAAGACTAAGCGGGAGATTAATTTCTCCACTTGGGGAACATCTTGACGACCTGTTATCCCTGCGGCAATGCGGTTATCTATGTTTGTGCGATTGAGGATTCCTCGCGTCAGGGCCGCTGCGCCCAACGCAATTAGCCAACCTACAAACAAAATTGCCACTGCCCCCAGCAGACGGGGTATAAACTGAATCAACTGTTGAACAATACCTTGTACATCAGCGATTCCTTGATTCACTGCTGGTTGAATCGGTTGCAGGCTGGGCGATTGTGCCAAAAATTGCTGCACCCTCGTGGATAAAGCAACTCCTATCACCTGGGTTATTCCTTGCCAAGTTGTGTTCATGGTTTTCGGGAATTAAGCTTAAAGTATTCGCCGCAAACACTGAGTCAGTGTTTTGCCTATCAATTTACCAGTAAAAACATACCTCTATGCCATTGATATGAAGAGTAATTTCTGAGTGTTACGAGTCGTGATGCGTAAAGCCCCCTGTCCTCTTCCTTGACAGTGCTGAATTTTGCGTTACTCTAATTGCAGCAACTGCATCAGAGATATAAAATGTCTCAAGTTTTGTCACAATCGATTCAAATTAATGCTACAGCTACGGTGGTGGAGCGCTGTATTAGCGATTTAGCTCTCATGCATCGCTGGCTCAACCCCGTTCTCCGTTGCGAACCTGTGGGTGAAGTTTGGAGTACTGATGTTGGCAGTGAAAGCCGTTTTATCATTCAAATTCCTCTACTGAAACCCACGTTGAATAGCGTAGTTGTAGAACGACAACCGGGTTTGGTAGTTTGGGAATTTCAGGGATTTTTTCAAGGGCGCGATCGCTGGGAATGTCAGCCAACAAAAAAGGGAACTCTCCTACTCAACCGCTTTGAGTACGATATCCCTAACCCCTTAGTTAGTTGGGGTTTCAACACATTTGCTGCGTCTTGGACAAAAGAAGATATGCAAGCCCAACTGCGCCGCCTCAAACGAGTTGCAGAAGAACAACAAAATTAGTCATTTTTAGTTGTAAATACTCACACCCATGCTTCCCTTGCTTATCCGAGCCGGATTGGGAACAGGGGGAGAAAAGGGAGAAAATTTTACCTTGTCCCCCTCTTCTTCTTTTAGGCTGTCGGTGTCAATGATTGTACTCTTGATTCCGATTGCCAGTCTAATGGATTCAAAACTCGATCTTCCAGCGCCATCTGCTCAATCAAACTTGCCAGTCTCAAGGCTTTGAGAGCTTGTTCACCACCTACTGAGGGCTGATTCCCACCGTGTACACAGTTGACAAAATGCTCTAACTCTGCGCTTAAGGGTTGAATATTGCTGGTGTAGACTTTTTCAATCACACCATCTTGCCTGTAAAGTACTTGTCGGTGGTCGGTGAGAGAATTAGCATTTGTTTGTCGGTGAATCAAAATTTCATTCTTGAGAAAATCTGCCTCAGTGAATGAATTTTTGCAATGGGCGACAATCCGGCGAATTTTTCGGTGGGTAACTTTACTGGCGGTCAGAGTAGCAACAATACCATTGGCAAACCCCAAGGTGGCAGTTACATAATCTAAATAACCAGAGTCCAAGGCGCGAGTACCGCTAGCAGTCAATTTCGTGACTGGGGAAGCAGCTAATTCCAGAAGTAGGTCGATGTCATGGATCATTAAATCCAGCACAACCGAAACATCGTTTGCCCGATCTGAGTAAGGACTCATCCTGTGGGCTTCTAGCGCCAGCAATTCCTCTGTTTTCAGAACTTGGCTCAGTTCTTTAAAAGCTGGGTTGAAACGCTCAATATGACCTACTTGCAGGATACATCCAGACTCAGCTGCGGCATTTACTAGGGACTCTGCCTCAGAAATACTGGCTGCGATCGGTTTTTCAATCAAAACATGAATTCCCGCTAACAGACAGTTGATGCCCACAGCGTAGTGCAGACGGGTGGGAACAGCGACACAAACGGCTTCCACAAGGGGTAGCAGGTCACAGTAATCTTCAAAAAAACGCACCTTGTATTTGCTGGCAGTTTCTAACCCTCGCTCAACGTTAATATCTGCTACTCCGACTAGTTCAACATCTTTCATTGAACTCAGCACGCGAGCGTGGTGTTGTCCCATGTTACCCACTCCAATCACGCCTATGCGGATTGGTCGTGGCTGGTTACGCTGTGTATATGGATTCGGTTCTGCCACTGACATGCTATTTTGCACTATTATTCTCTCCTCAACCACCAAATTTAGAGACGCTACGGCCGTTGGCGTTTATACTCGAAAGCCAGTTACGATCCGTCTAAAACCATCCAGATGGTAACATAGAGCCTATGTTTATGAAGAATTTCAAAGTTTGTGATCGGTTCCCGTAATCCAGATATCTTTTGTATAGATAGTTCGGATATGCTTTAGATTTTGCACTTTCTAGAATAAACATGTATCTTTTTATTAACTTTAAAACATTCAGTAAGACTTAAGTGTAAATTCTTTAAATTTCTAAGGATCGGCTTTTTCTGCTCCGACTTAACTTAATTGTTGCATTTAGGCAATTAATTACCGGGATCAATATCTAATTGATACTACTAAAATTACAAAGTCATGAAAAAGTAACATGTGTACTTTTTGAAAGAAAAATGCTATCGGAAAGTATCGTTACTGATTACTTGAAAAGATTTTTGTATGATTATTTGCAGTATCCATCGTAATGTATTCCTGCAAAGAAGCAAGTTATGCGTAGCGTCTAGTACCGCAAGGCGGAAATCAGCCCCAACTTTTGGAGACGCTGTGTTTCGACTCCGCTCAACATAAATTCGCATTCGGGGAAGTGACGCATTCAAAAGTTTTGTATATCAAGGCTTTTGCAAGTTTTAAAATGGTAGCTTGATTTCCGCCGTGCTGCTTTTTGAGAAAAACTAGTGTAGATTGTTTGTTTGGAATATTTAAGGTGCGGTGTTGTTTGCCATCACTCACAGGGTTCAGGAGTCACTTTAGCATTGCTTCCTGACATCTTGTTGAGGTGTAATTTGGCGATTTAAAATCCAAAATTTGCAACCGAGATGAAAGCTGTAATTCTGTTATCTGGGGGATTAGACTCTTCCACAATTCTATACAAAGCTAAGGCTGATGGCTGTGAATGCCATGCTATTTCCTTTGATTACCAGCAGCGACACCGACGAGAGTTACAGTCAGCCCTTAGTGTTGCTCAAAAAGCCGCGATCGCAAAACATCAGGTGGTTAATTTTGATTTACGGCAATGGGGTGGTTCAGCACTTACCGATGATGCGATTGATTTACCCCAAGAGCGATCGCTAGATGAAATGTCTCAAAATATTCCTGTCACTTATGTTCCGGCTCGTAATACCATCTTTTTAAGCTTTGCTCTTGGTTTTGCCGAAGCGATCGCAGCTGAACGTGTCTATATAGGTGTCAATGCCTTAGATTACTCAGGATATCCTGACTGTCGTCCCGACTATATCCAGGCGATGCAGGAAGTTTTTCGCCTGGGAACCAAACAAGGGCGTGAGGGACAACCAATAAATATTGTTGCACCCCTGATCAACCTGAAAAAAACCGAAATTATCCAACTGGGCAACCAATTGGGAGTTCCTTGGGAGCTAACTTGGTCTTGCTATGCCGGTGGAGAAGTCGCGTGCGGTGTATGTGATTCTTGTCGCTTGCGGCTAGCAGCTTTTGCCGAATTGGGACTGGTTGATCCACTGGCCTATGGTTATTGAGTGAGGAGTTAAAATCCAATACAGTTCAGTTAAGCCCCAAATTCAATGCAAGAGACGTTGCATACCAAAAATCCTTAACCCAAGCGTATTGAGTTAAAATTCATAACTCCTAACTCTCAACTCCTAACTCTTCTAACCGTTGCAGTTGAATCTGATGCAAGCGTGGGCCAACAATTGATACCACGGTGAATTCGAGATTTTGATAACAGAAGGTTTCGCCAATGGCCGGAATTTTTTGTAACTGATACAGCAAAAAGCCCCCTAGCGTCTGATATTCTCTTGTCAGAGGCAAATCGAGATGCAAAACTTCGTTGAGGTCTTCAAGATTGATTTGCGCCTGCACTAAAAATTTATGCTCATCTAACATCTGAATCAGCAAGTCGTCGTTGCTTTCAGATTCGCCGCCGTCGCCAATGATTTCGGCAATGACATCTTTGATTGTCACTAGTCCCACAGTAGAGCCAAATTCATTTACTACCATGACCATAGCTGGTTTCTCTTGCTGCATCATGGGCAAAAGTTCACTCAGGGACGTGTGTTCGGGAACAAACCGGGCGGGACGCATCCAAGGTTGGATTTGTGTCTCTAAACTGAGCTTTCCTACAGCTAAAGGTTGTGCCAAATCTTTAAAATAAACAATGCCGCGAACATCGTCTAATGATTCACCAATCACGGGATAACGAGAGTAACCAGTAGCAGCCATTTCCTTGAGTAATGCCTGGAAGGTAGCATCTTTTGGCAGCGCGATAATACTGGTGCGGGGGATCATCACATCTTGGGTCATGACATCCCCAAACTCAAAGACATTATTGAGCAATTCTCGTTCCGCACGCTGTAAACCAGTAGACCCCCATTCTGTAGAGATAATCAGTTGCAATTCTTCGGGAGTCACAGGTGGCCTCCAGCCTTGACCTGTGTATTGGATGCCAAAAATCCTCAATAAAAAACGAGTTGATTGGTTGAGAATCCAGATAAAGGGGCCAAAAAAACGCACGATCGCTTTTACTGAAGGCCCCAAAAATCTAGCTAGCTGTTCTGAGTACAGCATAGCTAAGGATTTGGGACATAATTCTCCGATCACAATTTGTAGATAGGCAATCAAGAAAAAGGCAATGGGAATTGATAGAGAATGCGCCAAGAAGGTAGTCATGCTACTTGGTAAAGGCCAGGATTTTAACCATGCATTCACCAGCACGACAATCGTACTTTCGCCAATCCATCCCAATGCCAAACTGGAGAGGGTAATACCTAACTGGGTGGTAGATAGTAGCCTGTCAATACTACGTTGTAGCATCTCGACTGCGATCGCTGGAATATCCCCAGCCTTAACTAGCTGGTGAATACGCGATCGCCGCACGCTCACCATCGAAAATTCCGCCGTCACAAAAAAGGCATTTATGGCAATCAGCAGTAGCACTGACAATAACCTTAGCGCCACGTCTGTCCAAATTAAATTAGGAAAACCACTCACCACCAAAGCTCGTGTAAAACTCACGCCCTCCATTTTTGGATTTTGGATTTTGGATTTTGGATTTTGGATTAAGTTTTGGGTATTAGGCACTAGGTAAATTGCTTAGTACCAAGTCTCCAATCTAAAATCTAAAATCTAAAATCTAAAATTGCCCCTCCTACCTTTCCACAGGGATATTCGATGCCTCTAGCTTTAATTCTTGAGCGGGATAATCAGTCAGAGCAAGTGATATTTTCTTGACATCATCAAGTAAAGCTGTGGGAATGCTCACTGTACCTGTAAATGCTGGCCCATTTGCAGGTAATTCTGTTGGTAAACCCTCTGTACTAGCACTGAGGGTTCGTCCTTTATCATCGGTAACATCTAAAAAACTATACAGGAAGCGCACAGAATCTTTACCTTTGTTCTGCATTTTTACCTTCAGTAGCAAATCACCACCAGAGTAGCGGACAGATTGCACAGACATGCTTACACCCTCACTCAGGGCAGTAACTGGAAAACCTGGCTGGAGTTTTTCTTCAATCACTGCTGCGGGTTTCTCCTCTGGCTTCTGCTTGCTGCTATTGGTTTCTTCATCATCGTCCTCTAGCTTTTCCGATTTAGCAGCCTTGGTCTTACCCTCAATTCGCGCTTTGACAATTTTCAGAATCTCTTCCTCTTTTAATAACACTAGCCCTCCCTGTTGGGAGCTATTTGTCTTATTGCTGGCAAATTTGGTTGTGGGACGCCCATCTGGTGTAGTAACGCCTTTAAGTGCTGAACTCCCCAGTTCAAACCCTAAAAAGGCACTCACAGAACCTGCTCCCATCATCAGGATTAACAAAACCAAAGTAAGAAGTACAGTAGAATTTATTTTCATCGCTGACAAGCTATCACAATAGAATGCTGGTCTATTTAAGAATAGTGAAGCTTTTGACCTCAATCCTTAAAGGAACTTAATCAATATTAGTCTGCACTATTTTATGATTAAATTATGTAGTATAAAAATCTGATAAGCTATTGTCGAGTATTCACAGGTGTAAATCTGTGCTATAATTAAAAAATTGGGTAAACTCAGTGCATGAAGTATTTTCCTCACTGTTTAGAAAATCAGGTTGACCTAAGAGTTGAAGTAATTAACTCTTATGAACCCTTATGAACCCGAAACCCAACAAAATAAGCGCCTTTGGCCGATTGGGGAGGCAACGAACTCATAATTCGTCATCAGGCTGGTTCGATTCCAGCAGGGCGCACTGAACGATCAAAAAGCAGTAATAGAGCGATAAAGGGCATTGGGCATTGATAATTAAATATTCTCCCCCACTCCCCACTCCCCACTCCCCAATATTACCGAGGTGGTAAAGTTTCAAACTTGAATTCAGTTCCCACTTTGAGTTTATTGCTATTCAAACGAGGAGACATCATCAGCGATGTGTCGTAAGGATTTGGTAAATCAGGAGTGCGAATATATGGATCATTGCCAACTTGCTGAGTCAGGACATCATGATATAAAGTGTTAAGCAACTGAGCATCGCGGGCAATTTCATTTTCTGGGAAGGAACCACCGAAACCGTAACCACTTCCTAAAAATGAGTCTAGCTGGCGCTTGAGGCTACCATTTTCGTAGAAATTGCGATCGTGACGAAAATAAGCTCGCTCAAATGCATCACTCGTAGTTTCAGTTTTGGGGGTTTCCGTTTGGGCAGATGCAGCTGAGGGAAAAGCAATACCAGCAGCAAGCAGTACCAATAAACCGCCAAAGGTTTTAAATTTTATACCCACGTTCCTAACTCCTCAATTTTTGGGCAATCTTAATTTATGCTTAATTTCAGAACTCTGATGAGTTCAACCTTTGGTGTAGCACAACTTTTAATGTTTTGTAATGACGTATCCTACTGAAACTCTTACCCACTCAGATATTTGGGCAACTACTCCTGATTTGACTATTTTGCGCCACAAGCTACTAGATTTATTTTGCCAACTTGCTTATCAAGAGGGTGATTTTCTGCTCTCTTCTGGGCTGCGTAGTTCTTATTACGTCAACAAGACACAAGTAACACTCCATCCTCAAGGCGCTTTGGCTGTCGGACGATTGCTGTTTCCTTTATTACCCGTAGATACACAAGCTGTAGGTGGTTTAACAATGGGGGCTGATCCAATTGTGACAGCAGTTAGTATAGTTTCTGTTTATGAAAACCGCCCTATACCAGCGCTGATTATTCGCAAGGAAGCCAAGGGTTATGGAACGAGAGCTTATATAGAAGGCCCCACTTTACCTGAAGGTGCAAAAGTAGTAGTTTTGGAAGATGTGGTGACAACTGGGCAATCGGCTTTAAAAGCAGTTGAGCGTCTTAAAGATGCAGGTTATGCAGTAAATCAAATAATTTCACTGGTAGATCGACAGCAAGGCGGAGGTGAGTTGTACCAGTCAGCTGGATTGAAGTTTGAAACTTTGTTTTCGATTCAGGAAGTTCAGGAACGCTACCGACAACTTGCGAATTCATAAGTGTCGCTTGCCAAATTATTTGACAATTTGACAGATTTATGTAATTTAAAATATTACTCTTAAAGCCCTAATAAGGGTTTTATTATTTTAGGCTCAAAATAGCGTTTACTGCACAGGCGATCGCAGAAGATGCTTTTTCGATTTCTTCTTTAGTTGTAAATTTCCCAATACCAATTCTTAACGCTCCCTCAATTATATTTTCTCCAAGATTCATAGCTTGCAGAACGTGAGATGGCGCGATCGCGCATTGCACTAACTCTTGAGAATTTAAATAACTAGAGAACTAATTGAATGACACGTTTCATACATGACAAATTTGCCAAAGACTATCTTGAGGAATTGCTAAAAGATTACGGAGAAGTCAAGTCATCAGAAAAAGTCTCAGGAGAGATTAAAGAAATAGATGTTTTCTTCACTCCTGACAAACAGCAAAGCTCTAATTTACAAATACTGGGTTTACTAGGAAGATTTGCTGAAAATCCTGCGCTCATAGAACCCTTCCGCAATCCAGCTTCTAGCGATGAAATATGCGACTGTATTCTCAAATTATTAGAAGTCAAGGCTCTCTTACGACGAGAAGCTAAAGCAAATAAAACCAAACTTCAGGACTCAGAAATTCCCAAATTGTGGGTTCTTACTCCAACGATATCTGAAACTAGATTGTCTAGCTTTGGAACTATGCAAAAAGAAGGTTGGTTATCAGGAGTACATTTTCTCCCAGATGCTTTGCGGACAGCAATTGTAGCGATACATCAATTACCACAGATACCGTAAACGTTATGGTTGAGGCTTTTGGGTAGGGGAAGCGTACAGTCGCAGGCAATTATCGAATTGCAAGCGCTACCATTAAATCATCCATACCAAAAAGCAACCCTGGAATTAGTTTACAACTTGCGCGAAAACTTGAAAGTAAATCAAGAATTAGAAGCAGATGATAGGGAGTTAGTTATGCGATTAGAACCACTTTATCAAAGAGACAGAGAACAAGCTAAACAAGAGGGAAGACAAGAAGGAAGACAGGAAGGAGAACAAAATTTAATTATACGTCAAATCAATCGCCGTGTTGGGGAAATTAATCAATCATTAATCGAGCGAATTAAAGGTTTGTCGATTGAACAATTAGAAAATCTAGGAGAAGCATTATTAGACTTTTCTAATGTTGCTGACTTAGAAATTTGGTTAAACCAACAATAAGGATAAAAAGTGTAAGGAATTGGCGCGATCGCACCAATTCTTTATTATTTAAATAGCACGCACAGAGACTTCATTACCATCAAGACGAGTTATGGTGATTCGTCGGGCTTCAAAACCTTTACTTGCACAAGTTTTAGGACATGATGCACTCCAGTAGATCAGCAATGGGCTGAATTACCTTACACAATCGACAACTTAAATTCTTATGTATACTTAAAGCCAGCAGCGGGATTTGAACTCGCGACCTTCCGATTACAAGTCGGATGCACTACCACTGTGCTATGCTGGCAAGTTTGGTGTAGTTGTAGCTTACCGTAGGTATTGCTCTTAAATGGCAACCACAATTTCTTATTGTACCATAATCAATTTATTTGTCTAGCTCTAATTGCTAAAAAATATCTCCCTGTTGCTAAATTAGGCTAAAAGACCAGAGATTTTGGCAATATCACGACTTTTGTACGCCTAGATGGTTGAGTTGCCCTTGCAATTGTGATGAACCAGAAAAAATCAGTGATTGCGATCGCTAATAAAGTTGGTAAATTAATATGCACTGCAAAAGCTAACTCAAATCCTGGGTTGGGCGCAAAAATATCTGGTGCAGTTCTAAAACTGTATTTTATTGGCACAGCTGAATAAAGAGACAGAAATATATAATTATTTTTTACAGATTACAAGCATGGCAGCATTGCTCGGACGAGATTTATTAAGTCTAGCGGACATCAGTCCTACTGAACTTCAAGAACTCCTGCAATTGGCAACTCAACTTAAATCACAACAACTGAAGTTGCAATGTAATAAAGTTTTGGGGTTGTTGTTCTCCAAAGCTTCAACTCGCACGCGGGTAAGTTTTACGGTGGCGATGTACCAACTGGGTGGACAGGTAATCGATCTCAACCCTAATGTTACTCAAGTTAGTCGCGGGGAACCTTTACAGGATACGGCGCGGGTGTTAGATCGATATCTGGATGTTTTGGCAATTCGCACTTTTGCACAGCAGGATTTGGAAACTTTTGCTCACTATGCCAATATTCCGGTGATTAATGCGCTGACTGATGCAGAACATCCTTGTCAGGTATTAGCTGATTTATTGACGATTCAAGAAAGCTTTAACACCCTGGCTGGCTTAACTTTGACCTACGTGGGTGATGGGAATAATATGGCTAATTCTCTGATGTTGGGCTGTGCTTTGGTGGGAATGAATGTTAGAATTGCTACTCCTAGCGGATATGAGCCAGATTCTAAAATTGTAGAACAAGCAAGAGCGATCGCTAATAACAAAACGGAAGTCCTTGTCACTCATGATCCAGAATTAGCAGCCAAGGGTTCTAATGTACTTTACACTGATGTTTGGGCGAGTATGGGACAAGAATCTGAAGCCGATAATCGGATGCCAATTTTCCAGCCTTACCAAATTTCGGATCAGCTATTAAGCCTTGCCGATCCAGAGGCAATTGTTTTACACTGCTTACCAGCCCATCGTGGTGAAGAAATTACCGAGGCAGTTATTGAAGGTTCTCAATCACGAGTTTGGGAACAGGCAGAAAATCGCTTGCACGCCCAAAAAGCTCTGCTTGCTAGTATCTTAGGAGCAGAGTAGGGAATAGGGCAAAGGGTATAGGGTATAGTTTTCTTGGTTGTAACCTGTACCCTCTCATCTGTAACCTGTAATATTCTTATTTGTCAAAAGGCAAAAAAGAAGAAAATAATTTTGCTTTTACCTTTCATATTTTTACTTTTCTCTTGTTATGGGGAGTTTTTTGTAGTACTAATGTTCTAGAGACATTTATAATTACTTCCCTCTTTCTTTATGGAACGTCTAACAGAAGCTCAACAAGAACTTTACGAATGGTTGGCAGAATACATCCGATCGCACCAGCATTCGCCTTCAATTCGGCAAATGATGCAAGCGATGAACTTGAAGTCACCAGCACCAATTCAAAGCCGTTTAGAACATTTACGGACTAAAGGATATATTGAATGGACTGAAGGCCAAGCACGAACGATTCGGATTTTGCGTCCTGTAAAGCAAGGTGTACCAATTTTGGGCACGATCGCTGCTGGTGGTTTAATAGAACCGTTTACTGATGCTGTAGATCATTTAGACTTTTCTAATTTCGATTTACCTCCCCAAACTTACGCTTTGCGCGTAGCTGGCGATAGCATGATTGAAGATTTAATTACTGATGGCGATGTGGTATTTCTGCGTCCAGTAGCAGAACCAAATCATTTAAAAAATGGTATTATCGTCGCCGCCAGAGTTGATGGATTTGGTACAACATTAAAACGTTTTTATCGCCAAGGCGATCGCGTTATCCTCAAACCAGCGAATCCTAAGTACAATCCCATTGAAGTCATGGCTCAACAAGTACAGGTGCAAGGTTCTCTCATTGGTGTTTGGCGGGGTTACAACTGAGTAATGGGGAGTGGGGAGTAGGGAATAGGGAATAGGGAATAGGGAGACATGGGGGATAACCAATGCCCAATGCCCAATGCCCAATACCCAATGCCCAATGCCCAATGCCCATTAATTAGGGTTCGTTACCATCTTTGTGCTTAACATTTTATGTACCTGACGAAAAATTCAGTGCAGCAACTGCCCACTTTCCGGTTGAAATTACCAATTGCAAGGGAAATTTTGGGCAGTTATTACACGCAACCACTACCAGGATGCCCAAGAATGCCTGTGTCTCTGCAATTGCGGCAATATCAGCGAGAAGCGATCGCTAGCTGGTTTACCAACAATGGCAGAGGGACGCTGAAAATGGCTACTGGTAGTGGTAAAACTATTACTGCACTAGCGATCGCTTGTGAACTCTACCAACAGATTAATTTACAAGTTCTGTTGGTAGTGTGTCCCTATCGTCATCTCGTTACCCAATGGGCGCGAGAATGCGAAAAATTTAATTTGCAACCCATTTTAGCTTTTGAGAATTTACGCACTTGGCAAAGTCAACTTTCTACGCAAATTTATAATCTGCGTTCTGGTTCTCAACGGTTTGTCACGGTAATCACTACGAACTCTACTTTAATTGGAGATGGTTTTCAGTCTCAACTCAAATATTTTCCTGCCAAAACTTTAATTATTGGGGACGAGGCGCATAATTTAGGCGCACCTAAGTTAGAAGAAAGTTTGCCCCGTAGTGTTGGGTTGAGACTGGCTTTATCTGCCACACCAGAAAGATATTTTGATGATTTTGGTACGCAATCTTTATTTGATTATTTTGGCCCAGTTCTGCAACCAGAGTTTACTTTGAGGGATGCGATCGCTCAAGGTGCTTTGGTACATTATCTCTATTATCCAGTGTTAGTAGAGTTAACTGAAGCTGAAAGTATTGCCTATTTAAAGTTAACTAAAAGAATTGGGCGATCGCTACTATATAGAGATCGAGAAAATGGACAAGCAGGAAGCTTTGAAGACAATGAAGATTTAAAGCCGTTGTTGATGCAAAGAGCAAGGTTAATTGGTGCGGCGGAAAATAAATTAACTGCCTTGCGGGATTTAATGGCAACTCGCCGCGAAACTAGTCACACACTTTTTTATTGCAGTGATGGTTCCCAAGATGCGGGACAACGTTCGTCTCTACGCCAACTCAAAGCTGTTGCTAAAATTCTGGGAGTGGATTTAGGCTATAAGGTAAGTACCTATACGGCTCAAACAACTTTGCAAGAAAGGGAAATTTTACGGCATCAATTTGAAAGTGGAGAGTTGCAAGGTTTAGTCGCAATTCGTTGTTTAGATGAAGGTGTGGATATTCCAGCAATTCAAACTGCGGTGATTTTATCAAGTTCTGGTAATCCTCGCCAATTCATTCAACGACGGGGGCGAGTTTTACGTCCTCATCCGGCTAAGGAACGCGCCACTATATTTGACATGATTGTTTTACCACCAGATTTAGATAGAGAAACTATAGAAGTAGAGCGTAATCTTTTGAAAAAGGAATTGCGGCGCTTTGTAGAATTTGCTGATTTAGCTGATAATGCAGGTGTTGCAAGAATGAAGTTACTTGATTTACAAAAGCGCTATGGTTTATTAGATATTTGATGATGAACTATATAGTTGTATTTTTTTGTAAAATTTTTCGAGTTTTGAAAAAAGAAGCATTAAATATGAAATAATAAGATTATGAGTTAGATCATAATGGGATGTAAGTGGCTTTAAAAATTTCACTTACATCCCATTATGATCTAGATTGTTAATATTAATAATAACAGAAGACAATTCAATAATAAAGTCTTTTTTCAAAGAAAATTATAAAATTGAAAAAATAGTTTTGGCAAAATTAAAGATAACGCTAACAGTGGCTTTACGGAGGTAAATGCAGTACTAGAGAAAGTTAAAATATAGAAAAACTATATTTCCAAACCGAAGATGTCACAAGATGCGAATATCGATGATGTGCAGGAGCCAATAACTAGCGCTCCACCGGAGGTACGGCAAATTATTGAGCGGGTATGGAAGCTGGAAAAAGGCAGACTAGATAAGAAGATTAACAGTCATATAAATGATAATATTTTGGACATTATTAAGGAAGAGGTGCGATGAAGCTGACTTCAATCAAGCTATGCAACTTTCGCTCCTTTTATGGTACGACACCAGAGATGATCATCGCTGGGGGAGATGTTGAGAACACAACGATTATTCATGGTAATAATGGCTCTGGAAAAACTAGCTTGCTGAATGCCTTTACGTGGGTATTGTATGATAAGTTTAGTGCAGCATTTGCATCGATAGAACAGTTAGTTAATAAGCGTGCGATCGCAGAAACTCAAAAAGGTCAAGCTGTAGAATGTTGGGTAGAAATTGGCTGGGAACATGAAGGTAAACGCTATCGAGTTAAACGCGCCAGTCGGGGTTATAAAAACGAAAGTGATTTTGATGCTGGTAAAACTCAATTAACGATGTGGATTGGTGCAGATGATGGCAAATGGAATATACCAACTCAGCAACCAGACGATATAATTAATCAAATTTTACCTGCTACTTTACATCAATATTTTTTCTTTGACGGCGAACGAATTGAAGAAATAGTCCGTTCTGATAAAAAAGCTGAAATTGCTGAAGCGACAAAAATCTTCTTAGGTGTAGAAGTAATCAACCGTTCCATCAGACATTTGGGAGATGCTAAAAAAACTCTAGAAAATGAGTTAAAAGCTATTGGTGATTCTGAAACTAAACAACTATTACGACAGCAAGAAAAGATAGAACGCGAACGTGAGCGCATTACCAAACGGCAAACTGAAATTAAAGAAGAGTTAGAATATCAACAAACTTTTAAAAAAGAGACAAGTAACCGTTTGCGAGAACTTAGTGCAGCTAAAGAATTGCAAGAAAGATGGCAAGATTTAGAATCACAGAAAGCGGCAAATCAAGAAGAATATAAAAAAACTAAGGAAGCGCTAAAAAAAGTTATTTCTGCACGGGGTTATACCGTTTTACTCTCAGAGACTACAACACAATTTCGAGGAATTATCAATGATTTGAAACAGAGAGGCGAGTTAACATCAGGAATTTCGCGGGAATTTGTCAGTGATTTACTCAATTCTCAGCGCTGTATTTGTGGCGCAGAATTACACGCGGGTAATCATTCTCATACTCATGTGAGTACTTGGTTAAATAAAGCCGGTTCCTCGGCGGTGGAAGAAACTGCAATTCGGATGATAGCTCAAGTAGATGAAATTGATAAGCAAGCTATAGGATTTTGGGAAGAGGTTGATAGAGAACACTGACATTAGTAGAAAATACCACAGGGATAGAAGCACCAGTTGCAGCATCCACGGGCGAGAATCAAATTCTCAGTTTATCCTTTATTGCCAGCATCATTGACAAAGTACGGGAATGGAGTGAGAAGCGGAAAATGATGATGATTCCCGATAGTAGTACTTTCCCAATTGTGATGGATTCACCCTTCGGTAGTTTGGATGAGAATTCGCGCCGACACATTGCTAAGACAATTCCCCAATTAGCAAATCAGTTGATTGTTTTAGTTACTAAAACTCAGTGGCGGGGTGAAGTAGAAGCAGAAATGACAGAGAGAATTGGTAGAGAATATGTGCTTACGTATTATTCATCTAAGCCAGATTGCGAACAAGATTATATTGAGTTGGGTGGAGAAAGATATCCTTTAGTGAAACAAAGTCCGAATGAGTTTGAGTATACTGAAATTATCGCGGTTGAACGTAATGTTTAGAGGATAAAGTTATGGTTGCGAATCCAGACGGAAAGTATCTGACTCCCCAGGAATACTTGGAATGGGAAGAACACCAGGATATTAAATACGAATATATCAATGGTGAAGTCTTTGCTATGACTGGGGGTACAATTCCCCATAATGATATAGCTTTCAACTTGGCTTCGGCATTAAAAAGCCACCTTCGGGGAGGTGCGTGTCGTGTCAACATAGCAGATGCAAAAGTAGGCGTATCGGAGAAAGGGCCATTTCACTACCCAGATGTTGTAGTGAGTTGTCATCCGAAAGACAAACAAGCAATTAAATTTATTCAGTATCCTTGTTTAATTATTGAAGTTCTTTCTCCTAGTACAGAAGCTTATGACAGGGGCCGTAAATTTATTCAGTATCGCCGTATCCAGACTTTACAAGAATATGTCCTCATTGATGCTGAAAAAATCAGTTTAGATTGTTTTCGGCTAAATGAGAAAGGGATTTGGGAGTTACATCCTTATGAAGAAGGGGATGAAGTTCATTTAACTAGCGTTGATTTTCACTTTCCTATTTCTTTGGTTTATGAGGATGTTCAATTTTCAACTTTAGTTTAGGCGAAACTAGAGAAAGTGGCAGAAAAAGTAAACCCACGCTCGAATGATTAAAAATGACAGCAGATGAAAGAGAACAGTTAATTAAAGATATCAACGTACTGCTACATCAAGCTTATGACAGTACTTTAAATGAAATTCACGCACTCTTAAAAAGAATCGATGATCTAGACGATGAAGAAGACTTAAAAGCCATTAAAGAAGCTAGGGAAGATATACGCATTGATGGCACTGTATCTTGGGATGAAATTCAAAACGAAATAAGAAACGAAATCAACAAGGATGTTGCGTGAGTTACGAAGTTAAATTTTCAAGGGGTGCGAAAAAGCAATTTAGGAAACTACCTATAGACGTACAACAACGCATACAAACTAAAGTCAATGAGTTGACAATAGAACCGCGTCCAAACGGGGTAAAAAAATTACAAGGTGTGATAATTCATATCGTGTTCGAGTAGGAGATTATCGAGTTGTTTATGAAATAGATAATGATGTTTTAATAGTGACTGTAATTAAAATAGGACATCGTAGCGAGATTTATAAAGATGAAAGTTAGCAGAGTGGGCAATATGGTGCTACTAATCCTGAGGAACCGCAAGTGTATCGACGTGGTGAGGTAGCTGAAGCTGAACCCGCAGTACCACGATGGACTATGGTAGTGGATAATTTGTTTAGCGATCGCCCACACACTAGTATAAAATAATGCGGTAAAACGTGCGTAGACGTAGCCAGCCGTAGGCATCGCTTTTAGCTTTCGGTTAAAATAGCAACAATGTAAATATTAAAACAATGGCTGCAAACAGAATCAGGGTTGCTAAAGATAAGGCTGAGTTGGTGAAATCTCTAGTCGCATCAAAAGACACAACTGGGCCTTTTCAAACTTATGTAGAAGTTATGGTGTTTGCAGCAGCATTGGGCGTTAAAAATAAAAAGCGCATTCCTTTAGACGTAATTTCTAAAGATTTATCCCCACTGCGACAAGATTATTTTACTAGCAGCTTCACTCTATTAATTAATTTGTTGGCTATCACCGAAACAGAAAATATTAAGATTATAGGTGATGATAATGTAGCTGACGAGCAACGTATTCACATTTTTGAAGAGTATGCTAATGGTGGTTTAGAGATTATACAAAATGAACTGCGCGGAGCAGTAGACTATTCAGAGCGACTTTTATTAATTCTTAGTTATGAAAAAACGAATACAGAGCAGCAAGATGAGGAATTTGATTTAACCAAATTCCTATCTTGAACTACCCTCTATTAAAACTTAATAAAAATTAACTTTAATAGACTTTATATTTTTATTCAGAATCAACTTCATCCTCTTGTTCTGATGCTTGGTGAAGTGAAGATTGAGTATTTAATTCTGGCAAACCAATAGCGAGTATAGCAGAAAACCTATCTCTAATCATGTCTTCTTTTTGTTGAGTGTTCATTTTTTCATGTTCTTTTCCATAAAAAGCAACAGTATCAAAACCTTTATATAATGCCTTGTAAGCATCTGTGCAACCTGCCCACTCAGCTTTATTTTTATCTGCACTAAAGAAATTGAGTAGTTTTCGCCGCGATAAAATTTGAGAACCTCTTGCAGCGTCGATTTCTGTTTTACGAGAGCCAAAATACCACAAGCACAATAAGGAAAATATTCTATCTTCTACAGTTTTCGCAACTTTAATTTTGTCAGTACCCTGGTTTATTGCTATAAATGTCCATAAACGAAAAGGATAATCTGGCAGGTTAGCATCTACTTTTAAAATACATTTGTCATATAATCTATCTAGACAACTCAATACATCATCGATATTACCTAAATTTGTGTCTTTGGCTTTATAATCAAACTCCACAATTCTGCCTAGACGAACTATAGCTTTCTGGAATATAGCTTTGAAAGCCCATTGATTATCTTTCATGCTATTAATAGCAACTTGATGCGAGAGTATCTCTCGGCTATTCCAATCACTATCCTTAGCAATTTCTTGCTCTCGAATAATTCCTTTATGTTTACTCGTCTGAGCTTGGTAGCTACCAAAAGTACCCTCAATCAAATCATGCTCACGAGCATACTGGAGCAGGTTTCGATATGGCTTAAATTCCAGCAAAAGTTTGAGTAGCCAAGAACGAAAGTTAACTTTAAAACCTTCTATTGCAGAGCCAAGGTAATTTTCTGGTATTCGAGAAAACGGTGTAACAGGATTTCCATCTTCGTCACAATAGTCTTCTATGTAATATTCTTCAAGAGTACGTCCCTCGTACTGAACTTTTTCCTCACCTGTACCAAGAGCAGAGTCAATACTTTCGATAAAATCTAGTACGTGCTTCTTTTCCATTGGATCGCGTGGTGGTTTCAGATCCAGTGCAGCTGAAATCAGCAAATCTAAATGAACTAGTGAATTTAGGTAGTAGGAGCTATCAAATCGGTTTGAGTCGTCTTGCCAGCGTACTAGAGAAAGAGGAAGTTTATCTTTCGCATCTTCCCCTGTACTCTCAGTTAATAAAGTTCTAACGCATTGGGCGCTAATGCTTTTGTCATCAAGAATAAGCTCTCTAGCCTTATCTACAGTCTTAGCATTCTTATTCAAATCAGTGAATAATTCACGAGCGATTCCCCGGATTGAATAATCAGAAGCACTCTGAAGATTCTTGAAGCCCGCACTAGGATGAAGCAAGATAAATAAAATTGGTATTTTTGTTTGTTGCTCAATTGTGCGAAGAGTACCACCTCGAAACCTGGGATCTTCACGAAAGGTACGGAGCGCCCAAAGACGATGTTGCCCATCTACTGCTACTGCTAATACTCTATCTTCATCCCAACGCAGCCGAGCAGAAACTCCAGTAGAAACAAATTGAACACCCCCGAAGTTCGCAACCTCACTTTGAAAATTCTTCCATTGTTCGTCATCAGGATCTGTGCCATCCCAAGGTATAGGGGGAGGTGTTACGTTTGTAGTCTCATCGAAAGCGTTCTGAATCTTACCATCGCTGTCCTTTGGCATTAATACAATAGTAATTGCATTAAAAAACTTCAGCTTATTTGGATCTAAAAGATAACCTTTAACTATGTCATCTTCTACTCTCTTCTCATCAATTTCTCGCTGAAAAAGCTCTTTAAGAGACCATTTGGTATCTAACGAAGCGGGGATTTGTTCAGCTATTTTTAACTCATCAATAGCTCGGTTAACATCAACCAAAGAAAGAACGTATGGCAGTGCTACACCTTCAGATAAAGTGTAAATACCAGTTAAACCGTACAGAGGTTTATTGAATCTTGATTTTCCTTCATTATTTGAGAATATCAGCATTTGATCTCAACCGTATCTAAGAGTAAATGATGGAAGAAATAGTCTAGATAAAATATCTTCAACTAGTTTGTCTGAAGCGAGTTTAGAAAATTCATAGTCTTCTTCAATTTGATTATCTAATTCGTCATCTTCATCAACACTATCTGGAACAGTGTTTGTATTATATGAAGTATGAATAATTAGAAGCCTGCATCTATTAATTTTGTGTCCAGCATCTGCAAGACGATCGCGTAAAATGCTACCTTCACGAATATGACTGCGAATTCTAGAGTATAAATTAGTTGCCTTTCCTATATATAATGGCTGCTGAAATATGAGGGAATTATTCAAAAGCATAAAGAGCAGTTGACGAAAGGAGGAATCAGCAGCTAACTCTTTCAGCAAAAGCTCTTTAGAAAATGAAGTCTCTGCTTGGAGTTTTATTTTGTGTGCTGGAGGCAGTTTTGTTTCTCTCGGAGCCGAATGCTCCTTACAAAGTTCCTCCAAAATATAGTTAGCGAAGACTTGAGGATCGTTAATGGCATTAGCATCAATCTCGAAGCGACGATACCAAGCGTAGACACCACCGATATTATCGGGGATGCGGCTTAAAACAGCACTATTTCCACGCATCTGTGCCAAATCGTACAATACGACGTTTTCACTTAGCTGTTGCACAGCATCACTGCCATATAGCCATGCCACAAAATAGACTCCCTTTATACAATACGTATCAGGGTAGCATAATAATTTCTTTAAAGGCGAGTAATCATTAGCAACTACAAAACAGATGGAAGTCCTACTGCTTTTGGTTCAACAAACTCGCCATCAAAACCTATAGTTTTATTTTCAACAGTCCTAGCATCTGCCAAAGCCTTGCGAAGTTCAGCACGTTCCATCTGTTCCTGAATTCCACCCAGGATGTAAATTAATAACTTCGCCGCCAAATCTCGTCCAGCAACCTGCACCCGCTTTTTATTTGGGTCATATAAAATCCCATACCAAAGAGATTGGGGATATTCCATACCACTAAAACCACCTTGCTGGTCAAACTTCCGCAGTTTTTTAAAAATATCTACTAGGGAAAAACCTTTTTTAAAAACTAAAATTCCCAAAGCTTGCGCTAATGCAACTTGAGCAACTGGACGGAAAAGCATATTTCCTTCACCTCCATCTTTCTCAAAGCTGAAGCGCCGTAAAGCAGGTGTATCCTCGTGTTCTAAAATCTTATAACTAGAAAGACTAGCCAAAGAATCAAATAGCTTTTTAAATTCCTCAATTCCCTGCTCAAGTTCTTCATCCTCTGGACGCATGGGAATTAGACCTTTCTCCAAAGGTTTCCAGTGAGGGAACTTTTGAGCCAAATATCGCTCAGACATATCTTGCAGAGCTTGCAAAGTCGTCAAAACTGTAGAATTGGAAGCGACTGTTGCACTATTCCAATTAACACGAGGATTGCGCTCTTGTCGTTGTTCTAATAGTGGATGTGTAACTGCAATTTTTCTAGCAACGATCGCAAAACCATCATCTTCATTCAACTGTGTTAGTTGCCCTTTAGTCAAGGGTGCAGCCATCAGGTTGACATGAACAAAAATCGATCTTACCCTCCGCCTCGCCTGGGTGCGAGTTTCCCCAGCCGCTACCGCACAGATGAACTCAATACCAATTTTTTCCTTGGGTAAATTTTGCAAGTAAGCAATGTCTACTTGATACTTTTCTATCAAATCATTTACTGTAATAAAACTGTCATCAGCACCTTTATCTTTTTTATATCGCTGGAGTTTACGAGTTTTAATTAACTCCATCAACCCCTGAACCCCCATTAATCGATGTTGACCATCTAAGGCATAAATAGTTACATCATCCTCAGAAATATTTAGTAGACCTACTTTAGCGTCTTTATCTAAGGGTATAAAATCAGTAGTAGACTTTGTGGCGCGTCCTTCGCTATCCCACTCAGCAGCTTTGGGATTATCCACCCACGGTTGATTAATTACTACCAGCACTGGCGGAAACTTGTGGTTGTGTCGAGCCGCCAAATACTGCACTAGCGGCGCTTGACGTGACCAATCAAGGGGACGCTGCTGAATTTCATCAATACTATCCGCGTCAATCTCGACATTATCAGTTTCAGGATTATACTTTTTTTGAAACAGAGGTAAGCTAGAGGCGAAGTGAACCCGACCTGCAAACCATTCCAAGGTAACAGAGCTAACATAAGCCTCAGTACCACCCATCTCGGTTTTTTGAACGAGAATCTGGTCTTTTTTTCCTAAAAACTTCTCCAGGAGTAAAGCTAGTACCTGTTTTTCCTTGTTTTCCCGTTCCAGGTACTCTCTAGCGATGTCAGCCGTTGGGTCAGATGCACTATCTTTCATGTTAAATTTTAAAAACAGAATAAGATTATGTCGTTTAATTATCCAAAAAATTGGATATTAGTAGTAAAGTTTTTAAAAACTTTTCTTCAACCCAGGTCGCTGGGTTTTGTCTGTGTAGCCGCGAATTCTATTCGCCCGAATATTACGCCAGCGTTTCCAGAGAGAAGGAGAAATGACTACAGCACAACAAGCAGAAAATAAAAACCAGCAAACACGTACTGTAGCAGAGTTAGTGGACTCTATCCAAGCTCTCACCACTGAAATTCAAGAATTGTATTGTTTAGATGAGATACCTTGGGTTTTAGGCGTGTCTTGGGGAAAAGATTCTAGTACAGTATTGCAGCTTGTATGGAATGCGATCGCTGCTCTTCCTCCAGAAAAAAGAACTAAAACTATATATGTAATTACAACCGATACTCAAGTAGAAAATCCTGTAGTGTCTGCTTGGGTTCGCAAATCCATGCAGAATCTCAAGGTAGCTGCTAAAAAACAGGGGATACCAATTGATCCACATCTACTACAACCAGTAATTGAAGATACATTTTGGGTAAATCTTATTGGTAAAGGATATCCAGCACCTCGTAACCAATTTCGCTGGTGTACACCACGCTTAAAAATTAATCCTGCTAATCAATTTATCCGTGAAATAGTTAGAGCTAACGGTGAAACAATTCTTGTATTGGGTACTCGCAAAGCAGAAAGCTCTAAACGTGCTGCCACAATGAAAAAGCATCAACTTGATAGAGTACGCGATCGCCTGAGTCCTAATGCCAGCCTACCCAACTCCTTAATCTATACCCCTATAGAAGATTGGAGTAATAACGATGTCTGGATATACCTGAATCAGTGGGATAATCCTTGGGGACAAAGTAATAAAGAATTATTTGCTATGTATCGGGGTGCAACAGCTGATAATGAATGTCCATTAGTTGTTGATACTTCTACTCCTAGCTGTGGTGATTCCCGATTTGGCTGCTGGGTTTGCACACTAGTGAATAAGGATAAATCAATGGAGGCGATGATCCAAAATGATGAAGAAAAAGAATGGATGCAGCCATTATTAGATATCCGTAACGAACTAGATATTAAAGATGACCGAGACAAAAGAGATTTTAGAAGAATTTGGGGAGATGTCCAACTATTTGAACGCAATAAAAACGGGGAAATCTCCATTGAACCAATACCTGGCCCCTATACCAAATATTGGCGGGAACATTGGCTTAGACGATTATTAGAAGCGCAAACAAAAACCCGTCGGACAGCGCCAGAAAATATGCGCGACATCACCCTAATTACTCTAGAAGAAATGAGCGAAATCCGCCGCATTTGGCTAGAAGACAAACACGAATTTGATGATAGTTTACCCCGGATTTATCAAGAAGTGACAGGCGAAGAATTTCAAGACCCCCGTCCTGGTGCTGACTATAGCCTACTAGGTCGTGATGAATGGATAGTATTAGAAGAAATCTGTGAAGGTGACGCGATGCACTTGGAACTCATGGCGAAATTGTTAGATACAGAACGCCAGTATCGCAAAAAGACTCGTCGCGTGGGGATATACGAAACCCTAGAAAAATGTTTTAATACGAGTTCCCGTTCTCCAGAAGATGCGATTAAAAATGCTCGTTTGAAACGCGAATTAAGCGAAGCAGTTAGTCAAGGTGATGTTGCAAAAGTCAAGCAGATGACTTTGGGTGATGTTGCAGCAATTAATGAAGTAGATGAAGGTGAAAGTGATGAACAGGTAACTTGGGCAAGTATGAAATTTAAAAAGGAAAACTCAGAATAATAGAAGACGGGAGTCAACCAAACTACTTAAAGAACGCTTGACAAAGTTGGGTTATCTTAAAACAAGCGAGGTTATATGATTCAAGCCACACACAAATTAGTAACTTTTGAAGATTTTGCAGCTTGGCGGCCTGAGGGTGGGAGATACGAATTACATGATGGCGTGATTGTTGAAATGGCACAACCAGTGGGAGATCATGAGGATGTTGTTGGTTTTTTGGCGCTAAATATATCTATCGAAATTGGGCGACAAAAACTTCCCTACTTCATTCCAAAAACTGTATTAGTCAAACCATTTGAAGGTGAATCAGCTTATTCACCAGACATCTTAATAATCAATCGACCAAATTTAGTGAATGAGACTTTATGGAAAAAAGAATCAACTGTATCTCAAGCTACATCTATTCCCTTAGTTATTGAAGTTGTTAGTACGGCAGTTGCTACAACGGGGGGAACCCCCGCAACGCACTGCCTCACTAATTGGCGGGATGATTACTACAAAAAATTAGCTGATTATGAAGCTATAGGTATTCCTGAATATTGGATTATAGATTATGCGGCTATAGGTGCTAGGAAGTTTATTGGCAATCCTAAACTGCCTACTATATCCATTTATCTATTAATCGATGGTGAGTACCAAGTTACTCAATTTAGAGGCGATACCCATATTGTCTCTCCTACTTTCCCAGAATTGAATTTAACCGCCGAACAGATTTTTCAAGCTGGAGTGTGCAAATCTAGCCACGCTTACCAACACCGAGACAGATGCGATCGCATTTATTAACAGTTAGTGATGGGATTATTTATATTTTATAGAAAATATTTTTTCTCAATGCGTAGTTATAAGTAGTCAGACAAAATCATCTAATTAATTTTATCTGATTCCTTTCATCACAAACTTTCTACTTCTGCGATCGCTGTCGAACTCATGTTAATCTTAAAAACTAATGATATTTCTTGAACTCGTTCTACAAAACTTTGGCCCTTACACTGGTAAACAGGTAATCAATCTTAATCCAAAAACTGATGAGGAAAACTCGCGTCCAATTATCTTATTAGGTGGTATGAATGGCGGCGGAAAAACTACCCTTATGGATGCCATTCGTCTCGCCCTTTATGGCCCCCGCGCCCAATGTTCTACCCGTGGTAATTTAAGTTATAACGATTTTCTCAATCAATGTGTTAACAACAAAATAGATCCAGTTGCAGACACTCGTATTGAATTACTTTTTGAACATATTGAAAACGATAAACCAATAAAATACCGTGTCGTGCGTAGTTGGACAAAAAATCCTAAAGACGGTAAAGATACATTAGGTATTTTAGGTGACAGTGATACCTGGCCTGATGCTTTAGTTAATATCTGGGATGAGTATATAGAAAATCTGCTACCTTTAGGAATTTCTAATTTATTTCTTTTTGATGGTGAACAGGTTAAAGAACTTGCAGAACAGGAAATACCACCACCGATTGTTGTTGAAGCTATTCGTGGACTTTTTGGGCTAGAGTTAGCAGATCGTTTAGCAGTTGATTTAGATATTTTAGTCAACCGTAAACGCAAAGAATTTGCTGATACTAAAGATTTAGCGAATCTAGAAGAAATTGAAAAAAGATTGACGCAACAGCAAGAAGATTATCAAGAAACTGAACAGAATTTAGAAGATATCAAAAATCAGCTAGAAGCATTGGAAGTAAAGCAGCAAGAAGCTTTTGATAAATTTATTTCTGAGGGTGGGAAAATTGCGGCAGAACGCAATCAACTAGAACTACAACAGAAAGCGAAAACTGCGGAAGTTGAAGAAGTGCGTCAGTTAATGTCTGAATTAGCTGCTGATGTTTTACCCCTAGCATTAATTCCCAATTTACTTACTCAAGTGCAAACACAGGGAGAACAAGAATTTCGCCATCGACAAATCCAAATTTCCAAAGATTTGTTAATTGAGAGAGATCAGCGTTTACTCAGTTGGCTAACTCAGGTAGAAATTTCTTTAACACAAGTTGAAAAAATTCAATCATTTCTAGTGGAAGATGTAGATAATCTATATGCAAAGACTCTTCCATTTGGAACACCTTGGTTATTAGCTGATGATGAAACGTTAAGTCAGCTAGATAATCTCATCTATCACTTGCAAAATTCTCAACTTTCTGCAAAAGAAAAATTAGCTCTGATTAAAAATAAAGAAGAAGAAATCCTGACTCTGGAAAGACAAGTGCAAACAGCAGCAGCACCAGAAGATTATACAAAGCTGCGTCAGGCATTAGAAGCGGCACAAAATCAAGTTGTTGAAACTAAAGCAAATTACGAGACAATTCGCCGCCGTTTAGCTGAATTAGAAACTATTATTGCCAAGTCTAAAAAAGAATTAAGTGAATACACTGTAGAAAATATTAAACATAAAAATAATGAACATATTATTACCTCTGCGGCTAAAGTTCAAGAAACACTCAAGATTTTTCGGGAAAAATTAACCTTGAGAAAGCTGAATAAATTAGAGGAAGAAGTTAAAAATTGCTTCCTTTATCTGCTGCACAAATCAGATTTAGTGCATCGTATCGTCATTGATACCAATACTTTCGGGCTTTCCTTGTATGATTTCAATGGTAAACCAGTCCCTAAACATCGTTTATCGGCTGGCGAAAAACAACTACTAGCGATCGCATTCCTCTGGGGTTTAGCGAAAGTCTCTGGACATCGCCTACCAGTAGCAATCGATACGCCACTAGGTAGACTAGACTCCTCTCACCGCAGTAACTTAGTTGAACGTTACTTTCCATCCGCCAGCCATCAAGTAATTTTGTTATCTACGGATACTGAGATTGGTAAAAAAGAAGTAGAAACACTGCGAGAAAACGAAGCGATCGCCCGCGAATATTTGCTCAAATACGACTCCTCAACGCGCCAAACAACAGTGATAGAAAATAAATATTTTTGGTAGTATATACCGTTTAAAAAAGATATTTACAATATTATATCAGGACTTACGCAAAATAATGAAAAAACGAACCGCAAAGGACACAAAGGACACAAAGAAATAAGAGTTTCAGAGAGTTATTGCGTAAGTCCTGTAGATATAACAACGACCTTTGCAAAGTAGATAAGCAATGATAAACTCACAACATTTACTAAAAATAGAGCGCGACCTACGTGCTTTGTCATTAGAAGAACTAGAATGGCTCTTAGAACGTATTGCAATACAAGTGCAAGAAAGAAAGCAAATATCAGATAAATTCACTGATGTGAAATATATGAAGGAACAACTAGCTGCAATGGCTAGTGATTTTGATATACAGGCAGAAATTGCCTCGATAAATCATGAATTTAGTGTAACGGAAATGGATGGTTTAGAAAAGCTGCATTAATTGTGAATTGCAAATTGTGCTGACAGTGGATTGCTTATAGAAACAGTGTTCTTATGTTTTCAAATTCGTTCTTTAGATCCAAATCGTTTTCCTGCTGATCCATCTGGCAAGATTTCTGACTCCAAGATGCTTGAAGTTGAAACTGCGGTTCGCTACTGTTTGGGTTTATGAGCGAAAACTACCTCAATTTTTAGGAAGATTATGGAATCACCAATCGAAAGAATTAAACTCTCTCAAACAGCCAAAGACCAACTTACCAAACTTAAGCGCAGCACCAAAATCGACCAATGGAATATCCTATGCCGTTGGGCGTTTTGTCGTTCCCTCGCAGAATCAACCACACCCTCCCCCGTCCCAATCCCCCAGGATAGCAACGTCGAAATGAGTTGGCGCGTCTTTGGTGGCGAAATGTCTGATATACTCCTCCTCGCCCTCAAGCAACGCTGTCACAATGACGGTTATCCCACCGACAAAGAAACCCTCGCCACCCAATTCCGCTTACATTTGCATCGCGGTATTGGTTACTTAGCGGGCGATCCAAATATCAAGAAAATTGAAGATTTAATTGAACTGGCGGTTAAAAATTGAAAGGATATTAGTTGACTGTTAACTGTTCACCGTTAACTGACAACTAATTATTATGCCTGAAGCGCTAGAAATTGAGCGTCATAGAGCTGCGATCGCTCGCATTGATATATCTCGCCCTGTACGATTGGCTATAGAAGGGTCAATCCTCAATCAACACACCACTTTTTTTGATTACGGCTGCGGCTACGGTGGTGATGTGCAGCGAGTAAAAAACTTAGGCTACACCAGTGCAGGCTGGGATCCTTACTACTATCCTGATGTACCACGCACCCCCGCCGATGTGGTTAACTTGGGTTATGTCCTCAACGTCATTGAAGACTCAGAGGAACGCCGTCAAAGCCTTCGCCAAGCTTGGGAACTCACTGGGAAAGTTTTAATTGTTGCGGCTCAAATCCTGATTAACGCTCCCAGCAAAACCCAACTTGCTTACAATGATGGCATTGTGACTCGCCGCAACACTTTTCAGAAATATTACGAACAACAAGAACTCAAAACTTATATTGATGAAGTCCTAAATGTCGATGCAGTACCGATCGCACTAGGCGTATACTTTGTTTTTCGAGATGAAGCCCAAAAAGAAAGCTACAAAGCTATCCGCTTCTTTTCTACCACTTCTACACCGCGAGTCCGCATCCCCATCAAGCGGTTTGAAGACTATCAAGAACAGCTGCAACCATTAATGGCTTTTTTTACCAAGCGCGGTAGACTACCTGTTAAAGGCGAATTGGAAAATGAACAGGAATTACTGAGCGAATTTGGTAACTTTCGCCGCGCCTTCGGTGTAGTTTTGCAAGCTACTGATGAAGCAGAATGGGATGCGATCGCTTATCGTCGTTCTCTGGATATCCAAGTTTATCTCGCCCTTACCCACTTTGATAAACGTCCCGCATGGCAGAAGCTAGCCCCAGAAATGCGTCACGATATCAAAGCCTTTTTTAGTAGTTATGAAGAAGCTTGTCAAGTAGCCGATCAAAAACTTTTCAGCTTAGGTAAACCTGGGGTGATTCAAACTGCTTGTGAAAAAAGCAAAATTGGTAAACATACACGCGGTGCTATTTACGTCCATGTTTCGGCATTAGCAGCACTTGATCCCCTGCTGCGAATTTGTGAAGGTTGCGCTAGCCGTACCATTGGGCGTGTCGATGAAGCCACATTAATTAAATATCACACTGATAAGCCGCAAATATCCTATCTGTCTTACCCCGAATTCGATACTGATCCCCACCCGGCGTTAAAAGCCAGCATAGGTATTGATTTAAAAACCCTATTCGTCACTCATCGAGACTATGCAACTAGGGAAAACCCGCCAATTTTGCACCGCAAGGAAACATTTGTTACCAACAACTACCCTGGTTACGAAGAATTTGTTAAACTCACCCAACAAGAACAGGAATTAGGGCTGCTTAAGCAAAAAAGCGACATTGGTACGCGTGAAGGTTGGGAAAAATGCCTTGCTGCACATAGAGTAGAAATCAAGGGGCATCAGGTTTACCCAATTAAAGAAAGTTGATAAAACGCTAATGCTATAAGGTTATCCTGAATTTGTATTTAACCCAAGTAAATCTTGGTAGTTTGTCATGTTTGCAGGAAATTACACAGCAGCTATGGCAAGTTTCCATCCCTGATCGTCATTAATAGGGAACTGCTGCGGCTGCGATAATTCAAACCTTTATAGGTACTAGTTAGATGATATACTTTCGCGTTTCCTCGTTGTATTTTATTGATATTTCCTCAAAAAAGGCAAAAAGTTGAAACTATGAGGAAAATTAAATCGCTGCTGGGAGTTTTCGGTAGTCGCAAGATTGCGGCTTTATTATTTTTAGGCTTTTCATCAGGTTTACCGTTATTTTTAATTGGTAGTACCTTAAAGGCTTGGATGACGGAGGAGAAAGTAGATTTGGCCGCTATTGGTTGGTTTAGCCTCGCTAGTTTGCCTTATTCCTTGAAGTTTTTGTGGGCACCGTTGGTGGACAGATTCACTTTGCCAGTTTTGGGGCGACGACGGGGTTGGTTAATTTTGACGCAGATTGCTTTGATTGTAGCGATCGCAGTCATGGCTTTTCAACAACCCAAACAAGCATTACAGTTACTAGCCATCAACGCCATAGTCATTGCTTTTATCAGTGCAACTCAAGATATCGCTGCTGATGCTTACCGCACCGATGTTCTAGAAAAACCAGAAATGGGGGCTGGTGCAGCAGTTTTTATCTTAGGTTATCGAATTGCCCTATTAGTCGCAGGTGCTTTAGCCTTGATACTTGCTGACAAACTGCCTTGGTCATCGGTTTACTTGTTTATGGCAGGGACGATGATAATTGGTATTCTTGCCACCTTGTTCGCACCGGAACCCAAGGAAATTAGTCCTCCAGGTTCTCTCGCTGATGCTGTAATCTTGCCTTTTCGGGAATTTTTTCAGCGTCAAGGGATTATCAAAGCAATTCTAATGCTTGCATTCATTACCCTATATAAGCTAGGTGATGCTTTGTTGAGCAATATGACCACGCCTTTTTTGCTGCAAACGGGTTTTACCAAAACCGATATTGGGGCAATTCAAGTGGGGATGGGGTTAATTGCTACGATTGTCGGCGCTTTAGCAGGTGGTTCAATTTTGAGTGCTATTGGCATCAATCGATCGCTTTGGGTTTTTGGTATTCTACAAGCAGTAAGTAATTTAGCTTACTTTTTCCTAGCATACATCGGTCAAAACTACCAAGCTATGGTACTTGCCATCAACGTAGAACAATTTTGTGGTGGATTGGGGACAGCAGCCTTTGTTGCCTTTTTGATGAGTCTTTGTAACCAGAGGTTTTCGGCAACCCAATATGCTTTATTATCCAGCTTAATGGCTGTCAGCCGCGATATTCTGGCGGCCCCTGGAGGCGCGATCGCCCAAAGCACGGGTTGGCGTATATTTTTCTTAATTACCATCGCCGCCGCTGTACCAGGACTACTCCTATTACCAGTATTTGCCCCCTGGAACCCTCAGCCAGTGGCAGTATCCAGACCAGGACTTGAGGACGAAGAAGAGGATATATGGGGAATCAAGTAGTTATTGCTGTCGGCACATTCATCCTCTTACTCACCGGTTTATTACTTGGGTATGTTCTCTCACAGTTAGTTCTAGGATATCTAGCATTTAACCTCTTAACTTTTTTCGGAACACTCAGCCTAATTTTAATTTTTGGGACACTTTATTACGTTTTATTTTGGCAGTTGCGGAGAGATCAGTCCCGACCATCAACTATAAATCAAGGAATACCAAATCAGGTAGACGATGGTATATCTGATAGCTATCTCAAAAACAGGCTAATTGCTAAATTATCCGGTGACACTGCCGCTGCCGAACGGTTAATTGAACAAGCAAAAGAGACTTATCCTGGGATGCCGGAGAATTGGTATTGTGAGAGAGTCCTTGATGACTTAGAGCGCGATCGCCAATAGTGCGGGAGTGGGGAGATGAGGGAGCAGGGGGAGCAGGGGGAGTGGGGAGATGAGGGAGCAGGGGGAGCAGGGGACAAGAGGTGAGAACTTGCAACAAGTCTTTCCCCATTCCCCATTCCCCATTCCCCATTCCCTATACACAGAAAATCGCTAAAATAAATCAAGAATACTTCACAAATCTTCAGCTAGCTTCTCATAAAAGTTCCTAGCTTCTTACAATTAAAATATGGCTATTTTTCGTCAATACATCGCCCCACTGCTTGCAGTATTAGTATTTTTCTTTGCCCTAGTGGCAGTCAGCGCCCGGATCTTTTTACCCTCCGATATGGCAGCACCCGCACCAATTGAAGAGGTGGGGGTAAGTTATCAAACTACTCCAACTGATTTACCACCAGCAACACATAACGCGAGCTAGCTAAGTCAATAAACATCAGCAGTGTCTGAGCAACTACTACCTGGGTATATTATTCGCCGTGGCTCCACTTTGGATCGAGCGCTACTGCTTAAATTCATGCAGCGAACTTACCAGGATCTCTTTCTCAATGAGAATTTTTACCACTTAGAGCAAACAGTTAAGCAATACTTTTCTAGCGATACGCCTTTATGGTGGGTAGAAGAGGAGGGGGAGCAGGGAGCAGGGGGAGAAATCAATTCAAAATTCAAAATTCAAAATTCAGAATTAAAGAACTCCTGCATCCAGCAAGAACTGCCTCCTCTTTCCCAATCCCCTATAGCCTGCCTCTGGGTGGGCAATGCTATAGATCAAGTGCAGGGAAACCGTCATGCTCACATTTTTATCCTCTACGTTGTACCAGAATATCGGCGACAGGGTATTGGTAGAGCCTTGATGCAATATGTAGAAAATTGGGCTATTCAAAGAGGCGATCGCCAGATTGGATTGCAAGTTTTTCAATCAAACAAACCTGCATTAAATCTTTACAATCAGTTAGGTTATCAAACCCAATCCCTGTGGATGGTAAAATTCCTGAGTGCAGAAAAATAAATTATAGGATAGCAGTAACATCATACTTAAGCGTCTAAGTTATGGCGTTTCTCGTTTGGATAAAACATCGACTCAACCTAATTACGCAACTCATACTTATAAAGCTTTAACTTATTGACGCGGGGGATTATGTGTTAATCCCGAAAAGGGATTGAAATGAAATTATGTATGACGAAGACGATCTCAGCCTACTCGATATTGAGGAGGAGCTAGAAAGCCCCCTAGATAAAATAGAGCCGCTAACTGACGAATCAGTTGTGGCAAAACCTGATCCAGAAGTGATGCTAGCCCTGCTGGAAAATCCCCAGCCCCAGCAAAGAATGTTAGCGGCGCGTGCTTTTTGTGATATAGAAGATCCGCGTGCTACCCCCCATCTGATTCGCCTGTTAAGTGATACCTGTCCCTTAGTGCGGGTGAGTGCAGCTTATGCCCTTGGGCGCAATCCTAGTTCAGAGGCAGTAAGTCCGTTAATTGCTCAACTAAACAGTGATTGGAATGGCTATGTGCGTAAAGGCGTTGTCTGGGCTTTAGGAAACTGTCGCGATCGCCGTTGTTTACCGCCCCTAGCAGATGCCCTCAGAACTGACATTTCCGCAGTCCGTTTGTGGGCTGCTAGCGCCTTAGCACAAATGGCAGACGTGGGTTATGAGGCGGTTATAGGCGCAATACCACCATTAATTGAAGCCTTGGTCAAAGATCCTGTGGCAGCAGTGCGGAGTAACAGTGCTTGGGCAATTGGTCAACTGTGCCGCGAACTGCCTTCTAATGTAGTTTATGCCACAGCGATCGACGCTTTAATTCAAGCTTTTGCCGAAGACCAAGATTTAGGAGTCCGGGCAGACGCTAAAGCTTCACTGTTAGGAGTGGGTGATCCCCGTGGTTTACAGCTGATTGAAACTCTGGAACAAGAAGGATGGTTTTGATTTGGGCATTGGGAAAAGGCAGAGGGGCACAGAGCAGAGGGGAAGAACTAATTTTTTATTCTCCCCCTGCTCCCCCTGCTCCCCCTGCTCCCTCATCCACTTCCCCCCTCCTTACTGACCTTCAGCTAAAGGTTTGACCAAATTTAAATCATAGGGGCGTTCCGTATCATCTTCGCCCAAATATTCACCATTTTGAATTTCCAGAATAATTAGCGGAATCTGTCCAGGGTTTTCTACCTTATGTAGGGTTGCTGCGGGGACATAAGTTGATTCGTTTCGATTCAATAATATTTCTTTTTCTCCACAAGTTACCTTCGCTACACCGGAGACTACAACCCAATGTTCATTGCGATGATAATGGATTTGTAGTTTAATTCCGTGCCTGGGCTTAATTTCAAGACGACTAATTCTATAGGTTTCTCCCTCCTCGATCACCTCTACTTCACCCCAGTATCGTGTACCTGAATGTGGAGACAATTGGTTGATATTTGACTGAGTATTATTTTCATTGGGAGTCATAATTAATTTCTCAACCAGATGAGTATTAGTATTTTTAAGTAATTTACCCTAAACGGAATAAACCTGGATAGGGAGATGCAGCCACAACATTTTTATTGATGACAACTGCTCTCAATACGGTTCAGTTAAGGCTAGCACTCTTTGTCAAAGCCGTTTTTTTAACGAACCACAGAGGCGCAGAGGACACAGAGAGAGAAGAAAGAGAAGAAAAAATTGCTTAACTGAACTGTATTGCAACTGCTCTAACTTTACTCCAGGCAACAGATTCTATCCGTGAATTTTTAAATGTTTGAATGCGTGAATTCCTTAACCCCCCTTATACTGAATTCGATAAATCCGATTATTGGCTTCTTCTGTTAGTAATAGACTGCCATCTGGTAACACGAGTAAACCTACAGGTCTTCCCCAAGTGGTTGGTACAGAAGGATTTAGCAAAAATCCTGTGAGAAAGTCTTCGTAATAGCCAAGCGATCGCCCTTTAGCATCGAAGGGAACAAACACAATTTTATAACCAGTACCGCGATCGCGGTTCCAAGAACCACGAAAAGCAGCAAAAGCACCATTCTGGTATTTTTCTGGAAACCTTTTACCATCATAAAATTGCAAACCTAATGCTGCTGAGTGCGCCTGGAACAGCACATCTGGAGTTTGAGTACGGGCTGCTAAGTCGGGGCGTTTACTTTTGTCATCCGTCTTTTGGCGCGGATCGAGGTTGTTTGGTGTCAGATAAGCATAAGGCCAGCCGTAAAATGCCCCCTGTTTAACGCGTGTCAGATAATCTGGAACCAACTCATCACCGATTCCATCGCGTTCGTTGACAGTGGTGTAAAGTTCCTTAGTTACAGGATGAAAGTCTAAACCAACAGGATTACGTAAGCCAGAAGCAAAAGTTTGCTGCTGGGAACCATCCAAATTCATCACTTGTACTGAAGCCCGTGGTAGGGGTTCTTCATCGACATTGGTTCCTGAACCAACAGAAACATATAATTTATTCCCATCAGGCGAGACAACAACATTGCGTGTCCAATGGTTGTTATAACCTTGAGAAGGCAAGTCGGCAATCTTTTCTCCCTTGTCTGTAATTTTATTTTGACCTTTCCTATAAGAAAAACGAACCACAGCATCTGTGTTCCCCAGAAAAAAGGAATTACCTGCAAAAGCCATACCAAAGGGTCTATTAAGTCCGTTGTCCCTACTAGCAAAGGTTTCTCGAACGTCAGCTACGCCGTCACCGTTGCTGTCACGTAACAGACGAATGCGGTTTTGCCCGGTTTCAGTTACCAGGACATCACCACTGGGAGTTAAAGCTAGCCAGCGTGGGGCATCTAAACCTTCTGCAAAGACGTTAACTGTAAAGCCTGGTGGTAGGCGCAGCACTGGGTTTTCTGGAATGGGCACAACTTCTGGTCGCTTAGAGGCACTTTCTGTTGCGAAAGGTGCTGGTAAATTCTTCAGATTTATCCGGATAGGCGTGGGTGAAAGTGCTTCAGTTCGGACAATATTTTTTGGCTGTGTAGGATTCTGCGTCAGTTGAGGAGAAGGTACAGGTGTTTCTGGTGTGGGATTATCTGAGGAAGCGCGAGTCTGGTTACAGCCTGCTACCAAGGTCAGTAAAAAAACTGGCAGCAACAAACGCGCAAGGACTTTCATGATAGTAGAGACTATGACACAATTTTCTTACTTTAGACTTGAGACTTAATAATTGTCGCCAGTCTAAAGTCCGATTTTTCTTTAGTCACTAAGGACGCAACTGCAACCGCCGTTCGCCGTAATGTAATAGCCTTTCTATAGTTACAATCCGATTTTCCCAAACTTTGACTCGATAGGAGTTTGACTTAAGCTCTTGGCTCATCAATACCCGAAATTGAGATTGGAACCGAGTTAGAGAGGCTCTCGCCACTAATAACTTGCTAGGATTCGGGGAAGCAGCAAGCTGATTTAAAGCACTGCGTAAAACTTCTGCCTGGTTGTTAAAATCTGATATTGTCTGAGCCGGTCTTTGTAATTGGTCATTTTGGAAAACAAATTTCCATTCCCGTTGCAGCGCGGTGTAACGGATGGCGGCAGTTTGAAAAGGCTGACGGTGAGGAATGGGTTCACTTGTTGTAGATTGAATCCTACCTTGAGTGCTACTAAAGAGTTTTTGTAGATCGTTGTTAAAATTCTCTGCGGCAAAGAGTGCATAACCACTAACTGGCAAGTCCCTTACCAACTGGAGTTGATCAAATGCCCCAATTGTTGGCAAAGAAAGTAAGCGAATTCCCGGTACTAACAAGGTAGATCCCAATTGTTTAGAGGTGATCCAGGGTTGGGCCAGTCGTTGGAAGCGAGAAGTATCCAGAGCATAAGTCATGGGAACAATTAAATCTACATCCCCCCGCCTTGCCCAATTTTCCCAGTCTTGTTGAATTTTCTGAATTCGCTCTAGTTGTGGTAAAGGAAATACTGCTACCGATAAAATCAAATTTGGTCGTTTTTGCTTTAACTGCTGTGATAATTGGGCGACAAAGCTATCAACTTGCTTGGTGCGAAATGTCGTCCATTTTTGCCACAAGTCTGGTTGGCTAGGAGAAATATTCACTGGATCTACACCAGTAAGTTGCTGAAATTGCGCTCTTGCAGCTTTGCCATAGCCGTAGGTTCGACCTGCTGATGGGTCTTGAAAAGGGTAGCGAATGTAGTCTAGCTGTAGACCATCGACGTTATAGCGAGTGACAATTTCCTCATACAGTTTGAGCAAGTACTGTCGCACTTCGGGGTTGGCTGGATCGAAGAATGGCTTAGTCTGACCAATGGGAATCATGTTGCCAAGGTTATCGTAGTTTGCCCAATCGGGATGAGCTGCCAGCACTGGCCCTGGATAATCAGGATTAACGTTGAGAATTTCATTGTGACGTTGGTTGCCAGCAGCAAAAGTCCAAACCCAAGCGTGTAATTCCATGTCGCGCTCATGGGCTAATTTCACCGCATCTGCCAGTGGGTCCCACCCACGAATTAGTGGGTTTTGCTCTTTTGCCACTTGGCTTGGATAAATGGTGTAGCCAGCATTAACAGTTTCAAAGAAGACGGTATTAATCCCAGCTTGAGCTAGACGATTAAAAATCTGGACTAGTCCCGCCTTGCTACCAGCACGAACAATCGTCCCCCGATCTAACCAAACTGCCCGAATTTCTGGTTGAGCTAATCTTTGATCAACAGGAAACTGCTGCCACAAAGTCGTTTTAGCCTTCAGCCACTGCTGACGAGCCAGAGCATAGTTTTTCTGGGCAATCAATAGGGGTAAGTTTTTGGCAATTATCCTTACCTGTGCCAAGGCTTGGTCTTTACTCATGCCTAGCGTCCCCGGTTTGGTTGAGGCCAATTGCGTGGGTTGCTCCTTGAGAGATTGGGGAATGTAGGTGTCTAGATGCCTAGAGGACTGTTTAGCTTCAGATGTAACTTCACCAACATTAGCCGCATCGGCTGACACTGCTAAATTAGCGCTTTCCACCCGACCTATCAGATTTTCTAGCTCTTGCTGGAGAGCGATCGCTTGGTTGTTGTCAATCGGCTCATTGGAGTTGGGTGCAACATCTAAACGCACCGCTTGTTCTAATTGGTCAATGGCCTCTTGGGAACTTGGAGGTTTGACTGTAGGAAGCGGTTTACGGATGGGAGCAGTGGCAGTTTTAGGAGGAGGAGATGAGGGGGATAAGGGAGATGAGGGGGATGAACTACTCCTCTGCTCCCCTGCTCCCTGCCCCCTGCCCCCTGCCCCCTGCCCCGCTACTCCCTGCACTCTTGGCGCAGCCGCTACCGTTGTCGAGCAGTTTGGGGAACCTCCTGCTACTTTTTTCATGCGATTCGATGGCGGTGGCGCTGTCAAATAGTGATTGAGAGCAGCTTTTAACCAGGCATTATCTAACCCGGCCTCTGTTGCGGTGTCTGTTCCCCAGCGCCAGCCCATAAAGGTGGAACGCTCAGTTGTCACTACTGCGGCTGGATTATCTTTGGAATTCCAAACAGCAGCAGATTCACTGCCCATATCATTAGGAATCACAACGCCGCCACGCACTTTGCCAAAGAGTTCAGTTTGATTTGCCCATTTTGGGATATTGGTTTTTGTGGGTTTTATCTGTTCTGTGTTACTGAGGCTGAATCCCCAATAACCTCCCAAAAGCGATCGCAATAATTGGCGCACTCCCGGCGCTGAAAGACTACCTACAGGGCCACTGGCAATCAAACGCCCTCCCTTACTCATCCATTCTTCGAGAGCGATCGCTTGGGTTGGCGTTAATGTCTCGATATTTGGCAAAAATAATACCCGGCGATCGCCCCAATCGGCCCCACTCCTGACATCAGCTAGGGAAATTACACAATATTTTGCCCCTATTGTCTGTAAACGGTCAGTTATCCCTCTCCATTGATTTGCATTTTCTTGACCATACACTACGCTCAATACAGGTTCTTCAGTCGCCGCCGTTACTGGCAAAATACTAAAACTATTTAAAGTTAAAAAGTTAAAACTTAAAATGAAGAATCCGGCTTTTTTTATTTGTGAGTTTGCCTTTTTATGATATTTTTCCTGATTCTTCACTACTGACTCCCCAGTGAATTAGTTATTAGGCATTACTTCTTATTTATCATCCACCTTAACAATAAATTACCTCCGAAAAACAACTGATCTTTGACAACTAAAATTGAGCAACATTGAAAATACATGTTTTAATTAAATCTTCAACTCCTCCTACAGGAATAATTTTTGTATTGAGTCTGCTAGCTAATTCATCAATACTCATATCATCTAAAAATACTGATTCACCATTTTTTAACATGACATTTGGTAGTAAAATACCATCGCCTAAATCTTGCCCTTCTAAATTTAAAAGCAAATCATGACCAGTTAGTAATCCGGTTACACTGATAGTTTGTCCCCAATAATCACTACATAAAGCACGCATATTCACTTCTAAACCCTCAACAGAATTTAAGCATTTCAAAATGGGTTGAAATGCTTTTTCTACGGCGTTGCCTACTATCCAAGTGAACTTTCTTTGAGGATATACTTTTGGCGGTAGTAATTCTGCTGCAACGGTGGCAAATTGCTTGATAAATAATTGAATTGAACCAACTCCGTTATCAATTTGGGGATATTCTTCATATTCAGATTCGCTGGGTAATTCCTCACCCGCAATCAAAAACCACTCATCGGCTAACCAAACAACGCTAGAACCGAGTTTTTGGCGAAATTGCTGCGAGAGGATTTGCACTTGGGAAATCACCTCTTTTGCTTTTTCCCTAGTTACAGGTATGAGTTCGTCTTCTGGAGGCCGAAACCGTGTCAACCCAACTGGCACAACTGCCACCGATGCCACCGCAGGCACTTCACCAGTATGAAAGGACGCTAAATCTTTGAGAGTTTGTTCCAGGTGTTTGCCATCATTTATACCAGGACAAACAACTACTTGAGCATGAATTTGTAGTCGCCTTTCTTTAAACCACTTGAGTTGTTGTAAGATTTGCCCTGCACGCGGATTTTTCAGCAGTCTAATTCTGACTTCGGGTTCTGTGGCATGAACAGAAACATACAAGGGAGACAAGCGCATTTGTTCAATTCGCTGCCATTCTCTTTCTGGCAAATTGGTGAGGGTAAGATAAGAACCGTACAAAAAACTTAGACGGTAATCGTCATCTTTTAAATACAAGCTGGTGCGCTTACCTGGTGGCTGTTGGTCGATAAAGCAAAATGGACAGCGATTGTTGCATTGAATTAAGCCATCAAATAGGGCAGTTTCAAATTCTAGTCCTAAGTCTTGATCGTAATCTTTTTCTATTTCTAGGCTATGAGTTTTACCCGCAGCGTCTAAAACTTCTAGTTCCAAAACTTCATCAGCACACAAAAACTGATAATCAATTAAATCACGGGGGCGTGTACCATTGATAGCAACGATCGCATCCCCAGCCTCAAAGCCAATCTCTGCGGCTATTGAGTCTGGAAAAACCTTGGTAATTCGGGCAGGATTAATTGTACTCATTGGGCATTGGGCATTGTTGAACTAATCAGGACTTACGCAAAATATCTCTCAAACTCTTATTCCTCCGTGTTGCGCCAGTTGCTTCTCCCTTGGCGTTAGCCTCTCCCTTTGGGAGAAGGGGAGACGCTGCGCGAACAAGTCGGGGAACCCGCCCAACGCACTGGCTTCTCTGTGTCTAATAAGGTTCGATTTTCCGTTACCTGTGCGTAAGTCCTACTAATGACTAATGACTATTATGAATTATCCTTTCCAACCTGCTGCGATCGCAGCTAAAATAGCACTGCCGAATGCTAATCTATACCAAACGAAAACTAAAGTATTTTTGGTTGCTAAGTATTTGATCAAAAATGCAATTGATAGGTAGGAAAAAATCAAGGTTGAAATAATCCCTACAATTAATAGTCCAACAATGTTATCTGGCAACTGTTGGGCTTCAAATAACTTGAAGATTTTCAGACTTTTATACAGCGTTGCAATGGTAAGAGTTGGAAACCCTAATAAAAAGGAGAATTTCGCTGCTGTATCGCGTTCTAATCCTAAAAATAAGGCAGTCGTCAAAGTTGAGCCAGAACGAGAAACACCCGGAATTAAAGCAAGCGTTTGTCCCAACCCAACTAAAATACCATCCCGAATCTGCAATGAATTAAAATCTCGTTTGCGAGTGCCAATTTTTTCTGCCAAAGCTAGTAAAAGTGCCATGATAATTGACATTATGGCAATAATTAATGCGCTCTCTGGTAGAACGTCTTTCAAAAGAAACCCGAAAATTAAGGCAGGCATTGTTCCTACTACAATACCGACAAGAATTTTCCACTCTTCACGTTGCCAGTCTTTGTCTTTTACTGCTTCAATTGCACCTTTGACAATATTAGAAATCAGCGACCAAAAATAGCCCACAATTGCTATAACACTGCCAAATTGAATTGCATCGACAAAATCTTTAGAACCTAGTTCTTTCCAACCAAATACCTTGGTAACAATCAGAAGATGTGCAGTGCTGCTGATTGGCAAAAACTCTGTAATACCTTGAACAATACCCAAAATAAAAGCTTGAATAAACTCCATCAATTAATACCTTTTTCCTGTTGTAAACAATCATTACCTAGCTGATGATGTTAATTTATATACTTTTCGCTGCACCCAATATTATAGAAAATTCCACTTTACCAAATCAATAACACCATCCAAGACGGTGGCCATGTTCTTACACCCACTTCAATAAGTCAACGAAATTTTGACAATTCATCAAACTTTAATATTTAAGGGCTGATGCCATTGACTTTTTACCCTCTCTCTGTAGTTCTTTGTAAATGCGAACTACAAAGGAGTTATGTACATAAGGTAACTTTCGGGAATTAGTCTAGCGCAGAATGTTTTGTTTAGCTTCCACCAGTGTTCACCGAAATTTTAGTATAATTACAATGCCCCAGGGGGGGATTTTAAAGTGTGATATCTTAAATAAGATAAAGTTTAGTAACAAATATTAAAAACTTTGATTAATAATACACTGTTCTCCTACACTGCTTCTACCCCTTCTATTGATACAGAGTTAGATTTAACTGTTACTGGGCAGAAGGGTATCAGGGAATTGGAATCTACACTCTCCTGTTCTCCCTCTCTTCCCTTATCTATTTCTGCCCGACAAACTTGGTTAGTGTTTGGGGCGGCGGTATTTTTAGTAACAGTACCAGTATTTGTAGAAGCACCAATAGTGCGATCGCTACCAAGTCTAAGTTTAGCGCTGACAGCATTTTGGGTGTGGCTAAGTTTTACCTTAATGTCACGGACTGCAACTTATGTATGGGGAGATTTACTCTTCGGATTTAGCTGGAGTTGGTTAGCAGGAGCGATTTACTGGGGCTGGTTACGTTGGGAACCTGTGTGGCATCTACCAGTAGAGTCTATAGGATTACCCTTTGCTTGCTGGTGTTTGGTGAAGAATTGGGGCAAGGTAGGTAACTGGTTTTACTTAGGTTCTTTACTAGGTACAGTCTTAACCGACGTATATTTTTATATATCCAACCTGATGCCCTATTGGCGGCAAATTATGAGAGTAGATGCAGATTTAGCACCGCAAATATTACAAAATGCCCTGATGCAAGTACAAACGCCTTGGGGACAAAGTTGGGCTATATTTCTCGCCTTAGTCCTGTTGACAGTTGGGATTTTACCTTTAGGTTTAAAGCAAAGACACTGGTATGCCTTTAGTGGCGCAGTTTTAAGCACAATTTTGGTAGACAGCCTATTTTTGTTAGCTGCGATCGCAGCCTAAAAAATATTAAAAAATTGTGTAGTATCAAAACCGAAACTTTTTCCAGCCCAGTCTACGGTACATCAAAAATGATGCTGTAGATGATTAATAGGTTAAGAAATATTACATAACAGTCCATCACTATCAACTCATCTTGCTAGGGTTTTCGGTATTAGGTATCGAAGGATTTCATATCTGCTTGGGAGCTAGAATCAGCCACCCCGAAAAGATTTCGTCTAGCTGGGAATGCTCAGGATCATGGATGGAAGCGGATTGCAGCTATGCAGGCACTCTTACCACGATGAAGATTTTGGCAAAAGTATAGTTAAACCCAGTAACAGCAAATATTGTGGATATTAATACGCTGTATATTAGTTTCTGATGACTGCTGTGTTGATTAAGCTATCAGGTTTTGTCCTTTGTCCTTTGTCCTTGGCGCTCTCACGTAGACGCATTAGCGGCTTCCCGCAGGGTATGACTAATGACTAATGACTCATGACTAATGACTGCTGTTAGCTTAAAACTTTTATTTCTGTTTGATGGAAAGAGGTAGAAAATCGTGAAAGGATTGGCGCGTTTATTAACAGTGTTTAGTTTGTTACTTGGTTGCTGGGGATGGTTGGGAACAACTCAGATAGCCCAAGCTGCTAGTTTCAACAGTTTTGCATTTCCACAAGTCCCAGTTCTGGCAATTGAGCGGCAGAATCGGGCAGATGCGAAGCTAGGAACGGAATTTGGTAAAAAAATTGATTTGAATAATACCAACGTCCGAGCTTTTCAACAGTATCCAGGGCTTTATCCCACCTTGGCTAAGAAAATCATCACAAATGCTCCCTACAAAAATGTAGAGGATGTATTGGATCTTCCAGGATTGAGCGATCGCCAGAAACAAACCCTGCAAGCCAACTTGGATAAGTTCACCGTGACAGAACTAGAACCTGCCTTCAACGAGGGAGACGATCGCTTTAACAATGGCATCTACAGATAACTGCACGTTGCAGTTAATGTAGCAAATAGCAGCCCACTCCTAATTCTAGAGAGTGGAGTCTTCTATTAGATATAAAGGGGGCACAAGGAAAACAAAACAAAATTTTTCCTTGCCTCCCCCTGCCCCCTGCCCCCTGCCCCCTCCCCCACTACCTTGTCTCAGATAGATATTCCTAGCCAATTTGATGTCTTAGTAGTCGGCGCTGGTGCTGCTGGACTATACACAGCGCTGTGTTTACCAGATTCCTTGCGAGTCGGCTTAATTACCAAAGAAACTGTTGCTTTATCCGCCAGTGATTGGGCGCAAGGTGGTATTGCCGCAGCAGTTGCCCCGGAAGATTCTCCCACGCTGCACATTGAAGATACGATCCGGGCAGGTGCAGGTTTGTGCGATCGCACTGCTGTAGAATTTCTCGCCCAACTTGCGCCTAACTGCATTCAATCCCTAGTTGACTTAGGAGTTGCTTTTGACCGTCATGGTCAAGCCTTGGCTTTAACTTTAGAAGCTGCCCATTCTCGCAACCGCGTTCTCCACGCCGCAGACACCACAGGGAGGGAAGTTACCACCACCCTTGCAGCGCAAGTATTACGTCGCCAGAATATTCAAATCATTCAGCAAGCTTTGGCTTTGAGTTTGTGGATTGAACCCGAAAGCGATCGCACTCAGGGAATCAGCTTATTTTACCAAGGAAAAATCACATGGGTAAGGGCTGGTGCTGTGGTACTGGCAACTGGAGGTGGTGGTCAGGTATTTGCCCAAACTACTAATCCGGCTGTAAGTACAGGTGATGGAGTAGCGATCGCATATCGGGCTGGCGCTATCCTCCGCGATTTGGAATTTGTGCAATTTCACCCCACAGCCCTCACTAAACCTGGTGCCGATCGCTTTCTGATTAGCGAAGCTGTACGCGGTGAGGGCGCACACCTTGTCGATAACGAAGGGCGGCGTTTTGCCTTTGACTACCACCCGGCGGGTGAACTCGCGCCCAGAGATGTAGTCAGTAGAGCAATTTTCAGCCATTTACAACGTACCGCCGTTGATTTAGCGACTGCCCATGTGTGGTTGGATATGCGCCCCATCCCCGCCGACAAGATTCGTCACCGCTTTCCCAACATTATCAAAGTTTGTCAGCATTGGGGAGTTGATGTCTTCCATGAACCAATTCCTGTGGCCCCTGCTGCCCATTACTGGATGGGTGGCATTGTCGCGGATCTGATGAATCGCACGAATATTCGTGGTTTGTACGCGGTGGGTGAAACCGCTAGTACCGGGGTGCATGGGGCAAATCGCCTTGCCAGTAATTCCCTGCTGGAATGTATTGTGTTTGGGGCCCAAATGGACAAAATAGAGTTAGAAAATATTGGGCTGCCGCCAGAAACACCAGTACTACAATTACAGAAATTTAGTGCTGATGCTAGTGAGTGGCATATCCAGCAAGCACAGCTAGAAGCACTCAGGGAGAAGTTACCACGTCTAGTGTGGGAAAGTGCTGGTATTTGTCGGGAGAAATCAAAGTTAGAAACTGCGATCGCTACTATTGAATCTTGGCAGCAAGATTTCGCTATCCTGCCTTTAAGTCAATTCTTGCTTGCTTTACGTCCCGCCCAAGCAGCTAGTTTTGACATCCCAGATGTTGAACGGCAATTGAGACTTTGGGCAGAAACCCGCAATTTATTAGATGTAGCTGATTTAATTCTTAAAAGTGCTGCTTTTAGAACCGAAAGCCGAGGTGGGCACTACCGTTTAGATTATCCTCAGCCAGACCCAAATTGGCAAGTTCACGCACTTGTACAAACACATCATTGGTGGAAATCTCCACTATCATTTTGATTGAAGTTTCCCGAACAAACTTCTAGCAAAGGCTTTTAATTCCTTTTCCTGTAGTCGCAACGCTTGCAATACGGTTCGGTTAACGTGTTTAGTCCTCGAAGATCCCCTCAACTCCCTTAAAAAGGGGGGCTTCTGACCCTCTTTTACCCCCTTTTTAAGGGGGTCGCCACAGGCGGGGGGATCTTATCCGAACCGTATTGGCAACGCTTGGACAGGAACGCTCTTAAGTCAGTAGCTCTTAGCCCATAACTTAATGACAATGGCTCAAGTATAGGGCCAATCTAAAATCCAAAATTCCTATTAGGGATTTCCAGAAATTAAATTATTCAATTTTGGAAGCGACTATGATCGTTAGATTCTTCCTCCCCTGCTTCCCCTGCTTCCCCTGCTTCCCCTGCTTCCCCTACTCGCCAAAGCAATGGGATATTTTATTTGGAAGTCCCTTAGCGGGTGCCGCTACCATGCTGACTGTCGGGGCCACCATAATTTGGTGGGATATACACGTCTTTTAAATTTTGAGAATTGACTTTGCGCGCAATTAAGGTGTCACCGCTAGTAGCGCTTGCAGTATTGAACATACCCGTATAGGCTGCAATTTTCGGTATTAAGATGTAAGCACCTATACACAATATCATAAACTTTTTGATTCGGAAGTTAGTCTTCATGGCTTTCAGGAAATTTACTATTTATTAATTTTAAAAATATTTTTCTTTACTACCGTATATGTACTTAAATTTGTTAACAAATAACTTTATTAAATTAGTTCAATTATTCTTGGCACTGTACAAGTAATTATGGGCAACGCTTGTAACTTAAGCTTTATCTGCTGTTATTAAATAGTCTATCTACTTAAGTAATATTCTTAATGTATCATTTTCACATCAGTCCAAAGTTAGATATGTTGATAAATTGCTGGAAGTGTTTTTTCTAAACCAATACTTATTAATAATATTTTAATACTCCTAAGTATAAACACTATGTTTATTAACTAAGAGTTCAGAAATATCTTCAGTAATACTTAGCTGAGTGTATATTAAAAATTTAATTTAGTAAAGATATATAAAGTTAAAGTAACGGAATTACTATAATATAAGGATTTTCAAAACTATGAACTATAAAATCTAATAATAAATCGAGTAAGTACAGTATATTTTGTATTAGTAAAAATATTAACAAAAATAATTAATTGGCCAGTTCCCTTTGATGATTGATCCCTTCCTCACCTGTATTATTAGGTTGATTTTTCAGGTAAAAAACCTTACTAAGTCCCAATAGGTTCAGTTAAGGATTTTTGGTACTGAATTTTAGACCTGTAGAGACGCGTTAGCGTAGCGGAGCGTTCGCTTTTAGCGTCTCCAAGAGTTGCCCAGTACAATTTCGCGTCTCTACCAAGGTTTTTGGGCTTAACCCAAGCGTATTGTACTAAGTCTTTATATTGCCGAAAAAACCACTTTGCAGAATATATATACACTATACTTTTTCAAGATAGTCCTTTGGACGTATCTCCATTCCTCATTCCTAATTTAAAGGTAAAAATTGTAACTAAAAAGAAAAAAACCTGGACACTTGACTATTGACTAATTAAGCAAATTCGTAGCGATTTTTACCCAGCTGCTTAGCACGATACATTGCTGCATCTGCTTGTTTCATTAAAGTTTCACTGTCTTGACTGTTGTATGGATAAACACTAATACCAATACTGGCAGAGACTCGGATTGCATAGCCGTCCAAGACAACTGGCTTGCTAATACTAGTTAAAATTGTTGCTGCGATTTTAGCAGCTATTTGAACATTAGGAATTGCGCGTAAAATCACAGTAAATTCATCGCCACCCAAACGAGAAACTGTATCACTAGCGCGTAAAGAGTTGCTGAGTCGTCCGGCGATAGTCATTAGCAAGCGATCGCCCACCTCGTGCCCCAGAGTATCATTGATTTGCTTAAAGCCATCTAAATCAATAAACAGCAGCCCTAGCAACAACTTGTTGTGTTGCGCCCAATGTAACGATTCATAAAGTTGTTCGGCAAAAAATTTGCGATTAGATAGACCTGTGAGCGGGTCGTGATAAGCTAAATGACGCAAGTGGTCTTCTTTGAGTTTTAGTTCTTTGTTAGAGCACAATAGTTCAGCAGCAGTACGTTTTAGCTGTTCTTCCATGAGCTTGCGCTGAGTAATATCTCGGATGATCCCAACTAAAAAGAAATTGCCAGCTGAGTCTTTATGGAGCGATCGCTTAGTGGAAATTTGATGAGTCTGACCATCTGCATTAGTAAATTCTTCTTCATGTTCCTGGGGTTTTTCAGTCCTGAACACAAGTTCATCCTGTTGTCGAAACACATCGGCTTCATGTTTGGGGAAAAAGTCATAGTCTGACTTTTCAATTAACAACTTATTCGGATAACCGATAAATCGACAATACGCTTCATTTAAAACAATCCACTGGTGTTGTTCATTTTTCACAAAAATTGGATCAGGAATCGTGTTGATTACGTGATGCAAAAATTCTTTAGAACGTTTCCACTCTTGCTGGATGTGGACAATATGATTAGTCATCCAAATAGCTGAACTGCCAAAGCTAAATAGTGAGGGAATGAGCGGTATCCACCAACCATACAAGAAAGCAAGGTACGCACTCAGGGTCAATACCAAGCAACAAACTAGAATGCTTTGAAGGCTCTTAGTTGCGTGTCGTATCCGCCATGTCGTCACAGTTCCCAGATAAGACCAAATAAAAATCCACAAGTCTTCCAATAAGTCATGCCAGACCATCAGTAATGGTCGTCCTTGCAGAGCCGCTGAGATTAACTCATTAGTAAAATAAGCTTGCAGTTGAATACCAGGTACAGGTTTTGCCGTACCCATTAGACTACTGGAGTATGGAATGAATACAAAATCATTGAGACTGGGGGCAGTAGAACCAATAAGTATAATCCGATCTTTGATGAAGTTTTCTTTGACTTTATCTGCCAGTACATCTTTTATCGATACCTGGCGAAAACTGCAAAAATTTCCCGATAAACTTTGGCATTTGGGGGGAAAACTGGACAAAATTTGGTAGCCTCTAGCATTAGCTCCCACATAACCACCATCATTAGCCTCAAAACGAGTAAACGTGGCCTTACCCAATTGCAAATACTCAGGGTTGTTTTTTGCTGTGGTGGGAGTAATATTTTCTGACTTTAAATACAATAAAGCCAACTTCAGAGCAAAACTTTCGTGTACCTGATTATTAATGTGCCAATATAACAAACTGCGACGTACTTTCCCATCAACATCATACAGCACATTGTTAAAGCCGACTTGATCCTGATTTAGCCCCAGTGGAGGTGAAACATTAACGTTTTTGTCATTTGCCAGTAGCTTAATACCAATCAAGTTGGGTATTGACTTATAAATATTACGAAGTTCTTGATTTCCAGGCTCTACTGCCAAATCTCGGTAGATATCTAAGCCAATAGCACGGGGTTTGTGGACGTTCAATTTTTCTAACAACTGGGCAATATTCGCATCTGGAATTGGCCAAGAACCTACTTCCTTTAAATAGGCTTCATCAATCACTACGATGGTAATACGCTCTTCTGGCGGTTCATTTGGACGTAAGCGAAAAAATTGATCCAAAGCTGCCAACTCCAAAGATTGTAATAATCCGATGGAGTGCAAAAGCAGGACGCAGACTGCAACGCTGGCGGCAGTAATCAATTCTCTGTGTCCTCGACCAAGGGATTGTTTCAGTCCAAAGATTAACTTCACAAAATGCTTGCCTAGCTGCTGATTCATTCCCATTACACTACTGGGGAGAAATATTCTCTATTTCCTATAGCTATTAACCATCGGATTAACATAGTTCAACGAGGAGCTAAATAGAGTTTCTAAAAGTTTTTCAATTCAGTATATTGTGGTAGTTGTGATGTACTACCATATATTCCAATACCGTTCAGTTAAGCCGAAAAACCTTGCTAGAGACGCGAAATTGTACTGGGCAACTCTTGGAGACGCTAAAAGCGAACGCCCCGCTACGCTAACACGTCTCTACAGGTCTAAAATCAGTACCAAAAATCCTTAACTGAACTGTATTGCCATATATTCAGGCCAATTATTTGACCAACAGTTAAGCTATTTCTAGGCTTTTGTTGACACCAATGGATAGTCAGATTGAACAACACATATTATCTACTACCAAAAACAAAAAAGCCAACTGGAAACAGACTTTGCTGTATTCATCCAGTTGACTGGGTGTGAACTACACCGTACCGCTAGGTCGATTACTTGAAATACTTAAAGTTCCGAGGGCCCGTGTAACCAGAAACTTTCGCCAGTTCCTCTAAATTTTGGACTCCGCTATAGCTTTTGCCATTGATGATCCAAGTGGGGAAGCCTTCAATTTTTGCGGCTTTACACAGTTCTGGTTGAGCTTTAAGTCCATCGGGAGCGCACTCTACTTTAACATCCTTGTTGATTACTTCCTCGGCTTCTTTACCAAAAAGCAGCTTTTGTTCATGGCAGTGAGGACACCAGTAAGCACTGTATTCGTTCGCGCCTACCTTTGCCAGATGCTGTGCTAAGGCTATTTCTGCCTCACCAGAAGTAGTGGTAACTTTCCAACCGAAGCCAGGGTTAGCTTCTCCTTTGGGAGTAAAGGTAATTTTTGCGGGTTGTCCTGGAGTTACAGGTGTAACATCTGATTGATTCACGCCAGCATAAACGCCTAAAGTGCCAATCAGCGTCACCATTCCTACAATAATGGCGGTAAAGAAGATTTGTCCTATATCCTCCCAAGTCCGCCCGATAATCGTCAGTACCAAAAGACTCACAGAGAACAAAGCTGAACCGATACAGTAAGGACAAATAGCTTTAATTTGAGATGCTAGCACATACATTAAGTAGCCGCTAAAGACAGACATTGCGATCGCACCTGCTAGCAGCAGCAACCACGTCCAATTTTCCAATTGTTTGCGGCTATTCTTTTCCCCTGAGTTGAATACCAAGGGAGCCAAAGCAAATATCACCATACTGATGTATGCCAAAAACCCGAACAAAGCTAATGGCTGACCAAAAACCGTTGCCCAAGGGCTAGAAAGTACATCATTACAGCCCTTGACACCAGCCTGTGCCACACAAGCTGCACTGCCTCCTGTTAACTTTTCTATGGTTAGATAACCAGTTATCAGGGCACCACATCCAGCGATCGCGGCAATCAATGGACGTGACCATTTATGAATCCAAGGAGTAGAACGACGGCGAATCATAAATATTAGGGGATGGGGAGTGGGGAGTGGGGAGTGGGGAATGGGGAATTGGGGAATGGGGAATAATAATTAATTGTTCGCTTGCTCCCCCTACTCCCTACTCCCCACTCTCATAAATATTGGGGAATGGGGAATGGGGAATGGGGAATGGGGAATGGGAAATAAAAATTAATTGTTCGCTTGCTCTCCCTACTCCCTACTCCCCACTCCCCACTCCCTAAGAATGTAACTTCACTTGTTCTGCTGATTTGCTTTCACTTTTGGAGTTCCAATTGCGACGCGCAGCTTCGACAAATTGACTGACGCGAATTGGGTCAATTGGTTGCTCTATCCGTCCGTGGCGTTTTAGGGAACTGGAAACTATGACACCATCTGCTGCTTGCATCAATGTATCAATATTTTCCCAATTCGCCCCACTACCGATGAATACTGGCGTGCCAGCTGCTGCACCACAAGCTAGTTCCAAATCTTCTAAGTTAGGTGGGCTACCAGTAGCCCAACCAGATAAAATCACTCCGTCTGCTAAACCCCTTTCAATGGTGTCTTTCACGGCGACTGTGAGATTTGGAGAACTCAAAGGACGGGCGTGTTTCACCAACACATCGGCCAGGATTTTAACATCACAGCCTAACTCCCGTCGATAGCGCAGTAGTTGATGGGCTTCTCCCTCAATTAATCCCTGGTCAGTTGCCATCACTCCTGTCAGAACGTTAACGCGGATGAATTGCGCTTGTACACAGCTAGCGATCGCCATTGCACTTTTGCCGTCGTTTCGCAAAACATTTAAGCCTATAGGCAAAGTCACCAAATTTTGTATCCGTTGCACCACAATGGTCATGGCACTCACAACCACCGGATCAACTTGGTTTTTGGTAAACGGCGCGTCGAAAAAATTCTCCACAATCAGCCCGTCAACCCCTCCACTTGCCAGGGCGGCAGCTTCTTGTTCAGCACGGTCAATCACCGCTTTTAGACTACCTCCCCAACGAGGTGAGGTTGGCAGTGGTAGCAGGTGAATCACGCCAATAATCGGTGAGCGAGTTTTAAATAATTGATATAAGTCCACGTCTTTAATCCGCCTCGCGGAGTCCAGAGTCTAGAATTTTTTGACTATTGACTGTATGACCCTTGACTCTTGACTTTTCATTAACTAGTCAAATGTGTTTTATGATAGTCGGTTTACTGCCTCCTTCCTAAGATGGAAATTGACCTCCAACCTCCCATAAGATATGTTAAGATAAAACTTGGCTACAAGAGGAGTTTGCCACTCACTAGACGCGAGGCAGCTTTCCGTGGTTTAGGTGTCTTGTCCGCGCCCAGTCGTAGGACTTGCCAATCGCCAGACTAGCATTACTGCTTTCTAAGCGTAGTCGCTTTCGTCGATTTCCCGGAGGGTAGCGACTTCTCACAACAAGCCCTTTGGGCGGCTTCCCGATGGGTAGATTAACAACGCACACGCTGTGGTAATGTAAAATACCAATAGGCGAATTGTTAAAAAAGATTACAAGTGTCAAATGTACCCAAAGACACTTCAATTTACCCTGGGGAACAGATTGATAGGAATATCATAACATGACCTCTATTTTTATTTATTAATAGGGTTATGAGTCCACGGACAGTTATTGACAGTGGATATTTGCCACTGCACTGTTTTCATGAGGATGCTGATAGCAAAAAAGCTTAATCTTGCACCAAAATGTTTGACTACAAAAAGAAAAAAAAATGAAGATTTTTTCAAAATATGGGTGACAAGCCAACAATTGCCATTTCTCACCTGGGCTGCGAGAAAAACCGAATTGATACAGAACACATGCTGGGAATGCTCGTAGAAGCAGGCTACGGTGTAGATACAAATGAAGAGTTAGCAGATTACGTTATTGTTAATACTTGTAGTTTTATTGAAGCAGCCCGACAAGAGTCTGTCAGAACTTTGGTAGAACTGGCAGAGGCAAACAAAAAAATTGTAATCACTGGCTGTATGGCGCAACATTTCCAAGAACAACTTTTGGAAGAGTTGCCGGAAGCAGTAGCAGTGGTTGGTACAGGTGATTATCACAAAATTGTAAATGTAATTGAGCGTGTTGAACTTGGCGAACGGGTTAAACAGGTTAGTATCGAACCAACCTACATTGCCGATGAAACTACACCGCGCTATCGTACTACAACCGAGGGCGTAGCTTACCTGCGGGTTGCAGAAGGATGTGATTATCGTTGTGCATTTTGTATCATTCCTCATCTTCGAGGGAACCAGCGATCGCGTACTATTGAATCTATAGTCGCCGAAGCCGAGCAGTTAGTTAGTCAAGGAGTGAAGGAAATTATTTTAATTTCCCAAATCACCACTAATTACGGTCTAGATATTTACGGTAAGCCGAAATTAGCCGAATTACTTCGCGCTTTGGGGAAAGTAGATATACCGTGGATTAGAATGCACTACGCTTATCCCACGGGACTGACCCCAGATGTGATAGCGGCGATCCAAGAAACACCAAACGTCTTGCCTTATCTGGATTTGCCCTTACAGCATTCTCATCCAGATATTCTCCGCGCCATGAACCGTCCTTGGCAAGGGCGGGTAAATGATGGGATTATAGATCGCATCAAAACGGCGCTACCAACAGCCGTACTGCGGACAACCTTTATTGTTGGTTTCCCAGGAGAAACAAGCGAGCATTTTGAGCATCTACTAGAGTTCGTTGGGCGGCATGAATTCGATCATGTTGGTGTCTTCACCTTTTCCTCTGAAGAAGGAACTCCAGCTTACAAGTTGCCAAATCAGTTGCCTCAAGAAGTGATGGACGATCGCCGCTACCAACTGATGGAACTCCAGCAACCGATTTCTCAAAAGAAAAATCAACAGGAAGTAGGCAAAATCGTCGATGTCCTGATTGAGCAAGAAAATCCTGAAAGTGGTGAATTAATCGGTCGTTCAGGTAGATTTTCCCCAGAGGTTGATGGTCTGGTGTATGTCAAAGGCCAGGCAAAATTAGGAACCATCGTGCCAATAGCGATTCACCACGCTGATACATACGACCTCTATGGTCAAGTAGTCAATAACTAAATTGTCCTTTGTCTTTTGTCTTTTGTCCTTTGTTAAATGACCCTTATTTTAAGGTCAACGCTGCATTAATGGCAGTTTTTATGAGGGTTTACTGAAGTTCGCGGACTCTTTGGCATAGTCTCTCTAAGACTTGAGGCTTCGCTACCGCCCTTGGCTTACTAATAACTAATGACTAATGACTAATGACTAATGACTAATGACTAAATGACTAATCCAAAATCCTTACATAAAATTTAGGACGAATTAATGACTCTTTCATTTCAAGAATTAGGCATTTCCCAAGAACGTGTCGAACAACTAGAAAAAATCGGTTTTACCGAACCCACTAACATTCAAGTCCAAGCAATTCCCCAATTGCTAGGCGGTCGTGATGTAGTAGGTCAATCTCAAACAGGTACAGGCAAAACGGCAGCATTTTCACTGCCAATTTTAGAGCGGCTAGATATTAATCAAAGAGCCGTGCAAGCCATAGTTTTAACGCCAACTCGTGAATTAGCAATGCAAGTTCACGATGCGATCGCGCAATTCATTGGTAATGAAGGATTGCGAGTGTTAGCAATCTACGGTGGTCAATCAATTGACCGCCAAATGTTACAACTCAAGCGTGGCGTTCACATGGTTGTGGGCACTCCAGGACGAGTGATCGATTTGCTCGATCGCGGCTGTTTAAAGCTCGATCAAGTGAAGTGGTTTGTGTTGGATGAAGCCGATGAAATGTTGAGCATGGGCTTTATCGACGATGTGATCAAAATCCTCTCTCAAGCGCCCGTAGATCGCCAAACAGCTTTATTCTCGGCAACAATGCCACCATCGATTCGGATGTTGGTGAACAAGTTCTTGCGATCGCCTGCAACTGTCACAGTTGAGCAGCCAAAAGCCGCTCCCAACAAGATTAATCAAGTAGCTTACTTGATCCCCCGCCACTGGACAAAAGCCAAAGCTTTACAGCCGATTCTGGAAATGGAAGATCCAGAAACAGCTTTAATCTTCGTCCGCACCAGACGCACAGCCGCCGAACTCACCAGTCAGTTACAAGGGGCTGGTCACAGTGTAGATGAATACCACGGTGACTTGTCGCAACAAGCGCGGGAACGGTTATTGATCAGATTCCGTAACCGTCAAGTCCGTTGGGTTGTAGCAACTGATATTGCAGCACGAGGGTTAGATGTAGATCAACTCTCCCATGTAATCAACTTCGACTTACCCGATAGCGTAGAAACCTACGTCCACCGCATTGGCCGTACTGGTCGTGCTGGTAAAGAAGGAACAGCAATTTCTTTAGTACAACCATTTGAGCGGCGCAAACAGCAAACATTTGAACGTCATAATCGCCAAAGCTGGCAATTGCTGACCATTCCTACACGCGCACAAATTGAAGCGCGGCACATCCTGAAACTGCAAGAACAGGTGCGGGAAGCTTTGACAGGTGAGCGTTTAGCTTCATTCTTGCCAATTGTTAGCGAACTAATTGAAGAATACGATGCTCAAGCGATCGCCGCAGCTGCATTGCAAATCGCTTACGATCAAACTCGCCCCGCTTGGTTGAGTTCAGATGTAGAAATTCCCCAAGAGGAATCTTCTGCTCCCAAACCGAGACTCGGTAAGCGTCGTGAATCTTCTTCTAGCGATCGTCCTCGTGCTGCGTGGAAATCAGATAGTAACAATGGTGAAGAAAGACATTCTTCTCCCAAACCAAAACTGCGGACAAGCGGACAGGATTCTTCTGCATCCCCTAGTAAAAAGATAGGTTCACCCATAGCTAGAGAATCAGCTTCTTAGTCAGGAGTTAGAAGTTAATCAATTTTGGATTTTAGACTTTTCCTTTAATCCAAAATCAAAATCTAAAATTGGAGAGTTGAGAGTTAAGAGTCAAGATTTTGACTTTGGCTCTTGACTTTTTGGCTTTTTGGGAAACTTTTTCTACCTCTTTGTAGGAAGATAAATTAAAGATGCATTCTTCGTGGTCTTATGTTCAGTATTCCAGACTTAGAGCAACTACAAGCAGAGCATCCAGAATGGCAGATGGAGCTAGTAGACGGAAATATACTTCTTATGGGGCCATCAGATTATGAGTCAGAGGAAATAGGTGCTGAGTTAGTTAGATTACTGGGTAATTGGGTACGCCCACAGAGGCTAGGACGGGTAACTGGTTCTAGCGCTGGTTTTATTTTGCCGACGTTAGAAACAGAAAACGGCAAAGAAGCTGATAACGAAAAACGAAATCTTCGCGCTCCCGACGTGTCTTTTGTTCGTGCTGATAGACTGAAAACAAGTAAGCGTGACTTTGTAGAACTTGTACCTGACTTGATGGTAGAGATAAAATCTAAGTCAGACAGGATCAAACCACTGGTAGAAAAGATTCAGCTATTTTTACAACTCGGATGTACAGTTGGTATTTTGATTGATCCTGACAAATTAACGCTCACAGTTTATCGGCTCAACCAAGAACCAATAATTTTGCAGGATGATGACAAACTGACACTACCAGACTTATTACCAGGTTGGGAGCTAGTAGTGTCAGAAATTTGGCCTCCTGTGTTTGAGTAGAGACGTTGCATTGCAACGTCTCTACAACCAAGGACGACTAACTAGTTCTAATTCTCCAATTTCATCGTCGCTCAATTTCCAGCCCAAAGCGCCAGCATTTTGCCGTACCTGTTCGGCTGTCTTCACCCCAGCAATGGGAATAACATTCCCCTGAGCAATTAACCAGTTGAGAGCAACTTGGGCAGGAGTGCGATCGTATTTTTCCCCGAAGTTGCGTAGTAAAGATATGACTGGGGCAATTTTTTGCAGTCCTTCTTTCTTAAATCGCGGGTCTATTTTTCTCGCACCAGTGGGGATTTCGGCACTATCAATACTGTATTTCCCTGTGAGTAATCCCTGTGCTAAAGGACTATATGCCAAGATAGTTACACCCAACTCACGCGCAGTTGCGATAATACCTTTGCTTTCAACTTGGCGACTGAGTAAAGAATAGCGCACTTGGTTCACAGCCAAAGGGACTCCACGGGTAGCCAATATTTGATGCGCGTCTCGCATTTGCTCTGCTGAGTAATTACTCACACCGACTGCGGCAATTCTGCCCCGCTTCACTTCATCCGCTAGGGCATTCATCAAAGTTTCTTGACTTAAAAAGAAAGCAAAAGGCCAATGCACTTGATAAAGGGCGATTCGCTCTAATTGCAAGCGTTTGAGGCTAGCTGTTAAAGCATCAGAGACGGATTGGGCTGTAAATCGCCACGGTAGAGGGCCAAATTTTGTGGCAATTTGTACAGATTGTTGTGTCTGTTGCAGAAATTCTCCCAAAAATTTCTCTGATAGTCCCATTCCGTAGATTTCGGCAGTATCAAAGAAGGTAATACCAGCATCTAAGGCTGCTGTAAAGGCTTCTTGTAACTGTTCTGGGCCGTAGCGATCGCCATAATTCCAAAATAGTTTATCACCCCAAGCCCAAGTGCCGATGCATAAGGGTGTAACAGATGGGCCATTTTGCCCCAATGTGATGTTTTCCACGGTTGCAAAATTTAGTTTATTTACATTTCTTTACTTTTATAGTGTATCGTTACAGACAAGATTGGGTGCGATCGCCACCACTTGGCTGCAAATCTTGTGGTGCAGCAGCTACGCCCGTCGTAGACATCGCGTCTTGCATAAAAATTTAAAACCTGAATCAAACGCACATAAACAAGATCCCCGACTTCTTCGAGAAGCCGGGGATCTGCGGGTTGCAATTCTCACAAATCAAATAGGGTTGCTATAGTCGAGTGTATTTACTTGTAATTATGAATTAGATGGTTTCTCCTGCTTGACTTTTTTGATTAATTCCATGTAGACATTAATCTCACTAATTTCTACATCATGCTCAACTCTAGTTACTTTCCATCTTTCCTTTTTTAGGTAAACTTCCTCTCCTACTCTGGGAATAAATTGGAGATCATAGAACTTTTTTAGAAAATCTTTTTGGTTTACTTCCCATAATATTACTTTGACTGGTTCTTTAGTCATTGCTTATGCCTTTTTGGTTACTAGATGAAGGTAAGTAGTTTGATGACATACATACGGCAAGTTTATCTTACTAATTCAATGGAATAGCGTAGTTAAAACCACAAATATTGATATTTTTATGTGGCTTGATTGCGTCCGATAAAGTTACAGCGTAATACCATAACTTCAGTAAATATTATTATTAGGTTTACTATAAAATCTTTTTTAGTGCTGTTTTTGCCTCTATGAGCTTAGAAGGCAATCAGGGGGACTGCATCCAAAACGGGACGCTTCATACTTGTATCAAATAGTCTTCATTAACTGAAGCGTCTGTAGGAGCATTTTCTACGATTCCTGCCAGCGATAGTAGCCTTGAACCATTTTTGGGGCGTAACTTTCCGCCAGTGCTTCCTGTACAACACTTGATGGGTTTTGCTCTGGGTGATATTTTAAGTATTGGTCAAGTTGTGTCCACAACTCATCAGGAATATATAGTGTGCGTTTCATTTTTTCAGCCTTTGGAGGTACAACACTAGTTGTACTCTTATTGTAGTTGCTGGAGTGCGATCGCTATTTTTTAGCTAGTTCCTGCTCAATGTTGCAATTAGTCTTTGTTCAAGCTTTTTGACTTTTATAGTGCGATCGTCATGGGCAAGACTGCGAATAGGGCATTGGTGATTGTTAACAAGCTGTATCGATTGATAGTCACGCACCTATTTCAAGATAGCCTTTGATAATATCGCTCAAAGGGTTGATAAGTATCTAGGAATTCAAATGTAGTCATTGTAAGAAATATCGCTACCCTCTGAGAGTCTATCAATTCCTTTATTTCGGGTATTGTAATTAGTTCTTCAAACTCAGATTCAATAACAATTAATAAAAAATTTATTTCTTCTCTAGAATCATTTTTTATCTCATCGTGCGTTATATAAAATTGGTAAGTCACTTCTTTTTCTAAATCAAAATAACAAAACTCCCATTTATCTGGTAACTTTTGAATATTTTCTACATTGACAAGCAATTCTTATCCTGCCTTAAATTTTTTCCCTTTCTTAGGAGTAATACACTCTTTATAAGGTTTATCTTTAACATCATGAGAAAGTTGAATTTTCATTTTTTTACTGGTATGTTAAATAACTCTTTACAGCTACCAAAAATTATCTTTGCTTTGGGATAAATTCAAAGTAACATCAGTTTTCTGACCTAGCACGGCGATCAATGGCGCGTAATTGCGCCTCACCATAAATATACTGCCCCAAAGCATTAGCTTGCCTAGCGGGTGCCGCTAAATGGACATAAATCTTTGCTTCCTTGAGTAGACGTTGAACGTCATCCCAGTAGAATTCACCGCCACCACCAGTAATAATCACATCAGTTACACGCTCTGGCAACCAGGCTAGAACACGGCTACAGATTTCACGAGAAAACATCTCTGTGAGGTTAGGAAGAAAATCGTCTAAGTTAGTGGGTTTGGTTGCGCTTTTAGGACGGTAATAGCGTTCGCCTCTGGGTTTGTTAACAGCAGAAATCAGTGCCAAAGATTGACTATCAGCACCGTCTATTTCCGCAGCCACCAATTCATAAAACTTGTTCATACCAAAGTCTTCACTCTTAGAAAGATATTTAATAAATCGGAAATTATCCATCATCAACAAATCGACAGTTTGATGTCCAATATCGACGATCGCCACCGAAATTTTTGTAAAATCGGGACTGTTAGGACTTTTCTTAGGTTGAGCTTCAGACCACAAGAGGCTACCGTAGCCTTCTGGCATTACCCATACCTTACTGACGTTGAGCGAGACAGATTCGCCTCGGAAGTTCAACACATGAGATCCAGCTACTTGGCTAATCAACTGTGCTTTTTCCTTTTCAAATTGCTCTAAGGAAAGAAAGGGCAGACCTAGTACAACTGAGATATCGTCTCTGAGTTTAAAGTAGCTAGCACTTGTTAACACTTTTACCAGTGCAGCTTCTACCTTAGATTGTCCGATTCCTAGATTCGCTCCAAAATCTGCTGCCAGTTGACCTACAGCATATCCATTGCCTTGATATTCCAGCCACAAATTCATTAAAGGATCAATAGCACGAACTTCAAAAACACCACCACGTACCTGTTCTATTGACATTTGCTTAACGTTGGCAGGTACGAACACAACACTACCGGGTTCACGACTGACACAAGTCTTTGTGGAAATTCTGCCTAAATCAACACTGAGAACAGTTTTAATGCCAGCATCGCTGGATTTTATAGTGTTGATTTTTTTAGTTGCTGCTATTGCTGTTAAAAGACTTGCATAGTAATCATTAGGAACAATAATTAGCTCCTCTTTTAATTGGTAGAGAACTTGGTTAGTTTGTTCCACTGCTGCTTGAAACCTGTTTAAAGCATCTGTTGTAGGTTCTCTATCAATCTCCCACATTAAATAAATGAGATTTTGTTGGAGTCGTACTGCTAAACGCAAACAGTCTTTTTCTACTTCATCTAATGCGTGTTGGCGAGTTAAATCATTAATCTGCCTTTTGCTTTCATCAGCAAATTCATAATATTTCTTCTCTAAATTGGCGTATTTGTTCGTTAATTCATTTGCAACTTCTCTGTGATGCTTGCCTGCTTGTCTGTCCTTTTCTCCAGCAGCATGAGCAGTAAAAGCACCTGCGACAGCACCAACTGCCGCCCCTAAAGCACCAAACAGAAGAGGAATTATAAAAATCATACAATTTTTGACTAATTCTCTAGGAATGAGGAGGAAGGTAAAGAAGTTGAGAATCAGGCAGTAACTTACTATCAGTTGATGCTAGTCCTAAAGACTGAGCAATAGCTACTGATTCACGTAACCGTTGCATAGCCCCTTCGATTCCCGGTGCAATTGGACGATTTGTAATTTCTTGATTAATTGCTTCTGATTGGGCCAAAAACTCTAGATTTTTCTGGTGTTCATAAATAAGTTCGTTCTCAATTGCTTGTAATCTTTCTAATTCTTGTTGAGTTAAAGATTCATAATAGATTTTCACCGTTTGTTTATGGTCATCGAGGATTTTGAAAAACTCGTAAACCATACCCGCAGTTCCAACAACAGCTAAAACTGGTGCTGCTGCGGTTAAAGCGATCGCAATTGGTGGACAAGCTGCTGCTACTGTTGTGGTTACAAACGCTGTCACACCCCCAACTGTGCCGCCTTTTACGGTATCTTTCAATGTTTCTATAGCGGCTTCTTGTGCAGAAATTTCACCCCGAACTACGCGCAGCGCGTTGGTTAGTAACGAAAATGGTGCTGTCGTCGCTACACCAATGGCTGCTCCAAGGGGCGCGGCTTTAACACCTGCTTTGACTGCACCTGTTAGGTTATCAAAATGCCATTTAGCATCTACTCTCATTTGCTCCTGCGAAGTCATGGGTTTATCGCCACGAGCTAAATTATCTTTGGCATTTTCCCACTTGATATTTTTGGGATCATTTGAGCCGCCTTTGCTATGCGGTTTGATGTGACTAGCGTGTTTATCTGATAGGTATTTCTGGGTATTAACATCAGTAGATTTACCATCAATCCCTGCTCTTTGAGATGGAGGGATTTTATCTAACATTTCTTGGGCTTGCACTCTGGTTCTTATTGGATCACCAGGTCGAATCCCACCTTTATATAATCTACGTACTGCACTTAAGGATAAATCCTGTAATTGGGCATGTTGAACGTTAATGTTGGCAGCAGCGTTAAAAGCGGAATTATGCTCTTGTTCGTCGGACATGGGTAAACCAATCTAGTATGATGTATTACGTTTCTTTGCTTCATAGCAAAGCATTGTACTAGCTTCTTTTCTTATGGTTCCCATTTGACCATCAGATATGATCGCCTCTGATGAAATCATGAGCATTTTAATCTGTCATATTTTGGCGTGATCGCTCTAGATCCCATAAAAAGGCAATTGAGGATTTTAACTAATTTCAGCAGAAGTCCCACACTCACACTTACGGAGTGTGGGATGAATGCGCGGGAGTGGAGAGACATAGTAATTAATATATTTTGGCATAGCCAAAACAGTTAATTGCTATGTCGAAGCATGACCCATATTTATTATATTTCTTGAGAGAAATATGGTATTCTAAGTAGGTACGAACAAAGCCGAAAATGCTGGTCGTACACTGAACCTAGAAAATCTAGAATATGGGGTTTCATTCAAGAATAGATATTTTTGTATCGTTTCCGTGAATGAGTAAAATTCTAGCGGTAGTGAGGTAGAACATACTTTTTGTACTTGTTCAAACTGCGCGGCAGGGCATGACGTGCAGTATAAGCAAAGCTCAGTCAATGTCCTCATAGAGGAGTCGCTGAGAAGCCTACACTGTATGCTTGCATCAGTGTAGGTAAGTCACTCAAGCTCTCCTCATTTTGCAAAAATATGACAACAGACATAAAATGCCCATTCTATGTATTTTGTTGTGCGGCAATCTGGACAGCTTCTATATCAACATTGAGTTGTTGAGCAATCTGCTCCACACTCATCCCTGTTTTTAGTAACAGAGGCACGGTAAGTTCCAACATTTCAGCTTCCCGTTCTTCTCGACCCTCGGCTTTCGCTTCTTGATAAACCCTTGTTTGCTTTAAAGTCAGTCCCAACATAGCTTCAACTTCCTCTCTACTCAAGGTCGAAAACTTATAAACGGCGATTGTGGTGATGATGTCTAATATTTCGTTTTGCGGCAGTGTGTCCGTTTCCTCTAATTTTACCCGCTCAATCAATTGCTTTGCTTGCTCTGCCATCACTTCATCCGATACTAGAGTCAACTGCATCAAATTGATACCTATTGGCTGCTGATTAGTCGCGCCTAACTCATCTAAATAGATTCGCTGCACTTGGTCGCTGTTGAGAAATATTCGATGAGTTTTTTGATCCCTTGGTTCCAAAGAGCGTGATGAAAAAATTACCACACAAAACCAGTCATCGTACTGAGAACGATTCCGGTTCAGGTACATCAGCGACTCGGTAAAGAACCGATGGTAGAGGGCTTCATCTTTTTGGAATTGAACTTCAGCAAAAAAGATCACCTTGGATGTTGCATCCTCTGGAGGTAAAAACACACCATCCAGACGAAAAGCGGTTTCTTTGACTTCAACTGATTCAAATCGATAGTTTTGCCCTTGCAGAGGAGGATTATCAACCAGTTCAAAGAGTAACCCAGGAAAGCGCTTAAAAATTTGATAGTAAATGGAGTCTCGTTTCACTACTTCATCCTAAAATGCTCTCGTTATCTGATCGCGGATTACAATCAACCCATAAAGATTAATCCTAACTCGGCGCTAATCGAGGTGTATAATTGCTTGCCAAATAAGTGCGATCACATCGCAACTTCAACTTTTCCTTCGCTGATTTTGAGCGGGTAGGGTTTATCTTTATTTAAAGAGAGAGATTAAATCCTATAAACCATACAAAAAAGTAGCTATGGCGAGCGGTGAAGTATTTGATACCAAAACAAAATCCCTATCTGTGCCAAGGGTAAACCTGCTGACCATGTTCCGGCTGGGTTTATTTCAGATGGGGTTGAGCATGATGTCCATTTTGACTCTGGGCGTACTCAACAGAGTCATGATTCAAGAAATAGCAATTCCGGCGACGCTGGTTTCAGTCGTTCTAGCACTGCCTTTATTTGTTGCTCCTTCCCGTGTCTGGTTTGGCCAGATTTCCGATGCCAAGCCGTTATGGGGATACCACCGCACAGCTTATGTTTGGGTGGGCGCGGCAATATTTGCGATCGCAGCATTTTTAGCTGTACAAGTAATGTGGCAGATGAATCTTGCTGGAAATAATGCAGGTAATTGGGTATGGACAACCCAAACAATCGGTTGGACAGCACTTTTGGCTTTAATTTTCGCTGTATACGGTCTAGGAATTTGTGCTAGCGGTACTGCTTTTGCTGCTTTGTTGGTGGATATATCTGAAGAAGATAACCGTTCTAAAGTAGTCGGTGTGGTTTGGTCGATGCTAATGGTGGGGATTATTGTTGGGGCAATTATTAGTGCCAGTTTGCTCAGGCAGTTAACTCCAGAAGCAACTATAGAAACCTTGCAGCCAGCAATCAACCGATTATTTACTATCGTCCCAGCAATTGTATTTGGTTTAGCGATCGCAGCCACATTCGGCGTAGAAAAAAAATACTCTCAATACTTAACCCGTTCCACACTGGTGAACCGGGAAGATAGTATTACTCTAGGAAATGCTTGGAAAATATTGACAGCTAGCCCACAAACAGGTATATTTTTTACCTTTTTACTGGTGATGACTATCAGTTTGTTTATGCAAGACCCGATTTTGGAACCTTATGCGGGTCAAGTGTTTAAAATGCCCCTAGCAGAAAGTACCAAATTAAATATTTTCTATGGAATTGGTTTACTGATTGCCTACGGCGTTACGGGCTTTTATATTGTCCCGCGTTTGGGTAAGCGCAGAACTGCACGTTTTGGCTGTATGTTGGTAGCATTCTGTGCCATATTGCTAGGTATATCAGGATTCACAGCTAATGCAGCAGTTCTCAAACTAGGTTTGTTCTTTTTCGGTTTAGCCGCAGGTTTCTTAACTACAGCAGCAATTAGCTTGATGTTGGATCTCACCGCAGCAGAAGCCGCAGGTACATTTATTGGGGCATGGGGATTAGCGCAGTCCCTTTCTAGAGGTGTGGCAGTAGTAATCGGAGGTACAGTTTTAGATATTGGACGTAAGTTTTTACCAAGCCTAGAGTTAGCTTATGGACTAGTATTCGTTCTAGAAGCCGTGGGAATGGTGCTATCGATTTGGTTTCTAAATCGGGTGAACATCACAGAATTTCAAACAAGTACAAAGCAAGCGATCGCTTCGGTTTTAGAAAGCGATTTAGACTAAACTGTATGGGACAAATGACCAATGACAAATGACAAATGACTAATAACTAATGAATGATTTTTGGACAACAATTCTAGATTTTGCTCAAACTACTACTACCAGGGTGGGCAAACAGCTAATCCAAGATTTTGGGAAAGTACAGGCTTCTCAAAAAGCTGATGGTAGTTTGGTGACGCAAGCAGATAAATGGGCAGATCAGGAAATTCGGGATGAGATCGCTTCTAATTTCTCTGGTTACGGCATTTTGAGCGAAGAGAGCGATCAGTCATTTCCCGGTACTGAGTGGTGCTGGGTAATTGATCCTCTCGATGGTACAACCAACTTTACACGCGGTATTCCTCTCTGGACAATATCTCTAGGTTTACTGTATCGAGGCACACCCATTTTTGGGTATATTTACGCGCCAACTTTGAATCAAGCTTTTCATGGTTTTTGGGCGGGTTCATCTGGTTTAGCAACACCAACAGGAGCATTTCTCAACCACCACCCCATCCACACTAGTATAGATAGTCCCAGCAATAATCACTTTTTTAACCTTTGTTCTCGTAGTACCGCAGCTATCAAAAACGGCTTTCCTTGCAAAATTCGGATGTTGGGTGTAGCTAGCTATAATTTTTTGACAGTTGCAACTGGGGCTACTCTCGGTGGTATTGAAGCGACACCAAAAGTTTGGGATATAGCCGGAGCTTGGGTAATTGTCCAAGCTGCTGGTGGGGTATGGGTATCGCTAAAGTCAGAACCATTTCCGTTGTCACCGGGAGAAGATTATAGCGATCGCTCTTTTCCCACCCTTGTAGTTAGTCGCCCCGAATTAATTCCGGTATTTCAACCTTTTCTCGAAAGCGTAAAAATTTAATATAATTTGTTGTGTATCTAAACACAGTGATTTTGTTAACCAGCCTAGTGAGCGGCGACATAGCCGAAATTAAAGTAAACAAAGTCTTAGTCAGACAGAGAAATAAAGCTGGTAATAATCCTGCTTTTAGTGCAATAACAGTGTAGCAACTAATTTAAGTACAGTTGTGGCTTACATCACACTGCTTAATTTAGTATAAATAATTTTATGTTGTCTAATCTAGATTTAATTCGAGAGTTTGTGCAAAACTCTATTCATAAAAAAGAAGTTTTGTTGTCAAATCCTGCTTTGACAGCCCAAACAGTCTATGACACTAACCAACTGATAGCAAAAGCTGAAGGTGTAATTGCCACCATCCAGCTATCTAAGACACTATCTCAATTCTCGATTTCGCCAAAATCATCCCAGTGGGAATTGATAAATCAGGCGTTAGCAGAATCTAGTTATCTCCTCAAAGGAGAAGTGGATAATCGGGGTTTCTATCAGTATCAGTACTGCGAAGTTCCCAAAGGATATAAGATGCACTGTACTAAATCTGTGCTTCTATGGCGAGCTTGGTGGAAATATCGCAAGTATACTTCAAGGCTAGGGATTCCGTTGGAACTTCTAATTAGAAAACGAGATTCATGGTATCCAATTAGAGATTTAATTATTAGCGACGGACTTCTTTATATCAAAACTTTAGGAAGTGAAATAGCACTTGACTCAGACGATCTAGTTACTTGGTTAAGCAAAGTTGACGCAATCAATACTATTAAAGAAATACCTACTACAGAGACATAGACATGGGTAGAGGCATAAATTTGTACGCCTATAGCAATCCGATTTGATTTCTGAATCACTCGTAGAGGTAAGGGACTGGGGATTGGGAAGAAGCAATAAAGGTGTACTGAGTTTTGTTCAAAAATCAAATATGAGTCCTACATACAACCAATTAATTATTTTGTAAAAATCTTTGAAAGTGGTATGACAACATAATTAGGCAAAGGAGGTGAAGAGAAATGAAAGGACTTTGGCTCGAAAACAACCAATTGCAGTTACGCACGGATATTCCCATTCCTGAACCACCACAGGGAGAAGCTTTAGTGCGCGTCTTGCGTGCGGGCATCTGTAACACTGACCTAGAACTACTTAGAGGCTACTATCCCTACACTGGTATTTTAGGGCATGAATTTGTCGGTGTTGTTGAACAAGGGCCAGAACACCTAGTTAACCAACGCGTAGTTGGAGAAATCAATGCTGTTTGTGGGGATTGTCGGTTTTGTCGTAGTAGACAACCAACTCACTGCGAAAATCGCACAGTTCTTGGTATTGTTAATCGAAATGGAGCCTTTGGTGAATATCTCTGTTTGCCCATAGAGAACTTACATTTAGTACCTGAAAATGTGCCAACAGAAGTAGCAACATTTACTGAACCCATAGCAGCAGCTTTAGAAATTCAGCAGCAAGTGTCATTGCATCCAAATAATCGGGTGCTAGTGGTTGGAGATGGCAAACTAGGGCAGTTAGTAGCCCAGACACTTGCCTTAACTGGCTGTGAACTTTTAGCTGTGGGCCGTCATCAAGACAAACTGGCTAATTTAGAGGCGCGGGGGATCAAAACGAGTCTAGCCGATGCTGTTACAGATAGATATTTTGATATCTCAGTAGAATGTACTGGCAACCCAGAAGGATTTGCGATCGCCCGCCACGCCCTACGTCCTCGTGGTACATTAGTGCTTAAAAGTACTTATGCTGGCAACCTCAGCCTGGATGTTTCCTCATTAGTAGTGGATGAAATTACCCTCATCGGCTCCCGTTGTGGCCCCTTTGCCCCAGCCCTCCAGTTGCTAGCCACAGGAAAAGTTGACGTGCAACCTCTCATTCATGCCAGTTACCCCCTCATTGAAGGGCTTGCGGCTTTTGAACACGCTCAAAGGCGCGGTGTTTTGAAAATATTGTTAGAAATTGGTCAATAGTAGATTGGGCATTGGGCATAGTGATTCTTCTCTACTCCTCTCCTCCCCCTGCTACCCATTCCCTACTCCCTACTCCCTACTCCCTAACTAATACAGATAAGAATTCGTCTTCGGTTGATAGTCCAAACAATCGATTGCTTCTTCTGTATTGGCAATAGATGGGCGTACAGTACATTTAAGACGGTAATTGTCGGTAAAAAATTGGCAACCACTACAGGGGATTTGATGCATTTGTTTGGCTGTAGTTACACTATCTCGCGCCGCCGTCCAGAGACTTAAAACAGTGAGAATAGTTACAGTCCAAGCAACGACAAAGCAAATCGGGACTAAAAAAGGTTGAATCCCATGAATAAGGAAAGATAACAATTCTAACACGGCATTTGCTGATATAAATTAGAAGCTAGAAGTATATTAACTCCTAACTCCTACTTATTAACTTCTCGCTATAGAAGTATAATTCAAACGCCAGCATGACCCAGCGCTAAACCTGTTACCAGCATTCCCAAAACAAGGAAGGGTTGGGCGCTGGCTTGATATTTGACATCATTCTTCACAGGGTCGCGCAGGAAATACATATCCTGTAATGTGATTTGCGGAATGATTAAGAGTATTAGTATTGCTGCATACAAATTCTCATGGATGCTGACGAGATAAGCTGCGATCAATCCTTGAAATACATCAATCGTTACTACACAAATCCATGCCGCAGTGGTGATACCAAACATTACAGGTAGTGACTGTAATCCTAGCTGGCGATCGCCTTCTACACTCTTAAAATCATTGACAATGGCAATACCCAATCCAGCCAAGCTGTAGAACATTGTCAAAATTACGATTGTGGAATTGAGATCACCAAACAAAGCGTGTCCTGTAGACCAAGGTAGGGTGATATAACTTGCACCCAAAGCGTAACTACCTAGCCAACCGTTTTGCTTGAGTTTCAGAGGAGGTGCAGAATAAATGTAGGCGATGAAAGAACCGATGATCGCGATCGCTGTAATTGTCGGGAATTCATGATCAGACCAAACATCAAGCCCAAATGCCAAAGCAATACCAGCAATTAGTAATACCCAAATCTGAATAATTACCTGGGGTAGGGGAATTGCCCCAGAGGGAATCGGGCGATAGGGTTCATTGATGGCATCGATTTCGCGATCGTAGTAATCATTGAGGATTTGGGTGTAACCTGTCATCAATGGCCCAGCCAGCAGCATACAGGTTGCTACCTTCAACACATTTTCCAGTGTCCAAGTATAGTTACCAGAAGAAGCCGCACCACAGACTACGCCCCAAATTAGGGGAATCCAGGTAATCGGCTTCATTAGCTGCAAACGGATTTTCCAAATTGAAGTTTCCCCGGACGCAGCACCTTTCATCCCTAGCAGTTGCCTAGTTTTCGCACTGCGATCGGCAGATGCGTTCGCTTTTTCGCTGGGATTATTTGCCACTGAGTCTAATGCCTCAGCTGGGTTAGGGTCTGGGGTAATGGGAGTTGATTCTGACATAAAGCGTATTTTTTTAGAGTGAGGAGTTAAGAGTTAAAAGTTATGAATTGTTGTTTTATTCCTAACTCCTAACTAAATTAAAACGAAATTATCAAATAATTATTCTGAAACTTTGCTCCAGCAACGGGTCTACCACTCAGAGCCGGGGGTAAAGGTATATTCCGTCGCTGATCTCCTGCTTCTACCGTGACTTCTGGGCCATATTGGGTGAGCTTGACTTGCTTTTTGTCAAAACTTGGCAAGAATAAGCGTACTTGGCGATTGTGGATGTCTATTGCAATTGGTTTGGGAGCCTGTAGAGCTTCTGCTTCAAAGTTGGGTAAAGCGTCTATCAGTGGTTGCCAGTCACCTGTTGGCGAGTCGGGAACGACGCTTACAGGTAAGGGAATAAATTCCTCCGATAGATTAGTAGTTGTCTCAGTAGACACAAGCAGAACACCACCAACAGTTAGACCAATTTGTTGGGCACTACCCCACAAATAACGAGCATTTGCTACTTCAATGGGATCTCCTGTGGTAACTAAGAAAGCAGCGAGACGCTTGGGATCAGCAAGAGCGGCTCTCCCCTTTTCTAAGAAATTATTGACTTGGTTAGTGGGCGCTGCAAAGTTATCTGCTGTCCAATTGACATTGAAAAAGCTGCTAATTAGCGGCTGAATCAAGGGCGATTCAGTAATTGTCTTCCCCAAATCGGAGTTGACAAACAATTGCCGAAATCGCCGGATATACCAACTAAGAGATTCTGGCAATCCCAACATCCGCAACGTTAAAGAGTCACCCGTGCCATCGTAGACGATCGCATCATATTTGCCACTGCCATCATATTCACGGATAGCATTCAGGGCGAGGGCGTTGTCCATGCCTGGTAATACTACCAGTTCTTGACCAAAAACCTCTTTGAATATGGGCGTGCGGAGATATTGCGCCTCAAGTTTCTTCACTTCGTCCCAGTTGCGTTCTAGTAGTACAGATGCTTGAAACTGGACTACTTGCAAATTGGGAGCGATTTCCTGGGGATCAGCAGTAATGGGAGTACCCAGCAGAATTGACAATGTTGGTTCTGCTTGTCCTGCTAGTAGTACGCGCTTGCCTTGACTTGCCAATAATTTGGCGGCGGCGATCGCAATTTTGGTACGAGCGGTGCCGCCTTTGCCCAAAAATGTCAATATTAGAGCCATTATTTGATTCCTATTTTCACCGCCGGTCTTTTCAACTCCAACTTAGCACTCAACCAAGAATCTCAGCCTGTGCAATAAATTTCAGATGCCAAGAAAAACTTGGATCTGAGTTCTTGACAACTACACAGGTTTGATTTCATCTTCAAAAAACCAAGTAGAAGTGTTGTCGTCAAACAGCACCACTACACCGATTCCAGCACCATCGGTGACTTTGTAGCCTTGGATGATACCTACTTGCCCTAGTTTTTTTACAACCGGGGCAGAGACGCGATCGCGCAAACGAAAGACTTTAACCTTTTGTCCGATTTCCATGCCTAATTACAATTCAGATAAACCAAGTCTCAGTGTAGCGGAATCCGTGACTCTGCTCTCACAAATTCAGCAAAGAAGAGGGGCATAATCATAACTCATAACTCCTAACTTCTAACTGCTGACTTAACAGCTTAAAATTAAATTAACAACTAAACAGGCTATTGCGGCGCAATTGCGGTTGGAACAAGAACAGCTGCTTTCGTAACGGTTGGCGGAAAATTTGCAATCGTTAGGAGTTAACCCAGATAGCTTCAGTTAAGCAACAAAGGTAGTAGTCATGTATCAAACAGATCCACCCCGTCCGCCACAAGAAACCATGCCTACGATGTATGATTTACCCAGTGAATTAGTAGGGGAATCAGGTTTGCCAGACGAATTTCACCGCATTCAGGCGGATTTGCTCAGTGAAACTTGTCAGCCTCTAACTTATCCATCTGAGGAAATTTTAGTTGCTAGTGACTTGAATCTTTACTACGACCCCCGCCATACTTTGTGGTACAAGCGTCCTGATTGGTACATGGTTTTAGGACTACCTAGTGCTAGCCAACAGCAAGACCTACGCTTAAGTTACCTCATTTGGCAAGAGGGGGTTGCTCCATTTTTAATAGTTGAATTACTTTCACCAGGTACAGAACAAGAAGACTTAGGAAAAACACTGCGCGAGATAAATCGACCCCCAACAAAATGGGAAGTATATGAACGTATATTGCGCGTTCCCTACTATGTTGTCTACGATCGCTATGAAAATCGTTTGCGTGCCTTTCAAATCATAGGCACTCGCTACGAGGCAATATCTTTACCAGAGAACCGCTTATGGCTGGAAGAGTTAGAGCTAGGATTGGGTCTTTGGCAAGGTTCTTATCAGCAGACAACAGGTTTGTGGTTGCGTTGGTATAATGCAGCAGATTGGGTACCAACGCGAGGAGAAAAAGCTGAACAAGAACGTCAACGGGCTGAACAAGAATATCAACGGGCTGAACAAGAACGTCAACGGGCTGAACAAGAATATCAACGGGCTGAACAAGAATATCAACGGGCAGAGCGATTGGCAGAGTATTTGCGATCGCAAGGAATTGATCCAAACAACCTACCCTAGTAAAAGGTAGCCATGACTACAACCATCAAAATAGTCAATCCCAACATCGAATATCCCAGTTCTGACGGTGAACCATTGGCAGAATCATACCTACATCTCTACGCAATTCTCACCACCCTAGAAGTAATTAAACAATATCTAACAGGCAGACAAGCCACAGTTTTAGCAGACCAATTTCTCTACTATGCTCAAGGTTTTCCCAAATTAAGAGTTGCACCAGATGTGATGGTAATTTTTGATGTGTCACCAGGAGGTCGGGATAGTTATAAAGTTTGGGAGGAAGGTCAAGTTCCCCAGGTGATATTTGAAATGACTTCCCAAGGAACTCAAAAACAAGACCAAGAGCAAAAGAAAAATCTCTATGAACAATTAGGGATTTTAGAATATTGGTTATTTGACCCCAAGGGGGAATGGATTGAAGAAAAGTTAAGGGGATATAGGTTAGAGGATGAAACTTACCAGTTAATTACCGATGGTATATCTCAACCGTTAGGATTAAGAATGGCAGTGGAGGGGGAATTATTGGGATTTTATCGTCTAGATACGGGGGAGAAATTACTCACACCGACTGAACTGGCTGAACAATTACAACAAGAACGCCAACGGGCAAACCAAGAAAGCCAACGGGCTGAACAAGAACGTCAACGGGCTGATAAACTGGCAGAATATTTGCGATCGCAAGGAATTGATCCGGAGAGTTTGAGTTAGAACAGTAAGTATCAATACTTTAGGCTTAACAGTACTTTATTCAAATAAAGTTTTTAATGCTAGGCTAATGCGACAGACAACTTGCGCTCTGATACTATAAAATTTGCGAATAGCTTATCTGTGGTGTGTGGTAGTTTTTAAAGATGACAATTTCGCTTAAAGGTAATTTAACTTGGTTGCAAGTGCAGCGCTATTGGGAATTGCTGCACGTTTTGGTATCGCGTAACCTGAAAGTGCGCTATCGGGGGTCGTTTTTAGGTGTATATTGGTCGCTGTTGAACCCCTTGATCATGACAGGTTTATATACGGCAATCTTTGGCGCGACTTTTGCATCCTATTATGGCAATTCCATAATGAACTATGTATTGGCAGCCTTTACAGGGTTGGTTGTCATCAATTTTTTCTCGGCTTCCACCTCCCAGGCATTAACTAGTGTAGTTGGTAATGGCTCACTTCTGAATAAAATTCGTCTGCCAGTAAGTATTTTTCCAGTGTCCATGATTGCAGCAAATGTATTTCAGTTTGCTGTTGGAACATTACCGTTACTGGTGATAATGACTTTGGTCAATACTAAGAGTTTAGTAAATTTAGTAGCGCTATTTTTTCCCTTTCTGTCATTAGTTTTAGTTTCTATGGGAGTCGGATTTATAATGAGCGCTTTATATGTATTTTTTAGAGATTTACCTTATTTCTATGAGTTAATTTCATTTATGGTTTGGATTAGTAGTCCTGTATTTTATCCATCTGCTATTGTTCCACCCCAAGTAAAGCCGTTTTTAAGATTAAACCCATTAGCACCGATTATTGAAAGTCTGCGTCAGATTACATTATCAGGAGCGCCACCTGACTGGAATTTAGTTTGGGGTGCTTTGCTTAGTGGCATTATTATTTTGTCAATCGGATGGACTTGTTTTTACTTATGGCGACATCAATTCATGGATTTACTGTAAATGGAAGTAATTCGTCTGGAAAAAGTTTCGCTATGGCGACGAACTCAAGAAGAGTTTTCTTATGACCTCAAAAAAACATTGCTATCTGTTTTAGAAGGTAAATATCGCAAACCTGTAAAGAAAATAGTACTAGATAATATTGATTTGGTAGTCGAAAAAGGAGAAAAAATAGGTATCATTGGAGCCAATGGATCTGGTAAATCAACTTTATTGAAAATAATTTCAGGGATTCTTCGTCCAAGTACTGGATTAGCACGAGTTCGCGGCAAAATAGCACCGTTAATTGAGCTAGGAGCAGGATTTGATCCAGAAATTTCTGTAATGGACAATATTATGCTTTATGGAGTGCTGCTGGGGTTTTCTAGAGCAGAAATGAGAGAAAGAGCTTATTCTATTTTAGAATTTGCAGAACTGCATGATTATGCATTAGTTCCAGTGAAGGGTTTATCTTCAGGTATGGTAGCACGATTAGGCTTTGCTATTGCGACTGATGTACAGCCAGACATTTTGATTTTGGATGAAGTACTATCAGTTGGAGATGAAAGTTTTAAGAATAAATGTAAGCGAAGAATAGAAAATCTTTGGAATGCAAATGCAACTGTGTTGGTAGTATCCCATGATTTAAATTTTATACGGCAGGGTTGTAAGAAGGTTATTTGGTTAGATAAAGGGATGATTCAATTTATGGGTAATGGAGATGATGCTATCAAACTTTATTTGAATATGAGATAGTTTGAATAAAATCTCAGCTAAAATTTAAATATTAATAATTAAAAATATTGATAATAAATAATGTTGAGCTATACTAATTGCTGGATACTTTTATAAATTTTATCATCTACATATCAATATAAAAGGAGATAAATAAATGAAAATTGCTCAAATTAGCACTTGGAATGTCCCTTGTGGTATTGCTGGGTATACTAAAGGATTAGTTAACGGAATTTTAGAGCATGGTATTACTTGTATAGTAGTACCAATTGAAGAGCAAAAGTTGAAGTATATGACTAGAGGTGAAATTCAAGAATATTTTAATTCCTATAGTAGACAATTAATTGACTATGACATAATTCACATTCAACATGAGTTTAGTTTTTTTGCTGGTTCTTATGGCTTGAACGGCTCAATTAGTAATTTTCATAGCTTTTTAAAAGGAATACTCAATCTAAATAAAAAAGTATTTGTTACCTTTCATACAGAACCATCTTTTTTACTAGAACCTTCTTATGGTTTAGCTGGTTTTGGCAAGAAAATTATTAGAAAATTACAGTGGAAATATTACATATCTTCTTTATTTAATTTAAAAAATAAACTAAATGCCATTGTTCACACTAAAAAAACGCGTCGAATTTTCGTAGATAGTGGCTTTGCAGAAAATTCCGTTCACATTATTAAGCAGGGAGTTACATTTTCACATAATATACATAAGATAAAAGAGCCGGATAAAATTGCTTTGAAAAAGAAATTAGGCTTTCCTAATGAAGCTATTATTCTTTCAATGTTTGGATTTATATCTACCTATAAAGGTTATAGAACAGCATTAAATACACTAAAAATTTTACCAGAAAATTATTACTTGGTAATTACAGGAACTTCTCATCCTAATTCTACTGATGATGCTCTGGATGGAATAGTTCAATTTATTAATAAATACCAAAAATACAAAAATCTTGGGAGCCGTATAAAGTTAACAGGATATTTAGAATTTGAAGATTTGCGTAGTTATTACGATATAACTGATTTTTGCTTGGCTCCATATGAACCTAATACAATATTATCGTCATCAGCTGCCCTTACTTGGGCTTTATCATCAGGTAAACCTGTTATCGCTAGTAAAATTGCCTCTTTTGAGGAATTGAATGAGGAAGCTAACTGTCTACATTTGTTTACACCAGGTGCTCCTGGAGAATTAGCTTATACAATTCAAAATTTAACTTTATCTACTGAGCTAAATCAACAATTAGTTGCTAACGGTTTAATTTACTGCGAAGCCAATCAATGGCTTAATATTGCAAAAAAACATTTAGAAATATACGAGGGAAGGAAATCTTAGTGGTTCTAATTCTCACCTTATGCTGTAGCATTAAAATTTAGGTTTTATAGTAAAGCATCAAAGCCTCAAAACCCACTCTCTCTAGACAATTACTAGGTACACATATAGGAATTAATTATTCACTCTATTTTAGTAATATTTTATTTTTTACTTCTTTATTTAAGTTAAAAAAACTTTGCTTAAATAATTATTTATAGAATTCCACTTAGTTGTTAGGAGAGTAAATTTATGTATAATAATGATTTTTATCATAATCATATCTACCCTGTTTTTATATCATTATTGGAAAGTTTTACACTAAAATTTTAAATTATTTATTGTGATTTATTCAAAATCTGTGATGAAAAAAGCTTTAATCACTGGGCTAACTGGACAAGATGGCTCTTATCTTGCTGAACTACTACTAAATAAAGGCTATAAAGTCTTTGGTTTAGTCCGCCGCTCTAGCACAAGTAACCTAGAGCGCATCAACCACCTCACAGGCAATGTTCAAATTGTATCTGGCGACCTTTTAGACCAATCTTCTTTAATGGATGTGGTTAGCGAGTGTCAACCTGACGAAATCTATAACCTCGCCTCTCAAAGCTACATTCCTCTCTCTTGGACACAACCTGCTCTCACTGCTGAATATACAGCTCTAGGTGTCTCCCGCCTCTTAGAATCTATTCGTCGCTGCAAACCGGATGCTCGATTTTACCAAGCATCTAGTAGTGAAGTTTTTGGTCAACCTGATGAATCACCTCAGACCGAACGTACTGCTTTTCGTCCGCGCAACCCTTACGGTGTTGCCAAAGCATACGCTCATTGGATGACTATCAACTATCGAGAGAAATACAACCTTTACAACTGCTGCGGTATTACCTACACTCACGAATCGCCTCGACGCGGGACAGAATTTGTATTTCGCAAAATCACCCATGCAGCTGCCCAAATTAAATTAGGTTTGGCAAATGAACTAAAATTAGGCAACCTAGATGCCCGTCGTGATTGGTGCTACGCCAAAGATGCTGTTTACGCTATGTGGCTGATGTTGCAGCAAGAACAACCTGATGACTATATCATCGCTAGTGGTGAAACTCACTCGGTCAGAGAACTCGTTGAGTGTGCTTTTAACAGCGTTGGTCTAAACTGGCAAGATTATGTCTCAGTTGACCCTGCTTTTTATCGCTCTGATGAACCTGTGCAATTAGTTGGTTCCATTAATAAAATTAAGACGGGGTTAGGTTGGCAGCCTCAGCATTCCTTTGAGCAATTGGTGGAGTTAATGGTTGATTATGATCTAAAAAAGTTGAGCAACGGCGGAGCTTAAACATTCTAATGCTAAAAGTTGTAGTTGATGCCACTCCAGTGGATTCAAAACCCAGTGGGGTTGGCTTTTATGTTGCTAATTTAATATGCGCTCTTGATGTATTACAAAAAGAGGAAAATTTTCAGTTAGGAATAGTTTATCAACCAGGGTTAAAAAATTGGCTTCGGGGTGAGTTCAGTTTGCCTGAATCTTTTCAAGATTATTCTCAACAATATCTGCTGCCTTTACCTGTAAGAATTTCAAATTTATTATTAGCTTTAGCCTTTAAACCTAGTTTATCGTACTTTGAAAAATATTTTGGTTTCCCAGATATATTACATGGTACAAATTACTCAGTTTATCCCTGTCAAAATAGTTTAAAGGTAATGAATATATATGATCTAACTTTTATTAAATACCCTAACTATGTAGATTCAGTTGTAAAAACCTATACAGAAAAGATAAAGCGATGTTTACAGTGGACAGATTTAGTTTTAACAATTTCAGAGAGTTCTAAAAAAGATATTATTGAATATTTGGAAGTAGACCCCAAAAAAATCTATGTCACACCTTTAGCTAGTCGCTACTATCCTAATTATTTGTCTCAGGAAGTTGCCCAAGCTTTAGAAAAGCAAGCTAATTATGATTTTTCCAAACCATATCTACTTTTTGTCAGCACAATAGAGCCAAGAAAAAATATTAATAATATAATCACAGCCTTTAATTTTTTAAAAGAAAAATATAAAATTGAACATCAATTAATATTGATTGGTAAGAAAGGATGGAATTACGAACCGATATTTGCAGCTATTGAAAATTCTCCTTGGACAAACCAAATTTATCATCTTAATTACCTATCTAATGAATTAGTTGCGTTATTTTACTCAAAAGCTGATGTCTTCGTTTATCCATCTCACTACGAAGGTTTTGGTTTACCCGTATTGGAAGCAATGACTCTAGGTGTTCCTGTAATTAGTTCTAATTCTTCTTCAATTCCAGAAGTTACAGGAGATGCCGCTATATTAGTTGACCCTAATAACCCTATCCAGCTAGGGGAAGCGATACTGAAAGTAATCAGTGATTCCCAGTTACGCCAAGAATTAATTAATAAAGGGAAAGCCAGAGCAAAATTATTTTCCTGGGAAAGAACGGCAAAAGAAACATTAAACGCTTACAGAACCATTATTTAATGAAAATAGTAGATAATATCTCTGCCAAACAATTAATCATTAACTTATCTATTCTCTTGTCTCAACCAACAGGTATAGGCAACTATGCTCAAAACCTTTTTCCTTATTTAAAATCTTTCCAACCCACTTTATTAGCAGGGCACAAATATCCCGATTTTGACTGCTATCTAGTCCCGTCAAACTTAACACCAGACCAGGGTACAAAAGGTCATTTTAACCGACTGCTCTGGACACAATTTCAACTACCACAAATATATAAAAAACTCAAATCGAGTCTCTTATTCTCCCCGCTACCGGAAGCACCCCTTTACACCAACTGTCGTTTTGTCGTCACATCTTTTGACATGATACCGTTGCGCTTTGCCAAACGCTTCTCACCACTCACACCCTACCACCGCTATTACACTCCCCAAGTCCTTAAGCAAGCACAACATATTATTTGCATCTCCCAGACTACAGCTAAAGACATCACTGATTTTTACCAAATTCCCACTAGCAAAATCACTCCGATTCCTTTAGCACACGATCGCACTCACTTCCATCATCTCAACCTCCCCACCCGCAACTACTTTCTCTACATTGGCCGCCAAGATCCATACAAAAACATCCAGCGACTCATCAGTGCTTTTGCTGCGTTACCTAACTGCAAAGACTACGAACTATGGTTAGCAGGGCCAAGCGATCGCCGTTATACCCCAACCTTAAAAGCGCAAGTTGCAGAACTAGGTATAACTAATCAAGTAAACTTCTTAGACTATATTCCTTACAGCGAATTGCCAAAAATCATCAATCAAGCGATCGCACTTGTCTTCCCAAGTCTCTGGGAAGGCTTTGGTTTACCAGTCCTCGAAGCAATGGCTTGTGGTACTCCCGTTATTACCTCCAATCTCTCCTCCTTACCAGAAGTGGCTGGCGATGCGGCGATTCTGATCAATCCCTACAACACCGGAGAAATTACAGAGGCTATGCAAGCGATCGCAACTAATTTTGGGTTGCGATCGCGCCTTTCTAGCCAAGGTATCACTCACTCTCAGCAATTCAGTTGGGAAAAAACAGGAAAAGCAACCGGCGAAGTTTTATCTCGTTATTTATGAAAGATAAACTCTGAATGGAAGGATTTAGGATTTTGTCAAGATTTCAGATTATCTTGACTAATGACTTGTAATTAATCCTCAATCCCTATGAAAGCGCTAATTCTCTCTGGTGGTAAAGGTACACGCCTACGTCCCCTCACTTACAGTGGAGCAAAACAACTCGTACCAGTTGCAAATAAACCTGTTTTATGGTACGGCATTGAAGAAATGGTCGCTACTGGTATTACTGATATTGGCATTATCATCAGCCCGGAAACTGGGGCAGAAGTCCAAGCAAAAACCGGAAATGGAGAATCCTTTGGAGCGAACATCACCTACATAGTACAAAACCAGCCAGATGGACTTGCTCACGCTGTCCAAGTCGCCCGTCCGTTTTTAGAAGATTCTCCCTTTGTCATGTACTTGGGCGATAACCTCATTCAATTAGGTGAGTTACGTTATTTTCTGCAACAATTTAGCCAATTACTGCCAGATGCTTTGATTCTCTTACATTCGGTTGACAACCCTAGCGCCTTTGGTGTGGCTGAGGTTGATGAAACAGGAAGAGTATTACAGTTAATTGAAAAACCCAAAGTTCCTCCTTCAAATTTGGCATTGGTAGGGGTTTATTTCTTTTCTCACCTCATCTTTGATGCGATCGCAAATATCCAACCTTCAGCCAGAGGCGAACTGGAAATTACTGATGCTATTCAATACCTAATTAATCAGAGCAAGCAAGTTTTAGCCTACAATCTCCAAGGTTGGTGGTTAGATACTGGTAAAAAAGATGACTTATTAGAAGCTAACCGATTGATTCTTGACACCTATCTAACAGCATCAGTTCTTGGCGAAGTCGATGCCCAAAGTCAGATTACTGGGCGAGTCCAAATCGGTGCAAAATCTAAAGTAATTAACTGCACAATTCGAGGGCCAGTAGTCATTGGTAGCAATTGTCATTTAGAAAACTGCTTTATTGGCCCTTATAGTAGCATTGCCAACAATGCCACACTCATTGATACCGATTTAGAACACAGTGTCATTTTAGAAGGTGCTAAAATTGCTGGAATTCATCAGCGTATTATTGATAGTGTGATTGGACAAAGGGCACAATTGACTCTTGCACCTCGTCGTCCCAAAGCCCTGCGATTTTTAATTGGCGATGACTGTCAAATTGAACTAACGTGATTTACTTGTTAAAAATAAGAAAAACCACAGTCAAAATATTATTCTAATACCTGTAAAATACAAGTATTAAATTACTCTCGCAATTAAAACTGTGGGACATTACTTGTAATATTAATGAGCATTGTACATACCAAAATTCCCGAAGTTCTACAATTTGAACCTCAAGTATTTGCAGACGATCGCGGGTTCTTTTTTGAAGCCTACAATCATCAAAAATTTGCTCAAGAGACAGGTATTATTGTGAACTTTGTGCAAGATAACCACTCTTACTCCAAACAAAACGTTCTGCGTGGGCTGCACTACCAAATCCAACAACCCCAAGGTAAGCTCATCCGTGCTATTGTCGGTACTATCTTTGACGTAGCCGTAGATATTAAAAAAAGCTCTCCTACATTTGGTAAATGGGTGAGTTCTGAACTCAGTGCTGAGAACAAACGCTTACTGTGGATACCACCAGGTTTTGCTCACGGCTTTCTCGTGCTTTCAGAAATAGCTGAAGTTCTCTACAAAACTACAGATTACTACGCACCCCAAGGCGATCGCACAATTCTATGGAACGATCCAGATTTAGCTATAGATTGGCCTTTGAGTACGCCACCGATTTTATCAGCTAAAGACCAAGCCGGGAAACCTTTGAGAACTGCTGAAATATTTGATTAAGTAATCATTGGTCATTGGTCATTGGTACATGCCCCGTCTCTTGTGATACCCTAAGCTTACTTTTATGGTGTGGCGGAAAAACTCTGTCTTTCATCGGACTAATTCAAACCACGCTCACTCTTTAACGTGGCTTCTCTTGGACAAATGACAAATGACAAATGACTAAATCAATTTTGCTGATTGGTAGCAACGGTCAAGTGGGCAAGGAACTGCAACAAATACTCCCCTACTACGGCAATCTTATCTCAGTAGAACGCCCAACAGTAGACCTTGCCCAACCCGATACCCTCCGCAACGTTATCAGATCAAAACAGCCGCAAATCATCATTAACGCTGCTGCTTACACTGCTGTAGACAAAGCAGAAAGCGAACCCGAACTTGCTAGCGCTATTAATGCGATCGCACCCCTAATTATTGCCCAAGAAAGCCAAAAATTAGGATCTTTTCTAATTCATATTTCGACCGATTATATTTTTGATGGTAATAAGTATCAACCTTACCAGGAAACCGATACGGCTAATCCCTTGAGTATTTATGGTAAAACCAAACTCGCTGGAGAAGAAGCTATTCGGCAAACTTGCGCCCATCATCTCATCCTCCGCACTGCTTGGGTTTATGGAACCTTTGGCAAAAGTAACTTTGTCAAAACCATGCTGCGACTAGGTGCAGAACGCCAAGAAATCCGTGTCGTTGCCGATCAAATTGGTAGCCCGACTTGGGCGCAAGATATAGCTACAGTCATAGCCCAAATAATTCCCCAGTTAACCCCAGAAATTAGCGGTAGTTATCACTACACTAATAGCGGCGTTGCTAGCTGGTATGATTTTGCCGTTGCGATTTTTGAAGAAGCACAACAGCTAGGCTTCCCTTTGAAAGTTGAGCGTATTGTCCCCATTACAACTGCCGAATATCCCACGTCAGCCCGTCGCCCTGCCTATTCTGTGCTTGCTTGCGGAAAAATTTCAGCAATTTTAGAAACACATCCGCCCCATTGGCGACAAAGACTCCGGCAAATGCTTAGGGATTTGAAAATTGGGCATGGGGCATAGAACATTGTTAATTAAGTTTCTTCCCTATTCCCTACAGACGCGATGAATCGCGTCTCTACGCATTCCCTATTTCTTTTGACTTTTTAAAACTCCCGTTTCATGTTGTATGGGCAAGACATCTAAAATATCAGTCTGGGAACAATATTTTAAATCATCTAGACAGTCAAGACGCAACAATCGTTGACCGTGACTAGCTTGGTGAAGTAATCCCAATAAATTATCTTGCCATTGAGAGTAAAGAGCGATCGCACTTATTACTTCATCGTTACCAGCTAATTCTTCTGGTGACAGCTTGGTTTGTTGCAAAAGACTATGAGCGATCGCACCTGCACAAACTGTATCCTCTAAAGAAAAACTCCCTTCCCAACCAGAACCGACAATCCACACTGTCTCAGGTTGCTTTTCTAAAAGAAATTGCACCACCGCCGCCCGGTTAATCAAGGCTGCTGCTAATAGATTTGGGGAGTCTTGTACCCGTTGTAAGGCACGAGTGCCATTGGTGGTACTGATAAACAAGCGACGCCCTTGCACTAATTCTGGTGTGCAGTCGAGGGGAGAGTTACCCAACTCAAAGCCAGCTACTTTCGCGCCACCGCGTTCTCCAGCCCGCAGACGTTTTTCAGAAGGCCATTTTTCGCTAACTTCAATTAACTGATCTAAATCGCTGAATACTTGTACAGCTTCGCCTCCAGCTGCCAAAACTGTCGCAATTGTGCTAGTGGCTCGCAAGACATCGACTGCGATCGCACATTCTGGCGCTTTACCTGTTGGAGTCAATTCAGGAGTGTGGTATACGAATAGCTTCACGCGCTGGATACACCTAGTTTAATACTACTGCCGCAAATAACATTTTACCCAGTTGGTGTCACTAACTATAATCTCAATTTTTCCCAGAGAATTTTTTACCATCAAAAAGCACAATGTATGTCATTTAATAGATAAATGGGAGTGGAGAATATAGCGTTTCTCGCTTGGGTGCAGTACAGTTTTGACCCAGAGCTATTTCATTCTCATCTAGCCCGCCTCAGAATAAATTCTGAGGCTAATAGCAAAAGTCGTCTAAAGACGACTAATAAAGGAGAGAGGCTTTGAATTTTGCTCCCCTTCCCTTGCTCTTAAGGGGCTGGGGGTTAGGTCTGTATTGCACTCAACTGAGAACTGTTATAAATACTCAAAAAGCCCATTTTTATCTGAATAGACTTTCAGACTGCTGCACTATCTTGTAATCTAAAACAAGAACAGATTTTCTGAATGGGGAAAAAGTTACACCTTCAAGGTTACAGCCCGAAAAAACGGATATATTCACTCATTCCCCATTCCCCACTCCCCATTCCCCATCAAAATTGCTATGGCACCTTTACCCGACTACCGCCCTAAACAACTATCTTTAGGCCCGTTGGAAGCAGAAATTTTAAATATCATCTGGGAACTTGGTTCAGCCACAGTAAAGGATGTACACGATCGCATCCTCGCCGATCCCAACCGCGAATTAGCATATACTTCTGTCACCACAGTTTTACGTCGCCTCACTGATAAAGGTTGGCTAGCTTGCGATAAGAAAGAGCGGGCATTCTATTGGCGGCCAATGCTGAGTAAACAGCAATCAGATGTGATCAAAGCCCACGAGCAGTTACAGCGATTTCTGGCAGTCGGGAACCCCGATGTTATCGCAGCCTTTGCCGATAGCTTAGATGAAGCAGCCAGCGAGCAAATAGCAGCGATCGCTAAACGGATTCAATCTGCACGCCAAGCCAGGGAGGAAAAATGATGCATCTAATAATGATTTTGAATGCTTTGGCAGTTGCTTGGTGGTTAAGATCCGCTTGGAATCAACCCGAAGGTAGTTGGAGTTTGCGGTGGAGGCGATCGCTATTTTTGTTTCTCTTCCCGCCCTTGCTAATTTTTATGACTGCGATCGCTGTGCTGTTCATGGGGCCTCAAGGACAAATGGGCGGAATGTATACAGGCTCAATTAGTTATTTACTAGCATTAATTTATTTGGCATTTTTTGCCATTTTATGCATTAAACTTGCCTTTCAGGGTTGGCAGTCTGTAGAATCTGCCCGTAACTGCCCTTTAGTGAATATTGGCGATAGACGAGCCAGACTGCTGCAAACGGGGGCGCTGTTCGCCGGTCAAATCGGTTTTTGGCAACCAGAGCTAGTGGTTAGCCAAGGATTAGTGCAAACTCTCTCACCGATTCATCTAGAAAGCGTCTTAGCCCATGAGCAAGGGCATCACCATTACAGGGATACATTCTGGTTTTTCTGGCTGGGTTGGGTGCGTTCCTGCACCGCATGGTTGCCGAATACAGAGCCTTTGTGGGAAGAACTGTTAGCTTTGCGCGAACTCCGTGCCGATGGTTATGCAGCATTGCAAGTAGATCCTCTGGTGCTAGCGGAATCACTTTTATTAGTAGTTAGTAGCAGCCCCGTTTTATCGGAAATTTGCTGTGCTGCATTAGGTTCCTCTGGTGCAGATCGTTTAGAACAAAGAGTAGAAGCTTTATTAGCACCACCAGAACCAACCCCAGAAGCTCAATTGCAATCCTGGCATGGCTTTCTGTTGGCGTTCCTGCCTCTACTGTCTGTGATGTTTCATAGTTGAATTGAATTTAGGCAACTCCAAAAAAAGTTGCTGATTGATAACTGATGACTGTTGACTGTGGTGGGACATTTTTTTGTTTGGAAGTCTCGTTAAAAAGCTATTACGGCACTAAACTGTGACGGTAGCAACTTTCGTCATGGCTGTAGTAGCTTCTGCTTTTACGTTTCGGTGTTTCGCGCAGTCTGTAGCAACTTCTGCCAAGGCTGTAGTAGCTTCCGCCTTCACGTTTCGGTGTTTCGCGCAGGCTGTAGCAACTTCTGCCTTCACGTTTCTGTGTTTCGCGCAGTCTCTTGCAACTTCTGCCTTGGCTGTAGTAGCTTCTGCCTTCACATTTGGGTGTTTCGCGCAGTCTCTTGCAACTTCCGTCATGACTGTAGAAACATCGGTTATGTCTGTAGCGATGTCAGTTGCGACGATTTGGACATCAGCACCCACAAACGCCGCCAGCTTACTTCTAGCATCGTCTAGCAGAAGTTCCCACTCCCTACCAAAAAAGCGTAAGGGTTCATGTTCAAGCTGCGATGTCTAACGACAAGCCGCTTTGCGTCTACGCAGCTTTTGTTGAAACTCCAGCACTTGTTTAGGACAAGCACCAAAAGACCCATGATTCAGAAACGTCACAGCCGAGTCAAACGACCATAAATCTCTCATGGATAATCTAGAACCCAAAATTTAAAATCCAAAATTAATAAACTCCCCAGGCTGGATTCGAACCAGCGACCAATCGATTAACAGTCGATCGCTCTACCACTGAGCTACTGAGGACCACCCACGATTTATAATATTAGAGCTAAAAATAGTATTTGGCAAGTACTTTCGCCAATATTTTTTTTATATGCTTAATTTAAATAATTTTTGCAGCCAAAATCCATTCAGGAACTTAAGCAAAGACTTTTAAATACTAAATATCTACTGTAATCCCATTCGTAATTCAGCCAGACGCTGCCGCGCCTTAGCATCAATGGCATTAGCTAAAAACCTACTCTTAGATTGTTTACGCGGATGATACTTTTGTCGCATCCGACAAACGGTAGCTTCTACTTCCCCACAAAGTTGTTGTGCCGACAACCATTCAGCCCCATACCCTTGAATCATCAACTGCTGTGCCCGATCTGATGTAGCAACAATCACACGAGAAATCAAAGATTGGGCTATTTGATGGCGAAAAGAAGCGCAGGATTTTTCAATATAAGTATCTGCTGTTTGCCCAAAATCAGTGTAATAAACAGATAAAAGCTCAGTAACAATTTCTTTATTACTAGAGCTATTCTGATATTGAGCATCAAAAACTATCTGAGTTGTGTAACCTTGAAACGCACTATAACCAGTCATTGCTTCCACAAGTTCGCCCCGTGCAGCCTCTAGTCCAACGCTATCACGCGTTTTTTTAAGGCAAGGCCAAGCGCCTATTATATTGTAGCCGTCTACTAACAAAACGGCTTGGAGTAAGGAACGGGGCATGGTTTTTAATCACAATTTTCTAGAGTTAACAAAATTCATTCATAAGTTTTATAATAATTGATGCATAGTCTGTAACACTATGCTACACAGAATAAAAAATATGGCAGCCTCACAAAACTAAAACCTAAGACAGACGTACAAACTTAAAACGCGCCTTTTAAATAAAGGCGCGTTGCAGTTCTTTTTCAGTAGTAATAAAAACAAAGAGTGCTGAGTTAAAAGACTACCTAATAAAGGGCGGAGTATGTACAGGTATGAAAGCCTGAGTACTTTTTACTTTACTCAGCACTGGCTCAACCATAACTATCCGCTAACAGCACTAAATTAAGAGGCTTCGCTGTGTACCTCCATTAGACGTTGTTTGAGGCGTTGAGGTTCACCCCTATCTACCAGAGAGCCTTTTTCAAGCAAGAAAGCGCCATCACAGTAATTTAACTCGTCTAATCGATGTGTCACCCAAAGCGCTGTAATACCTCGACTTTTGACAAGGCGGCGCACACCAGCAACTAAATCCAACTGGCTATCTGGATCTAGTAAGGCAGTAGGTTCATCTAATAATAAGACTTCACAGCGACGGGCGATCGCACCAGCGATCGCGACTCGCTGTTTCTGTCCTCCAGAAAGTGCATAGATAGGCCGTCGTAGGAGAGTAAGCAAATTCACTGCTCCTAGCGCCTCCTCAACCCTTGCTCTAGTGGCAGCAGGTGGTAACTTTTCTTCTACCAATCCAAAAGCTACATCAGCACCAACCGTTGGCATCACCAATTGATGATCCGGATTTTGGAAGACAAAGCCAACGGGATGCAAAACTCGAATTTCCCCAGACTCAGGAGCTAATAGCCCCGCCAGCAGTCTAAGTAACGTTGATTTCCCACTGCCATTTGTACCCAAGAGCATCCAAAACTCGCCCTTGGGTACTTCTAAAGAGCAAGATTTGATAACTTTCTCTCCATTAGGCCAATTGAAATTTAAATCCTTAACCTCAATGCCCACTTGAGCCATTTGTCAACCTTGCTTACTCAGCAGCTACAGCGAAAAAGCCAGGTGGCCTACCACCACCAGGGGTTGTACCATCTTTCTGAACAATCTGCACCCCAGAAATTTCACTAGCGCGGACAGCAATTTTTTTCTCTGTCTTGCCTTCGCACTTGAGTTCTACAATGTCAGGGTTCCCAGAGCGGATTGCGGCCAAAATCAGCTGATAGACAGCCTCAGCATCCTCTGCTGACTTACGTTGTACAGAGATAGGGAAAGCAGTGTTTCTGATGCTTAAATCGATGGTAAACATTTAGCAATAATCAAATTTAACTGTGGACTCATTTTAGCGTCAGCTGACTAATTCTAGGGAAATGGGCATAAGAGGCAGAGGGGCGGGGTGCAGGGGGCAGGGGGGAAAACTCTTCTCCCTTGCTCCCTGCTCCTTTCCTTCTTCCCCACTCCCACCTCATCTGAATCAAAAATAAATTTTTATTACAAAACCCCTAGAAAAATTAGCGATTTACACCTAATATGATTAAAGGTGTGTAAAAAATTGTAAACTTGGTTAACAACCCGGTTAACTTTCTGCTTATGGAAGGCTTTTATATAGCCATCTATAATACAGATACAACCTGTACTTATAAACATTTGGAGATTTGCTCTAATGACCATCGCAGTTGGACGCGCCCCTAGTAGAGGGTGGTTTGACGTTTTAGACGACTGGCTCAAGCGCGATCGCTTCGTATTCGTAGGTTGGTCAGGGATACTATTATTCCCCTGCGCCTTCCTAGCACTAGGCGGTTGGCTGACCGGCACCACCTTCGTCACCTCTTGGTACACCCACGGATTAGCCTCCTCCTACCTAGAAGGCTGTAACTTCCTAACAGTGGCAGTATCCACCCCCGCCGACAGCATGGGACACTCCCTATTGCTGTTGTGGGGGCCAGAAGCCCAAGGCAACCTCACCCGTTGGTTTCAATTGGGTGGTTTGTGGCCATTCGTGGCCCTGCACGGAGCCTTTGGTTTGATTGGCTTCATGTTGCGCCAATTTGAAATTGCCCGTCTAGTAGGTATCCGTCCTTATAACGCCCTCGCCTTCTCTGCTCCCATTGCGGTATTCGTCAGCGTATTCCTGATGTACCCCTTGGGACAATCGTCGTGGTTCTTTGCACCTAGCTTTGGCGTGGCTGCTATTTTCCGGTTCCTACTATTCCTGCAAGGGTTCCACAACTGGACACTCAACCCCTTCCACATGATGGGTGTTGCAGGTGTATTGGGTGGTGCTTTGTTGTGCGCCATTCACGGAGCCACAGTCGAAAATACCTTGTTTGAAGACGGAGATGGTGCTAACACCTTCCGCGCCTTCAATCCAACCCAGTCTGAAGAAACCTACTCAATGGTGACGGCAAACCGTTTCTGGTCACAGATTTTCGGTATTGCCTTCTCAAACAAACGCTGGTTGCACTTCTTTATGTTGTTCGTGCCAGTTACAGGCTTGTGGATGAGCGCCGTCGGCATCGTCGGTTTGGCACTCAACCTGCGGGCTTATGATTTCGTCTCCCAAGAATTGCGGGCGGCGGAAGACCCTGAGTTTGAAACCTTCTATACCAAAAACATTTTGCTGAATGAGGGTATCCGCGCTTGGATGGCTCCTCAAGATCAACCCCACGAACAATTTGTATTCCCTGAGGAAGTTCTACCTCGCGGTAACGCTCTCTAATATTGAAAGCTGACCATGACTTAAATCAGGGTTGTGGTTGCCAAAAATTGACACCAACAAGATTAAATAATCTCTTTGGCATAAGCCAATAAAGTGTTAATATTCCCCATTCTCCAGTTATCCCCCGCCTTTCGGTGGGGGATTTTTTTATTTTTTGTATATCGTTAATATCTCTAAATTTATGTGTTATCTTAAATGAAGGTTATAAGCCCGGAGCAAATGCTCTGCCCTTTTGAGACTAAGACCGCTTAGGCAACAAGGAGGTGATGCCCATGATAGAAAGTAGTAAATGCATGGGTCATCAGGTTGCAGTTAGCCGGCTGTGTGCCGGGGCTGTTCTCTAAAAGTTAGCCTTAGTTATCTTTGAGATACTAAGTTAGCTCAACTAGCTAGGCAAGCTCGGAGTTCCTTCCGGCAGTCTGGTTGCAACCTGAAGACCCGCTAGACCGCTCTGAGATAGATTATCTGATCTAACTCAGAGCGGATAGTTTTTTGTGGGTAACTTTTTTAACTTTGATTAAAAATAAAAATATTTTGCATCAAAACTTAGGTTCTGACCAGATGTGAGCAATAGGGTCTATTTATTAAGTCTGATTTAAATCTACACACACGCATTATGCTTTAGTTGATCCTCGCATCCTTTCTCTATGGAGAATAAAAGGGATTTTATCTAATGAAATACATAATGTGGCGCAAATAATACAACTAGGAATTTTTTGATATGGCACAACTACTCACTGAGGCGGAAATTCAAGAAAGTGCAAAGCTTCTGTCAGGTTGGACTATTGAAGGCTCCAAGTTAGAGATTACCCGCACATTCAAGGATTTTATTCAAGCAATTGAGTTTGTGAATAAGCTGGTGGAGCCTGCTGAATCGGCAGGACATCATCCAGATATAGAGATTTCCTACAACAAAGTGAAGATTAGACTCACAACACATGATGCAGGTGGGCTGACGCAGGCTGACTTTGATGTGGCGCAGGCGATTTCCCAAATTAACTAAGGAATAAAAATTAAATAACATACATACAATTTATGTCTTTGGGTTATCTCACCCTCAATCCCTCTCCGATAGATTGGAGAGGGAAGCTAGATAGAGGATGAAGTTTTGCATTTTATTTAATTTACGTTTTTAAGTGATTTCTTCTGAAATCTTGCACTAGGCAACTTAAATTTACCATGATGGCAGACGCAACGCGTAGCAAGCTTTAAGAGTAGAACTACGGGTTTTGCTTTGGAACTGGCGGGTTTCAAAACCTTCATTCCTAAACTGGTGTTTGCGATCGCAATAGCAGATAAATTACGCTGCATGAAAGCTTTGCCTACATTAGTGTAGCTGAGTCAGTGTGTTTTAATTGCTGTGCGAATTTTAGTATAGCTAAGTGCAAGAAGGGATTTTTACTGAGAATCTGCTAAGTATCTAAGCTTGGAGCAGTTTAGCCTACGTAGGTAGCGAGCGAATGCCCTAAAGCCTACTCTCTGCTTAGATATTTAGATAATTATGTGTGACAGTTCTTAAGGCGATCGCTGCAATCTTGCCATCTAGATCCAATGTTTTATAATGTTAGGATATGGAGATATGTTTTTGCATAAGTTAATCAGATAAGTTTTTAACCCTAAGTTAATCGTTTATTAGCTTTGCAAAAACTAAAATTGTAGTATTGGCAACTATGCCTCATCCACAGGTTTCAATGAGATGTCGCATTTGTGAGAATTAGGTGCAACGAAACCAATTATCTAAACAAGGTGTGAGGAGTAGAGAAGATGTCTAATATATTGTGGAAATCCTTAGTGGTTAGCCCAGCAGTTTTGGGAGCAACATTGTTAGTTTCCGCAACAGCAATTGCGGCCCCAAACAAAACAACTGTTGTATCACCAGCCGCACAAGCAGGTGTAACTGAAGTTACCCAACAGCCAGAAATATTGGCTCAAACAACCATTGATCAAGTTAATCGCTACAGCAACGAAGGCAACCAAAATAGTTCTCAGTCTCAAGTAACATCGGTTTCTCAATTTTCCGACGTACAACCCACCGACTGGGCATTCCAAGCATTGCAGTCTTTGGTTGAGCGCTATGGTTGTATTGCAGGTTATCCGAATGCTACTTATCGCGGTAATCGTGCTTTAACCCGTTATGAATTTGCTGCTGGTTTGAACGCCTGTTTGGATCGGGTTAACGAATTGATTGCCACAGCAACAGCTGACTTAGTTACTAAACAAGATTTAGCTACCTTACAACGGTTACAAGAAGAATTTTCGGCAGAATTAGCAACCCTACGCGGCCGCGTTGATTCCTTAGAAGCGCGGACTGCGGAATTGGAAGCTAATCAGTTTTCCACTACTACCAAACTAGTCGGTGAAGCTATTTTTGCTGTTAGTGATGCCTTTGGCGGTAACACTGGCGATGCTAATAATACTGTCTTCCAAAACAGAGTCCGTTTAGACTTACAAACCAGCTTCACTGGTAGAGACATTTTGCACACCCGTCTCGCAGCCGGTAATGCACAAGCCTTTTCACTAGTAGGTAACGGTGATGTTGGTATCAACGGTGGTGTTGGTAATAGTGCTGAAGGCACACAAACATTTCAAGTTGGTGCTGGTACTGGTAACAACAGTGTCAGCATAGACCGTTTGACCTATGAAGCTCCCATAGGCCCAGCCCAAGTTTATCTTGCGGCAAGTGGTGGACGACACAGCCATTATGCTGCTGTTAACAACCCTTACTTTTTCGACCAAACTGACGGTGGGAATGGTGCTTTGTCTGCCTTTGCTTCTGAAAGTCCCATCTATCGGATTGGTGGCGGTGCAGGTATAGCGCTGAATCTACCTCTTGGTCAAGGTGGCGGCATTCTGGGAAATAGTTCAATAACTGCGGGTTACTTAGCATCGGATGCTAATAATCCTGGTCTTAGTCAAGGTCTTACCAACGGCGACTATGCAGCTCTTGGACAGTTGAACTTTAGTGTTGGCGATCGCTTGGCTTTAGCTGCTACCTATGTCCACGCATATAATGGCACAGCTGGCAATTTATTCAACTCAGGTACTGCATCAAACGTAAATACTACTTTGGGAGCAAGATCTTTTGCAGTAGGTACTGAACAATCTAATACTTTAATAAATGCAGGTTCCAGCAACTCCTACGGTGTGTCGGCTGCCTTTAGACCCAGCAACAAGCTGTCAGTTAGTGGCTTCGTCTCTTACCACGATGTCACAGGCGGTGGTATTGGTGATGATTATGAAGCTTGGTCATACGGCGCTGGGGTTGCTTTAGCTGATTTTGGTAAACAGGGTAACGTTCTAGGTTTCTTTGCTGGTGCACAGCCCTATTCCTTTAACCGGACAGGTGTTACTGCTGGTAATGATATACCTTATCAATTTGAAGGCTTCTACAAGTATCGCGTGTCGGATAACATCTCTGTTACCCCTGGTGTAATTTGGTTGACCTCTCCTGGTCAAAATAGCGCTAACGACGATGCAATTATCGGTACGCTCAGAACAACTTTCAGCTTCTAGAGTGTTGACTATCCACCGACAATTTTGAACTTTATTGCTCCCCGCCATCAGGCGGGGCTTTTTGTTTTCGGTAGCAATAATAAATATACACCAGTAGTTAACCGGAGTATACTATAAAAGTTAGGAGTGGTGAGTTAAAAGTTCTGAATCAATACCATTTTACTTTAATAATGATACAAATACTCTGGTAGGGACAATGGCATTGCCCATTGATGTCAACAAAAATCTAGAAACAGCTTAACTGTTGCCTGACTCATCCGCCTGGAACTAAAGTTCAAGGCTAATAGCTAAAGTCTACTTAAGTAGACTAAAGATTTTTTGGTATATATTTAGTTATCAACAGAAGACTTTTGCTATTAGCAAGGAACTGAAGTTTTTTGCGGGACATAACTTTTACGTTAAGTTAACACGTATGGGCATGGCAATGCCCCTACAAGAAATCTATATGTATCAGGATTTTCGTGAATTGGTATAAGAATTAAAAACTTCTAACTCTGGCAGTTTTAGATTTTGGGGAAAATCTAAGCGTCGCTTTCTGGCGAACAGAACTTTTCAAGAGGAATTTTGGATTTTGGATTGTATAAAAAATCTAACGGGAACAACAAAGCCGAACAGGACTGGACTCAATACGGTTCGGTTAAGCCAAAAGACGCGATAAATCGCGTCTTTGTGATTTAGAATTTTCATCAAAAAACCCTAACCGAACCGTATTGGGACTGGACTTAACAATGACTATTGACTAATGACAAATGACTTTTGACTAATAACTAAGGGCTAAATTATGCGAATTGCTCATAATATTACAGAACTGGTTGGTCGTACACCCCTGGTGCAGTTGAACCGCATTCCCCAAACAGAAGGATGTGTTGCAAAAATTGTGGTGAAACTGGAAAGTATGAACCCATCGGCATCAGTCAAAGATCGGATTGGGGTAAGCATGATTAACGCTGCCGAAGCAGAGGGACTGATTACTCCTGGGAAGACAATATTGGTAGAACCTACTTCTGGAAACACAGGGATTGCCTTGGCAATGGTAGCAGCAGCTAAAGGTTATCGGTTAATTTTGACAATGCCAGAGACAATGAGTGCGGAGCGACGGGCAATGTTGTGCGCTTATGGAGCAGAACTGGAACTAACGCCAGGGATGGAAGGCATGAGTGGGGCAATTGGGCGGGCGCAACAAATGGTTAATACTACGCCAAATACTTATATGTTGCAGCAGTTCCGCAATCCAGCTAATGCAAAAGTGCATCAGGAAACTACAGCTATTGAAATTTGGGAAGATACCGATGGACAAGTAGATATGATCGTGGCAGGGGTGGGTACAGGTGGTACGATCGCTGGTGTAGCAGAAGTGATTAAAGCACGCAAGCCTAGTTTTAAGGCGATCGCAGTTGAACCAGCCAATAGCCCAATTTTATCTGGGGGACGACCAGGTCCACACAAAATCCAAGGAATTGGGGCTGGGTTTATTCCCCAAGTTCTCAAGATAAAATTGATAGATGAAGTGATTACCGTCACCGATGAAGAAGCGATCGCTTATAGTCGGCGTTTGGCAAAAGAAGAAGGGCTACTATCTGGTATTTCCAGTGGAGCAGCTTTATGTGCAGCAATTCGCGTCGCCCAACGTCAAGAAAATAAGGGACGTTTAATTGTGATGATTCAGCCTAGTTTTGGTGAGAGGTATTTGAGTACACCGTTGTTCCAAGACCTGGAAACAAGGTTAGCCGCTAGCATCAGCTAACGATAAATTGAATTAATGGTCAATTCTAAGCACGTTTCTAACCATTACGAAACTCTCAAAGTTAGTCCAAGTGCAAGCCTTGCGGAGATTAAGCAAGCCTATCGCCGCTTGGTTAAGTTATTTCATCCTGACAGCAATCAGGAAAGTGCCGATCAAGAGCAGATAATCCGCATCAATGCAGCTTATGAAGTCTTAGGCGACAACCAAAATCGCCGTAATTATGACCAACAACTGCAAGATGACTCTCAAAAATTAAATAGCGATCGCCAACAGCGTACAGCATCAGCACAAAAGCATTACCAGACCACACGAAAAACTGGACGCGATGTTGACGAGCAAGTTGAGGAATGGCTACGCCAAGTTTACCAACCAGTAAATCGCTTGCTTTGTACCATTCTTTATTCCTTAGAAGAACAAATGGAGCAATTAGCTGCTGATCCTTTTGATGATGAGTTATTAGATGAATTTCAAGAATATTTAAAAGCCTGTCGAGATGACCTCAAGCAGGCACAAATTACTTTTCGTTCTCTACCGAATCCGCCTAGTTTAGCAAGAACAGCCGCTCACCTTTACTACAGCCTCGATCAAGTAGGAGATGGACTTGATGAATTAGGTTATTTTCCTTTGAACTACGATGAGCGTTATTTACACACAGGTCACGAACTATTCCGCATAGCTACGAGATTGCACTGTGAGGCACAAGCATCTGTTACATAGTCATTGGGAATTGGGGATGGGGCATTGGGCATGGTTCAATTTCGCTGGATGTCAAAGGGCTAATGACTAAGAAATTAGTTTATGCTGGAAACAGAGAAAGATTAAGAAATTTTAAATTCTGCTCATAGTGTACTCATGCAATGTATTGTTAACCGCCGCGCCCAGTTTTCGGCAAGTCATCGTTATTGGCTGGCAGAACTGAGTGAAGCTGAGAATATTGAGAAATTTGGTGCTTGCTCTAGATTTCCGGGACACGGACATAATTATGTCTTATTCATCTCCCTAGCTGGGGAATTGGATGAATATGGCATGGTATTGAACTTGTCTGATGTGAAACACGTAATTAAACGGGAAGTTACCAGTCAATTGGACTTCTCTTATCTCAACGATGCGTGGGCAGAATTTCAACAAACTCTGCCCACTACTGAGAATATTGCACGGATTATTTGGCAGCGACTAGAACCACACTTGCCTTTAGTCCGTGTACAGTTATTTGAACATCCTGAACTTTGGGCAGATTATATGGGAAACGCAATGGAAGCCTACCTCACCATCAGTACTCACTTTAGCGCCGCCCATCGGCTAGCTCATCCTAACCTAAGTAACGAAGAAAACACGCTTGTTTATGGTAAGTGCGCTCGTCCCCACGGTCATGGACACAATTATCATTTAGAAGTCACTGTGAAAGGGGAAATTGACCCACGGACAGGGATGATTGTTGACTTAGGGGCTTTGAACCAAGTAATAGAAGATTATGTGGTTGAGCCATTTGATCACACCTTTTTAAACAAAGATATTTCTTACTTTGCTGAAGTTGTTCCCACTGCTGAGAATATCGCACTTTACATTAGTAATTTACTGCGATCGCCTATTCAAGAATTGGGAGCTAAACTTTACAAAGTGAAACTGATTGAAAGTCCTAATAACTCTTGTGAAATCTACTGTACTGAATCTGAATCAAATTCAGTCAGCGCAACCGCCAGTCATCCAGTATTAGCAGGCGTTTAGGAATTGAAAATCTAGGCATAGGACATAGGGAATTTTTATCATCCCAATGCCCAATGCCCAATGCCCAGCTAGAATAGTTTATTAACTAAGCAGTTGAAACCAGGTAGCAAAGGACTTGTTAACTCATCTTGACTAAATAAAGTAGCTGCTAACTTTAATGCAGCCTGTTCACGTCGATAAACCTCAACTTTCTTCTGTATGGAATCGCAAATCCAATATTCTTGAACCCCTTGCACCGAGTACAGCTTTAGCTTTGTTTCCTTGTCGCGTTTCTCGTTTTTTGCACCGGGAGATAAAACCTCTACAACTAACTCCGGTGCGCCTGTGAGATGTCCAGCTTCATCTAGTAAGTTTTTTAAGCGTTCATGACTTGCCCATACCACATCAGGGATCACATTGTCAGAATCTGAGAAAATAATTCCAGGTGCGATCGCAGCCTGACCTAAACCAGTTTGATCTGACCAAATCTTAAGAACTGTAGCAATATTGACGCAGCTCGTCTGATGATCCCAGTTAGGTGCTTTGGTCACAAAGAGTTCTCCATCAATAATTTCATAGCGATTTTTGCGATCGCTAGCAAATAGTTCTAGATCAGCAGTCGTCCAACGCACTGGAGTTGTTTGCATAGAAACCCCCTAGCATTTTCTTAAATCATATTTTAAAAATACCGACGACGAGCGGAATGTCGCAAATAGCGATAAATGCCCCAAGCTAAAACTCCGAAAAAGAGATTTAGTGAAAAGCGACTAATTATAAACCACAAAATATCAGCATCAAAAAGCTTCGACGGACTCAAGGGACTAAGAATCCTGGCTAAAAGAAACAGCCCAAAAATAGCATTTCCACCCAGCACGAGGGCAAACAGTACTAAACTTCTCTGCCAGTAACGGTGTTGGGGTGTATGGACTGAAATCAGGGTAATGGTGGGTTTGCCTTGCACTTTTCGCAGTAATTGTTCTAGTCGCCAAAACATCCACAAGAGAAACGGGAATAAACCATAACTCAGGAAACTTAAAGGTAGTGAGTAACGCCAAGCACTTGATAAGACATTAACTAAGGCATGACAAATTACAGAATTTAGCCAAGCCCTAAAAATGAACTTTTTGTCTCGATTTAAGCGAGTGTTGGAGGAAATATAAATTCCTAAAGCATATCCCCAAGGTGCAGAGAACATGGCGTGGACTGGCATACCGATTATACGGTCTAGAATTGATGCTGTATTGTGGAAAAGGTAAATCCAATTCTCTTCGGCAGTGAATCCAAGGGCAACGGCTATGGTGAAGAGGAAAACGGTAGATGCAAATAATCGATACTTGCGTTGCAAATAGTAGGTTGGGACAACAACCGCTACAAACTTACAGCCTTCTTCAATTGGGCCTACTTCCACAAGCTGCCGCAACACTATTCCAGGAAGCGTAGACGCGCAGCGACTTGTCGGCAGACATAGCTTGATCTGATGCCAGTCTACAACCCTGTTGACTACAATTTCAAAAATCCATTCGAGGCTAAGGGCTAAGATACCAGATATTGCGCCGATGATAAAGAACATCAGCAACTTTAACAAAGGTGGGGCAAATGGCACTCGACAGTAGTAATAGCCTAGCAGCAGCAAAGGTGGTATTGCTGCCCAGAGTAGTAGAGAAAAATCAACCACTCACCTGAGCGATCGCTGTGCGGTGACGGTGGGTATTGTTAGTGATAATAGGAGTTTGGAATCCCGCCTCAACAATAGCTTGCTCAATGTTCAAAGCGAAATATTCATCTAAATACGGTTCAGTACTTTTGAGCAAAGTCAAAATGTAGGCTGGCATTTTTTTGTAAACTTCAGATTTTGGATTCATATCCATGATTGCCAAGTAGCCACCCGGACGCAGCAAGCGCCGCATTTCAGCTAAAATCTGTCGGGTTGGCGATTGGGGTAATTCGTGGCACATCAGGAAAATGGAAACTAAATCAAACGAGGCATCAGGTAGCCCGGTAGATTCCGCTTGGGCATGAAGCCAGTTTATTTTAGCTTGACGTTGCCCAGCGCGGTAATTGGCAACGGCTAAGAAGTAGGGAGATAAGTCCAAACCTGTAATTTTGGCATGGGGATAAACTGCTTGTAGGGCAAAACTACTCAAGCCAACACTACAGCCTACATCTAAGATGTCTTGCGGTTCATTGGGAATTTGACTTTTCAGGATATTGTGGTAACTTTGGCGCAGCATGGGATCGCCTTGCGCTTCTTCAGTGCCCTGCAAAATCTTAGCGTGGACAGCGTAAGCAGCAGGTTCTACCTCAAAAGCAGCTTGCCAACTCAGATTTCCGGTTTCGTAAGCATGGAATGAGGTGACGTAGTAATCTGGGTAAGAAAGCTGAGGATTTTCTACTTGAGCTAGATCAGCCTTCCAATCACGCGCTTGTAGAGTTTTGACTTCTTGTGTCCAAGGCACGCCAATTCTTTCGGCACGTTTAATCATCATTTGTCTAGCTTGATGCTTGGCTAGGTTAGCTAAAGGTTTGATTGCCAGTACGCCATTTACCAAGCGGGAAGCGAAGCCAGGAGTAGTATTTACAGTAGCAGTCATAAATCAGTTTGCATTTAACAGCCTTTTCTACTTATGACATACTTGTTGGACACCAGTCTAGACGCAAATTGAATTGTGTAAGTGGGAGTGGGGAGTGGGGAAGAAACGTTTTCCCCCCTGCACCCCGCCCCTCTGCCTCTTTCTAATGCCCTATTTTGTCGTATTTGGCTTGAGAGCTAACAACATCTCCAATTGACTGGTAGATTTATCAGGGCTAGTGGCGGTAAAACCAAGACCACGAATAGAACCCAGTATGGTGATAGCGTTGGCATCAGATGAGATTAAACTCTTGATTAAGGGCACAGTTTGAGTTTTGTCCATATCCATGTAAAAATAGCCGCCGTTGGGCTTTTGCAAAGAACCCGTAACGGCTTTGAAGGTATCGCTATTGTCGAGAGATGGATTTTTGCGATCGCTAATCGCTTCAGCAACTGGGCCACCAAGAGCTACAAATACAGTATCTTGATCTAGCCAACCATGTGACAATAAAGCTCCCTGTCTGGGGATTTGCCATTCCGTTACGTCTTTCCCACCGATATTTCTGTTGGCAATTTCGATTTGTTGGGTTTTGGCAAGGGTATCCAATTTCGTTAAGGTGGCTTCAGCAGTTTTGCGATCGCTAGTATCAAATACTAAAGCACCTCCAAAACCAACACTTGCTAGCACCCCTTGATTAGATGGAATCGCACCAAAGGCAAATTCTCCATTCATCCAGCCAAAAATATCTTTATCCAGGTCAATATTGACAAATTTCAGTTGTCCTCGCACCTGTTCAAGCCCTTGCTTGATTTCTGGATAATTTTTTGACTCTTCTACTAGCGTTTCCCAGCCACGGCTAATACCATTTCCGCTAATCAGAGCAAAAGTACCAGTAGGAAATTGCCCGACTATATTTCCAGAAGTTGATTGATACTGAAATTTATTTAGTTGCGGATCTAAATTGGCGATCGCTTTTACCCGCACTCCCGCATCATCAACGCCAACACCCGCTACCACAGATTTTATCTGCTTGAGTTGCGCCAGCGCTTGTGGAGGTAACTGCTTTGCCTGCGGGCTTCCATCTGCTAATTGCTGTACCATGCCTGCATAGTCTGGTACATAAATCTGGGCGAGGCTGTTTTTGACATCCACTCCTTTGTTGAGAATACTGCTTGCACCTTCTTTATTGGCAAAAGAAGACTCACCTTTAAAGGTGTCAATTGCTTTTTCTACAGCTTGCTTTTCGGGTGCTAATACTAAGTGACTATTATTTAAAACTACGCTATATGTCGGCTTGCCATTTTCTGTACTTTCTATAATTTTTTGACCTTTATAGTCAGATTCCTGAAATTTTACTCCTTTTTGTGACTTTAATTTGTTAGCAAAATTCAAGGCGCTGAGTTTGTCCTTGATTCCCACTATCATCAAGATATTTGATTCCTGCTGTATATTGATTGGCGAATTAGGTGCTTTCAACTGTGCCGGTTTAACAGGATTAGGTGGTAATACAGCAATCATTACACCACCAGCCCAAGGCTTTATGTCTTTTTCATAAGAAACGTTACTGTCACTGAACATTTGCTTATTGAAATTTTCTAGACCTTTTGCCACTATTTTTTGTGCTTCTGGAGTGCCAAACTGCTGTAGCTTTGCCCAGGCTTGAGAGTCAGTAGTAATATAAGTCGCCATCAATGCTGTTGAAGGTACTAGTTTAGCGCTGCCTAGAGCGTCTGAGCTACCTCCTGATGGGGCTTTAAAATACGTATAAGCCGCTATACTTCCTGCTACAACTACAACAGCACCAACAGCAGGAATGAGAAACTTGGATTTACTTTCAGGCATTTTGTTATCCTCTTTTGCTCAGATTGTCACCGAGATTTATACAAGTGTCACTGTAGAGTTTTCGGATTTATTAATAATTTCCGCTCATTGATCGGTATTTACTGATAAAATTAGTAGTCCTATAAGCTAGCAGTCTAAAATAATTACTCTAAAAAATACTTCTACGAGATGAGGAGCGAATCGGCAAATGATATGCTGTTCATTTCAAACAAAATAGCCTGCTCAACAGAGGCAAGCTATCCTAAGTTATAGGACTCCTGTCTGATTTGTAAGCAAAATTTCCGATAAAACCCGGATAAACGGGCTTTTCAGTCTCAGTATGTTTTCACGCAATCAAATCGGAGTCCTATATAAGAATAATTAGGAGTGTTTGTACTTAATAAAAATTTATCGAGGTGCAAGAGACTCTTGACTCGATGACAAAAAAGTGCAAAACATCAGTAAAAGTAAATGCGGGAGGGATATGGAAAAAAGTCCAAGGATCGGCTGCCAACCTTCGGAAATACGGGTGAGATTAATTTTAATCCCCCAATCCCAAAAGGGAATTCTCACCTCCATAATGCCCTGTTAATTTGGGAAATATATTTAGACACCGCTATTTTGCTTAACTACGTCCAGCCAAGCCAGACTTTTCAGGATTACAAGGTCAGTAAGGATCAATGTCGAAGTTTTATTTTGATACAGATAATAACGTACACAAACCTTTTGAGTTACCGGGAGCAAGACCACACTACAACCCCGATCGCCCCGGACAGGTAGAGCATATTTTTCTCGATCTCAGCTTGGATATCCCAAAGCAAAGCTATCAGGGCAATTGTAGCATTCGCCTCTTACCAATCCGTAATGGCATTGACCGTTTGACTTTGGATGCTGTCAACCTGAATATCGAGTCTGTGCAAGTGGACGAGGTGCCACAAAATTTTGACTACGACGGGGAACAGCTTTCCATCCAACTTGCTGAGGCGACTCAAATTGGTAAACGCTTGCTGATTGCGATCGCCTATTCAGTGGCAAAACCGCAACGCGGTCTTTACTTTATTCAACCAGACAAGCACTACCCAAACAAGCCAACTCAAGTTTGGACTCAGGGAGAAGACGAAGACTCTCGCTTTTGGTTCCCCTGCTTTGACTACCCAGGACAATTGTCTACTTCAGAAATTCGGGTTCGTGTCCCAAACCCTCTGGTGGCGATTTCCAACGGCGAATTGATTAACACCACAGAAGATGGTGATTACAAAATCTACCATTGGTTACAGCAACAAGTTCATCCTACCTACTTGATGACTTTGGCAATAGGTGATTTTGCCGAAATTCAGGATGAGTGGAACGGTAAACCAGTTACCTACTACGTAGAAAAGGGACGGGAGGAAGATGCTAAACGCAGCATGGGCAAAACTCCCCGCATGATCGAATTTTTGAGCCAAAAGTATGGCTATCCATATCCTTTCCCGAAATACGCCCAGGTTTGCGTCGATGACTTCATCTTTGGCGGGATGGAAAACACCTCCACAACACTGTTAACAGATAGATGCTTGCTGGATGAACGCGCCGCTTTAGATAACCGCAATACTGAAAGTTTAGTTGTCCACGAACTCGCGCACCAGTGGTTTGGGGATTTGGTGGTGATTAAGCATTGGTCTCATGCTTGGATCAAAGAAGGGATGGCTTCCTATTCTGAGGTGATGTGGACAGAACAGGAATATAGTTTAGAAGAAGCAGCTTATTATCGTTTATTAGAAGCTCGTCGTTACTTAAGTGAAGATAGCAGCCGTTATCGTCGCCCGATGGTAACACATGTTTACCGGGAAGCTATTGAGCTTTACGATCGCCACATTTACGAAAAAGGGTCTTGTGTTTATCACATGATTCGGGCCCAATTAGGAGATGAATTGTTTTGGCAGGCTATCCAAACATTTGTTCAAGATAATGCCCACAAAACCGTAGAAACAGTAGACTTACTCAGGGCAATTGAAAAGGCTACCGGACATAATCTTTTATTCCTGTTTGACCAATATGTTTTTCGTGGTGGTCATCCCGATTTTAAAGTCGCTTACTCTTGGGATGGTGATGCTAATTTGGCAAAAATCACGCTAACTCAAACCCAAGCTGCCGAAGGTACAAATGGCAGCAAGGATTTGTTTGATTTAAAAATACCTATTGGTTTTGGCTATACCCAACAGGAAGAAGGGAGAAATGAGGAGTTAGGAGTAGAGACGCGATTAATCGCGTCTGTACAGGAGTTAGGAGTTAAAAATAATTCCAAACTCCAAACTCATAACTCACAACTAAAAACTTTTGTAGTGCGGGTAAATGAACGGGAACAAAGCTTCTACTTTCCCCTAGAAAATAAGCCCCAATTTATTAGCTTTGATGTTGGAAATAATTATCTAAAAACAGTAGCTTTAGAGTATCCAATATCAGAGTTAAAAGCACAGTTAGAATTTGATACTGACCCGATTTCGCGTATTTATGCAGCAGTAGCTTTAGCAAAAAAAGGCGGGTTAGAAGCAACAAAAGCGCTTTCTGCTTCGCTAAAAAATGACCCATTGTGGGGTGTGCGTGTGGAAGCGGCGAAACAACTAGCTCAAATTAATTTAGATCAAGCTTTTGATAGCTTAGTTGTTGGGTTAAAAGATAAAAATGCTTATGTGCGACGAGCTGTAGTGGAAGCACTTGCTCAAATTAAAACTGCTGAAAGCTATAAAGTTGTGAGAGGGTTAGTACAAAAGGGCGATCCTAGCTATTACGTGGAAGCAGCAGCTTCTCGTGTGATCGGGGCTATTGCATCGGCAAACTTGGAAGAAAAACCCAAGGAAGACAAGGTACTAAAGCTGCTGAAATCCGTTTTAGAAGAAAAGGCGAGTTTGAATGAAGTCGTGCGGAGTGGAGCGATTGCTGGTTTAGCTGAATTCAAAACTTCGGAAGCAGCTTTAAATTTGCTAATCGAATATACCAAACTCGGTGTACCACAACCCCTACGTTTAGCTACAATTCGCGCTTTAGGAAAGATTTCTGTAGGTCAAAGTCCGGCTAATTTGGAACGGATTTTAGAAAAATTAACAGAACTAGCTAAAGAAACCTTCTTTTTAACGCAAGTGGCGGTAGCCTCAGCATTAGGACAAATGGAAACACCCAAAGCAGTGGGGATTTTGCGATCGCTAGCTGAACAAACAGCCGATGGGCGTGTACGTCGCTATGCTGAAGAAGAAATTTCTAAGGTGCAAAAGAATATTGGTTCAGAAAAAACCCTGCGTCAATTGCGTGAGGATTTCGACCAACTAAAACAACAAAATCAGGAATTGAGAAGCCGTTTAGAAAACTTGGAGGCAAAATCTAAATAGCATTGCACGATGGTTAAAAGTAGCTAATTGGTAATTGGTAAGTGTGGCAAAATCACTACCAATTACCAAATTTATAGCAATTATAAATAATAATTCTGTTATGAGTCGCGGGTTGATTCTTCCACCTAACTATACAATTCTAGGACTAGTACAGCACGGCGTAAATAAATCATTGTCGTTACCCACATTTTTGTAACATTAGAGGGGCTTTGGGGTGCTGTTCTATACAGAGGAATTTATTCTGAGGCGGGAATGGTAATGAAGATTAAATCCAAGACAGTAATACTACTAAGCTGTTACGCATTTAATTTGTACATTTACCTGATGACTATTGACCGTTGACTGATGACTGATGACCGTCAACCGTCAACCGTTAACGATTATAAAGAATGTTTATATAATTTAGACGCATATCAGCTTACTAAGTAAGTCGGTGTGAATAATTCAAACTATGTGTTTTGTAATGTAAAATTATTGTAATCCAGTTCGTAGTAAGGACTTCAGTCCTTCTTTTAGGACTAAAGTCCTTACTACAAACATGCAAATTATTTTCGCCATCCTACTTACTTCATATAACTGTTAGTAAATAAAGTTACTTACGATCGCACTTTATTTAAATTTGCATAATTCAGATACAGGTAGATATTTATATTATTATAAATAATGGTTAAGAAAAAATAAAATCATTTAAAAGTTGGAGAAGTAGTTGTAGTTTTATAAAGTATAATTAAGAAAAAGATAAACAAATCTTAGGCAGTAACAGATGCTAAAATCACTGCGAACACTATCCTAAAAGGGTAGAGTTCTAGTTGTTTTAGATAAAAGACTACCGCCATCCTTAACTTGCAACTAACTTGTGGGTTAGGAGAAAAACAATCATTGTAAATTTTTCAGTTGAAGAGGCAAATAAAGGCGTGGGTCAGTATCAACCTGCTCTGCTAAAACTCTATAATCCAGAGGCGATCGCTCGCTACTATAGTTACCGTCCCTGGCTAGCGTGGGGGCGACTCCTGAGAATTATCTCCTCTTTTGCGGGATTTATACTTAGTCTCAAGTGGGACGAATGGCAAGATAAAGTTGAGCAGAACAAGGGTAAACGAGCTATCCAGTTGCGAGAACTGCTCACCCGCCTCGGCCCGGCTTTTATCAAAGTTGGTCAAGCCCTCTCAACCAGACCTGACCTAATCCGTAAGGACTTTTTAGAAGAACTGATCAAGTTACAAGATCAGTTACCACCCTTCGATAATGCGATCGCTTACAAAATTATCGAAACTGAACTAGACCGTCCCATTCATGAAAGCTTTAGCGAACTGTCGCCTAGCCCAGTAGCAGCAGCTAGCTTGGGTCAAGTATATCGTGGTCGTCTGATCAGTGGCGAAGAAGTCGCAGTGAAGGTGCAACGCCCCAACTTACGCCCGACTCTCACCCGCGACCTTTATCTATTGCGGTGGGGGGCGAGTTGGGTAGCTCCTTGGTTGCCCCTTAATCTCGGTCACGACCTAACTTTAATCGTGGACGAGTTTGGCACGAAGTTATTTGAAGAAATCGACTATATAAATGAAGGTCGCAACGCCGAAAAATTTGCTAGCAACTTCCGCAACGACCCCCAAGTTAAAGTTCCAGGAATTTACTGGCGTTATACCAATACCCACGTTTTAACGCTGGAATGGATTGACGGCTTCAAGTTGACAGATACTAAACGCATCCGAGAAGCAGGTTTAGATCCAGAAGCGATTATCCAAATTGGCGTTACATCAGGATTGCAACAGCTTTTAGAACACGGCTTCTTTCATGCTGACCCTCATCCCGGCAATTTGTTTGCTGTACCCGATGGTCGCATGGCTTATATTGACTTCGGCATGATGGATCAGTTGGAGGAAACCACCAAAGAAACACTGGTGGATGCACTAGTGCATTTGGTGAATAAAGACTACACCGACTTAGCCGAAGATTTTGTAAAATTAGGATTTCTGACTCCAGACACGAATATTTGCCCGATTGTGCCAGCATTAGAAGCGGTGCTGGGAAACGCCATAGGCAAAAATGTCAAGGATTTTAACTTCAAAACTATTACCGATGAATTCTCGGAACTGATGTATGAATATCCTTTCCGAGTCCCGGCGACGTTTGCTTTGATTATTCGTTCCTTGGTGACTCAAGAAGGTATTGCCCTTAGTCTCAACCCAGATTTCAAAATTGTTGACGTGGGTTATCCCTACATAGCACGGCGCTTGCTGACAGGGGAATCGCCGGAATTACGGCGACGATTATTGAATGTGTTATTCAAAGATGGTAAATTTCAGTGGCAGCGATTAGAAGATTTAATTGCGATCGCTCGGACTGATAACAACTTTGATGTATTGCCCACAGCCGAGATAGGGTTCCAATATTTAATTTCGGAAGAAGGCAAGTTTCTGCGGCGGCAGTTGGTGCTTGCTCTCACCGAAGATGACCGCCTCCACACCGAAGATGTCCAACGCCTGTGGAACCTGGTTAAAGATGACATAAAACCGGATCGTTTATTAAATGTAGCGATCGGCATTTTAACAAACTTATCCAGGGAAGGCGCAGCTGCTATCCTGCCAAAAGCTACATTCCTTGAGCCTTTTGCTGGGAACCAGCCAACAAACAAAAAGTAAAAAATCTTTCTTTAATATAAATCAGGAGTTTTCATGTATTATTTTCCTCTGCAACCGCCTTATTTTCTGTTACTTGTTGGCTTTCTCACAGCATTAACATCTGGTTTGGCATTATCTGGTACTTTGAAAGTAATTGTACAGAAATGGCCAAGCGAGCGTACAGAAAATGCTAAACCGCGTTCCACATTGAAACAATTACTTGTGCCATTTATCGGTATAACCGGCGGTACTAGTCTATTTCTATCTTCAGGTTTAGCAATATTTGGCTTTCCCTCCTCTTTAGCTTTAGGAGTCGGTTTACCAATTAGTCTGTTTACTTGTTTATTAGTTTGGTTGCAGTTAGGAAGTATGATGACCTTTATAGAACGCGAAGGTATGCAATCTTTAGATTTAGATTCTTTTTCTTAGATAGTAGAACCCTTCACCAACATACAAATTACCGTAAATGCTCACCGCCAGCAATGATGTTCCACTAAAAATGAAATCATTAGCTAGTGGTGAATACTTATTTTGTACTTAAATTTTATAAATCCAAAATTTAATTGCGTTAATTTTACGTACAAATACTGAAATCTTTATTATTAGTATCTCTGCTAAAGAGATATCAATTATAACTCAAAGTATACTCAACTTTATTAGAACTTACGCACTGTACAAAAGACATCACCCAAAACCCTTGTAGAGACGTAGCAGTGCTACGTCAAAACAATTCTTTTTCGGAGATGTCTAATGAGTAACATCTAAAGTGTGTGGTTACATGACTTTTAGTTTAGCTTTGCCTGCGAGTCATAGCCATCACCGCGTTAACCATAAGCTTTGGCAAATCCCCCAAAGTTGGTAAAATGTCTTCTGCGGAATAAACCAGTGGCAGATCATCTCCAAGCCATACCCAAATCTGTTGGCGAGTTATATCTATTAGCCAAGCTAATTGTGTTCCGTTGCTAAGACAGTGAAGAATTTTGTTTTGCAAGTCTAGGGTGCTTTGATCAGGAGAGCGAATTTCAATTAACCAGTCAGGCGCTCCCTCTAGAGGGACATCTTTATCGTCAAGGCGATCGCAAGCTATAACGGAAATATCTGGTACTGGGGAGTAGGGAGGTACAATACAACGCAGTTCTTGCACGGCTTCAAACTGCTCAGTATGACGATTTATATAATTTACCAAATTGCGTTGTAGCTGCGAGTGAAAAAGGGTTGGCATTGGTTTTTCCAGCGCTTGCCCGTTAATTAACTCCCATGCCGGGGAAGCCTCAATGTTGGGTTGAGAGAGAAACTCGGCTAAAGGGATCTTTGCAACTGACTTCATAATGAGTCTTCCTCAAACTTTACCACTTATGAGAGCATAGATTCTTGCGGCACTTTAATATTAAACTACTTCCAACTCAGTAATATATAGTAACTGCGAACCTTACAATCAATAAAGAGCGATCGCACTATTATCAAGTTTAAGACTTCAGCAATATATGCTTTCCCACTAATCCTACAAGTGCGATCGCGCTACTTAAACTACCAAAATCGAGGATCTTACGGCGTTATTGCTGGCTAATTTTTCATAATGACATGTAATATATGCGATCGCTATTTAGAAACAACCCAAAGCGATCGCTTATCAAAGCTAAACGTCTCCAAGAGTTGCACCTTGGATCACACATCGCTTAAAGTTTGGAACACCTTGTAAACAAGATATGTTAGATTTATTGATTTTTACTTACATAGTTTTTGTAAACCAAGATACATTAAATGGTAGTTTAGTAGCAAAGGAACCAAAAAGTATGGCTGTTAGTAGTCCTGAAGTCATCCGTCATATATTGATTGGGCTGGGATATTTAGCTCCTGAGATAGATCCTAAACCGGATCTGACTAAATTTGCTCCCTGGAAGCGGAATAACAACTCCTTGACAGATGATCCTACTGAAGAAGCAATTAAAAAGTTTCAGAAACAGTATCCACAAAAACTTGAGGTTAATGGCAACGCTGATGCCCAAACTCGAAGTGTAATGGAAGAAACAGTCATTGGACTTCAGAATAGATTAAAGTTTCATGGTTTTGCAACCAATACCGAAATTCCAAAAGGCTTGCCTTTTTATGGGCCAGCCACCTATACAGCAGTCAAGAAATTTCAGAAATCTCAGGGTTTAACTGAAAGTGGCATTGCCACTATTGAACAGCGTCAAATTCTACAGCAATCTACTCTCACAAATAAGCCGCAGTCGCAGCCACAGTCACAGATTAAGCTGATAGATTTATTGGCTCAATTCAAAAAGAATCCTCAAAATCCTTCTTACAGTGCAGCCCTAAGTAACTTACAACAAAATCTACCCAAAGACGTTTTGCACAAAGTTACTAACAAATGGAGGGGAACAAACGATCAAAATCCTGAGATTGTCAAGCTGACGAATCTATTCACTTATTATGATGACAACAATCAAAACCATCGTGATGCACTAACTCACTTACAAAGTCAGATCACCCCAGCTATCTATAAAGAATTTATTAATCTCTGGAATAAGAAGTAAACTAAGCATCAAAGGGAGTAGGGAGTGGGGAGTCGGGAGTGGGGAAAATACTTGTCAGCCATAAGAGGTGGGGTTTCAAGGCAACATCGCTACAAGGATTTTTTCGCCCACAATTCCACTCGGCTTTAAACCTCACTTCGGGGCTAATTTCTTCCCCTACTCCCTACTCCCTACTCCCTACTCCCTACTCCCTACTCCCCACCCCGAAGTACCAACTCAAACTATTCACGCCTAGACGCAGTGAAAGAGCATTTATTTTCTTAAACAGTCGATAATGTAAATAAATGTAATAAAATCCTCAGGCAGGACAAAAGCATCTATGCGTGTAATTTTAATGACCGGTAAAGGCGGCGTGGGCAAAACTTCCGTTGCTGCTGCGACTGGACTCCGTTGTGCGGAACTAGGCTATCAGACATTGGTTTTAAGTACAGATCCCGCTCATTCCCTTGCAGACAGTTTTGACATAGAACTGGGACATGCACCCCAAAAAATCCGCCCAAATCTGTGGGGTGCAGAATTGGATGCTCTGCAAGAACTTGAGGGAAACTGGGGTGCGGTAAAACGTTACATTACTCAAGTTTTACAGGCAAGGGGTTTAGACGGCATACAAGCAGAAGAATTGGCAATTTTACCAGGCATGGATGAGATTTTTGGCTTGGTAAGGATGAAACGCCATTACGATGAAGGTGAGTTTGATGTTTTAATTATCGACTCAGCCCCCACGGGCACTGCACTGCGCTTGCTGAGTTTACCTGAAGTCGGTGGCTGGTATATGCGCCGTTTTTACAAACCATTCCAAAATATCTCCGTAGCACTTCGCCCTCTGGTTGAACCTTTTTTTAGACCAATTGCTGGTTTTTCGCTACCAGATAAAGAGGTGATGGATGCACCTTATGAGTTTTATGAACAAATTGAAGCCCTGGAAAAAGTATTAACAGACAATACTCAAACTTCAGTGCGTTTGGTAACTAATCCTGAAAAGATGGTGATTAAAGAGTCTCTAAGGGCCCATGCTTATCTGAGTTTGTATAATGTGGCAACAGATTTAATTGTGGCTAATCGGATTATTCCTAGTGTTGTCCAAGACCCATTTTTCCAACGTTGGAAGGAAAGTCAGGAGCAATATCGCCAGGAAATTCATGATAATTTCCATCCTCTACCTGTGAAAGAAGTTCCCCTATTTTCTGAAGAAATGTGCGGTTTAGCTGCCTTAGAACGCCTGAAAGAAACCCTCTATAAAGATGAAGATCCGGCTCAGGTTTATTATAAAGAAACGACTATGAGAGTCGTACAGGAGCAAAACCAATACAGCTTAGAAATTTATTTACCTGGAATTCCGAAAAACCAAATTCAACTGAGTAAAAATGGAGACGAATTAAACATTACTATTGGCAACCACCGTCGTAACTTGGTTTTACCACAAGCTCTAGCAGCGCTACAACCAGGAGGAGCAAAGATAGAAGATGATTATCTTAAAATTCGCTTTGCTGACAATATAAAAGTTTAATCTTGCTACGGCAATGTTCGACAAAAAGTCAAAACTAAAAAGCGAGAATCTTTTCTTGTAGCTAGTACAGACGCAATTTTCTAGCGTCTGTTTTTGTGATAATTGGGTGGGTTTTTATAAAAGGTAAATAAATATTTCTATTAATGATTTGCCAGTAGTTCCACTGAAGACAAATTGATTAAATAAATTTCAAAATGGCTTTAGATTTAATTATGTCACTTTGCAAGTTATTAATTAATTTTGTTATAAGCAATGACCTCCAACCCTGAACAAGATTTGCCGTTATTTCGTCATGAAGAAAGTTTACTACGCCGGATTACAAACCGTATCCGGCGAAGCTTAGAGTTTGAAGAAATTATCACAGTGACAACCGCAGAAGTGCGATCGCTACTAAAAACTGACCGAGTGATGATTTACAAATTTCATGCCGATGGCAGTGGTGAGGTTATTGCTGAGTCAATTTATAACAATCGCTTACCATCGCTACAGGGGCTGAATTTCCCTGCTGATGATATTCCACCTACTGCTCGTGAACTATTTATTAAATCACGGGTGCGTTGTGTTGTTAATGTTGATACTCAAAAGATTGGTCAAAGTCACCTCCATGACCTGGAAAATGGAGAAACTATATCAGAGGAGATCCGTTACCGCCCTGTAGACCCATGTCATCTTGAATATTTGACGGCAATGGGGGTAAAGTATTCTGTAGTAGCGCCCATTATCTATCAAGATCACCTTTGGGGGTTACTAGTATCTCATAATTCCCAAGGGCGGTTGATTTCCGAATATGACCTGGAAGCTGTACAAATGGTAGTTGAGCAGCTGTCAGTGGCGATCGCTCAAAGTACACTGCTCACTCAAGTCCGCAAAACAGCGGAACGGGAAGCGATCATTAATCGCATTGCTACTTTACTACATTCATTACCAACAATTGTATTACAACCAGCCCTAGAAGCGGCTGTTGCTGCCTTTAATGGCGTTGGTGGCAGGCTTTGCATTAGAAATGCAGCTTTTGATTCCCATAATATTAACGCGACCAGCTTAACAGAATGTTTAATACCAGGAAACACTTGTGCCAAGCTTTATATCTGTGGAGAGCAACCTGTAATGCCAGAACAAACTATATATCCATTGATAGAGCAGTATAGCGTCTGGCAGGAACACTACAAGTCTGGGAAATACGATACTTGGGCGATTTCAGATATATATCAAACTCCTAGCTTGCGAAGTTTGCAACCCGCTTTTCAAGCAACTAAAATTCGTAGCATGTTGATGATCCCACTTCAGTATCGTCAGCAATTGCTGGGCTATTTAAGTATTTTTCGCAACGAAATAGATACAGAAACGCTATGGGCGGGGCAGTATGACAGCGATCAAAGGCAATTGTACCCCAGGCGATCGTTTGAGGCTTGGCGCGAATCTAAAAAAGCACAAGCTCAAAAATGGACAGTCGAAGAAATTGATCTAGCTACAAACATCGGTAAACATTTTGCTTCAGCAATTCAGCAGTATGAATTATACCAACAAGTACAAACCTTCAATGAAAATTTAGAAAAACAAGTTAAAAGACGCACAGTTGAGTTACAACGGACATCTGAACAAGAACAGGCTGTGTTTAAAGTTATTGCCGAGATTCGTGAGTCTCTTGACACCGATACTATTTTTCAAACAACTACTAAAGAGGTTTGTCAATTAATTAAAGCTGATCGCGTTTCTGTTTATCGTTTTGATTCTAATTGGGGTGGTGAATTTGTCGGGGATTTTGAGGCTGCTAGTCCCTACTGGTCGAATGAGTCCGAACTAGGTGTTAATACAATTTGGAATGACACCTATTTACAAGACACACAGGGAGGACGCTACCGGCACAATGAAACATTTGCAGTCGATGACATCTACAAGATGGGGTTTACCCAGTGTCATATCGACATTTTAGAGCAGTTTCAAATTAACGCTTTTGTGCTTGCGCCAATTTTTGTTGGGCAAAAACTTTGGGGTTTGTTGGCAACTTATCAACACACTAGCGCCCGCCAATGGAAAGCCTCTGAAGTTAACTTTCTCAGTCAAATTGCGGCTCAAATGGGCGTAGCACTCCAGCAAGCTGATTTACTCACTCAGACACGACAACAGACGTTAATTTTGCAACAAGGAGCAGAACAACAACGGGTATTGTTTGAAGTTGTTGCAAAAGTTAGGGAATCTCTTGATCTAGATGCAATTTTTCAGACAACTACCCAAGAAATCTGTAAATCACTACAAGCAGATCGAGTTGCAGTTTACCGCTTTCATGCTGATTGGAGTGGTGAATATATCGCCGAGTTTGTGAGTGATGGTTGGGTAAAGTTAGTAAGCTCTAATACTAATACAGTTTGGCAAGATAGCTATTTGCAGGAAACCCAAGGTGGGCGATATCGTCACAATGAAACTTTTGCAGTTGATGATATCTATCAAGCTGGTCACTCTGAGTGCCACGTTGCGGCTCTGGAGCAATTACAGGCAAGGGCTTATGCGATCGCACCTATATTTATCGGGCAACAGCTATGGGGCTTACTAGCAGCTTACCAGAACTCTGCACCCCGCCATTGGGAAGCTTCGGAAATTAAGTTCATCACTCAAATTGCCAATCAGCTTGGGGTTGCACTTCAACAAGCGCAATTGCATAATCAAACCAAAGAGCAGACAGAAAAGCTAACTCAAGCTCTGCATGATTTAAAGCAAACTCAAACCCAACTGATCCAAACTGAGAAAATGTCTTCACTGGGTCAACTGGTAGCTGGTATTGCTCACGAAATTAATAACCCGGTGAACTTCATTTATGGCAACATCAACCATGTTAACGATTACGCCCAAGATTTACTTAGTATACTAGACCTCTATTTGCAAAGTACCTCTAATCCCAGTCCTGAAATTCGCGATCGCGCCTTTGAGATAGACTTAGAATTTCTGATCGAAGATTTGCCTAAAACTCTATCTTCCATGAAAATTGGAATTGATCGCATCCGCCAAATTGTCTTGAGTTTACGGAATTTCTCTCGCCTTGACCAGGCAGAAATGAAGCCAGTTAATATTCACGAGGGTATTGATAGCACCTTGCTAATTTTGCAGCATCGCTTAAAAGCAAAACCAGAAAGTCCGGCGATTAAATTAGTCAAAGAGTACAGCGACTTGCCCTTAGTAGAGTGCTATGCTGGCCCACTGAATCAGGTATTTATGAACGTTTTAAGCAATGCGATCGATGCTTTAGAAGATTACAGCGAATCTCAATCAAATTCTCATAGCAGTGAAATTACCATTCGGACTGCTCTTGGAGAGCTTGAAGGCAATGTTAAAAGCGTAGTAATTCGCATAAGAGACAATGGCCCAGGAATACCCGAAACCCTAAAAGCAAGAATCTGCGACCCATTTTTCACTACTAAACCAGTGGGGAAAGGCACTGGCTTGGGGTTGTCAATTAGTTATCAGATTGTCGTGGATAAACACGGTGGTGTGTTTAAATGTGATTCTCAGCCGGGGTTAGGTACAGAATTTTGGATTGAAATTCCGATTAAACAAATTCGTCATTAGTCATTGGTCATTGGTCATTAGGCGTAGGTTGGGTTGAGGAAAGAAACCAAACATTATCAAAGCTTGGTTGGGTTTCGCTGTCACTCAACCCAACTTACTATTAGACATCTCCGAAAATGAATGTAGAGACGTTGCATTGCAACGTCTCTACAAGGGTTTCAGGTAACGCATAATTAATTTCTGGAGATGTCTATTCTAAATCAGTGTTAAATGACATTTAATCCTACAGTAATTGGATTTTTAATTGATAAATAACCTTTAACTTCTAAGTTGCACCGGCATAGCTAAATAGGTCATTTTCAAACCCCCCAATGGTGTAAAAATCACTGGAGTTAGGCTTTGATTTAAATGCATTTGAATTTCCGTAGATGGTAACTCTTTCAAGCCTTCCATTAAATATTTAATGTTAAAGGCAATTTCAATGTTTTCCCCAGAAATTTGTGCAGGCATTGACTCTCTACCACTGCCCACATCTTGAGCTTCACAAGATAAAGTAATTTCTTGGGCTTCGCTATCAATACTGAGCTTAACTATATTATTTTTCTGATCGGCTAGTACAGCAATTCGTTCCAAAGTGCTGACGAATTGTCGGCGTTCAATTGTCACTTGTCGCTCAAATTGACGCGGAATTAGTTGTCGATAAGCAGGATATTGCCCTTCTAATGTGCGACTAGTCAAACGTTGATTTTGCCATGCAAACACAACTTGACCTTGATCGAAATATAAAGCTACAGGTTCATCTGATGAGGCGCTATGAGCTAGCATCCGTTGGAGTTCGCGTAATGCTCTAGCTGGTACTGTCACTTCTAATTGACTAGTTCCACCTAAAGGACGCTCGTTGCTAGTTTCTACCACTGCTAGGCGATGTCCATCGGTAGCCGCAAATTCTAGAGTATCTTGTTTAACTGTTAAATGCACTCCCGTAAGTACTTGCTTAGTTTCATCAGCACTGGTGGCAAATAATGAACCGCGTAATCCTTCAATTAATGCGGTGGTGGTGAGATGGATTACTTCTGTATTTTCAATTACAGGTAGTTCAGGAAATTCTTCAGGCCCCATTGCTCGGACTTGGTAATGTCCACTCTTGGGTGTGAGTGTAACAATTAAACCTTCTCCGCCGGGTGTAACACCTGTAAGGGCTGATTCATCGTCTAGAGTGATTTCGCCTTCTGGAAGACGAGAGGTGATGTCTACAAGTAACTTAGCAGGAAGTGCGATCGCACCACTTTGCCATACCTCTGCGTTAAAGCTGGTGCGGATTCCCAAGCTGAGATCAAAGGCTGTTAAGCTTACTTGGTTAGTTTGAGCATCCGCTTGTAACAGCACATTGGCAAGTACTGGATGAGTTGGTCGTGAGGGTACTGCACGACTAACGAGTGAGAGGTTTGTACTGAGATCGCTTTGGGAGCAAACTAATTTCATAAGTCAGATGCAGCTAGTGAAAGATATCCTAACATTCTTGTTGTTTATAGGCGATCGCTGTTTTTTAGTTAGCGCGTAGGCCTAGGCATCGCTAACGAAGTTGCTTAAGAGTAGAAAACAAAGCGATCACTCCTACGCTTCATACTGTAAAAATTTAAACGTTTGCAACAAATGCTCTTCTATATATAAGAAACGCTTAAGCATTTCTTACAAATGTATAATTACTTGTAGCAATTGCTTAATACTTTGCAACAAATGCTCTTCCATATATAAGAAACGCTTAAGTATTTCTTGCAAATATATAATCAGTTGCAGCAATTGCTCAATACTTTGCAACAAATGCTCTTCCATGTATAAGAAACGCTTAAATCATTGCAGCATTTGTTGTAATTAGCTTATAAAGCTATTTATTACCTGAAAAAATTAGGTCTAAGTGAAATTAACTAAAGCTTTTGAGATGCGATCGCAATTTATTTGCTATATTTTCCCATGACAACCAAACTTTTTTTGTATAAAACAGTACTATAAACCTAGTAGCAGAGATGCATTATGGCACGTCGTAAAAGAAATTCCAGCATTTTAGAGCGAGCCGATCGCCGGATTGAAAGTTTACAATCTATCAGCGTAGAACTTAACTTTGGCCAAGGACTGACTATACAAGCTTATAATATGACAATTAACGATCTCCGGTCTAAGCTTGCTGCCTACAACACTGCGTTATCTACCATTGACAAACTCACAGATGATGTGAAGAACGCAGAACAGACTGTAATAACAATGTCAGAAAAAATGTTGCTAGGAGTTGGTAGCCGTTACGGTAAAACTAGCCAGGAATACGAGATGGCGGGTGGTATGCGACGAGGTAATAATAAGAATAAGCGACGCGCATCAAGCAATTCTAAACTCACCAATTCTTTAGCAGCCGATTCTGTTAAGCCTTCTTCTGTAAATGGATCTATGAATGGGGCATCGGCTGCGATCGTTAGTTAGCTAAAATCCAATAGGTTTAGGTCTGTATTGGACTCAACCGAGAAGCCATATAGATCGCGCGGTAGGGGCACAGCATTGCTGTGCCCTTACAATTTTCTAGCTGCGAATTATCTTCATCTGGTGTAATATCTATAGCTCAAAACTATAGCTCAAAAAATATTACAATCTATCAGAGACACTGTTAAAACTACTGAGATGCTTCATAATGGCAACCACATCTAATGTTCAAGTGACTATTTCCCTGTCCGAACTGGGTTTAGACGAAGAGAAGTTGCAAACAGAAGCAGAGAATTTACTGCCACAGATTAAAGATGTGGATGGAGTAGAAGATGCAGGTTTAGTGCCAGTCACAGAAGCCCCTCAAGGTTCAAAGGCTTTCGGGGGCTTTGAGTTGGGGACATTAAAAGCTGTAGTCAATCCAGCCCTTATCAAACCTTTGTTTGGGTTTTTGGGCAGAGTATTGGGCAACAAATCAATTAAGATGCGAGTCAAAGCACCAGACGGCAGAGAACTTAACTTAGAAGCCAGTAGTCATGAGGATTTGGAATTTGCTCAGAAGCTGGCAGAGGATTTTGTGAACAAGACAAATACATAAAATAGTAACAATGGCTAAGTTTGCACTGCTGATAGGGGTTAGTGAGTATGATTATCAGAATAAAGAATTAAAACCGCTATTAGCTGCTGTCAAAGATGTTGATGCGATGCAGCGAGTGTTGGTGAACCCAGAAATGGGTGACTTTCCTGAGTCAAATATTACTGTGCTGAAAAATCCTCAACCGCAAGCTGTGAGAGAAGCTATCTTTGACCTTTTCTCCAATCGCCAAAAGCATGACTTACTGCTATTTTACTTTTCTGGGCATGGAATTAAAGATGAAAGAGGCAAACTCTACCTCTCAACTTGTGCGACTAAAAAACAAAACGGCAAGTTGGTAACGCCTTCAGCAGTTGCAGCTAGTATTTTGCACGACAATATCAACGACAGCCGATCGCAAAGACAAGTTTTAATTCTAGACTGTTGCTTTAGTGGCGCAATTACCCAAGGGATGACAGTCAAAAGTGATGGTACTGTAAATGTGCAAGAGCAACTAGGTGGTAAAGGCAGGGCAATCCTCACCTCTTCCACTTCAGCCCAATTTTCCTTTGAGCAAGAAGGCTCAGAACTCTCTATTTACACCCACTATTTAGTTGAAGGTATTGAAACAGGCGCAGCCGATAAAGATACTAATGGCTGGATTTCCATTGATGAACTGCATGAGTATGCTAGTACGAAGGTGCAAGAAGCTGCGCCGGCAATGACTCCCAAATTTTACCCAGTTGAAGAAGGTCATAAGATTCTGTTGGCAAAGTCGCCTAAAGATGACCCCAAGCTGAAGTATCGCAAAGAAGTAGAAACCCGCGCCAATTCTGGTAAAGGTAAGTTATCTATATTTGCTTTAGAAATACTGGAATCTAAGCGGGTTGATTGGGGGCTATCTGAGGGTGAAGCAAAAGCAATTCGAGAAGAAGTTTTGCAACCATATCGGGAGTATGAACGTAAACGAGTTCAGTATGAAGAAGCGCTAACTCGTGCAGTCAATGAGGAATATCCTTTTAACGAGGAGGAACTGGAAGAATATCAACAATATCTAGGACTGAGGGATGAGGATATTACCTCGATAAAACAACGAGTGCTTGCGCCAAAACAAGCAGAATATGAGCGCCAGCAAGAACTAGAAAGAATACGCCAAGAGCGGGAAAGAACCGAATATCAAAGGCAGCAAGCGGAATTAAAGAAACAACGAGATAGAGAATCATCTAAAGCTGTTTCTCAACCGCCATCTTACCCAGATATTCAAACTCAGCCGTTTGAGTTCGACACCGCCACCATAAATTACATAAATTACGTAAAATCAGGATTGTTTGGCTTGGGAAAAACCTGTGAAATTAATTACAGTCGCAAACGATCTGAGTTTTTCTCAGAAAATTTGGGTAATGACGTAGTTCTGGAAATGGTTGCAATTCCTAGTGGTCAATTCTTGATGGGTTCCCCAGAGAATGAGCCAGGACGATACAGTGATGAAAGTCCCCAGCACACTGTCACCGTTCAACCCTTTTTCATGGGTAAATTTCCAGTTACACAAAGCCAATGGGCTATTGTTGCCGAATTGGAAAAGGTAAATATTGATTTAAATCCCGAACCATCCGAATTCAAAAGCGCTAATCAACCTGTTGAATGTGTATCTTGGGATGATGCAATTGAGTTTTGTGCCAGATTATCTAACAAAACTGGGAAAACCTATCGCTTGCCTAGTGAGGCAGAGTGGGAATATGCCTGTCGTGCAGAAACGACTACCCCATTTTATTTTGGTGAGACGATTACAACTGAGTTGGCTAATTATGACGGAAACTACACCTATAATTCTGGCCCAAAAGGGGAATATTATCAGCAAACAACAGATGTCAGAAAATTTTTACCAAATCCCTTTGGTTTATTTGATATGCATGGTAATATATGGGAATGGTGTCAGGATGCTTGGCACGAAAATTATAACGGAGCGCCAGCAGACGGCAGCTTTTGGATGAATGAAAATGATATTCGGCTGCTGCGTGGTGGTTCGTGGCACAACAAGCCGAGGAGCTGCCGTTCTGCTAATCGCTACGGGCTTACGCGTGACGTTAGGAACATATTTGTGGGTTTTCGGGTTGTGGTTCTCCTTTGAGGCATTTTTCCAAAAACACTATATCAACAGAGCGTCCATTTTGGCTTTCCTCCTCGACCTGGTAGCTCCTAAACCCTTTCCAGTCTTTGCTTTTCCCATTTATGCAAAACCTCTCTTACCGTTTGAACAGTCAAATTAAAGTGAGCAGCTATTTTCTCCAAATACCAGCCATGTGCGTTCAACCTAATTATTTCTGCTCGGTCTTTAAGCTTCTATGACACCTCTGCTGTTCTCAGATTTAATAGGGTTTGGTTTTCCTCACGAGTCAAAAATACTCTTAGAGGAGCGCCCATACTTTAAGTTACCTGGGTAGATGCATTCTCCGTATTTATTTATCTTTACATAGTTTGGTTTTTTTGTGCCTACCTACTTAACCCTCTTTTGTCACTCTGGGGAAATAAAATTAGAGCCGTCCTAAAATTAAATTAGTCTAAAAATAGGATATAAAATTTTATCTTTATAAATCATAAAATCTACCTTATATAGGTTTTGGGTATTTTAGAGCATAATAAATATTGTTATAGTTCAAAATTTAAAAATCCTATTTTTTGTCTCTAAACTATCATCAACTATACCAAACTCTTATTGCTCCGTTGATTGAAGACATATAGCCAGGCTTGAAAACCCTTGTACAGAGTGGGTTATAAATTTCAGGACAAGTCTATTGAGGCTAAATGATGAACCTAGATTTAGTGAGAAGATTAGCGATCGCAAATTAATAGAAACTTCCAAACAAAGCTCTATAGGTAAAATCCTGTCTGGGCAGGGGTTACAGATTATTATCTGCCGAAGGTGACAGAGGGTTAATGCTGGACTGTTATACCTTGCCGCTGTCCTCAGTACCGTTCCATTTTGGTGTCAAGGCGTACTACGGAGCCAAGCGAGACTGCGCGATGAACCTGCTTGGCAACGGAATTTTGTCATGATCGCACCTTGGCTCATCATTGCATTGACGCTTGTTACAGCGATCCCCGACCTGGTAAATCACAACTGCGCGACGGAGGCGATCGCCAGAGCATCTGTAGGGCTACTACAAACCCAGAGGAAAGTCTCCTGGTTGGACTCCTGGTAGACCTAGAGCGCCACGGACTCGTTATCCCATTGTCAAAAAAGCTTTTACCAAGCCCAAGAAAGTATCTAAAAATACTGCTTAACTGCTTTTAATCTCTTTTATTGCTCTGGTTTTATTTTATTGTTCGATATGCAGACAATTGCTTCAAATGTCGAGCTATTTTTGCTTGCTTTAGTCTAAACTCCAGTACTTCTTCAAGAGCATTTTTCCGAAATCGCCATTTTTACTTTTGTAGGTTTACCATGATTAGAGTCAAGCATATGAGTAAAAACATGCCTGAGAACTTCATAAAAGAGGAAGTTGAACGTCTTTACGATCGTATTCGAGCCAAGATAGAACACGAAGACAACCTTGTCAATCAGAGAATAATGTGGATGATTACTTTACAGGGGCTATTATTTATTGCCTACGGCTTTTCCCTTAGTGCTGAAGCCACTTCATTGTCTGTTTCAAGCTCCGATAAAATGTCGTTTATTTCGACATTAACAATACTACGTCAGGCAATGGTTGCGATCGGTGTTGGATCATCTTTTGCTACATTATTGGGTGTGATTGCTGCTCATCGAGCAATTCGTGATGATGAGCGTACCTTACGCCGTGGGCAAGACAACTCTAAATCTGATCTAAAAACTTTTCCGAATCCGATTGGACGACGTGTCACGAATATAATAGGCATGATCTGTGGTTTAGCTTTTCCATTCCTTGGCGGAGTAGTTTGGATGTGGATAGGAAGATTGTTACCTAATCCTTTAATTGTTGTTATTGCGCTTGTTTTGATATTTGTTATGGGCATAGTTCTATGGCCATTCATTGACTTTAAATAATTTCTATTTGAGCTTATGTCCAGAATTGTTAATCATTTGTTTACAACCATGTCTAACAAGGGCGTACACTCGAAACGCAAGTTTACGCTATCAGTTATGATGCAAGCATTATCGTCCTCTGATGACGCACCATCCGTTAGACCGCTAGACCTCGGTTAGGATAGTACTGTAAGATTGCTGGTGAGGTGAAGAATCAACTGAGATTTATACCCGGAGCAATCATCACGATTATGATCACTGGCACTCATTGGGGAATCCCGGTTGGTCGTACCAAGATGTATTACCTATTTCAATAAATCTGAGAACCAGTACTGCGATGCCGACGCATACCACGGGGTTAATGGGGAGTTGAGCGTAACCGAAGGTGGTAGCAAAATCGGTCAACAACTCTAGTAGGATTGATTAGCCTACGTTTGAGGGGTGTTGCACACTAAGACATTTATAGATAAGACACTACAATCCTTGTAATTGCCATGAATCGCATTCTTACAGCATCAGAACAGTTAATGTGGTTGTCATACAACAACAGCCCGGAAAATGTTACCTTGTCAGTGACTATTAAAGGCTCATTTACCATTGATTTATTAACTGAAGCTCTGGCTTGGCTACAACTGAGGCATTCTCGGTTAAGAGTAAAAATAGTCACTAACAATCAAAATCAGCCACAATTTTCCTTAGAAAATGTTCCGCCTATTCCACTACGAGTAATTGAGCGACAAGGAGAAGAACATTGGTGTCGGGAGATGGTAGAAGAATTACGTCACCCTTTGAGTTGGAGTAAAGAACCCCTGCTGCGCGTATTGTTGCTGCACTCACCTGATATTTCTAACCTAATAATTACTTTTCATCATTGCATTGGTGATGGTCTATCAGGAGCTTATCTGATCCGAGATATCTTGCAATTTATTGGTGAACCAGACAACCCTCGTGAGCTTTTACCAGACTTGCCTCCTGTTGATGAAATTATCCCTAATCTTACAAAAGATGTGGTTATTGAAAACTTAAATGAGTCCAAAGATACCAAGTATATTTTAACAACAACTTATCGAAATAAGCCTTCGGAAAATATTTCAGATTCCTTGGCAATTCGCCTGTTTCATTGGACGTTATCTTCAGCAGAAACTACTAAACTTGTAGCTCGCTGTCGAGTAGAAAAAACCTCTGTTCACGGGGCTTTGTGTGCTGCATTTCTTTTAGCAATTGCTGCTGAAGTAAAATCCTCTAATGAAATTATTCTTAGGTGTCAAACACCAGTAAATATCCGCAATTATTTGACAATTCCCGTCAACGAAAATCTAGGTGAGTACATTACTCGACTAGTCACCGCTCATCGATTAAACCAGAAGACCGATTTTTGGGACTTAGCACGTGAAGTTAAATATAAGCTCAATCAAGTGGTAGCAGACGGAAAATTATTTGACGATGTACTAAAAGCAAAAGCCTTATTATCTAGCAACTCTAATAAAGGTGGAGAAACTTCAGATTCCAGAAAGCTAGGGGGGATAATAGATATTACAATTACTAATTTGGGGAATTTAAATATTAAACAGCAATTTGGAAAAATACAGCTACAGGAACTTTATTTGATGGCTACGGGGTCAAAATCTTTACCACTTTTAATAGGTGTAGCCACACTCAAGGATAAGATGTGTTTTATTTGTCGTTACCAAGAGTCTCTTGTGCCTGATGCAAACGCCTACAACATAAAAAACACAGCTATGGAACAATTGCTTACTGCCCTTGGAGAATTTAGGTAGCAAATACTACTTGCATCTCTAAGAAAAGGCTAGTTGGTACTCCCAATAGATCGGCATCCACGCTGAGTTGAAGGAAAGCATCACAGATCCTAGAGGCAGACCGTCCAACCCAGCACGGGTACTGAATGACACATCTGAATCACGTCAGCGCCATATAAGTCCCGCCATTCTTTCGACCAGCGATCATCGTTGGCAATGTCCGCGCAGGTGACGTGCTTCTACTAGAAACAGTGTCATCTACATCATCGCATTTGCACAAGAGCTAGGAAAATTTCTTTTCATTAATGGTGTAGAAATTTTTCTGGTGCTATTTTTTTAGCATGATCTCGATTGGTTTTACGGCTGCTGCGTGGTGGTTCGTGGAACAACAATCCGAGGAACTGCCGCTCGGCGAATCGCAACAGGAACGCGCGTGACAATAGGAACAACAACGTGGGTTTTCGGGTTGTGGTTGTGGTTGCGGCTCCCCTCAGCACTCTTCTGCTGTCAGAACTGATGAATGGGAATTTATCGGGTGTACCCAAGAAGAGTCCAGACCTACTCCAGTGAGGTTGATTTCTTCAAGCCGAAAGAAGTAGATAAGTTTGCTTTACAGAATTCACTCAAGAATTTAGAGACAGCATACAAAAACTTTTTTGCTGATTTAAAGAAGGTTAAAGGCAAGAAAGGGATAGGTTTTCCTAAATTCAAAAAGAGGCATGGGTGTAAGCAGTCTTACAAAACTAACCTAACCAACGGCAACATACAAATAATAGAGAACCGTTTAAAACTTCCCAAGTTAGGATGGATTAAGTTTCACCAATCTCAGGACATTAACGGGAAGCTTGTAAACGTTACTATAACTCGCACTTCGTCAGGTAAATATATCGCTAGTATCCTGTGTGAAACTGAGATAAAAAAATATCCCCAGGTAACAGGGAATATTGGATTAGATTTAGGGCTGAAGTCTTATCTGACTACCAGTAATGGCGAGACAGTAGACAACCCGAAGTATTACAGGTTTCAATTAAGGAAATTACGTAAAGCACATAAAAAGCTATCCCGCAGTGTAAAAGGTAGTAGTAATCGAGTCAAAGCGAAAATCAAGCTGGCTCGTACCTACCAAAAGATTACAAATTTGAGAGATGACTTTCTGCATAAGCTGTCAACTCGCTTAATCAAAGAAAATAGCATTATCTGTATCGAGGAAATGCTCATTGCAAACATGGTAAAGAATCACAAATTAGCTTTGAGTATTTCAGACGCTAGTTGGGCTAAGTTCGTTACCATGCTCGAATACAAAGCTTTATGGCATGACAGAATTGTGCAGAAAGTTGGTAGGTTTTATCCTTCGTCTCAGACCTGTAATTGTTGTGGTTTTGTTAACCCATTAGTTAAAGATTTAAAGCTGCGTGAATGGTCTTGTCCTAGTTGCAATAATTACAACTTGAGAGACGCAAATGCAAGTTTAAATATATTGAGTGAGGGGTTGAGAATTTTAACAGCAGCCGTCGGTATGCCGGATGCTATATACGCCTGTGGAGAACTTGTAAGTCCTGAAGCTAATTCAGGCAGAGATCGTTGAAGCAGGAATCACGCGACTTCAAGTCGTGTGAGGTTCAAAACAATCTCTGAATATAAAACCGGGTCGGATAGCTTGTAGGCTGCGAGGTCGAACAGTTGTCCGACTCATCCCATTCATTTATTATTATCCCTCTCCTAAGAAAACAGAATGGTTTCTTTCAGCCATAATGGGCGATCGCTCATGAACAGCTTTTGTCACTCTGGGGAAATAAAAATTGGGGCTAAATGATGAAACCTAGATTTAGTAGGAAGATTAGCGATCGCAAGCTAATAGAAACCTTCAAACAAAGCTCTACAGTTAAAATCCTATCTGGGCAAGGGTTACAGATTATTCTCTGCCGAAAGTGACAAAAGAGGGATTATGATGGATGAATAAGTTCGTAGTCAGGACTAAAGTCCTTGATTTGAGCGCTTTAGCGCTGACTACAAACTCAGAAAACTTGACGGACTACTAGAAAATTTTACAATTTCTATTGCAATCATAGTTACGCAAGTTTACCTTGTGGAAAACTTGTGGAAAAACTCAAGTGTTTTTCCACAAGGTAATTATACTTAATTAAGTTTTACTAGCAAAATCTCAAGTTTTCCACAGATACATCCACAAAAAGTAAGATTTTTACAGAATATAAGTTAAATTTAATCAATTTTTATCCGTTATTTAATATTCTTGACTAATTATTTAGCCGTCAATGCTAATTATCAGAGTGGTGGTTGTGGAAAACTTCAAATACATCTTCAGGATGGTTTTTGAGAACGGCCAGTACCGCAAGGCGGAAGTCAGCCCCTGCGGGGAAGTCAAAAGTCAAGGCTTCGGCTTCGCTCAACCTTGACCCTGAGCGCAGTCGAAGGCTCAAAAGTCAAAAGTTACGCATAATAATTGTATTTTAAGCTTTTGCACCATTTTGAATGGTATGTTTATTTACGCTGTGATGCACTAGTCATATTGATGCGATCGCTCAGTTGGCGGATTGTTTGTGCTAAAGTGCGATCGCTCTGGTGGAGTTGGGTAATTTTATCGCAACTATAGATTACTGTTGTATGGTCTTTACCACCAAACTCCTCGCCAATTCTCGGCAAACTCAGAGACGTGTGTTGGCGCATGAGATACATGCCAATTTGACGCGCCCAGCTAATCTCTCTTCGTCGTGAGTTACTTTTGAGATCGTCTATTGAAACATCAAAATTATCCGCCACAACTTTTAAAATTGCTTCTGGGGTAGCTGCCATTTTTTCGTTAGGCGGTTCTAAAACAGGTGTGATATTTTCTACCGTCATCGGTAAGCCCCAAATCGAAATATAAGCCACCGCCCGAATTAAAGCTCCTTCTAATTCTCGAATATTGGAAGTATAGTTAGAAGCAATATACTCAATCACGTTGCGCGGAAGACTAATATTTTCATCCTCGGCTTTTTTCTGCAAAATTGCCATTCTCGTTTCTAAATCCGGCTTTTGGATATCTGCAATTAACCCCATAGAAAACCGAGAACAAAGCCGTTCTTGCAAGCTAGGAATCTGGTTAGGAGGACGATCAGAAGCAATGACAACTTGTTTACCAGCTTCATGTAAAGTATTAAAAGTATAAAAGAATTCTTCTTGGGTGTATTCCTTGCCTTCAAGAAACTGAATATCATCAACTAATAAAACATCTGCGGCTCGATAATGCTCTCGAAAACTTTGCATACTATCCTTACGGATCGCTGTAATTAAATCATTAGTAAACTGCTCAGTCGAAACATAAAATATTTTACAATTAGGCGAAATTTCCCAGCGATAATGGCCAATAGCCTGCATAAGATGAGTTTTACCCAAACCTACGCCACCGCATAAAAATAAAGGATTAAACTCTTTACCTGGAGATTCCGCAACTGCCAAAGAAGCAGCGTGAGCCATCCGATTGTTAGCACCAACTACAAACCGCGAAAAGACATATTTAGAGTTTAATTCAGTAGTTTTTTTATTGTGATTAGGAACAACTTCAGAAATACTGCTGGGATTTGGTGATTCCCAAGAAACCTCTGGTTCACTCAAATGAGAAACTTCATCACCTTGAGCAACAGTAATGTAAATTCCTACGGGATGACCCAGAATATCTTGTACCACATGAGCAATGGTATTGATGTAATACTTCTGTAACCAATTACGAGCAAATGGGTTAGGAGTACGGATTACCAAGCAATTATTTTCTAATCGCTCTGCACTAGCAGTTTTGATCCAAGTTTCAAAGGTGGGCTGGGATAGTTCAAGCTGTAGGCGCTCTAGTACCTGACTCCACAGACTTTCTATGGGAATTTCCATTATCCACCACCCTTGCTGCTAACCGTCACAATAGAAGAGAAAGCACTAATTTAGCATCCAGACACGCTAGACCTAGAATAAGCTTTTAAGTTGTAATCATTTTGGGACATACCCGGTAGGCAAGATCCTAACACTAGTGATTGATATGGAGAAGCAACGACACATGAAGACAACAAACCATGATTTAGCGCCCAAAAAGATTGATGCCAGGGGTTTAACTCACAGGTTATGGATGCTCTCATACGGGGTAGCAGTGGTGTTCCTGGGGAGCTGCTCTCTTTTACCTGCTAAAACCTTTGAGACTCGACAAAGCCAGACTCAAGCCCAAAAGACAATAGAACCCAATGCGGTAATTGTCCCCCCGGCAATTATCTCTTCGTCTGAAGATCCTAATTTTGTGGTAAAAGTAGTGCAACAGGTGGGGCCTGCGGTAGTTCGCATTGATTCTTCCCGCACAATCACTTCTCGCGTACCAGACGAATTTAACAACGATCCATTTTTCCGGCGGTTTTTTGGAGACGGTGCGCCACAGCCTAGACAACGGGTAGAGCGGGGTAGCGGCTCTGGATTTATCATTAATTCTTCAGGTCAAATTGTGACCAATTCTCATGTGGTAGATGGTGCTGATACAGTGACTGTCACACTCAAAGATGGCCGGACTTTTGACGGTAAAGTGTTGGGTGAAGATCCGGTAACTGATGTAGCTACGATCAAAATTGATGCTAATAATCTGCCAACCCTAGCTGTGGGTAACTCCGATGCCTTGCAACCAGGAGAAGCAGTAATCGCCATTGGCAACCCGTTAGGCTTGAATAATACCGTCACTTCTGGGATTATTAGTGCTACAGGTCGTTCTAGTAGTGATATCGGTGCTAGCGACAAGCGGGTTGATTACATCCAAACGGATGCTGCAATTAACCCTGGTAATTCTGGTGGCCCATTGCTTAATGCTCGTGGCCAGGTAATTGCGATGAACACAGCTATTATCCGAGGCGCTCAAGGTTTGGGATTTGCTATCCCCATAAACACAGTGCAAAGAATTGCCCAAGAATTAATTGCTAACGGGAAAGTGGATCACCCTTATTTGGGTGTTCAGATGGTGACACTGACACCAGATATTAAAGAAAGAATAAAAAATAATGCAGGCGATCGCTTAAATCTTACAGCTGATGAGGGCGTTTTGCTGGTTAATATCGTCCCGCGATCGCCTGCATCTACGGCTGGACTCCGAGCCGGTGATGTGATTAAAACCATTAATAACCAGCCTGTTACTAAAATTGAAGAAGTACAAAAGCTAGTAGAAAATAGCAAAATTGGCACTAGATTACCAATAGAAGTGGAACGCAATGGGCAAACTGTCCAACTAGCAGTCCAACCTGCTCCTTTGCCCGTGAGACGTGAGGGATGATGTTAGTCATTTGTCATTTGTCATTTGTCATTTGTCATTCTCCCCCTGCCTCCCCTGCTCCCCCTGCTCCCTCTGCCTCCCCTACTCCCTACTCCCCACTCCCCACTCCCCATTCCCCATTACTTAAAGGACTTTTATCATGAGTGAATTAGCGCCAATAATTCAATTAGGCAATCCAACATTGCGCCAAAAAGCTGCTTGGGTTGAGAATATTCAAGATGAACATATCCAAAAGTTAATTGAAGACTTAATCGCCACTGTTGCCAAAGCTAACGGCGTGGGTATTGCTGCGCCTCAAGTAGCACAATCCTATCGTTTATTTATTGTGGCTTCCCGTCCTAATGCCAGGTATCCCAACGCCCCAGAAATGGAACCTACTGCTATGATTAATCCCAAAATTATTGCTCATTCAACTGAAGTTGTCAAAGACTGGGAAGGTTGTTTAAGTGTTCCAGGAATTAGGGGGGTAGTTCCTCGGTATAAATCTATTGAAGTGGAATACACTGACTGTCAAGGCAACTTACAAAAGCAAGAATTAACCGATTTTATCGCTCGGATTTTTCAACACGAGTATGATCATCTCGACGGGATCGTATTTGTAGATCGTCTAGAAAACACTCTCGATATGATTACTGAGCAGGAATATCAACAACGAGTAGTTAATAAATAATTCGTAATTCGTAATTCGTAATTCGTAATTCGTAATTAAACCGCGTCTATCTTGAAACCTGTAGTTCAACGGTTTTGAAAAGGATTTGCCCTCATCCCCCAACCTATCCCCCAGATTTGGGATTTGGGGAGCCAGAATTTCAAAGTCCCTCTCCCAGATATGGGAGAGGGATTTAGGGTGAGGGCAAAAACTACGGTTCTCAACTTAGATCAGGTTTAATACTTCCCACTCCCACCCTCATTTATCAAAAAAGTAAAGGTTCAAAACCTTGTCCTTTGTGGGCGAAAAAGTCCTTGTATCTTAAGGTAGGTAAAAACCTCACCCCTAGTGTCGGGTTTAATTCAACTACGAATTACGAATTACGAATTACGAATTATTTAAACGTGTACTTCACAAACTTGCTCGCCCCGCCACAATTGATACAAACGCGTCGCAGGCATCGTCATATATAAAACATCGCCAGCACTGAGGTTGGTTTCTAATAAATCCCAGCCGTGAAGGGTTTGGTGATTTGTTTCTACGTACAAAGGTACACAGTCAGCAGACATAGCTACATCTTTCACCCACTGGCCACAAAAGACATGTGAAGGTGTAATCACAGTTGCAAAAGCTACCCAAAGACTATCTGCTGTAATGCCATTGCCGAGGATGCGTCCCCCTAGTGCAGCAGCAGCAAAAGCTGGAGCTGCTAGTTCAGCCGGACTTAGTACAGCCTCGAAGCCAAATAGCTGTTGCGCTATGCCAGCAAAATCCGGATCGCCATAATGAACAATCACCGGAATGCTGGGTGTCAGTCCCTTGGCTTTGAGGGCAATTTCCAGATTGGTAGCATCGTTGCTAGTAACAGCAAGCACTGCGGCGGCAGAGTCTATATTGCTGGCTTTGAGTATTGTGCGAAAGCTGGCATCACCCTGAATTACGGGGATACCCAGTTCGCGGGCAGTGTTGATATATTTGTTGTTAGAGTCGGGTTCAACTACTACAACTTCATGTCCACTGGCGTGGAGTTGCTGGACAATTCTCACTCCAATACCACTCAAGCCACAGACAATGTAGTGATATCGCTGGGGAATTCGGGCTGCATCCCAAAATTGCTTAAAGCGGCTTCCTAAGACAAAATCGGTGAGCATGGCATACCAAATACCAATCACCACTGCTCCAACGAGCATCATGATAACAGTAAATAACTTAATACTGTTAGGAGCATTTTCTACTACTTTGTCATTACCACCGGCTCCGGTAATCATGCCGACAGAAAAATATAGAGCATCGACAGGAGACAAACTCAACTCAGCCGACATATAGGTGAATGTAGCAATTAGAATAACTGCCAAAAGTGCAACAGCACCCATTAATACCGATCGCCCGTGTTCCTGAAACTGCCTAAAATTGGTGAAGACTTTCAGCAGTTTTTTAATCAATGATCTCCGGGGGGAACGGATGCGGGGTTGTGTACCAATAATTAAGCGATCGCCCACCTTAATCTCTTGTCCAGATATTACACCTGACACCAAATCCATCTCACCTTCTACTGGTAAGTAATAAATCAGCATCCGCGATCGATCTTCCCACAATTCACTCAGCTTTAAACCCCTCCAGAAGTGGTTTTCATCGATGTATTCTTCGTGAATTGGCCAAGTTTGCTGAAATAATTTGATTTGTCCGATCGCTCGGTTTCCCATTGCTGCAAAGGTGAATACGGGTGCTGCTAATCCGACAACACTCATACTCAAGTGGTCTGGCAAACTTTGATCTAGGCGCTCCCCCAAATTTGTATTATAAAAACGGTTGATAATCCGAATCTGGGGATTCAGCACCCGCGCTTGCATCATAATAGACAAATTCAGAGCATCTTTAGATCCAGCAATGACTATAGTGTGCGCCTGTTGAATTCCTGCTGCTGTTAGGGTAGAAGCTGCTTGTAAATCACCAACAATCACATCTGGTGCTGTTTCGCCAGGGATAGATTGGTGATGAATGCCAACAACGAAGGCTCCCTGGTGTCTCAGCAAACGAAAGGTTTTATATCCGGTACGTCCTAAGCCACAAACAATAATTCTGGGTTTCATGAAACGGCAGCATCTTTTACAGGTGGGGCTGCATTTCTAGTTAGTTATTAATATTGTTGCCCAATTCCTTGAAATATAACTGTAGCTGACAACACGATTGTTTCAATTGGAGGCAGGGGGCAATAAAATAATATAGAAAAATATGGCAATTTTTGTAAGTTATGATACGCTATCTCCTTGAGAAGTGTCGAGGAACCCAAAATGACTAAGCTGCGCGTGGGGTTACTATTTGGCGGTCGTTCGGGAGAACATGAAGTTTCGATCAAATCAGCACGGGCGATCGCTAAAGCCTTGAGTGCAGAGCAAAATGCTAATAAGTACGAAATCCTGCCTTTTTACATTCAAAAAGATGGACGCTGGCTTGCGGGTGAAGCACCCGAAAAGGTTTTAGAAACCGGCAATCCGCTACTAGAATCTGAACAATCAACATCTGTTGGAAATCTCACATCCAACCCTCAAGCCCAAACCCTCAGCAAGTGGGAATCTCCCTCTCAAGTTGCCCAAGTGGATGTTTGGTTTCCCATTCTCCACGGCCCTAACGGTGAAGACGGGACAATTCAAGGGTTACTAACTTTGATGCAAATCCCTTTTGTGGGTTCTGGGGTGTTAGGTTCCGCACTGGGAATGGATAAAATTGCCATGAAAATGGCTTTTGAGCAAGCGGGATTACCACAGGTAAAATACAAAGCGATAACTAGAACGCAAGTTTGGTCTAATCCTTGTGTGTTTCCGAAATTGTGTGATGACATTGAGGCAGCATTAGGTTATCCTGCTTTTGTCAAGCCTGCTAATTTGGGTTCATCGGTGGGTATTGCCAAAGTGCGATCGCGCCAAGAATTAGAAGCCGCTTTAGATAATGCTGCTAGTTATGATCGAAGGCTGGTTGTCGAAGCTGGTGTCGTAGCGAGAGAAGTCGAGTGTGCCGTTTTAGGTAACGATCAACCCCAAGCCTCTGTCATTGGAGAGATTACATACAACAGCGATTTTTATGACTATGAAACTAAATATACTGAGGGTCGGGCAGATTTACTGATACCTGCACAGCTTCCAGATGCGATCGCCCGTCAAATTCAAGACATGGCTTTGCAAGCTTTTGCAGCCGTTGATGCTGCGGGGTTGGCAAGGGTAGATTTCTTCTATGTGGAAGCGACACAAGAAGTTTTGATTAACGAAATAAATACGTTACCAGGGTTTACTGCGACTAGTATGTATCCCCAACTCTGGGCCCATAGTGGAGTCTCTTTTCCAGAATTAGTTGATCGATTAATTCAGCTTGCGATCGAAAGGCATTCTCCTAGCTGACAGAGAAAATAACCGAGCTTATTTCAGATTATTACGGCGAAAAGTCACAAGAAATACAGAACTTTGACGAAAGTTAGCCAGATTTAGTAGCATGTATTTTACAAAAAAAGCTACTTAAATCTGAGATTTTGTTACGGATACCTGATGCTTAACTCCTCCAGTACAATTTATGGACTAGAGGGGTACAAATCTGAAAGTAATCATGGAAAAAAGTCAGAGTGTACAGCGCGAGCGAACCCAACGAAGAGGGGCTACTCCAGAGCTGACAAACAGGAAATCGAGATTAAAACAAAGCTCGAACGTTCTGATATATCTGGTTGCACATCATCCTTGGCTATTGTTGACTGGGTGTTTAGCCATGTTTTTAGGTGGTGGTGCTTTTGCCCTGTATAGCTTAGGTAATGCTGGACAGGTAACGCAAGAAGAACCAGAAAAAATCCCGGTTATAGTTGAAGAACCAATCAACGCGTCCTCTGAGAATAGCAATCCTACACCTTTATGGATGCTGGCTGCGATCGTCCTCAGCTGTGGTAGTGGTTCCTTGCTCATTTTCCGAATGCTCAACCGGACAAAGCAACCGCAAAAAGTCCAAAAATTGGTCAACCGTCATCAGGCACGCTTGGCACAGAATCATTACCAAAGATTGGAACCTCGCCTTCCTAAGAATCAACCAGTCTTTGTGCCACAGTCACAACTGATGCCCGTTATGCAGATGCAACCTAAAACAAAACATTTGGTGACGGTTTTGCCAGCAGAACACAAGCACCACTTGGATACGCGCACAGAATCTTTAGCAGACTTGATGGATCTTCGTAAAGATAGTTCATTGTCTGCAATTTTACGCCAGTCTTAAATTTTTTGTAAAGCAAAAACCTTTCAAAATAATATTTTTTGCAAATTAAGGCACGGTTATACCGTGCCTTTACTAATATCTAGAGGATATATAGTAGTCCGAAATAATTCGTAAACTTCTTTTCTTGGCGGCTTGGCGGTTATCTTACAACTCAAATAGGATTCAATAAGCTTGGGTTAAGGCCAAAACCCTTAAACTGCGTAGGTTGGGTTGAGGAACGAAACCCAACATTTCTGGAGTTTTGTTGGGTTGCCCTTGAGTAAGAGATCGCAACTTTTGCTTACGGAAAACACCAAATTGAGTAAGCGATCGCAGCTTTTGAGTAAGCAATCGCAGCTTTTGAGTAAGCGATCGCAGCTTTTGAGTAAGCGATCGCAGCTTTTGAGTAAGCGATCGCAGCTTTTACTTTCTAATTTAACGAGTGCATAAAGAGTCTGTCCGGTTAAACTGATAAGGATAAAAGTAGCAGATCACGCAGTGAATAACATAGTGCGGTTAGTTTTGACAGCAATATTGCTGGTGCTAGTGACAGGTTGTGGCAGTATTGGACTGTTACCGACTAGCGAGTTAGTGCAAAAAGCGATCGCACTTGGGCTAGAGGTGCGATTCGTTGCTTAGTGAATCACGGTAATCAGTCCGTACATAACTAAGCCAGCCTGACAGCAGATTACTGTCACTAAAGGCTGAACTCTCGGTCAGATGCAAGTGCAAGCCTTGCCATTCAGACTCAGAATTGACTCCTTATCTGCCCACACCGAACAAGCTCGGTTCTTGTAGAGTGAAGCTGGGAACAGGGCGCAATCAGACGACCGTTGCGGGTTGACACTGGCGCTAACAGGGAGTTCCTATGATGAAACAGAGCCTAGAAAAGCGACTTATCAAGTGGCAGGGCGCAACACAAGACCCCTGACCTCACTGGAGATTATTCCCGCCGCAATATTTCTAGATTAGCGGCAAGAGTCCAGGGAATCCAGCAGTCGAAGTGGCTACATCTAACGGAACAATCAATCTCTCCGAGGGAACGAATAAAAACGATTTGTGAGTCCTGGGGCAGTCGAACCCCAAGTAGGCTAGACGAGAAGCGGAACTCTCACAAGTCGGGTAGGACAGACCGTAATTGGTCTGAGGTGTTCAGAAAATACAAACTCTAGAAGAGAAAATGATTAGACACAGTTATAAAACTAGTGAATCTTGGAAAGCCCTACCGTGGAAGAAATTCCGCCGAAATCTTTTCCGCCTTCAAAAGCGCGTATTCAAAGCTGTTCAAGTTGGAGACAAGCGGAAAGCTAGGTCACTCCAAAAGCTTATTCTAAAATCCACCTCGGCTCGATTTCTTGCAATTAGACTTGTATCTCAGCTAAACGCTGGTAAAAAGACATCTGGTATTGATGGTAAGAAATCCCTCTCATTTGAAGAACGCTTCAACCTTGAAGAATTACTAAGAATGAACAGTGGAAATTGGAAGCATCAAGGACTACGGGAAATCCCCATCCCTAAAAAGGACGGGACTACCAGAATGCTTAAGATACCAACCATCGCAGATAGAGCTTGGCAATGCCTCGCAAAATATGCACTTGAACCAGCACACGAAGCCACTTTCCACGCCAGGAGCTACGGATTCAGAACTGGGCGTTCTGCCCACGATGCACAAACGTACATCTTTAATAACCTCAGTTCCAGCAGCAACGGAATAGAAAAACGAGTAATTGAACTCGATATTGAAAAGTGCTTGCGCCTGATTAACCACTCAGCAATAATGGACGAACTCATCGCCCCCAAAGGCTTAAAACTCGGTATCTTCCGATGCCTCAAGGCAGGAGTTAACCCAGAATTTCCTGAACAAGGAACGCCCCAAGGGGGAGTGGTCAGCCCATTGCTAGCAAATATTGCGCTCAACGGGATTGAGAGTATACACAGATACCACTACGACTACAAACGAGGTAGAAAGGTAAACGATAAGACTTTAAATAAGTTAATCACAGAACCATCAGTTCGATATGCGGATGACATGGTTATTATACTCCGACCCGAAGATGACGCGATAGAGATACTTGAAAGAATCAGCGAGTTCCTCCGCAAACGCGGAATGAATGTAAGCCAAAAGAAAACCAAAGTTACCGCCGCAACAGATGGGTTTGATTTCCTCGGCTGGCACTTCAAAGTCCAGAAAAACGGAAAGTTTAAAAGCACTCCCTCAGTGGAGAACTTTAAAGCGTTCCGTAAGAAAGTAAAACACATCGTCAACAACTCGAATTATGGTGCTACCACAAAGGCTGAGAAATTAGCCCCGGTAGTTAGAGGCTGGAGAAATTACCATAAGTTCTGCAAGATGGACGGGTCTAGAAACTCGTTATACCACATCGAAAAAAGAGCTTACACGGTATTCAACAAGGAAACCAAGCAAAACCGCCACTCTAGCAAGAAATTACTAGACAAAGCATTCCCAAAGGTTCCTTACTCCGAAAATAAACACGTCATGATTAAAGGAACACAATCCCCCTATGACGGAAATACAGCCTACTGGAGCGAACGCAAAAGCAAGCTCTACGAAGGTGAAACCTCTAAAGCCCTTAAGAAGCAAAACCATAGATGTGCTTCCTGCGGTTTAAAATTCATCGATGACGAACGGGTTCACCTGCATCACATCGATGGAAATCACGCCAACTGGAAGAACAATAATCTTGAAGCAATTCATGAGAGTTGCCACGATTACAAACACATGAGCAAAAGCGCAAGCTGAGAACATCGGAAGCTGGGTGCGGTGAAAATCGCACGCCCAGATTTAACTGAGAGGTGCGGGGAATAATATCCCCCATCGACTCAACCCAAACTCAACAAAAACTTAGCCAGCAGTTGGATCTAGATTTTCAAGGATTTGAAATCAAGCGGCTATCAATTACCCAGGAACAACCCCTAACGATTGAAAATTTACCAGCTTTCCACGTTCGGGGAACCTACGACTTGATTGTAAAGCTACCAAAACGGCGCTTGACGCAACCAAAAAAACCCTTTGACGTTTACTTGCAAATTCAGCAAGAAGGTAAAACTTGGCGATTGCTGCTTCCAGAAAAGGGTAGTAAAGATACTCAATCAATTTGGCGTAGCTATCTCATCCAATAGCTGGAATGTGCAACTAAAAAAACCATCACATCATGTTTATTGCTACTTTCCCCAAAAAGGTAGCAAAGATACTCAACCTAACTAGTGTGCTAGGTTTGTAGTGAGCGATTTATCGCTCAAATCAAGGACTAAAGTCCTTACTACGAACTTTTATAACCCTTCAGAATTAATTAGACAGACTACTAGTAGTCTATCAAGCGAAGTTTGAAGGGTAAATAAACGAACCTTATTAGGCGCAGAGGGCACAGAGAGAGAAGAAAAGAGATGTTTCAGAAGTGTCTCACCCAGCATAGTTGGCTTGACAGACTACTAGCGTAGCTATTTCATCGAAAAGCTGGTGTGTGCAACTAGAAAAACCATCACAATCATTACCGTATAACTGCTGGGGCATAGTCATGATCGAGGTATAGTTTCACTGGAGACAGGGCAAAATGTATATCAACTTTTTCATCAGTTCCATTGCTGGAATTGTGGTTGTGGTGCTAACAGCTTTTGGCTTACTGCAATGGTTGCACATCCCTGCTGGTAACTTTCTTGATTGGGTGATTGGTGGTGCAAGCTTTTGGTGGCTGTTGGTAATTGTTACCGTCCCGTGGAATGTGCATTTTCAAGCTAAAGAAGTCTTAGCAGAAGCAGCACCAGCAATTCTCATTTTGAAAAAAAATCAGAGAAAATTCTGTTATTTAAATAGAGAACTTGTGTCGAAGCATCATTTTTTGACAAATAATTATCATCCAACGTTGGAGATAGACAAGTTTTAAGAAAT
>JAIVFU010000049.1 GCA_020829485.1 Nostoc sp. CHAB 5834 | reverse complement strand
CAACTTAACGTGAAACCTTTGTCGAGACGTGATATTCAGTTCTCTAGCTTTCCATCACTCACCGCGTCACCCCACCCTAACCCTCCCCTTAGAAAGGGGAGGGAACTGGATTTCTTTTTCCCCCCTTTTCCAAGGGGGGATTAAGGGGGGTAAAACGCCTGTGGGACATGGATTTTAGCTTAAGTTGACACCAATGAGCATTGCTGTGCCCTATTGTGTATTGCTTCCATTCGAGAAGCGCTATATTTACGTAGTTTACCGCCGTAGGCATCGCACGATAATTAAGAAAAGCCTAAAAACTTCCTATTTTAGGTAATGCAGATTACGATGCATTTGTACAGTGCGTAAGTCCTACAGTTATTCAGTGAACAGTCAGATAACTGTTCACTGATTTTGGTTAAGATAACTTTGTTAAAAATCCCAACAATTTTTTGGTATTTGATGTCAGGAGAGTTCGACGATAAGCATCAGCGGCTTTTTTAATAGCTTCAGCTTGAGTGGGATAAGGATGAATTACATTGCTTAACTTGCTCAAACCGATTTTATTCACCATTGCCGTAGTTACAACTGATATCATCTCACCCGCGTGACTGGCGACAATAGTTGCGCCGATAATTTCATCAGACCCCTTTTTATGGTGGATTTTGAGAAATCCTGATTCTTCACCATCTGCGATCGCTCGGTCTACACTACTAAAAGGTATCTCAATTGTCGTCACCTCAATACCCAATTTCTGCGCCTCGTGTTCGTACAATCCTACATGGGCGATTTCTGGGTCAGTATAAGTTACCCACGGCATCACCAGACTACTTAGTTTCGAGCGTCCTATACCAAAGGGAGAAAACAGCGTATTCTTAATTACAATCCGCGCCGCAGCATCAGCAGCATGGGTAAACTTCCAGTTCATGCAGATATCGCCAGCTGCATAAATTTTGGAATTCGTCGTCTGGAGATAATCATTTACCTTCACACCTTGGCGCAAGTCATATTCTACACCCACTGCTTCTAAATTCAGACCTTCGACATTTGGCGATCGCCCTGCACCGACTAAAATTTCATTTACTGTCACCGAATCTCGATGACCATTGGAGGAAAAGTAAAGCCGTTTCCCCTCAGTAACAGTTACCACTTCTTCCAACTTGGAATTCAGTACCACCCGAATTCCTTCGCTAATCAAAACCTTTTGCAAAATTTTAGCACCCTCAGCATCTTCTTTATTCAAAAGATGAGAACCGCTATGGAAAAGTACCACCTCAGAACCCAAGCGCCGGAAAGCTTGCGCCAATTCGCAACCAATGGGGCCGCCACCAATCACCGCTAAACGTTCCGGTCGTTGAATTAGAGAAAAAACCGTCTCATTAGTTAGATAACCTACCTTTTCAATTCCCGGAATCGCTAATTGTGCAGCTCTCGCGCCTGTAGCAATTACAGCTTTTTTAAACCGGAGGGTTTTGTCGCCAACTTCCACGGTATTTTTAGTTGCAAATCGACCGCTACCCAAAAAAACATCGACACCCAAGTTTTGAAACCGCTCCGCCGAGTCGTTATGGCTGATACCAGCCCTTATCCGCCGCATCCTTGCCATGACTTTGGGAAAATCAACATCAATATTATGTTGGGGAATATTAACTCCCAAGTTTTGAGCATTCCAGATTTCGCCAACAACGCGAGCAGACCGAATAATAGTTTTAGATGGTACACAACCAAGATTTAAGCAATCTCCACCCATAAGATGCTTTTCAATCAACGCCACTTTTAAACCCAAATCCAAACCCGCAGCACCCGCAGCCACCACTAATCCCGCCGTACCAGCACCAATTACTACCAAATCGTAAATATCGGCAGGTTGAGGATTAACCCAATTTGGCGGATGGACGTAAGAAACCAACTTTTGGTTATACTCATCCATTGGGCGAACCGTAACTCTCTCTAAATCTGAATTGGTCATTGGTGAAACCTCTTTTAAGAATTGAAAATACTAAATTCACTTGAGCTAACTTTTCACTCTTATCTAGAAAACCTCACCCCCAACCCCTCTCCCCTTTTTAAGCTATGCATTAGTCACATCTTTCTTAATATTGCTGTAAATAAGTCAGGAAACGGATTGTGCAACAAGGTGATATGCAGATACTTGACAAAAGCAGAAGAATATGCATATAAAAATTTTCTAGGCGATCGCTAACTACAAACTAGAGAATTTGAGTGGAGTAGTTTCTAGCTTGTGGGGGATCTAAAAGTGCCTAGAGTCACAGTGAAAAAACTTTCAAACAACTTCTCAGGTACAAATTACGGATTACGAATTAGAAAGTCACCACACTGCGAATTGATTCACCTTTGTGCATCAATTCAAAAGCATCATTAATTTGCTCAATGGGCATTACATGGGTAATCAAATCATCAATATTTATCTTACCTTCCATATACCAATCAACAATTTTCGGCACATCTGTACGTCCTCTAGCGCCACCGAATGCTGAACCTTTCCAAACGCGCCCAGTTACTAGTTGAAAAGGACGAGTACTGATTTCTTGTCCAGCACCAGCAACACCAATAATCACACTAACGCCCCAACCTTTATGGCAGCATTCTAATGCTTGACGCATAATTTTTACATGACCGATACATTCAAAACTGTAATCAGCGCCGCCTTTTGTTAAATCAACCAGATAGGGAACTAAATCACCCTCTACTTCCTGGGGATTGACAAAATGCGTCATGCCAAACTTTTGGGCTAAAGCGCGTTTGTTGGGATTAATATCCACCCCGACAATCATATTTGCCCCTACCATCCGCGCTGCTTGGATGACATTTAAACCAATACCACCCAAGCCGAAAACCACAACATTTGCTCCCGGTTCCACCTTGGCAGTATTGATGACTGCACCAACACCAGTAGTCACACCACAGCCAATGTAACAAACCTTATCAAATGGCGCGTCTTCCCGAATTTTTGCTAAGGCGATTTCTGGCAGTACTGTATAGTTGGCAAAAGTGGATGTACCCATATAATGATGAATCATTTGCCCATCAATGCTAAAGCGACTAGTGCCATCGGGCATGACACCGCGTCCTTGAGTTAAGCGAATAGCTTGACAAAGATTAGTTTTGAAACTTAGACAATATTCGCACTGGCGGCATTCGGGAGTGTATAGGGGAATTACATGATCCCCTGGTTTGAGACTGGTGACACCAGCGCCTACCTCTACTACCACACCAGCGCCTTCATGCCCCAAAATTACCGGAAACAAACCTTCGGGATCGTCACCAGATAGGGTAAAGGCATCGGTATGGCAAACCCCGCTTGCTTTCACCTCAACTAACACTTCACCCGCTTGTGGCCCCGATAGTTGAACTGTTTCAATTGTCAACGGCTTACCTGTGCTGTAAGCTACTGCTGCTTTAACTTGCAACATCAGCCCTCCTATATAGTTTTGTCATTTGTCATTTGTCATTGGTTATTCGTCTTATCTCCCCCTGCCTCCCCTGCTCCTTCTCTAGTCCCTTCATAAGCATTGAGCGCATGGTACATCGTATTACTTAATCGCATTTACTAAGGACGATCGCCCCTATAACGATAGATATATTACCTTTGTCAAAATATCATTCTCTAGCTAGATTGGTTAAAGGCGGCAACAGCTGTTTTGACAACGATGTAAACTGGATATCAGCAGCAACCCCCAAATAATTTGTCCACCCCTCGATTAATATATTTTGTCACAGCTTATGAACCCTGACCTAACTCAAATTGGCGCTCAAATGTCCAACCTGACTGGCGTCAGAGCAATTATGAAGGATATTATCGAAACATTACGAGGGGGTACAGGACAGCAGTTTATTAATTTGAGTGCTGGTAATCCCTTGATTTTGCCAGAGGTAGAGCAACTATGGCGGGATTGTACTGCACAGCTTTTGGCTAGCCCAGAATATGGTGAAGTAGTTTGTCGTTATGGTTCAAGTCAGGGCTATGCACCATTAGTTGAAGCGATCGCCAACGACTTTAACAAACGCTACGGGTTAAACTTAAGTGATCGCAATATCCTCATCACCCCCGGTAGTCAAACCCTCTACTTCTACGCGGTAAATAGCTTCGGTGGCTACACCCCTAGCGGCGAGTTAAAACAAATCGTTTTGCCCCTCAGCCCTGACTACACCGGTTACGGCGGCATCTGCTTAGTTCCAAAAGCCTTAATTGCTTACAAACCGACTCTCGATATTGATGAAGCCGCCCACCGATTTAAATATCGCCCCGACTTCAGCCAACTGTCGATTACAGAAGATACGGGTTGTATCCTCTTCTCTCGCCCCTGTAATCCCACTGGTAATGTCCTGACTGAGGATGAGGTGAAAAAGATTACTGCCCTGGCTGCACCTTACAATCTGCCCGTGTTAATTGACTCAGCTTATGCGCCTCCCTTCCCGGCATTGAACTTTACCGAAATGACACCAGTGTTTGGTGATAATATCTTACACTGCATGAGTTTATCGAAAGCCGGATTACCAGGAGAAAGGGTTGGTATTGCCATTGGGGATGAAAAGTGGATTGAAGTACTGGAGTGTTTTCAGGCAAATATTGGTCTTCATTCTTCACGTTACGGCCAAGCGATCGCAGCTTATGCAATCAACTCTGGCGCTTTAGTAGAAATTTCTCACGCTGTCATCCGTCCTTTTTACCAAAATAAGTTTACCGTTTTAGAAACCAGCTTAGAACAAGCGATGCCCAAGAATTTACCTTGGTTCCTCCATCGCGGTGAAGGGGCAATTTTTGCTTGGTTGTGGTTACAGGATTTACCCATAAGTGATTGGGAATTTTACCAGCAACTTAAGCAAGTAGGTGTGATTATTGTCCCAGGAAGTAGCTTCTTCCCCGGTTTAGACGAAGAATGGGCGCACAAGCATCAATGCTTCCGCATCAGCCTTACAGGTACGGATAAAGAGATAGCCACTGCTATGCAACGTTTAGCAAAAGTGGCTGAAGAAGCTTATAAAGGTGCGGCGGTGACTGCGTAGTGATGAGGGAGTGGGGAGTGGGGAGTGGGGAGTGGGGGAGGCAGGGATAAAAATAAGCAATGACAAATGACAAATGACAAATGACAAATCAGATAATTGGCTAGAAATTGGTAAGATTGTTTCCCCTCAAGGGTTGTCTGGAGAATTACGGGTTTATCCTGTATCGGACTTTCCTGAAAGATTTGAGGTGCCGGGAAAACGTTGGTTGTTGCGTTCAGGTGACACAGAACCGCAACCAATCGAATTATTGACAGGACGTTATATCAGTAATAAAAACTTGTATGTGATCAAATTAGCTGGCGTGGAAAATTGCGATCAGGCGGAGGCGTTGCGCGGTTGTACGTTAATGGTGCCAGCAAGCGATCGCCCCCAATTAGGCGAAGATGAATATCATGTCCTCGATTTGATTGGCTTGGAAGTCTTCATGCAAGCATCTGGCGAACTCGTCGGTACAGTGGTAGACATCATCCCGGCTGGCAATGATTTGTTAGAAGTAAAATTGCACCCATCTTTTGCCACTGACAAACAACAAACAACAAATGACATAGACGCGCCAGCGGCTTCCCGCAGGGTAGGACAAATGACAAATAACAAAAAACAAAAGACTGTTTTGATTCCATTTGTGGAAGCGATCGCACCAGTGGTAGACTTGAAATCTAATCGCATTGAAATTACGCCACCTCCTGGGTTATTGGAAATTAATAATTAGGTAATTCATTGAATTGGAATTATTAATTTTGGATTTTTAATTTTGGATTCGGAGCGAAGCGATGTTAATTAAACTGTACAGAAGCCAAATAGTCACAATAAAATCCCAATAAAAAAACGAGTGATGTACTCACTCGTTTTTAGTTCTAAGTATACAAAGCAATATTTAGTTTTATAAATATTACTCTCCCCATACACTCACTTGTTTTTAACTTTTCTATCAGACTCTTTTGGTAACGTTTTTTGCGTAGAGGAGTTCTCCCAGTCTTTGTAAATGATGGCAACAATAGTTGTTAAATGACCAAACATTTTTATATACGCTTTATCGTTAAGAGCTTTAGGAAAAGTTAAAACCAACATCGGAACTACGATGACCACAAAGATGTTTCTAAGTAACTGTTGACTCATTTGGATATCTCCTTAGAGAAGTTAATTGAAATAAGGGGATATTCTTTGTGGCTTTTCAAAGGTAACTAAAATAATTTTTACAAACAACAGAGTAAATACTTAACGTGGATTCGACAATTAGAAAAAGGTAAAAAGCTTGCTAGACATGAATCGCTTTCCATCCTGTGTGCATAACCAAGGAATTTAGTCACGAAGACTGCAAAAAATCATAATAGGTGGATGGACATCATCTAGAAAACAAGTATAATTGCTGACTGAACGAGTTCGCCAAAATCCTTTTGTAATGGAGTGTCCAAAATGACATTAGCAACGACTCCACAAACAAAGCCTTTAACAGATGAAGAATTACAGAAGATAAACGCTTACTGGCGTGCAGCTAACTATCTTTCCGTTGGGCAAATATATCTACTCGATAATCCGCTACTGAGAGAACCGCTAAAGCTAGAACACGTCAAACCCAGACTTTTGGGGCACTGGGGAACAACGCCAGGGCTGAACTTTATCTATGTTCACCTGAATCGACTCATTAAGAAATATGACCTAAACACAATCTACATTGCTGGCCCCGGTCACGGAGGCCCTGGATTGGTAGCCAACACTTATCTAGAAGGCACTTATACCGAGTATTACCACAACATCTCTCAGGATGCTGAGGGAATGAAGAAACTCTTTAAACAGTTCTCTTTTCCCGGTGGTATTCCCAGTCACGTAGCACCAGAAACTCCTGGTTCGATTCACGAAGGCGGGGAATTAGGTTATGCCCTCGTCCACGCTTATGGTGCTGCCTTTGATAACCCTGACTTAATCGTTGCTGCTGTTGTCGGTGACGGCGAAGCTGAAACAGGTGCTTTAGCAACTAGCTGGCATTCCAACAAGTTTCTGAACCCGGTACGTGATGGTGCTGTACTGCCGATTCTGCACCTGAATGGATATAAAATTGCTAACCCAACTACACTGTCACGGATTAGCCATGATGAGTTGGAAAGTTTGTTTGTAGGCTACGGCTACAAACCATACTTTGTAGAAGGTGAAGATCCCGCAGATGTCCACCAGCAGATGGCGGCGACTCTAGAAACAGCGATCGCCGAAATTCAAAGTATCCAAAGGGAAGCCCGCGTACATGGTTTCACTGAACGTCCCCAGTGGCCGATGATTTTCATGCGAACCCCCAAAGGTTGGACAGGGCCCAAGGAAGTCGATGGGAAAAAAACCGAAGGTTCTTGGCGATCGCACCAAGTTCCCTTTGGCAACATCGCCAAACAGCCAGACCACCTGAGACTCCTAGAAGATTGGATGAAGAGTTACAAACCAGAAGAACTCTTCGACGCTAACGGCACACTGATTCCTGAACTAGCAGAACTAGCCCCCAAAAAGCATCGGCGTATGGGTGATAATCCGCACGCTAACGGCGGTATTTTGCTGCATGACCTGAAAATGCCCGATTTTCAAGACTATGCTGTAGATGTTGCTGAACCAGGGAAAGCGATCGCCGAAGCTACCAAAGTGACCGGTAAATTCCTGCGGGATATCATGCGGCTTAATCAAGAAAGTAGCAATTTCCGCATCTTCGCCCCCGACGAATTAGCATCGAATCGTCTAGACCCTGTATTGGAAGTTACAGACAGAGTTTCGACAGCCGAGATTTATCCTGAAGATGACCATCTTTCCGCCGACGGCCGGGTGATGGAAATTCTCAGCGAAACTTCTTGCCAAGGATGGTTAGAAGGCTACCTCCTCACAGGTCGTCACGGGTTCTTCACTTGTTACGAGGCATTCATCCACATCATTGATTCTATGTTCAACCAACACGCCAAATGGTTGAAAACGACGAGACATATTCCCTGGCGCAGACCGATCGCTTCCCTCAATTACTTACTCACCTCTCACGTTTGGCGACAAGACCATAACGGCTTCTCTCACCAAGATCCCGGTTTTATCGACCATGTACTTAACAAAAAAGCCGAGATCATCCGCGTGTATTTGCCCCCTGATGCCAACACTCTGCTGTCGGTAACTGACCATTGTCTAAAAAGCCGCAACTATGTTAACGTCATCATTGCTGGGAAACAGCCAGCATTGCAATATCTCAACATAGATGCCGCTATCAAGCATTGCACCAAAGGCATCGGCATTTGGGAATGGGCAAGCAACGACAAAGGCGGCGATCCAGATGTAGTGCTAGCTTGTGCTGGGGATATTCCCACCTTAGAAACCTTGGCGGCTGTAGATATCCTGCGTCAGCATTTCGCAGATTTAAAAGTGCGGGTAGTGAACGTAGTCGATTTGATGACACTACAGCCAAAAACTGAACATCCCCACGGTTTGAGTGAAAAAGATTTTGACACACTTTTCACCACCGACAAACCTGTTATCTTTGCCTTTCACGGCTATCCCTGGCTGATTCATCGCCTAACCTACCGCCACACTAATCACAAAAATATCCATGTGCGTGGTTACAAGGAAGAGGGAACTACCACCACTCCCTTTGATATGGTTGTTGTCAACGATCTAGATCGCTTCCATTTGGTAATTGATGTAATCGATCGCGTGCCCAAACTAGGATCTAGCGCAGCTTATGTCAAACAGCAGATGCAAGATAAGCTGATCGAACACAAACATTACATTGAGAAGTACGGCGACGATGTGCCGGAAATTCGTGATTGGAAGTGGCCCTATTAACTAATTACTAATTCGTAATTCGTAGTGAAGAATTCAATTACGAATTACGAATTATTTTAACCTCTTCTCTCTGTGTTCTCTGTGTCTCTGCGGTTAAAAGTTAATTATTTTAACCGCAGAGGTGCAGAGAACGCTGAGAAAAACAAAAGATTTTACAATCCTAACTGAGGCGTAGGTTGGGTTGAGCAATAGCGAAACCCAACAAATGTTTGATAATAACGTAATTGCTCTCTTCTCTACGAGACGCGCAAGGGACGTAGCGGGGCGTAGCAAGAGTGCGAATTGGTTTAACCTTGCAGTGAGAAGTACTTAATCATCAACTGATACGCATTTTCATGGTTAGCGCTAAGATAGCTATGTATTTTTTGGAAGTATAATATGGCTCAGACTTTTTATGTAAATCCAGTATCAGGTAAAAATAGCAACCTTGGTAGCCAACAAGCCCCATTTCAAACTATTACGCAAGCCCTCAAGGTAGCTACTGTTGATACCAAAATTCAACTAGCAAATGGGAACTATAATGCTGCTAGCGGTGAAGTCTTTCCGCTAACGGTTCCATCTGGGGTGACAGTGGTGGGTAATGAAACCAATAAAGGCAATGGTATTTTAATTGAAGGGAGTGGTAGCTATTTGAGCCGGACTTTTGCTGCTCAGAATGTCACATTTGTGCTACTGGATAAAGCCGAAGTGCGGGGAGTGACTGTAACAAATTTGGCTAGTCGTGGTAGTGGTATCTGGATTGAATCAACTGCCCCGACTGTTGCTAATAGCACCTTCACCAACTGTAAGCGCGAGGGAGTTTTTGCTACAGGCGAGGCTAATCCAGTTATTCTAGGTAATGTGTTCAGTGAGAATGCAGCCAATGGAATTGCGATCGCTAAAAATTCCAAAGGTCAAATTATAGATAATACCTGCTTAAAAACAGGTTTTGGCATTGCCATTAGTGATACTGCATCACCCACCCTTCGAGATAACAAAGTTTACGAAAACCGTTCTGGAATTGTCATCTCTGGCAGCGCTCGTCCTGTATTGCGTAACAATGTCTGCGAAAATAACACTGATGATGGTATCACAGTAATCGGAACTGCCCTACCCGATATCGGCAGTACCAATAACTTAGGAGGCAATACTTTACGCAATAACGGTAAATTTAATTTGCAAAATGCCAGTTCCAACAAGCTGGTTTCTGTGGGAAATAAAATAGATACGTCTAAAGTCACAGGAAACATAGAGTTTGCAGATAATTCGGTTCCGACACCAACACCGACACCCACTCCAACACCAACACCGACACCCACTCCAACACCAACTCCAACACCAACTCCCATTCCAACACCTACTCCCACCCCAACACCAACTCCCACTCCCATTCCAACTCCCACTCCCATTCCAACTCCCACGCCCACTATAGAATTAACCGATATTACGAATCATTGGGCAGGTGGCTTTATTCGGGAATTAGTCAAATTGGGGATAGTTAATGGTTTTCCCGATCGCACATTTAAACCGGATGCTACGATGACACGGGCGCAATACGCCGCATTACTGGTAAAAGCTTTCAACCCATCGCCAAACCGCCCTGCGATCAAATTCAAAGATGTAGCAGCAGACTTCTGGGCATCGAAAGTAATTCAGCAGGCATATCAAGGGTTATTTCTTTCTGGTTTTCCTGACAATACCTTCGCCCCCAACAAAAATATCCAGCGCGTGCAAGTGATTGTCTCCCTGGTGAATGGATTGGGGTTGTCTGCTGATGGTACAGCATCTGTCAAAGCTTTTGATGACCAAGCAAAGATTCCTGAATATGCCAAGGATGAGGTAGTAAAAGCTATAGACAAGGGGATTATCGTCAATCACCCAAACCTTAAACAATTCAATCCTACCCGCGATGCTACACGCGCTGAGGTAGCGGTGATGGTATATCAAGCCTTGGTAGATGCTGGCCGTGTAGCGGCGATTGAGTCGCCTTATATTGTTGCTTAATTGGTAAGTAGGACGGCGGAAATAATTTGCATGTTTGTAGTAAGGACTTTAGTCCTAAAAGAAGGACTTCAGTCCTTACTACGAACTGGATTACAATAATTTTACATTACAAAACACATAGTTTGAATTATTCACACCGACTTACTTAAACTAATTTGTTTTGCAAAATTGCATAATTTTTGTAGGGGCAATTCATGAATATTGGTGTCAACTTAACGTGAAAACCCAGCCTTATAAGAAGAGTGAAAGTTTTTCGATCGATCTACCACCTAGATTTTAGATCCCCCCTAACCCCCCTTAAAAAGGGGGGAACTAGAATCTTTTGCCCCCATTTTTTGGGGGTTGGGGGATCTAAAACGAGGGGAAATTTAGTGTTGGAGTTTAAGTTGACATCAATGATTAATCAATTGCCTCTACAAAAAGGGTTCTAAATTAGAGGCAGAGCAAATTCATACTTAATTTCAAAAAGGTGGTTTTTAGTTTCTACTCGAACGGAGGCAAATTATTCTGGTCAATACCCTGAGATTGCAAATAAGCAATCAGTCGTTCTTTTTGTTGACGTTCTTGTTCAGCGCGTTGACGTTCTTGTTCGGCGCGTTGGCGTTCTTGTTCAATCTGTTCCACAGCCCACGGTAACAAATTACCAGCTTCATCCCACCAGCGCAACCAATAGCCAGTGCGAGCTTCTTTTGTTCCTTGCCAAGTTCCCAAAAATAAGCCCATTACATCAATCCAATGACGACCATTTTCGTCAGGTTGCTTTAACTCATAGCGTTTATTTTCCAGTTGATAATATTCTAATAAACCGCCATCTGGTTCAAAAATTATGTAGATGGGAATCTGCAAAATTTGTTCGTAGAAAAACCATTTTCCGGGTGGATAAGCTCGCTTTACCGAATATTCTCCACCCTCAGTATCAGATAGAAATTCGATAGCGATCGCTGGAATATCTCCTTCTAAATTGGGTGTATAACTTTTGCGATTACCCACAACTTGATTCACCGATGGCACATAAACCCAGTCAGGTGCTTTAGCAATGAATTGCCCGTTGACTGTCGCACAAAGACCAAAGTTGGAAGCTATCAACATTTGGGGTTGGATGAATCCACTGATTTCTAAGCTTTCACGCAAAGCACCAGCCAAAAGTGGCTGACCTGTATTCTCCACTGGTTCATCCTCTAGTTTAAAATCCTTGGGCAAGGCTTCCCAAGAGATTACCAGTTCAGTTTGGGATTTGGCTTCACTGAGTTGGGTTGCCATAAACACAGTATGAATTTATTTTTGATCTTATCGTTTTTAGAACGGCATGAAGGCGATACTGGTCTGTCGGTGATAAAGTGACAAAATATGCATCCTAATATTAAGTTTCTGGAAAAGCTCTCACTTGCCCACAATAAATTAGAATAAATCTAAATATATAAGAATATTAAGAAAATCTAGATAATAATTTAGGACTTACGCATTGACAAGAAATACCAAATATGGATCAAGGTTAAAAACCATATCTTTCGTAAGGGCACAGCATTGCTCATGCGTGTCAACTTAACGTAAAAGCCATGTCCCGCAAGGAACTTTAGTTCAAGGCGGGTGAGGAAGCTAACAGTTTGTTTTATTAACAAAAACAATGCATTTGAATCGAAGTAATTTCCTGAGATTTCTGATCCAGTCAGAGCCAGGAAAACCAGCAATATCCAACGGCTTGCGAGCGGCGTTAGCGTTGGGGGTTCCCATGCTAATTGGGCAACTGATCAACCAAAGGGAAAGCGGATTATTTGTCGGTTTAATGGCTTACTTTGTCAACTTAGCGAATGTTGGTGGCCCTTACCAGATCAAAGCTAAGGCGATGACGGGGGCTACTTTGGGAATCGCTGTTTCAGTATTTGTAGCTACACTAGTTGCTAAAGTTCCAGCGCTAACTGTGGTGCTGACATTTCTCTGGGGACTTGCTTCCGGTTTTGCGTCGCTGTATGGTAATGCTGGTGCAAATGTCGGTCTGGTGGTAGGGATATCATTTGTTTCCACGATCGCACAGCCAGGAAACTTGGAAACTGCACTGATGCGATCGCTGCTATGTCTAATTGCAGGTGGATGGGCGATGTTACTTTCCTTAGTAATGTGGCCCTTTAAACCTTATGATCCACTACAAATAGCTTTGGCTGGCTGCTTAAATGCGATCGCCAATTATATACAGCCCTTTCCCGGTAAGGTGGCAACAACTGAAAATATTCTCGAAATTAGAAAGGCATTAGAGACAGCACGGGCTACTTTAGGTACAGTCCGAATTGGACAGTTGGCTCGAAGTTGGATGGATGAGCAGTTATTGGTGCTAATTCAGGATGGCGATCGCTTCCTTGGCTCAGTTATTGCCTTAACAGAGTTACTAGAAACTCACTTCCAATACCAGCAATATCACGTGGTGCAGCAATTAGTAGACGATGCACTCACACAAATATCAGTCATCCTTCAAGCCATAGCGAAAGTCATATCTGGCAAGCCTGCCAGCATCGATCTGGGAAATCTCAGCCGCATCTATGAGGCACTGAAAGAACAAGAAAATCTGCAAAGAAAAGCAATTGCTGGGAGTGAGACAGACTACACAACTCTCGTTGCTCTCACTAACCTGGTGCTGATGATAGAAAAGCTGATCAAGCAACTGGAATACACGGCTCAGACAGCTAAATCTCTGGCAGATCCCAGCAAAATGAGTCGTCGAGATGTAGATACACTTCTTTTAATTGAAGGCGAACAGCGATCGCTCTTAACTTTACTCAAAGAAAACCTCACTTTAGATTCAGCAATTTTTCGCCATGCTCTCCGCATTGCTGTGTCTCTAGCTGTAGGCGTAATCTTATATAGCATTACTAATTTACTAATGGGGTATTGGGTGACACTGACAATCATGCTAGTCCTCAAACCGAACTTTGGTGCAACTTTTCAGAGGTTTTTCCAGCGAGTTGGCGGGACTATCTTAGGAGCAGTCTTAGCATCTGTCATAGTTGCAACCATAGCGAGTAAGGCTGTATTAAACATAATCATTTTGCTGACAGTGTTTTTTGGCATTTCCCTGATCAGTTTCAACTATGGTTATTCAGTAGTTTTCTTGTCAATATTTGTCTTACTGATTATTGATATTGGACATCCAACTGGTTGGGAATTTGCTGGCTTTCGCGTGTTGAATACATTAATTGGGGCGGGACTGGCTTTTGCGAGTCATTACTTGATATTGCCAAATCGGGAACGCGATCGCTTACCCAGTCAACTCGCCACTGCTTTGCGAGAATCCCACAAATACTTTCGGGATGTGATGGCTGTTTACCAGGGAACAAAGCAGGGCGACTCTAACATTATCAGTCAACAGCGACAAACTGGACTGGCAATTGGTAATGCTCAAGCCTCGTTCCAAGGATTGCTGCGCGAACCCCAAATGCCGAAAGAATTAGTAGAACCAGTAATGACGCTGCTGGTGTACATGGGACGTTTTACTAGCGCCGTGACAGTTTTGGCAGTACATCTGGAACATTTTCGAGGAACTGTACCACTCCCGGAATTAGAAACCTTTGTTCGCCAAGTTTCGCTACTGTTAGAGCAGTTAGCTGATTCAGTACAGCAGCAAATTACCCCACCGCCCTTGCCTGACTTGGAAGAAACGCTGCACAAAATCCAACCGCACCTACAAGCACTGCGTACAGCCCGGATACAAGAATTAGATGTCAATCAAGGACATACACCGATTCGTCAAGCAGTTATTGATTACAGCATATTAGATTTGGAGATTGAGCAGATTGTCCGGCGGTTAACTGCTATGCACTCAGCGATGGTACGTTTAAACCTCATCTAAGTTGAGAACCATAGTTTTCGCCCTCACCCTAAATCCCTCTCCAAGATATGGGAGAGGGACTTTGAAATTCTAGCTCCCCGAATCCCAGATATGGGGGATAGGTTGGGGGATGAGGGCAAATCCTTTTCATCAGAGAAGAACTACAGGTTTCAAGATAGACGTGGTTTAATATCAAGTAAATAAAAATAATGTTGGGTTTCATTGCCTCAACCCAACCTATAAGAACATTCACCATACAGTTCGCTACACGCAGAGCGTATATCCCGCTTGCTAGAGTGTGAGTAGTTCACGTAAAATATAGTGCCATTGTTGCAGCAGTTCTCATGACCTCATCTGCGTCGTTTGACACATTAGAGTCTTTACAGGCGGATATCGCTGAATTGATCGCTCGCTTACCGACATTAAAAAATCGGCAATTTATTCAGCAAGCACTTGCTACTATTGTTCGTCTAGCTGATACCGAAATTGAGCGTCTCGATTGGAAAATCTTGTCGGCTGCACTAGCAGATATGGAGCGCGGTTTCCAGCTTTTCTATGATTACCGACACGTTCGCAAAGTCACCATCTTTGGTTCTGCTCGTCTAGCGTCAGATACACCAGATTACCAAATGGCCCTTGAGTTTGGTCGTGCTGTTTCTCAATTAGGATTTATGGTGATGACCGGCGGTGGTGGTGGGATCATGCAGGCGGGTCACGAAGGGGCTGGGCGAGAAAATTCCTTTGGATTAAACATTCAGTTACCCTTTGAGCAGGAAGCGAACCCATTTATAGAAGGTGATCCTAAGCTAGTTCACTTCAAATATTTCTTTAACCGCAAGCTGTTTCTCCTTAAAGAAAGTGATGCTGTAGCCTTGTTTCCGGGAGGCTTTGGCACTCAAGATGAAGCTTTTGAATGCATGACATTAAGCCAGACTGGTAAATTTGGCCCAGTACCTCTAGTTTTAATTGATCACCCTGGTGGTGATTACTGGCAGTCTTGGAGCGAATATATTGATAAGCAACTAGTGCAAAATGGTCTTGTCAGTCCTGACGACCCCAGCCTTTACACGCTGACAGATAACGTGGATGTGGCTTGTGATGCCATTACGCGTTTTTACCAGGTTTATCATTCCTCTCGATATGTAGGTGGAAAGTTAGTCATCCGTCTAAAGACAGATATATTAGACACTCAGGTAGAGCAACTCAATGCTAATTTCAGCGATATTATTATTCAAGGGCGGATTGAAAAAAGTCAGGCTTTACCTCAAGAAGCACAAGATGAAACTGTTGAACTACCCCGCCTCGTTTTGTACTTCAATCAACGCGACTTGGGGCGCTTGTATCAGATGATTGCCACAATTAACGAGATGGGTACTCCTTCACCAGAAGATGCAGCGCATCCAGAAAGAAAGTAGGTATTAACTAATTCGTAATTCGTAATTACGTTCGCGGACTTCTTCTCTTTGAGACGCTAAGAGCCAAAGCCTGCGCTAACATAATTTTTGCGTTTAGGTTCGGTATTAAATTCTAAAATTGTTGGTCTATAATTAGTCGGGGTATGAATGCTTAACTAATTAATTTACGAATTACGAATTACAAACTATTTTGATTAGATGCGGTTCCCATTCAGATGTGGTACAGCATTACATCGCAAGGTGTAGGGGCACGGCAGTGCCCATACGTGTCAACTTAAGCTAAAAATCGCTTATCTGTTGGCGAACTCACCCGCCTGGGAATAAATTCCAAGGCTAATAGCTAAAGTCTACTCAAGTAGACTAAAGATTTTTGGCGATATTTAGTCATCTAAAGATGACTTTAGCTATGAGCCGGGAATTTCAATTCCTGGCGGACGGGCGGTTTCACGTTAAGTTGACACCAATGGGCAGTGCCATGCCCCTACGGGTATACCTCACGGAAACAAAAACCGCTACAAACTTTTCTCATAACTAATTCATATCAATACCTTAGCTAGAGACTTTTTATTCCATGCGGCTATCTTCATCAGCAATGGGCATTTTGGCATTGTTAAAGGAGCCGTGAAAACAATATTAGAGAAACAGCAGTTATTATGACTCAATACTGATTATTGCAAAAAAGCTTGTATATTAGCACAGTAAACACTGTGTCACATATTAACAGAGGAATAAAATATGCTGGAATTATTGGGTTCAGGTTTGGTGTCGCTCTGGCTAGAGATGGCCGGGGTACAAATCAAACCTCTAGATGCCTTAGACGCTTTGACTTGGCAAAGTAGCCCTGGGTTAGTTCTTGCCCCTGATCCCAATCCATCTGGGGCTACTACGGTGCAGGAATATCTCAAACAGCTAGTAACATCGAAACTGATAGCGCAAAATCTGGCCCAGAGTCAGGGAATTTGGATGCAGTCGGGGCCGATGCTGATGGCAAATCACCAAGGTACAACACCTCTGCCAGCTGCCTCTTTAACTAAAATTGCTACTTCACTAGTTGCTTTGAAAACTTGGGGCCCAGACTACCAATTTGATACCTTAATCAGTGCTACTGGGCCAGTGGTAAATGGGGTTGTGCAGGGCGACTTGGTGATTACTGGTGGTGGCGATCCGATGTTTGTTTGGGAAGAAGCGATCGCTGTTGGTAATACTCTCAATAAAATGGGTATCAAGCAGGTAAAGGGAAATTTGATCATTACTGGCAGTTTTGCCATGAATTTCCAACGTCAGCCGATGCTAGCAGGTCTGATGCTCAAGCAAACACTAAATCGTGCAACTTGGGGCCGCTCCGCTATTTATACACACTCAATCATGCCCAAGGGAACGCCCAAGCCTCAAGTTGTCATTGCTGGTGCGGTGAAATTTGAGGCGCAACCAAACCCAGGGCAAACTTTGTTAATGCGTCATCGTTCATTGCCCTTGAAACAACTAATCAAGGAAATGAATGTTTACAGTAACAACGATATGGCAGAGATGCTGGCAGACTCAGTGGGAGGAGCAACTGTAGTGCAATCAACTGCTGCTCACCTTGCGAGAGTGCCACAAGTAGAAATTCAGTTAATCAATGGTTCTGGATTGGGGCCGGAAAATCGCATTTCCCCAAGAGCTGCTTGTGCCATGTTGATGGCTATTCAAGGTGAAGCATCTGCCCATCAACTGAATCTGGCTGACTTGTTCCCCATGTCTGGATTTGATCACCGGGGGACACTACACTCCAGACACATTCCCCTTGCTACTGTGATTAAAACTGGCACTCTGCGGGATGTGAGCGCTTTGGCAGGAGTTATGCCCACACGCGATCGCGGTTTGGTTTGGTTTGCTATTATCAACCGGGGGACAAATGTCTGGGGTTTGCGGACTGGACAAGATCAACTGTTGCAAAGTGTTGTAAAACAATTACAACTACCTCCAACCGTTCCTGTTGCCCTGACTCCCCACTCAGCCATCAACTCTTTACCCCAGCTAGGTGCAGCTAATCGGAATGAAATTTTATTCAAAAGTTAGTTCATCTATAGTCTACAGTTATAGGACTTACGCAAAAACCTCTCAAACTCTTACTTCTCCGTGTCCTCTGCGTCCTCTGTGGTTCGATTTTCCGTTTCTTGTGCGTAAGTCCTGAGTTATAACAGACAGTGGGCTAGTCTCATTCGCAATCCAAAAGTTTTATTGATGGGTAAAAACCGAACTTGTAAAGGGTAAATGTCCATAATAGCTTTTGGGTTAAAATTTCCATTAACTTGATTACAGGTAGTTCGCAAAATGCCCTAACCCGATTATTGGGCAGAGCAGGCGAAACCCCAAGTAAAAAGCCACGTCAATTTTGTAAAAATAACTGTAAATAGATTTGTCACGACTAAGCAACAATTAAGCTTATAAATCAGGTTGTGATTATGCGATTTCTCAAATTACCCAGGTCTTTACGCCAACTCAGTACTCATGTTTTAGCGATCGCGCTAGGAGTTGTGCTAACCGTTAGCACATTGCAAGTGTTGCCCTCCCAAGCCGAACCAGCACCCATAGTAACTGTTGATACTTCACAACTGATTGCCCAACGGCAATCACCAGGCACTGCTGCCATCGGTAGCACTAGTTTTGTTACAGCAGCAGTGAGTCGTGTTGGCGCAGCAGTTGTCAGAATTGATACTGAGCGCACAATTACTCGTCGCGTTGATCCATTTATGGAAGACCCCTTTTTCCGTCGGTTTTTTGGTGAAGGTTTCTCCCAACAGATTCCTTCTGAGCAGTTACGCGGTTTAGGCTCAGGTTTCATTCTTGACAAGAGCGGGTTAGTTCTAACTAATGCTCATGTGGTCGATAAGGCTGATAAAGTAACAGTCCGGCTCAAAGATGGTCGCACCTTTGAAGGGAAAGTTCAAGGTATTGATGAAGTCACAGATTTGGCAGTAGTCAAAATTAATGCTGGTAATGATTTGCCAGTCGCGCCTTTGGGTTCTTCTAGTAATGTCCAAGTAGGAGATTGGGCGATCGCAGTTGGTAATCCTTTGGGATTTGATAACACCGTTACCTTGGGAATTGTCAGTACCCTCAAACGTTCTAGCGCCCAAGTTGGCATTAGTGACAAACGCTTGGATTTTATTCAGACAGACGCTGCTATTAACCCTGGTAACTCTGGCGGGCCGCTATTGAATGGTCTAGGTGAAGTGATTGGCATTAACACAGCCATTCGTCCTGACGCGATGGGTATTGGCTTTGCCATTCCTATTGATAAAGCTAAAGCGATCGCAGCGCAACTACAACGTGATGGCAAAGTTGCTCACCCCTATTTGGGCGTGCAAATGCTAACTTTGACACCCGATCTTGCCAAGCAAAATAACACCGATCCCAACTCTCCGATTCAGATACCAGAAATTAATGGTGTTTTTGTCATGCGAGTTGTCCCCAATTCTCCAGCAGCATCTGCCGGTATCCGACGCGGGGATGTAATTCTTCAAGTTGATGGTAAAGCTATTACCAGTGCTGAACAATTACAGAACCTTGTGGAAGACAGTCGTCTTGGTCAAGTATTACAGGTGAAAGTGCAACGAGGTAATCAGACACAGCAGCTTTCAGTCCGCACAGCCGAGTTGCAAAATGCTTCGTAGAGGAGCAATATAGCCAATTTTAATAGTGTGGAATAGTAGGGGCACACCATTGCTCATGCGTGTCAGCTTAACGTAAAAGCCATGTCGAGACGTGATATTCAGTTCTCTAGCTTTCCATCACTCACCGCGTCACCCCACCCTAACCCTCCCCGTATGTATTGGGGAGGGAACTGGATTTCTTTTTCCCCCCAATGCATCGGGGGGATTAAGGGGGGTAAAACGCCTGTGGTACATGCATTTTAGCTTAAGTTGATACCTATAAGTATTGCTGTGCCCTAAACGCATGTTGTATCAAATGTGATCCATTTAGTCATATCACGATACAGTTAATAAACTTCGTCATGCGTCCCGATGTCGAGCAGAACAATAGCTTCACTATTCGTTTCTATATTTAATTCAATGGAGAAGACAACACGACAATCATACCCGCAAGAGCAGGACTGAAGACCATCGAGTTTGCCGCTCAGTTTGTGAGTGCCCAAGGCTGGAGCAAATACGTCGGCTTCCATTTGTTGAAGAATGTCTTCAATGCGTTGCTGGAGTTCAGTATTTCGCTTCACAAACTTACGGAACGCTCGTTGGAATTTTGGGGTCAAAACCAGGAGTCTCATTTCTCTGGTTCGTTTAAAGACTGGCGTAATGCTGCAATAACATCTTGGGCTGACTGATGCCGAAATTTACCTGCATGGAAATCAGCTAGGGTTTCTTGGGCATCTGTAGCTATTTCTGCACGACGATTTTCGTGGTGGCGGTTTTGTAGAATCTTAATCAGCATTTCTTGCTGCTCACAGGAAAGTTGCAAAGCGTCTTCCAGCACTTGATTGAGAGTACTCATGAGCAAATTAGATTATCAACTCTCAGGTTGAAAAAAATTACGAATTTGAGTGAATTATAGCGTTCTCCCCTCATAATTTACGAGACAATCTCTCCTTATACACCAGATCACGCGATCTCGACAGAAAAGGGAATTGACAAGTCAGTGCTTGTGCATAGTTTACCCCCATAAGCATCGCTCTACCACCGATTCAAAATGCCAACAAGTCGTAAAAATCATTTAATCATTTAGCAACAATTAAAATTAGACCTTCACAGGCTAGTATTGCTTGAGGAAAAGCAGATTTAATATCAACTTGAACTTGATCAAGAAAATCATCATGGTCATCTGGGTGATGATGAGAAATGGCTAGCCGTTTAACGCCAGCAGAAAGAGCCGCATTCACCGCAGCTTGCCAAAGTAAATCAGCAGAGTCATGGTTGTGAGATGTAGGCGGAGTGTAAGTTGCATTGGCAATCAGCAAGTCAACACCTTGAATGAACTGTAAAATCCGCTCTCGCTCCACTTGATCAGCATTCTGGTGCAAATCTGTGACGTAGGCAACACTATACTCTTGCCAAGTGACTCGATAGCCAACTGACCGCTGAGTTTGATTAATTAATGCAGTTGTAATGGTGACATCATCTAGCTTCACCTCACTGTCTGTAGTAAGATTGTAGAATTGCAATTCCGACTGCATTACCTGTAAAGGGTAAGGAAAGTGGGGCTGGAGCATCTGATCGTACAGACATTGTTTGATTGAGGCTCCATTTGATGCAGCTGTGCCGTAAATGTGAAAACAATTTTCCACAATAAATGCTGGAGCAAAAAAGGGAAAGCCTTGAATTCTGTTTGATTGGCAGTTGGTAAAAAATAAATGGGCTTCTAGTGGCTGTTGCAGTTCTTGCCAAGTTTTGCCCAGTATGCGTAAACCAGTACCGCCATCAAAAATCAAGCGTTTCCCAGCTACATGCATTTCTACACAAGCGGTATTACCACCAAAACGATTTGTATTGCTACTTGGAGTGGGAATCAAACCTCTTACACCCCAGAATTGCACAATAAATTCACCTGCTGGGCTACTCGGCAGGGTAGATGACTTTTCTCTTATGTAGCTCTGGGAATCCGACAACTCAAAATTTGACATTTTCCTTGAAATTAGACCTTACTGAGCAGATCATCATAGTGCCGCACTTCTAAGAGCCTGTTTTTTTCGTCCACAATGACTACCGTAGGAGAGTAACTTTTTAACTCTTCTGGAGTGAACTGCCCGTAAGTCATTATAATCAAGCGATCGCCAATAATGCCTAGACGTGCCGCACCCCCATTTAGCTCAATTATTCCTGAATGGGCTACAGCCGGGATCGCATAAGTAATAAAACGCTGACCGTTGGCATTATTAACTACTTGCACTTGCTCGTATGGTAAGATGCCCGCTTTTTCCAAAAGCATTTCATCGATGCTGATACTACCCACATAGTTGATATTCGCCCCCGTGAGGGTGCAGTTATGAATTTTTGCCAAAAGGAGAGTGCGCTGCATTTGAGTTTGGGGTTGGTGGCAGATTTTAAAATCTGTAACAAGCGAAAGTTATGAGTAGAGACGCGATTAATCGCGTCTGTACAAGAGTTAGGAGTTAGAAATAAAAATTCATAACTCTTAACTCCTAATTTTCTAACCTCTCTAACTCTTCTATTATCCTCTATAAGCTTTGACGGACTTTTCTACTAAAGCTGCAACTTTGTCCACATCTTGCCAACCGAGAATTTCAGTCACCTTTTTTTCCAAATTTTTATAACTACGGAAAAATTCGGCAATTTCATCTAAGCGGTGTGGCGCTAAGTCATTCAGGGATTTGACCTGAGTGTAGCGCGGATCTTTGTCAGGAACACAAAGGATTTTCTCATCGCGATCGCCACCGTCAATCATCTCCAAAAAGCCAATGGGTCGTGCGGCAATCACACAGCCTGGAAAGGTTGGCTCGTCAATTATGACCATACCATCTAGGGGATCGCCATCATCAGCCAAAGTATTGGGTACAAAGCCGTAGTCACAAGGATATTGTACCGAGGAATAAAGTACTCGGTCTAGAGCAAAAGCTTCTAGTTCCTTATCGTATTCGTATTTATTTTTACTTTTGCCAGTAATTTCAATCAGAACGTTGATTAAACCAGGTTTCGGTTGAGCAGGAATACGAGATAAGTCCACAAAAAACTCCTCTGATAACAATGAATCATGGGGCACTTAGTCAGTTTCTCTCCCCGTGTAGAATTTTAGGGCAATATGGATCTCTTCCGAACGTATTCATTTCATGAGATAGGGCATTGGGAAAGAGGCAGAGGGGCGGGGAGCAGGGGAGACAAGAGGTATGGTATATGTTCTCAGCCATTCTTCTCTTCCTCTGCCTGCCTCAACCAAGAAATTCCTTAACCGAACCCTATTGCCTCATCTCTGCCATTCCTAATTGAAATGGAAAAAGCGTTGTGAAGTTTCTTCACAACGCTTTTTCTAAGAGGGTATTATTCTCTACCGTCCTTAATTACTGTTGGAGGGATTTATTTCTGCCCGTACTTTGTCAAGACAACTGAAATCTGGAGTCATACAATATAGATTTCAGCTTATTCCTGATGAACTACATCCAAATTTAGAGAGATTGCCTCAAAATCAGTTTTCTCGTTTTTTGTAGCTTTTCTGCTGATGAAAAGTTACTATAAAGCTTTATCAATCTTGACTTCCTTTAAAATTTTGAACCAGAGGCTGCTGGTTATTTTGAACATTAGTTGAAGAATAGTGGGCGATGACAAATACTGGTAGGGTAAGAGTTAACAGAGCGATCGCAGTTCCCACAATGTCTGCCAAACGTTGGGAATATGTGTCGGTATTGGCAGACTGGCTATTTGAATTCATACAAAATTGAAGTTATTCGTAACACTGTATAGGTTTACTCTCTGATTGAGAGTCTTAATTGCTATGTTAGCTATTTTTAAACTGTAGAATGTATAGCATCCTACAATCTAAACCAGTTATATAACTGTCATAATAGCCTTTTTATACATGGAGTTCTTAATACAAAGTTAAAACTAAAAAAATCATGTTTTATTTTGCAATTAATATTTTTAGATGTTTTCCTGTATGGTGTAATGGTTTGCATACGCAAAGCCAACTTTGACAGCATCATAAATTACATTTTTTCGCTGCTTAAAGATTAATTAGCAAAACATATTTCTCCGATACTTCATGATTATAACATCCTAAAACGCCTTTGATAAGGTCATTTTACTGTAATTGCTAATTTGTGATACAGAACACAAATTAGCAATTGCACTGATAGATATTCAGTGCTTTTGATTGTTATACAGTAGTTATACAGAAAAAATTTGACGCTAGACAAGAAATGGATAGGAATAATTTTTGTAACCAAGGATAGCTACCGAATAAATACAGATACATCAACTGTGTATGCAGCATGGATTCAGTGATACCACTAAACAAATATTTTAGAACTTAAATTTTATAATTTATTTGATACCACAGTAATTTTGTCAATCTATATATAGGTAGATTCAAAAATGTTTTAGAAGGTGGCGTAGAGGTGTAGGAGTTATCGCCAAACTTTGCTCATATCTGAACAAAATACCCAATCCCAATTTTTAGATTCTAAATCCGTATAACTTTTTGGATAACAAATTAATCAGCTAAAAAAACCGCCACTAACTATCATAGGGCGGTCTGGTTAAGCAATCGGAGGGTAATTACAGATTACTCTGCTAATATAGCGGTTCTCAATTGTAATCCAGTTCGTAGTAAGGACTTCAGTCCTTCTTTTAGGACTAAAGTCCTTACTACAAACATGCAAATTATTTCCGCCGTCCTACTTACTCCCTTCCATAAACACTGATTGGTTCTTTGATAAATCGGGTGTAAAGATGTTTAAAGGTAGATTTAATTACGCGGGGCATACCAAAATCGATGGGCATCAACTTGTCGGGTAGCCGCCAATCTTCTATTTTTAATAAGTCAGGATTTAAATGGGGAAACTCTATGGCAGCTAGTTCTGGACAAACCCCTAGTCTTTGGGAAGCTGCAACTGTGGGCACTTGTTCAGGAGGAACATTCAGGATTTCTACCATTGCCCGATCTAAGGCAAATATATCTGATGCGGCTGCTAAAATTCCCAGTTGGCGAGGTTCACCATTACTGGGGCCATTTCCTTCATGACCGATGATGCCATCTAATATGGTTAAGTTAGGGTTAATTGCTCTGGCAGTTTCTACTAACATTTCACCAAATCTATTTGCGTCTTTTCCCGCTTCCATGTGCCACCAAGCTTTCATTTTGCCGGGGACGCAACCAAACAAGTTTTTTACGCCCAGTGTTAATGTCAATTGCATGTGTGATTTCACTTTAGGTAGGTTAATCACTACGTCTGCTTCCATTGCTTCTTTTGACAGCCGCAGATGGTTAAAATTATCACTAATAGTTTGGTAACGTTGACCATGAAAATCGATGATGGGAAGATTGAGTTCTTCTAAAATCGGCAGATAGCCATTTGCTACTGCTACGCCTCTGGCACTGCCAAAAGCAGGACTATCGCCCAAAAATGGCTTACCGCCAACTGCAATTACCATCTGGGCAACTTCGTAAACTAGTTCGGCACGGGTGATACACTCTTTAGCAGGACGCGTACCTGTAAGTAGATTGGGTTTTAGTAAAACGCGATCGCCTTTTTTTACAAACGCTACCATACCTCCAAAAGGTTCTAGCAGTGTAACTAAAGATTCTCGTAAAGCCTCTCGTTCGTAAGATGTAGCCCGAATGAGACTGACAGATGATTTTTGAGTCTGCATGGATAATAAATTACCAGTAATGAAGATATTCTTCTATCTTCCTATTTATACCAATTCTCTAAAATCTCGCGTACTAGTACAGCACGGAGTAAATAAACCACCAATTCCAAATCAACGAAGCGCTTAAGTAAGTCGGTGTGAATAATTCAAACTATATTAACTAATGTAAAATTATTGTAATCCATTTCGTAGTAAGGACTTCAGTCCTTCTTTTAGGACTAAAGTCCTTACTACAAACATGCAAATTATTTCCGCCGTCCTACTTACGCTGTATTCATTTATAATTTATAATTTATAATTTATAATTCACGGCGGTACTAGCTTAACCTCTGCCGCAACCACAAAGCCAATAAAGGTAACGCTAGTTGATAACCCTGTTCAGCACTATAAATTAAACCTTTGTGCTGTAATCCAGTCAGCGATCCCTGAAGGCTACCACCTCTTGAAAGACCATGTTTTTGAATATATTCTTTACTTTGTGGTTTATCTGTAGGATCTAAAGCCAAAGATTCTAAAAGATGCACCTGATTGGCTGGCAATAACATGAGTAAAGATTCAAAAACTAAAGACAAGTCTTTGAGCAATCCTTCTATTGCCTGCTGCACTGCTGCTTCACTAATTAACCCATCAGGAAAAGAAAAAGTTTGCAGGCGGCGAATTATTGCCATTGCGTCGCCAATGTGTCCTTGAACAGCATCTAAAAATAATTGTAGTGCTTTGGAGCGAGAATCAAATTTCATTCCTTGTATATGCAATATCTCCCTAGCCCACAATGCCAAAACGTCATTAGCTAAGGGAGCTAACTGTATAGTTTCTAGCGGGTAGTTTGTCTCATCTGGATGATGGCTGATTTCAGCTATGGTTGCTACTAAGACGTAGCTGACATGAGTTTGTACATTGATTTCTCGTCTGAAAGTTGCTTCCCACAAACCATTACGATCCCAAGAGCGAATGTGCGGAAAACCCTGCAAAATTAGCACTACCCGCTTATTTAAAGCAATAGCCATAATTTGGAGCAAATTGAGCAAAATTTCAAATGCTTGCCATAACTGCTTTTGGTTCAGGGAGCGCAATGATTTAAGTTTGCCTTCTGGATGAAAGACAAAAAACTCATTGCCAAAGTTGCTTACCCAGTCTTGAATTTGTGCTGCTTCCCAGTTTTGGCTAATTGTTTCTGTTAGCAGTAGGATAAATCGCTCTCCATCTGTAGCGCGGATGCAGTCTATCTCCAAGACGATCGCACCAACTTCTTGAGCAGCCCCTCGCACTAAAGTTCGTCGCCCACTACCAGGTACGCCAGTAATCAGCAAGTCTCCATCTTGGGCTAGTACTTCGACAATTCGCTGAAATTCTAGCGATCGCCCAACCAATTGTAAAGGAGTAGACAAATCCAAATTCACCTAGTTTTTGCCCTTGGTTTTAATCCCCACTTAAGGGACTTCCAAATAAAAAAATATCCAATTAACTCCTGTGGGGTGGGCAACATGAGCGCTCTATGGACTGGGCGCTCATGTTGCCCACCCCACAATATTGGATAATTTATTTCTTGGAGTTCCCTAATGGCAAGCATACCCACTTGCGTGACTACTGAGCAAGCATTGAAAGTAATGATGATAACAGTAAATTATTATTAGTGCTTATTCATATTTAGCACTTATTTTTAGTGTTAAAACTTATTTAACACTAAATCAAAGGAAATAAGTATGGTACAGGCAGCATCTCCCATTGCACCCCAAGAAAAGCAATTCACCGTTTGGCATACTTTGGAAATTTCTGAAACGATCGCTCGCTTGGATAGTGATGCTGAGAATGGTTTGAGTGGTGTAGTAGCCAAACACTTATTGTCTGAAGTGGGAGCAAACGAACTCACAGGCAAGAAAAGTAAACCTTGGTGGTTAAAATTTTTACTGCAATTTAACCAACCACTGCTGATTATTTTGTTGTGTGCGGGTTTAGTAAAGGCGCTAACTGGCAGCTTGGTGAATGCTGGTGTTATTTGGGGAGTGACTACAACTAACGCCATCATTGGATTTATTCAAGAATCGAAAGCCGAAAGTGCGATCGCTGCCCTCGCCAAAGCAATTACCACTGAAGCAACCATCATCCGTGATGGTCAAAAATTACGCATTGCTTCTGGTGAGTTAGTACCTGGAGATATTGTTTTACTAACTTCTGGTGATAAAGTCCCAGCAGATTTACGGTTAATTAAAGTTAAAAATTTACAAATAGACGAATCTGCCCTAACTGGTGAATCTCTAGCGGTAGAAAAGAATACTCAAATTTTAAAGCCAGATATTGCTCTAGCCGAGCGCAAAAACATGGCTTATGCGGGTGGCTTCGTTACCTTTGGGCAAGGTACTGGTGTTGTAGTTGCCACAGGGAACGCCACAGAAACAGGGCGAATTTCTCAGTTAATGGAGCAACACACAGATATTTCTACTCCTTTAACTAGAAAATTCGATAAATTTAGCCAGAATTGGCTGTATATGGTGTTAGGATTAGCAGCCCTCTGCTTCGTGGTGGGATTAAGCTTTCGAGGTTTTCAAGAAGCTTTAGAAGCAGCAGTCGCTTTAACAGTGAGTGCGATTCCTGAAGGATTACCAGCAGTAGTGACAGTTACGTTAGCTATAGGTGTTTCCCGCATGGCACGACGCAACGCCATTATCCGCAAATTGCCAGCTGTAGAAACCTTGGGAAGTGCAACTGTTATTTGTTCCGATAAAACTGGGACTTTGACAGAAAACCAGATGACAGTACAAGCAATTTATACTGGAGGACATCAATATACTGTTAGTGGTATTGGTTACACACCAGACGGCGAAATCTTGATAGATGACAAATCTGTGAACCTCAACAGCAATAAGGGTTTGCAAGAATGCTTAATTGCCGGGTTGTTGTGTAACGACTCCCACTTAGAGAAGAAGAATGGCAGGTGGGTAGTCATGGGAGATCCCACAGAAGGGGCGTTAATTACATCCGCAAATAAAGCAGGTTTTAGTCAAGCAACCTTAGCCAAACAAATGCCGAGGTTAGATGCAATTCCCTTTGAATCAGACTTTCAATACATGGCGACTTTGCACGCCACACCCCAAGGTAAGACTATCTATGTTAAGGGTTCAGTCGAGGCAATTCTTCAGCGTTGCACTCTGATATTGAACACTGATGGACAACCCCGCCCGTTGGATTGTGTAGAAACGTTACGGCAAAGCAGCATCGAGCGGGAAGTCAATATTATGGCACGGCAAGGCTTACGGGTATTAGCTTTGGCGAAGAAAGCAGTACCCGATGGGCAAAATACACTAGATCATCCAGATATTGCTACTGGGTTAATTTTCATCGGCTTGCAGGGAATGATTGATCCGCCGCGTGAGAGTGCCATTAAAGCAGTCCAAGCCTGTCAGGAAGCGGGAATTGAGGTCAAAATGATCACTGGGGATCATGGTATCACAGCGCAGGCGATCGCTTATCGCATGGGTATCAACAAAAATGGCTCAGTTCTGGCTTTCACAGGTGCAGAACTAGCAAAAATGGATAAAACAGAACTTGCCGAAGTTGCCCAAGAAGGCGTAGTCTTTGCCCGTGTCGCCCCAGAACAAAAGCTACGTTTAGTCGAAGCTTTGCAATCAAAAGGTGAAATCGTTGCCATGACAGGAGATGGTGTCAACGATGCACCAGCCTTAAAACAAGCAGATATTGGTATTGCGATGGGTGGTACTGGTACAGAAGTTGCCAAAGAAGCCGCAGATATGCTGCTTACCGATGATAATTTTGCCTCCATTGAAGCTGCTATAGAAGAGGGACGGGCGGTTTATAAAAATCTGCTCAAAGCAATTTGCTTTATTTTGCCTGTCAATGGTGGTGAATCAATGACAATTTTAATTAGCACATTGCTAGCCAGAGATTTACCAATTTTATCTTTACAAGTTCTGTGGCTCAATATGCTCAATTCTATTACTATGACAGTGCCTTTAGCCTTTGAGCCAAAGGCGCAAAACGTCATGCAACAAGCGCCCCGTCATCCTAATGAACCGTTAATTTCCGGGAGTCGGTTACAACGAATTTTAGCAATTTCTCTATTTAATTGGATTGTCATATTTGGAGTATTTGAATATATCCGCCAAACTACGGATAATATCGATTTAGCGAGAACAATGGCGATTAACGCTCTCATTGCTGGACGGATATTCTATTTATTGAGTATTAGTCAATTAATCCCGAATTTGATTGCCAAAATGGACGGCACAATTAAAGAGAACGTTGATATTCCTGCTATTGGCTTTGGGATTTTAGGAGCAATTATTTTGCAAATTATTTTTGCTCATGTGCCATTAATTAATGAAGTTTTTGAAACAGCACCATTAAACTTGCAGCAGTGGTTATTTTGTTTAGCAGTTGGTTCACCAATGATTTTGTGGGCTACAGTAGTAAATCGTTTTGATCCCCCAAATTAAATACAGACAAAAACGAACCGCAGAGAACGCAGAGAACGCAGAGTCATGAGAGGTTTTTTGCTCAGTTACTTATTTTTCTCTCTGTGTACTCTGCGCCTCTGTGGTAGCCTGCGGCAAGCCGCTGACGCTCCTTCGTCGCTACCGCTTCGCTAATGCGTCTACGTTAAAAAAATTGACACTAATCGATCTGCTTTGATTCTCGACTCAGAGGTAAGATAGCACTCATCTGTTCTAGATTTAGCACTGTGGCTAATTCTGCCTCATTCATCAATCCGCGTTCTAAGACAATCTGCCGTAAAGATTTACCAGTTTCTAAAGATTCTTTGGCGACAGCTGCGGCATTTAAATAACCGATGTGGGTATTTAGTGCGGTTACTAAAGCTAAACTACCTTCTGCATAAGCTAAACAACGTTCCTGGTTTGCTGTGATTCCTTCAATGCAACGTTCTGTAAGAACAGCGATGGTATTGCCGAGAATTTCGATACTGTGAATTAGGTTATAAGCAATCAACGGCATCATCACATTTAATTCTAATTGTCCGGCTTGGGCTGCTAATGCGATCGCACTGTCGTAACCCATCACCTGAAAACACACCATTGATGTCATCTCTGCCATCACGGGGTTATATTTCCCTGGCATAATTGAGGAACCGGGTTGCACTGGAGGGAGTTGAATTTCTTTCAAACCAGTTTTTGGCCCCGAATCCATCAGTCGTAAATCATGAGATATTTTGACTAAATCCTGCGCTAAGTTGCGTAAAGCACCGGAAACATTTACAAATGGTGCCATACTCTGCATGGCTGCCATAAGATGGGGTGCAGGTTCCAAAGGAGTATCAATCAATTCTGAGAGAACTTCCACTACACGGGCGCGATATAGAGGATGAGTATTTAATCCCGTTCCGGCTGCGCTACCTCCCAAACCCAGCACCATCAAATCACCAGAGGCGGTGTAAATCCGGTTTTGATGTTCTGTAAGAATTTGCGCCCATGCCCGAAAATTTTCACCCAAACGCACGGGTACTGCATCTTGTAAGTGAGTTCTGCCAGATTTGACGATATCTTGAAATTCTACAGCTTTGTTTTCTAAGGATGCGATCGCACCATCTATTGCTGGGTGTAATGTCTTGGATAATGCCAATAATCCACCAATGCGAATTGCCGTAGGAATCACATCGTTGGTAGACTGCCCATAATTAACGTGATCATTGGGACTAACACGTTTATAATTGCCCTTTTCTTCACCCAGAATTTCTAAGGCGCGATTTGCCAAAACTTCGTTGATATTCATGTGGTGGGATGTTCCAGCACCCGCCTGATAAACATCCACGACAAATTGATCCCGGAATTTCCCAGCCAAGATTTCATCAGTTGCTTGGATAATCGCCTGACTAATATCTTGGGGAATACAATTTAGTTCTCCATTCACAATTGCTGTAGCTTTTTTAATTATTAATCCAGCATCTACGTAAGTATATAAAGGCTTGATGCCGCTAATGGGGAAGTTTTCGATAGCCCGAAGCGTTTGAATGCCGTAATAAACGCTACTAGCAATTTGGCGATCGCCCATCGAATCGCGTTCGATGCGGAATTGAGAGTCTGTGTGTTCAGTCATAGTATTGTTTTAAGAGAGCTATAGAAAACAGATTTTCCCATGCAGGCACACTCACATACACTAATCTGCATAGATTTTGCATATTTGCTTGACTGCTTGTTGCTTTACAGTTGTTAATTTTGAAGTTTGATTTTTGAATTTCCTATGACCATACCCAACTGGATTACCTTCTCTCGCCTATTGGGGATACCATTTCTGCTTTATGGTTTATATAATCCCACACCTGAAGCTCAGTGGATATGTTTGGCGATTTTTCTCGTTGCTGCATTGACTGATTGGTTAGACGGCTATTTGGCGCGGAAACTCAACCAAATTAGCGAATTGGGTAAGTTTCTCGATCCCTTAGTGGATAAACTTCTGGTACTTGCGCCGTTGCTGGTTTTTATTGAACTAGGAAAAGTGCCGGCTTGGGGAGTGTTTTTGATTTTAGCGCGGGAATTAGCGATCGCTGGTTGGCGGGTGAATCAAACGACGATTACCGGGGCGAATATTTGGGGTAAACTCAAAACTGTTAGTCAAATAGTAGCGATCGCGCTTCTGATTGCACCCCTACCTGAAGTTTGGCAAATTCCCTCTTTGCTTGCCTTTTGGATTTCTGTCGCCCTGACTTTAATCTCTGGGGGTATTTATCTTATACCGCAAAATCCAACTAAAGAAAATCCACAATTAGATACAAAGCGAACCTAAAATAAAACCACTGTGGCGATCGCTTTCAAAAATGATTCAATAAAATTTGATCGGAGTTCTAAGGTATAGTCTTTATTCTTAACCCCTTGTACAGACGCGATTCATCGCGTCTCTCCTCACCCCTAACTTTTTTCATGCCATCTAAAATCTTACCACCGCCCCTAAAACCTGGAGACTTGCTAAGAGTAATTGCCCCTAGTGGTGCTTTGCGAGAATTTGAAGCATTTGAACGGGGTTTAGAAATTTGGCGATCGCGTGGTTATCGAGTAGAAATCAGTCCACAGATAGATGACAAATGGGGCTATTTAGCTGGAACAGACGAAACCCGCCGTCACCAACTAGCAGCAGCGTGGCAAGATCCTGATTGTCGCGGTATTCTCTGTTCCAGAGGCGGTTTTGGCAGCACCCGCATTTTAGAAGATTGGAATTGGCCAAACTCAGCGCTTCCCAAGTGGTTGATTGGCTTTTCTGATATCACAGCTTTATTGTGGAGCCTTTATACAGCAGGAATTTCTGGCGTTCACGCTCCCGTGCTGACGACTTTGGCAGATGAGCCAGATTGGTCAATTGAGCGATTATTCGATTCGGTAGAAGGTCGTCCTCTCGCCCCTCTCAAAGGTTGCGGGTGGGGTGGTGGCGTGGTAACTGGTACTTTGTTACCAGGTAATCTCACGGTGGCTACTAACCTTTTAGCTACACCAATCTTACCACATCTGGATGGTGTAATTCTGGCGTTGGAAGATATTACAGAAGCACCTTATCGCATCGATAGGATGCTGACGCAGTGGCGTTTGAGTGGTGCTTTATCTCAAGTCTGCGGTATTGCTTTGGGCGGTTTTACTCGTTGTGAAGCGCCACCAACTATATCTAGTTTTAGTGTAGAAGAAGTATTGCGCGATCGCTTGGGTGATTTGGGCATTCCGATTGTCTCTGATTTACCTTTTGGTCATGATAGTCCCAATGCGGCATTACCTGTAGGTGTAGAGGTAACTTTAGATGGGGATGCGGGAATATTAGCAATTACATCATAATTTGCCGCAATGAGATTATGGGGTTTTTGTATTCATAGATATCAACTATAATCTCAAGAAGCCAATCAACCAATCTCAAACACTCCTAAACTGAATTTGGCAATATTTTTTTAATTTTGACCTGAAACTAATTTATATGTCACAAGAGCAACAAACATCTACCTGTAAGACTTTTTCAGAAATATATGCAAATAATACCTGGGGAGGGAACCCCGGAGAGTTTTACTCTGGTAAAGGCTCCAATATTGATTTCTGTCAACAATATTGCGAATTAATCAAAAATTTTGCTCTAAAAATAGCTGCGGCTAATATCACTATTGTAGATTTAGGTTGTGGCGATTTTCGCGTCGGTCAAACCCTTTTACAAACTCTAGAAGCATCTCAAATAAAATATCAATATATAGGTGTAGATATCGTACCAGAATTAGTAGAACGCAATAACATAGATTATGCTAATACTAATATAAAATTTGTATGTCTTGATATGATTGAACAAGATTTACCCAAGGGAGATATATCCTTAATTCGCCAAGTTTTACAGCATTTGTCTAACCAAGACATCAAGAAGATTTTAGACAAAATTCTTCAATATGATTATACATTTATCACTGAATACCTTCCCGATACTGAACTTGATTATGTTCCAAATATAGATATACCAACTGGTGCTGATATTAGATTAAAACACGACTCAGGAGTGTTTTTAGATAAACATCCTTTTAATATAAATAATGTAGAATTAGTTCTGAATATCCCCTACATAGAGGAAACTCTTTTGTACGGTAGAAAAACTAAGTTGTGTACCTTTAAAATTGAAAAATAAGGACTCATCAGTAAAGCAGAGTCCGATCATATAAGACTCCGATTTGATTTCTGAAAACCTACTGAGACTGAAAAGCCTGTTTTATAAGGGTTTTATCTGAAACCTTGTTCAAAAATCAGAAACTTTTGATACCGACAAGAGGACTTTTCAAACATCCTCTAAAGTCCGTTAAAACGGACTATAACATGAGTCTCAGTCATCTTTAGATGACTTTCGCTATTAGACTCAGAATTCATTCTGAGGCGGGCTAGATGAGAATGAAATAGCCCTAATAAAGAGAGCGATAGAGCAGGGAATATTAGATACAGCAGATTTCAAGTTGGTGAGGTACACAATCTAAGTCTGTTACCCAGGTATAAAGCGTGTTTTATTCCTGAATTCTGAATTCTGAATTCTACTGTATTAAGCTTTAGTTTTTATCTTGGCACTATTATCGAGGATATTTTGAAACCATTGTACCAAGCGATCGCCCATAGCCTCTAAAGAATAAGTTGCTTCTGCTTGTTGCCGACAAGCATAACGATCAATTTCATTCAAATGCTTAATCGCTTCTACTAAACCTTCAACACTATCAGGTTCCACCAAAAAACCTGTTTTGCCTTCTTGGACAATTTCTGTCAAACCACCCCGACGATAAGCAATTACAGGCACTCCACAAGCAAGCGCTTCAATTGCAACATTACCAAAAGCTTCTACCCAACGGGGAGTTACTAACAAGGCTAGACATTTACCTAATTGTTCTTGTAACTCGACAGTAGGTAAAAAGCCCATATATTCTATCGGTGCATCTGGGTAATCTTGACAAATCTTCTGCCAGTATGTTTCATCCTGTTTCAGTCCAAATATTTTCAGAGGAATACCCGTGATTTTTGCAGATGCAACCGCATCTTCTAGTCCTTTTTCCGGTGCTATCCTACCTACCCACGCCAAGTTATAGCTTGGTTGATTACAAAACTGATAAATAGATAAATCCATCCCATTCAGCAAACAAGTACACTGCTGTTCAAATTTAAAAGTCCCTGCTTGTGTTTGACTGTGAACGCCAATAGTACCTGTAAACTGAGTTGCGATCTGTTCAATAATCTGATCCATTGCATCTGTTAAAGAACACATACTGATCAGATGTGCGATCGGAGTATTAAAAAACGGTGTTAAATACAAAGGTAGCCAATCATAGGCAAAATTCACAATTAAATCATAATCACCCTGAACTTGTCGAGCATAGTCCCACATATTCGTCAAAACAGAATTTTTGGGTATAAAAATTGGATCAATACGAGTCTGATTTTGGGCTAGTATTTGCAGTTCTCCAGGGATTTCTCTAATCGGTAATGAACTGCTGACAGATCCGAATGGTGCAACAATTTCTAATTCATATCCTCGCCGCAGCATCTCTTTAGCAATATTAGAAAGTGTCAATTCTACTCCGCCTCCCAATCCAGATCCCAGCGCACCAATGGGGGTGGACATGAATAATAATTTGTAAGGTTGCTTAATCATATCTTCTGAAATTCAAATCCATTGACGATAGCAACGAGCGGATGTGTCATAAGGATTAAAAATCTCGACAAAGCGGCTCTGAAGTGTGCGGAAAAAAGTATCTATTGCTTGAGGATCATCCAAGTGAAAAGGGTGTTCATTATTCCTACCTTTAGAGAAAAACCAATTGACGATTATCTTACCTTTAGGAGTCAAAATTTGATGGAACTGTAGCAACTGTTGACTAGGATCTGGCAAATGCTCTAAAACATCAAAGCAAAGAATTGTATCAAAACTTTCCTCTACAGGTATTTCTGAACAAAAACGTATTTTGTCACATAGTCCTAATTTCTTAGCTCGATAATGCACAAAATCAAGATTGATAGGATTAATATCACAATAAATTACCTGCTTAACTTGAGGACAAAGAGCAGCACCAATTGCATGAGTACCAATTCCACCACCAAAATCTAACACCTGTCCTTGGGCATGATCTGCAATTAACTGTAGCATATTACCAAGACGTTCATGAATTGATAAATGCCAAGCTCCTAAATCAAATAGATAAAGCTCTTTGACACGATCGCGATAAAAAGTAGTTGCTTGATCCCAATCAAAATCTTTATGACCTAAGTCAGCCATTTCTTGCAAACCAGTTTTTAACTTGAAATCTAGGGTTTCTGCATCTAAATTCAAAAATTCTTGTAGATGCTGCTTCAAATTAAATAAATCTTGTAAATTTGAATTCAAAAAATACTCTCCAGTCTGTTGAATCATAATTCTAATATTCTGCTCTTTATTTATGAGATATTTTTGGGTATTAAATCAAAAATTGAAAATTAGGCAGTTGATTTGTTAGTCACCGATTTTCCTGTTGATATTGCCTGTTCGATAATATCAACTGCACGAGTCACCCCACCAGCCCGATGAATAGCGTCTTGCAGGCTAGAAGCGTTCTTTTTATAAGAATCTTCATTTAGCACTTGTTGTATGGCAGATCGCAATCTAGGAACATTCAAACGAGACAAAGATACAACCTTACCCGCGCCTGTCCAAGCAAGACGCGCCGCCAGTCCAGGCTGTTCATAGGTAATTGGAATCGCCACCATCGGTACTGCATTTCCCAAAGATTCCAAAACGGTACAAGCACCTGCATGGGTAATGACGAGAGAGGCTTTTTTCAGTAGTTCTAATTGGGGTGCATAACCGACAACTAGAGGCGAACCGGGTAGTTTTGGCATAGATTCTGGACTCATACCACCACCCAGAGAAATTACTAACTGGACATCTAATCCCAGACAAGCTTCAGCAACACACTGGAAAATCCTGATGTAACGATTTTGCAGAGTGCCCATAGAGGCATAAATTAGTGGCTGGCCAGTCAACTTTTCAAAGGGGAAGGGAATAGCTTTTCTAGTGGTTGGACTCTGCAAAGTTCCCACAAAATGAAAGCAATCAGGCAATTCACGACGAGGAAATTCAAACTCAATCGGTTGTTGACTTATCTGAGCCAGCTGCGAATAGGAATCGCTGGCGTGAGAAAGCCAAGACAACTTCCACTGTTGGCGATACTCCCTCACCACATCCAGAATCGGTTGCCAAGTACGATTAATCAACGCGTAACCAGCTTTATTTCGTAGACGCGCCCACCAAGCTGGGTTATAGTCCCAAGAAGTAAACCAAGGGGGAATAGTGTCTTCAGGGTTGACTATTAAACCAGAGCAGATGTTAATGAAAGGAATATTTAGCAATTCAGCAATAGAACCCCCCTCATAGGAAACTTGGTCTACAAGCAACGCTTCCACACCTTCTTCTTTCATTGCTCTGGGAGCATCCCGTAGCAGGGCAGCTACATCCTCTTTTACTAGATTGAGTTGAGCTTGTAAAGCAGCAAAACCAACCATTTCTGCTACTTTGGCTTGCTTTTGGGCTGTCCTCTGGCTGGGAATATCAGATTCCCCAACTGCCCGGAAGCCCAATCCTAAGTCTTCTACCTTAGATTGAGCATAGGGCAAGCTAAATAGGGTGACTTGATGACCTCGTTGTTGAAGTTCCCAGCCTAATGTTGTCATTGTGCTTATATGAGAATGGGCACAGGGACAAACTACACCAAAATGAGTCATATAAGGATGTGCTACTTTTCTGAAGAACTGCAACACTAATTAAACATAGCGGTTCTCGCTTGGGTGCAGTACAGTTTTGACCTCTCTCCTAAAAGGGGCTTTGAATTTTGCTCCCCTTCCCTTGCAGGGAAGCGGCTGGGGGTTAGGCCTGTATTCCATGCGAGAACTGCTATAGATGCTGCTTTCGGCGGAATTAACCAGTATTTATACTGAATGAGTCCCTAAATATAACAGTAATGTAGGGTATGTGACAACACATTCTATAAATTACCAAAAATTTTGGAGAAACTAAATCATTTAATTCTCAAGCTTTGGTGTAATATTTTATAGCTGTGACGCAAAATTTTTACTGGTCTTAGTGAAGATAATATTAATTATTACCTCAAAATTGGTTGCTCTGGATAAGGACGTATTAAATCAGTCAACAGTCAACAGTCAACAGTCAACAGTCAACAGTCAACAGTTATCACGGTTTCAGTGCGGGAATTTAAAATCAGTGAACAGTCAACAGTTATCAATTTTTAACTGATAACTGTTCTTACTCCCAATTGACTTAAGTAAGTCGGTGCGAATAAATCCAACTATGTTAATTAATGTAAAATTATTGTCATCCAGTTCGTAGTAAGGACTTCAGTCCTTCTTTTAGGACTAAAGTCCTTACTACAAACATGCAAATTATTTACGCCGTTTTACTTACAGTTCTTAAATGATAACTGTTGAACCTCGTTGCACGAAGCTGTAATCAAATATTTTTTCCTTTTTCCCATAGATAAATTTAGAGGTTTGTTACCATAAATGATGAATTTTTATCGTCGGTTCATCGATTCAGCCGGAAAATTCTCACTTATAGCAATTGTCCTGAGTTTATGTTTAGTATTTTTATCTAGTTGTCAAGTTCCAATACAGAAGGATAATGGAGCCATTCATCTAACAGTCTGGCAAGGAATCAATCCCCCTGTTAATCGGAGTGTATTTGAAAAACTGGTAGATAAATTTAATCAGACTCATACAGATGTCCAGGTAGAATCTATCTTCATCGGCGATCCCCAATTGCCGAAAATATTAACAGCAGTGATGGGCAACGTGCCTCCAGATGTTCTGTATTTTTATCCACAATTTACAGGTCAGTTCGTAGAACTAGGGGCAATTCGACCTTTAGAAGATTGGCTGAAAAACTTGCCTGTGACATCGGAAATCAGCCCTAACATATTTGAACAATTGAAATTAGATGGCCACATTTGGTCATTGCCACTGTACACTAGTAATTTCGCAATTTTTTACCGACCTAAACTTTTTGAAGCTGCCGGAATCACAGAAATACCCAAAACTTGGGAAGAATTGAGACAGGTAGCCAAGAAGTTGACCATAGATCGTAATGGTGATAATCGACCTGACCAGTATGGAATATTAATGCCTTTAGGAACAGGAGGATGGACTGTCTCTAGTTGGTTGCCATTTTTATTCAGTGCAGGAGGAGAGATAGTTACCAATAACCGCCCGAACTTGACCAATGCTGGTGCGATCGCTGCTTTACAATTTTGGCAAGACCTGTTAAAAGATGGATCAGCAATGCTTTCTCCTCCAGAGCGGGGTTATGAAGAGGACGCTTTTATTGCAGGTCGTGTTGCAATGCAGATTACAGGGCCTTGGACTTATATCACAAGGTCTAACGTTGATTATCATGTATTTCCCATACCTGCAAATGTGCGTTCAGCTACAGTATCAGGTACTGGAAATATGTATCTCATGAAGAGTACCCCAGAAAGAGAAAAAGCTGCACTCAAGTTTTTAGAGTATCTTTTAAGTGAAGAATTTCAAACAGAATGGGCTATTGGCACAGGTTTTTTACCTGTTAATATAAAATCGGCTCAAAGTAAAGTTTATCAGCAATACATCAACCAAAAACCTTGGTTAAAAGTATTTTTAGATCAAATGTCTGTGGCACAATCTGTACCTATAATAGCTGGATATAACCGTGTGTCTGACAGTCTTGGTCGAGCGATCGAGGCTGCACTGTTAGGTGAGTCTCCCCAAAAAGCTCTCAAAAAGGCACAAGAGCGTTTAGAAACCATTTGGGATGACAAATAAATCCAATTCGCAATTTGCAATGATGCTCGTTCCTCGCTCTAAGCGAAGCCATGCCGTTGGCGCAACCTCTCGTAGAGAAGGCTTTACGCTGCGCTATCGCAAAGTCAGCGAGAAACTTCAGTTTTGTGATGTAAATTTCTTTTTAATGTACACAAGCCAATTGCTGGTATGGCTCCCAAAATCACTGCTGTAAGCCCTTGTCCACTCCAATATAATATGGGTGTACGGTAGGTTTGTGGAATTAAATTTTGCATAATAAAAAGCAACCAAACCAAAATAGTGATCAAGAAGAAAGAGATTGAGGGTAAAAAATTCCACCACCAAATGTCTACTGTATATCGCCTCAATACTAGCCATTGGCTAATACCCAGCCAAATACCAGAAATAATATATGCGATCGCAGACAGAAATCCAAATATAAAACTTTGTTCAGGAGATAAAGTTTCATTTAACGATATGGCAATAGTTGAAATATAGTTAATCCAGGCTGTAGAAACGCCGTTAGCAATCAGCCAACCTACACTAGTAGCAAATATCCACTGCCAACCCGGTAAATATCGGTAAAGGACAAGGCTCTGATCAGCAGCAAAAATTACGGCAAATACAACATTACTGAGACTTCTAACCAAAATGCCCCATGTTTGTGGTTGGATTGCAACGCTAGGTGAGGTTTGGAGAATAATTTTCTCTAAGGCGATACTGGCAATGCCACCCACAACCCATCCAATCAGGGTCATTAAGGTAAACTGAATAAAGAACCTCTGTCGCTGCGATCGCGGAATCAAAAACTTTCCTGGGTTAGGCTCATTATTAGGAGATGCAACACGATCGGGACTGTTAGAGTCAGTTTGCATAGCAAGTTAGGGGAGTGAGGGTATAGGGATATCAGGGAGATAGGGGAGCAGGGGGAGAATAACTAATGCCCAATCCTCAATTAAATATTGATTCTTGTTTTACCCCATTTCTCAATCGTCACTCCCTATTTTCCATTCCCCACTCGCCACTCGCCACTCGCTACTCCCCCAAGGCGAGGATATTATGTCAATAATAGCAGTTGCGTAGGTTGGGTTAAGCAAAGGGCAACCCAACCTACGCAATTTTTCACAAAGCCAAGCGTATTGATGTTGTTTTGCATCTAAGTAGAGCAGCGTGAATAATTCAAGGTTTGTAGAGACGCACTCGCGTTCACTACGAACTAATCTCAATATTTTTTACATTACTTAATCTAGTTTGATAAGAGGCAGGGAGCAGGGGGTAGGGGAAAAGGTACAAACCTTGCCCCTTGTGGGCAAAAGCCCCATTGCTCCTTAACTTCAAAGAAGCTGTTAATTACTTCGGTTTTTATGCAGGTTCATTGGATGATTACAACTATTTTGACATTTACAACGGCGATCAGTTGTTAAAGAGTTTTAGTGGTGCAAATGTGCCAACTGCTATAGCTAATGGTAGCTGGACTAGCTCTGATGCTAATAAGTTTATCAATATTGTAGCTGATACAGGAGAAACATTTAACCGAGTTGTGATGCGCTCAAAGGGTGTTGTATTTGTCATGGAGGTTTCCTCATGCGTTCCCTTGATGCAGAAGTGAGAGGTGCATTTCTACGTGGGACTCAAAGCGATAATTTCATGGGAGAAGCCAAAAAAACAATAACTTGTCGCACTTGCTGGCATTAATACTATAGTCAAGGCAACCGATCGCTCATATCTAATAATCAAAATATTATAAAATATTACTATTAGTAGTCTCAAAACGTTGAATTTCAATTAAATAACCACTGGGATCACGTAAAGAACAGTGGTAAATGTTGTACTTTTCGTTTAGTGTAGGTGGTTTTTCAAATTCAACGCACGTTCTTTGAGATATTCAAACCACTCATCTACCTGCTGTGTTACCAAGGTAAAAATTACACTTGATTGCTTGGCGGCTGGAGGAGTTGATATTTCGCTTGTTTGACACAAACCTAAGTATCCAGAACCACTGACAGTATAAATCCGACAGGTTCCTTGATCGAGCCATAATTCCAAACCTAGTTTTTCTTCGTAGAATTCTCTAGATGCATTGAGATTATGGGTATAAAAGAAGGTAATTTGCTCGTCGATTTGCGGATGAACAGACATAAATAGATTTGAGTATATACTCTAACGACATCTGGCGATCGCATAGGTAAAAATTGATTGATGTTAGAAACCTGTTACTGCTCCAGAATGCCTTAAGGGCATCTGGAGTTTCTTTTTGGAAAAAGCGATGTCTACGACGGGCTGCGCCTACGCAATTTTCCAAATCATCCGGATATGCCAAAACACGTTGTTATGTCTGTATTGCAGTTAACAGAGAAGCGCTATACATCTAAACATGGGGCATCAGTTATTGATATACCCCTCCTGCCAAACAACTCTCGCAAAACAGCCCCAGTTCATCTGGGGCTGTTTTGCATTACTTCCGATAGAGAAGTTCCTCCACAATTTTTTTAGAACAGTATTGGCTCACCAGAGACGATATGAGAATTTTTAGATGTCTGCAATCTAGTTTGAACACTATCAATGATTGCCGTCCAATCAGCATCTTTGTTCCATTCAGAGTGAATCCGGGTTTTAGTCGCCGCGTCGTAGAGGTTACAAAAAACCACATTCTCTTTTCCAGCAATTGCAGCGATAATCAGGGGCTTGGAAAAGTCCTGGACACATGATGCAGCTAAAAGGAAACTTTTAGCAAAGTTTGTTTCTATCCCAGTCCTAACAACATAAACTTCATCCGCCCTAACAACGATGTGTAACTTAACGTTGTCCTTTCCCTTAAATTCTGTCGTTTTTAATTTCAGTTCAGATATATACCCAGTTAGCCCTGTTTGGTGGACAGGAATAGTTTGATCATTATTGATATCGTAGTTATACCAGAGGTAAGATTCTCCGTTTAATTCTCCGTTTTTCACGTACAAATAAATAGGTTCTGGCGGGTTACAAAGACCTAATTTCATTTCAGCAACCATGTTTTACATTCCTTTAGGAAAGAGAAAATTTTTTTAGATATTCCGTCAAATCAAATAGGTTTTAAAATTGTGCTTTAACTGAAGAGAAATAATAAATATACAAAAGGGCATCTACAAGAGATGCCCGTCATGCAGGAAAACCCCAAAGGGTTGTCCCTACACCTTCCCAACAATCAGCAACAGTAACTAATTATGTATTAGTCACACTCACAGACGTGAATATAATAATCTTATTAACTTGAAAGGCTAAATGTCCCCAGTGCATACACTGAAAATGAAATGATGGATATTTAAAGTTGCTGTTTGTCATTTCCTGACTCATTTGGATGAGATGCAAGCCTATCATGTAGGTTATAACGATATACTACTCCACAGATGGCAGCCAAAATTAACCATGAAAAGGCATTCAAACGAAAATCGAATATGGTTACATCAACTGTATTGAATAGAACCCACCCAACAAAAGCCAGAAGATAACTGAAAAATATTAATCTGTCCTCTTTCTTTATATATTTTGACTTTCGCAGTAATTGGACACCTGAAATCAAAATCCAAGCGAGTAAGCCAAAAAATAACAGAGTACTGGGAAAACCAGTTTCAGCAGATAACATCAAAAACAAGTTATGGGGATGAGCCAAGGAAATCTCCATCTTGGCTTGGTAGAGTCCACTAAAGCTGCGTAAACCCCAGCCAGTCCAAGGATGTTCCTGAGCTAAAGACCAGGCAAACTGCCACTGAGTTTTTCGCATTAAAGCGACTGGTCTATCTGGATACATGTTATCATTTAACCTTGCCCAAAAGAAGGCAGGAACGTACTGACGAAAAAATAGAGCGACTGGCGAGGGAGCAAAAGCTGCCAAAAGCACACTAGAGACGATCGCAGCGATGCCACCCACAAGAATGCGCCAACCTTGGTAGAGTGCGTAAGCTAAACAGGCAAAAATAGCGATCGCCCACCCATTGCGCGAGTTGGTAAAAATCAAGGCGATGAAATTTGTAATCATCGCCACGGTTAGGAAGAGGAGGGGGAGTGGAGAGTGGGGATGGGGGGGAAATGACTGTTTACTTTTGAACCTTAGTTGCTGATAGTTTTCTAGCCACAACCCTAAACTAAGGATGAAAATTATCGCTAGATAAGCTGCGAAGGTGTTAGCGTGCAAGAAGAGTGAAGCGATGCGACCGGGCGGATTTCCTCCTGGTACGATTATCCAATTCAACAGAACCCACAAAATCTCTAAATTCAAACTCCAGCCCAAAAATAACTGCCCCAAGCCGATAATTACCAGGGGCATGGAACCGATCACCAAAACCCAAGCCATTTGCCGCAATTGGGTAAATGTTTGAATCAGGGCGCTATGGGCAACGAAAAGTAAAAAGAAGGGTAATAAATTAAATAAGCCGAGGAAAGCTGCTGTCTTATCATCGGCAAACCCAGTACTAACGATCAGCAAGACACTCAAAAGGGCAAATCCCCAGTTGAGGGGGCGGCGACTAATTTTGCGGGATTGTTTCAGCCAAGTTATTAATGATACAAAACCGATAGTAACAGCCCCCACCAAAGGACTCAATGGGAAGATTAACAGTCCCCATAGAGAGTAGTTCCAAGAAGATTGCCAACGAGACTTGAAATACTCAAAAACCTTGTTCAAGCTGGCTCCCAACATTCCTCACGAGTGAGGCGAATTTGAGCTAAGGTGAAAATAGTCGGGATGATCCGACCATAGTTAGTGGCGATCGCTCTCCACCCTAAATCTGCAAAAAACCAAGTCCACATTATCGGCCCAATCACAGCAAACATGGTGCGGGCTGCCCCATAACGAGCTGCATTCATAGTCATACCCCGTTGCGCCATTTGCATAGTTACATAGCTTTGAAATTGTTTTGTAGCTGCCTCTGAGCCTGTAATCGCCGCTTGTTTGGCGACTTGGTATGTAGCAAAGTGGATGGCAAATTGACGGGCAATTTGCTTAAGTACAAATGGCTGGAGCATCGAAGTAACAGCGATCGCACTACCGCCTTTGAAAAGTAAGCCCAAGGGGTCACGTTGCAATAAAAGTGGTAGCGGTTCTTTTAGTTCTGATTTGACAAGCTGACGCTGCACTTGTACAGTCAATTTTTGCTTTTCCTGTTCAGGTAATTTTTTCCACACCTGTCCTAGCAGATGCAAAAATACTTCTGCTTCTAAATCAATGGTTGGCAGCTGATTAGAATAGGTAATTTTTAGATACTTACATACGTGAACTAACGCTTCTCGGTAAGTTACCTGGCCTGTGCGTCCCCGCAATACTGTCATCCCGTCTGCCGCCAAAAAGCGAAAGCGACCCTCTAGTGCATCTAGCCAAGCTTTGCGGTCTTGGCTTTGTACTTCAATGGGTTCGGGTGTGTGTACATAGTCTAGAGGATTGAACTTACGACTAAATAGAATTGCGGTTAAATCTTGCAATTCTTCTTCGGTTGCTAACTCTAGCGCCGCCCTCATTTCATCCAATTTCCCTTCCTCCCTTCTATGCAGCTTTGTGTACCTTATTCTACTATTAGCTATTTTGTCCTTTGTTATTCGTCCTTGGTCATTTGATAAATAATGACTAAGGACAAATAACAAAGGACTATTGACTCATGACTGATATTGCAGTGATTGGTGCCGGAATGTCCGGTTTAGTCTGCGCCCAGCAATTAAGTCAAGCTGGATATTCGGTGCTAGTGGTGGAAAAGTCCCGTGGTTTGGGAGGAAGATTAGCTACACGCCGCTTGCATGGAACTTGTGCGGATCATGGGGCTTGTTACCTAAAGCCAAAGGGTGAATTGTTCGGACGTTTTGTGGAGATATTGCGATCGCGCCATATCCTCGAAGTCTGGACAGACACAGTTTACGAACTCACCACAGGCGCTGCTTTATCTGAACCCAAAAACCGCAGTCCGCGTTATGTTGCACCTGAGGGAATGAGTGCGATCGCTAAATCCCTAGCCCCAGGTTTAGAAATATTACTGAATCAGCGTGTCGTAGCTATTACCCCAACACCGGAAAATAGTTGGCGTTTGACTCTCGAATCTAGCAACGAAGAATTAGCTGCAAAAGCTTTAGTTGTTGCCATTCCTGCACCCCAAGCTGTGATGCTGTTGGAACCTTTGGGTGAAAGTGGATTGGATGCAGTCTTTCTTGATAACTTGCGTTCTGTAGAATTTTATGCTTCGATTAGTGCGATCGCTGGATATTCTCGCACATCCCAACCACTCCCTCAGTGGAAAGCTCTAACTTTTGTGGATGATGCTGATTTAGCATGGATTGGTTTGGACAGTAGCAAGCGTCGTAACCCTCAACAACCACATTTTGTGGTGCAAAGTAGCGCTGATTTCGCTCAACGCCATTTAGAATCCCAGGATTTACAACCTGTCGGACAGCTTATGTTGCAACGAGCAGCTGAATCTCTGTCCCTTCCTTGGCTGAATACACCCGAATGGATGCAAGTACATCGTTGGCGTTATGCTTTTCCTAGCCGTCCTTGGCATGAAGCTTTTTTGTCTGCCGGAACTCCCTTACCTTTAGTTTGCTGTGGTGATTGGTGTGGCGGCAATCTTGCAGAAGGTGCGATGCTTTCTGGATTAGCTGCTGCTGATGAAATTAATCATCACTTGCATCATCTACCTTTAGATAATGTGAGTTTTTTAAACGTTTTTACCTGATCATTAGACCTATTGCATAAATCAAACAATTTGAACCCCACCCCGCCAAAGCTACGCTTTGTCTCCCCTCCCCGATGCTTTGGGGAGGGGTTGGGGGTGGGGTATTGGGGACTTTTGCAAGAGGTCTATTTAATCTGTCGCTAGACTGATTTTGCACTCTACGCTATTTTTTTTAGTTACTAAATCAAAGTGCAACAAATAAGTTTTTTAGATTAAACGGCAAATTTTGCCACAGTTTAGATTAATTGGATAGAGGTAATTTTAAACACCAATAATAAAAAACTCCAGAAATATTTGTGGCAAATCTGGAGCCAGGAAAGATACGCATTTACCTATACCAAATTTTCACCGTAAGAGAATGCTACGTCATCAGGGTATACACTCAAATTTAGATAAAAGTAAGTCTATGAGGACAGTGTTTCTTGGAGTTCATGTATAGTAGCTTCTCACTCTTGCTTGGCGAAGATTTGTAGGTTGGGTTGAACTTTAGTGAAACCAAACAAAGCCCTGGAAATGTTGGGTTTCGTTCCTCAAACGCCACGTGCTTCAAGTCGGGGAACCCGCCCAACGCAGTGGCTCCCCAACCTACACATTTTTATTTTTTAGCCTTAACCGAGCAGTATTGATGAGGACAGTGTTTCTTAGAGTTCATGTATAGTAGCTTCTCGCTCTTGCTTGGCGAAGGCTTTAGTGAGTAGATTACTTTGAGCGATCGCAATCCCTACTTGGTCAGTAATTTCCTGTAATACTTTTAGTTCCCGCTTCAAAGTTTCTCGTGGTTCACTGTGATGAGCTACCAACAATCCCCACAATTTAGGCTTTGCCGATTAGCCAAGTCAAGACTCGGTATAACTGTTTCAATCGTTCTGAGGTTGGCTCCATTTGACCGCTCAACTTAGGCTAAACCCAAGTTTAAACTTTATTATGACTGCGATCGCACCCAATATTCTGATTGGCATTAAAGACTACGATAACCAGTATGGTGTAAGCTCTCGGTAAAATGGGTGTGTCGGTAATGAAAAAAAGACGCATCCATAACCAACCTTATGTTCACAACAGCTAACTTTCTTCAGTACACCCAATGGTCAGGTATAGCTACCTTGCTATTTGCAGCCTTAACATTTTTGGCTTTTATTCTCAAATGGAGCGTCCGCTTTCGGCTGGTGGGTACAACAGGCTTTATGCTGGTGCTGACGGGTGGTTTATTTGCACTGTCGATAGTCCCTTTGAGTCGGACTGTGATTCCAGGAGCAGCCCGGTACACTTTAGTTTATGACAATGGCTCAACACAAGCCGTGATTGCCACATCACCCCAAATTACACCCACACAATTAGATGCAACTTTACGTCAAGCAGTTAGTAATCTGTTTTCTTCTGGTCGCTCAGGTACACGCCAAGAGAACAAGTTGACTGTTCGCGCTCGTACCATTATCCACCCGGAACCAGGGACTTCTGTACCAGTTTACTTGGGTGAAGCCAAGCGATCGCTCGTTTCTCGGGAAAATTCTGCGATCGCAATCGAAATTTACACAGAAAAATTCGCCCAATTGCCAAAACCTACCGCTTAAGAGGTAGGGGGCAGGGGGAGCAGGGGAAGAAAATACTTCCTCATCTCCCTCATCTCCCTCATCTCCCTCATCTCCCTGCCCTGCTCGATAATAATTTACCTACTATCAGGATGACATAATTTATTTTGTATTTACCGATACATTAATGGTTATTTTTAGATTAAGATATTCACACTTTTAGTGGTTATACTTTGGGAAAAAGTTAATTAGCGTAAGGGTAGTGGGTACTGGCAGTTGTAATTTATCAGTTTTTATCCTAATTACCACTGTTGACATTTTCACAAGTCTTTGGAGGAAATGAATTAGCTGTCGGGGCGTACAGATAAATGTTCGCTCCTAAGCAGCTATCCATAGCTGGAATGACTATCGACAGATTATTGAGTTCTTAATCTCTTTTCTTGAGAATCTGAGAATGGTAATGTTAATTAATTATACGGTTATTCAAAACTTTGATAGTTCGGAATTTCAGGCTAATGGGCATTATAGATTCAAGCAACTTCGTGAAACTACTCTGTATAGTTTATTGCTTGGCTCATATCCAAATGAGTCGGGTGTAAGGTTGGAGCCATCCAAAAAACAGTTATGTCTTCAAGTATTCCTTGTCACCAGTCTATTAGATTAAGAAATATCAAGGTTTTGGCAAACTAGATTATATGTCTAATAAAATTTCTACTCAACCTTCTTTGTCTACTCAAACCTCTAGTTCATTATTGACGCTCACAGTTGCCCCAGCAAAAGTAATCCGTGGTTCTGGAGTGTTGCAAGCAGCCGCAGCAGAGATCGCCTGTTTGGGAAGTCGTCCCTTAGTTGTGGCAGGTGATTCTACTCTCGCCATCAGCCGAAAAAATTTGCTCCCAGTTTTAGAAACGCAACAGTTACATACTGCTCAAGCTTCATACAGTGCAGATTGCTGTGAAGCTAGCCTGAAATCTTTACAGAAGAAGGCAAAAGAACATAAAGCTGATGTAATTATCGGTGTTGGTGGCGGCAAAGCCTTAGATACAGCAAAATTAGTCGCGCATCAGTTACAGTTACCAGTGGTGACAATTCCGACATCAGCATCTACTTGTGCAGCTTGGAGTGCCCTGTCGAATGTTTATTCCGAAGAGGGGGCGTTTCTTTACGATGTGGGGCTGTCTCGTTGTCCCGATTTATTGATACTTGATTATAACTTGATTAAAACTGCACCACAACGGACTTTAGTAGCTGGAATTGGTGATGCGATCGCTAAGTGGTATGAAGCCTCGGTTAGCAGTGGGCATTTGCAAGACACTTTAATTATTGCGGCGGTGCAACAAGCGCGAGTTTTGCGAGATATTTTGTTGCAAAAGTCAGCCCCCGCTCTGAAAGAACCAGGTAGTGAGGTTTGGCGAGAAGTCGTAGACGCAACTGTTTTATTAGCTGGGGTAGTTGGAGGACTGGGAGGGGCGCAGTGTCGCACAGTTGCGGCCCATGCAGTGCATAATGGTTTAACGCACATTTCAGGACATGGCAGTATTCATGGCGAAAAAGTTGCTTTTGGAATTTTAGTACAACTGCGTTTAGAAGAAATGCTACAAGGCAATCAACTAGCAGCATCAGCACGGCAACAGTTGTTAAAGTTCTACACAGAAATTGGACTACCCCAAAAATTAAGCGATCTGGGATTGGGCAATATTACATTAGGCGAGTTGCAAACAGCTGTTGAAATTGCCCTAGTTCCTAATTCTGACATCCATCGACTACCGTTTAAAGTCGCGCCAGAACAGTTGATGGCAGCAATGGTTTCTACCACTGCACCTATAGATAGTAGAGATACTATAAATCGAGTTTCGCCCAAGGGAATCAGTGACGAGGTTGAAGCATGAGTTTAAATTGGATTGTCCCAGCAGAACGTATACAAAAACTGCCACCCTATGTATTTGCCCGTTTAGATGAACTAAAAGCTAAAGCGCGGGAACAAGGGTTAGATTTAATTGATTTGGGTATGGGAAACCCCGATGGTGCAACACCAGCACCAGTTGTAGAAGCTGCGATCGCCGCCTTGAAAGATCCCGCCAATCACGGTTATCCTCCTTTTGAGGGGACTGCTAGTTTCCGCCGAGCGATTACTAATTGGTACCATCGTCGTTATGGTGTGGTTCTCGATCCTGATAGTGAAGCTTTGCCACTACTAGGTTCTAAAGAAGGTTTAACTCATTTAGCACTTGCCTACGTTAACCCTGGCGATTTAGTTCTAGTTCCTTCCCCAGCTTATCCTGCACATTTTCGGGGGCCAGCGATCGCAGGGGGGAAAATTCACAGTTTGATTCTTAAACCAGAAAATGACTGGTTAATTGATTTAGCTGCAATTCCTGACGAGGTTGCAAAACAAGCTAAAATTCTCTATTTCAACTATCCCAGCAATCCCACTGCTGCCACCGCCCCCCGCGAATTTTTTGAAGAAATCGTCGCCTTCGCCCGCAAATATGAAATTTTGCTGGTGCATGATTTGTGTTATGCCGAGTTAGCGTTTGATGGCTATCAACCTACTAGCTTGCTAGAAATTCCCGGCGCGAAAGAAATTGGTGTAGAATTTCACACCTTGTCTAAAACCTACAATATGGCTGGTTGGCGTGTTGGGTTTGTGGTGGGTAATCGTCATGTAATTCAAGGCTTACGAACACTAAAAACTAACTTGGATTACGGCATTTTTGCCGCATTACAAACAGCAGCCGAAACCGCCTTGCAATTGCCAGATGTGTATTTGCATGAAGTACAACAACGCTACCGTACCCGCCGCGATTTCCTGATTCTTGGGTTAGGAGAGTTGGGTTGGGATATCCCCAAAACCAAGGCGACTATGTATCTTTGGGTGAAGTGTCCTGTGGGTATGGGTTCCACGGATTTTGCCTTGAATGTGTTGCAGCAAACTGGCGTTGTTCTTACGCCAGGTAATGCCTTTGGGGTTGCAGGTGAGGGTTATGTCAGAATCAGTTTGATTGCCGACTGCGATCGCTTGGGTGAAGCTTTACATCGCTTTAAGCAAGCTGGTATCCGCTATCAACCTGAAAGCGTAGTTTCTCCTTCAGGAGCGATCGCTGATCTCGTTAGTTGATTAGAGGAAAGAAACCCAAAATTACATGACTAAAATGATTGCTGATCGTGTTTAGTATAATGCAAAAAAATAGAAAGAGTTAACAATGATTGGTACTAATATTTACATCAGTCAAGAAACTCAAGAATCTCTAATTAAAGCGGCGGCTTTAAAAAAATGTCTGTTGAAGAACTAGCTTCTTCTATTTTGAGTGAAAGTATCCAAGAAAAATTGGGGCAAATCAGCTATTCTTCGGAAAATAAAAGCAAATTTGCCGTTAATCTTCTTGGAGAAATGCAACCCTATGCTTATTTGGCAGATCCTAATGAACCCGTTATTTCTGATGATGATTGGGAAATGAATCAAAATTATGAAGTCAACGATTTGTGATCATTCTTGATAAGTAAGTCGGTAAGAATAAATCAAACTAGATTAAGTAATGTAAAAATATTGAGATTAGTTTGTAGTGAGGGCTTCAGCCCTCAAAATAGGACTAAAGTCCTCTCTACGAGACGCACTCGCGTTCACTACAAACCTTGAATTATTCACGCCGCTCTACTTACTCATATTTCAATATCGTTCAGTTAAGCCCAAAAACCTTGGTAGAGACGCGAAAAGCGAACGCCCCGCTACGCTAACGCGTCTCTACAAGTCTAAAATCAGTACCAAAAATCCTTAACCCAAGCGTATTGACTCATATTTGGGTTTGGTGGAATCACAATGATTCAAAGTTGACACCTATGGGCATTGCGCCTTGCCCCTACGAGAAATCTATATGTATCAGGATTTTCGTGAATTGGTATTAGACTTGTCCATGTTCGCGCAGCGTCTCGTAGAGAGCGTCTGAATAATCAGTATAAATTAAATTGAAAATTATCCTGATTGACGACAAAAGCAGTGTAATTACTAAATACAGAGTGTTATGTAACTCACAACACTAGTTGATTTAAGTAGGTCGGCAGGAAAAAACGAAACTATGTAACAATAAATAAATACGGAGAATATATCTACCGAGGTAACAAAAAATATGGGCGCTCGTTTGAGGGTATTTCTGACTAAAGAGGAAAACAAAA
>JAIVFU010000499.1 GCA_020829485.1 Nostoc sp. CHAB 5834 | reverse complement strand
CGGCAATTATCTATGCGTTTTACTGCTATCACGAGGATAAGCAAAACAAGCAGAATTATTACGGCCAATATCAGCAATACTTTGGAAAACCTGACAAGGCGTTAAAAATGGCGCGGACAAATCCGTGGGATAAAGATACTTTATTAGATGAAGTTGAAGCGTTTAAACGAAAGGTAGAGGCACGAACCACTGAATAATTGCAATATGGATAACAATGATAAAGAGTCTCAGCAGAATAAGCGCAATACTGCCAGACAAGGCAAAACCCAGCAAGAGATTTATGACGAAATTAAGCGCATGTCTGAACAGGCTGACAAAAAAGGTCCTGGTAAGCAAAACAAGCTATTTGAAGATGAAGATTTAGGCAGTGAAGATATTGGCTATGATGAATCATTGATTAATGATGTAGCCAATCCAGATCTATCGCATGATTTGTACTACGCGCTCTGGAACTTCATGAAGTTAAAACTTCCTAAAGGCAAAGAAAATGAGCCTGGAAGACGCTTTATCTATGATGAAGTTAACTTGTTCTTAAACCGGGGCAAGCATATTAACGCCAAAGGCAAGCGAGGGAGCGATAGCCGTATGGCGTTAATTTCACCTCACTTACAACCGGCATTTGCCACCGTCATTGATTGGATGAAGCGGGGAGCCGTGCCCTTCGATCTATATACGGCTTTTCGGACAAAAAATGAAGATTTGGGCTACCATAAGGAGAAACGAGAAAAACCTATTGACGTTGACTATACCGATGTTACGTTCAATGACCAATTAAGGGGGCTAATAAGCGTACCGCACCCACAAAATGACAAAGAAGACGAAAAGTAAAAAACAAAGCCCGGCCACAAACCGGGCTTCTATCTTTTAAAACATGAAATTTACAACGCACAAAGGAAAGGAGATAGCACCTTGCATCGTATCGAAAGCGAGATACAAACTTGGCTTAAAAAGCAGTCCTGCCACTAATGATAAGCAGTGTAGTTTTGACTACTGGAAAGAAACTGTTGAGGTTGTTGGTAAATTTTACGCTTGCGACAAGTCTACAATCGAAAAGGCAGTCAACAGTTATAAACAAGTCTTCGACTGCCATTCGATCTAAATTGATGTATCATTACCTTATTAGAATATCAACTATTTTGTCTTAATGATACGAATTTGATACACCCATTATCAAACTGTAGCTAAGCACCTGATTACTAGAACGCTTTAGTAGTCCCTACGAGTCTGGTGAACCTGATCACCATCACCCTAATACTAGACCGTAGCTTGCTTAGAAATTTGACGATCGCAGGACGGCTGTTGCTCACGCCATAAATTTTATCTTAAAAAATTTCGTGGCACCCGACCCGCTGAAGGGCATCGATTTGGGTGTCTAGGTTCTGATCGATGGTCGACACGAGGGCGTACCCGAAAACTTGATTCATAAGGGCCAAAAAGTTTGGGCCACTAGGTTAGCTGATCTAGATTTAGTGGCCCTACTTTCTGGCCTGCCTTTTCGGGCACCATTCGATATAGTAAGGGCGGGTGTAGCCAGGACGCGAAAGTTATACCTTTTTGAACCCACTAATCCAGTATTTCGTGCATTCACTTAGAAGCGGCCCATCAACAGTCAGACAAACCTGCCGTGGTCATGGGCATGTAAAGCTCCATTTGTTTTACAATATATCCGACTGCGTTGGCCTGAAGCAAAAAGAATCTCTCTCTTAGGGGAGTATGCAGAACAAATTCTCTATGTGTTTAACTAGATTTAAATACCTATTAAACATCATTACTTTCCTGACTTATAAAATAAGCTTTTACTTGCATATTCATCTTGTTTTCCCTCTAGTGAGTGGGGTTAAAAACAGGAGGTCTGTAGAAGTAATGATCTAGAATTAGTAATAAAGGCTTCTCACTATTTCTGATATTAATCTTGCAAAGTGTTCTACACCATGACTACTGAACTCAAACAAAGCCTTTTTAAAGGAGTCGCTACCTTGTCAGCCTGTGCTTTCGCTGCCGCCAGTGGTGATGCGACAGGGGCTCTCTTTCAACTCTTTAACGGCTTGGCTGTGAATGTAGCCAGCCAATTTGGAGTAGAAATATGTATGCCCTACATCACAAAAAAATGGCTCTCGCATCCTAATAAAGTGGTTAACCACCACATTCAGCGGGCGTTGGTAGCGGCTATCAATGCAGCCTTGACAGAGATTGAAAGGGAGTACCTGGTTCGAGACGATGTCAGCCCACGTGAGCAGCAATCGTTGCGCGACTTTTTTGCCGTATTGCGAAGCCGCAGCGAACAGGAGTTTATGGAGGCCACTCGCGGCGAATTGACTAAGCCCGAAATTCTAGATTACGTCTATGACCAGGCA
>JAIVFU010000498.1 GCA_020829485.1 Nostoc sp. CHAB 5834 | reverse complement strand
GGCTTGAGTTCCGGGTGGAACGTGACCCGGATAAACTCCTGCTTGCTGTCACCAATTTGCGAGCTGGCACTGGTCAGAAAAGGAATAACGGTTCGGTACCGGTTGTTATCCTCCTTGGTGTGGTAAATAACCATTGTTTTGTTAACCAGCCGCTCGGCGGCTTCCTTGATGGTTTCATAGCTCCGACCATCGCGGCTCAGGCCAAATAACCGGATGATGTCAGCTACTTTTAATTCGTATTCACAAAAGACTACATCATCCGGACTTATCATGGTGAGCATGGTGAAGAACACCCGAAATTCAACCACATCCATGCGGTAGGTAGCTTCTACAATACCGTTACGCCCCGCTTTCATGCGGGCAATGGTACGCTCTCCAATGTCCGAGCGTCTTCTGATTTTTGTATCTTTTGCCATGTTCAACCAACAATGCAAGTCAACTTACGCATTCCGGACGTGTCTACCAAACCACCGGCTATTTGCTTATTGTAGACATGCATTGATTGACGATAGAAACATCCGCAACATACGTGATACAGGTTATAGTTGGCTGCCCGATGGGCCGCTCAGCCTCCGCTGAACTCGACTAAACAGCCGTTGTAAGTAACCACAAGGTCTGTTTATTACCCTTGACTGACCCCTAAGAGGAGCTATCTGTATGGTTTACGGGCATGTAAGTTGGTTACGTGATATAGGTTATAGTTGGGCTGAAATTTCTATATCTACCGAGTGGAATAAATGTACGCAAAACAAAGTTATCCACATTTTTGAGCAAGTTATCCACATACGTGTTTCAGGTTATACTCATACGTGTTATAGGTTATACATATACGTGTTTCAGGTTATACATATACGTGTTATAGGTTATACTCATACGTGTTTCAGGTTATACATATACGTGTTATAGGTTATAGTTAGACGTGATATAGGTTATACTTCGCCTTGTAAACAATTGATTTACAATAGGTTACGCAGACCTAAAAAGAAACTTTTTTAAAACTGTTTAAAAAAAAGAAACACACAAAAGGGCCGTGTGTGTTTCTTTCATCTATTTTCCAAAAAAATGGCGCTCTGTATTGAAGATGTAAAAGGCTGCGAAACCTGCTTTTTTTGCATGAATTTTTTGCTTGAGAAGGGATTGCCACTTTTTGTTCTTGAAAGCCTGTTTCTTATTCCCAAATCTTTTCTAATTCTCTCCTATTTGTGGAGAGAATTAAAGTACACGATGAAACGTATTTATGATTAAATGTATCGTGACGCATCACATGCTCTATTGTTTTTGAGCTTGTTTACGCGCTTTGTATTCCTGAAACCGATTTCGATATTCGTCCAGCTGTTCGGGTTTGTACCGCTTCTGGTATTCTACAGGAAGTTCGAGTCGCTCAGGGGGTAAAACAGGAGCTTGATCGATCAATGTATTCTGTCCTTTGCCGTTTTTAACGATCTCAAAGGAATCATAAGGCTCTCCCGTAACCGTGTAAGCTCCATACGTGAGCTTGTAGCCATTAATTGACACCGTCTGGTACAATTGGGTATTCGATGCCGATCGATCCATCCAGGCCCTTAAATCGAGGTCGTACATCTTGGGGCCGCTCACCGATACAACGTAGATGGGACCGTCGGGGTGCTTCCGGCTCTTTCCCAAGGGCATGTTAAGACCCCGTCCGTAGGTGTGATCATGCCCCTGTAGTACCAGATCGACCTTGTATCGCTTGTAAATCGGCTCCATTCGTTCGCGCCACGTTTTGTTGTCGCGCCCTTTGGCCGTTGAATAAACGGGGTGATGGTGCGTAACAATGGTCCAGCGGTTAGGGTTGTTGGTCAGCACCTGGACCAGCCAGTTCGCCTGAGCGGTCATCGCCGTTGAATCGGCTATGGCCAGTTGTGAGTTCAATGAAACAAAACGAGTTCCCTGATAATCAAGGTAGTAAGCTGTTTCCTCAAACCCGGCAGGTCCGTTGGTTGGCAGGACGAACGAAGGACGCCAGTGTTTCGACACGCTCGATTTACCCTGCTCATTCCGGAAGTACTCATGGTTGCCGGGGGTGACCAGGGTAGGAACCATGCTATTGATCCAGCCACCCGCTTCAAACCATTCGCCCCACTGCCAGTCTGTGTTTGAATTATTAATTAAATCGCCGGCATGAATCATCAGGCTCACCGTCGGCAGTTTGGAATAGGCCCCCCGGATGGCCCGCGACCAGAGCGACCGAATGTCATTCTGCGCGTCGCCGAAATACAGGAACGAGAACGGAGCCGGTTCGGCCTGGGCCGTCTTGAATTGAAACCATTCTGTCCAGTGCGTGCCATCGCCAACGCGGTAGTTGTAGTGCGTAGCCGGTTTGAGGTTGTCGAAATGAAC
>JAIVFU010000497.1 GCA_020829485.1 Nostoc sp. CHAB 5834 | reverse complement strand
ACCGCCGCGTCCCAATCGAGGCCAACAGGCGGCAACAGGTTTTCCAGGACGCCGCGCGTCTGTCACATCGCGCTTGTCGGACCAGAAAGATCCGCGTTGATACCCGGCCCTGCAAACCGCGCAACTTGATCGAGATATTGCCAGCAGGCTCGAAGCTTGGTGCAGGCAAATCCCCGGTTACATCTTGGCACGGATATCCAGCGGCTCTTGTGGCTTCGGCAACAATTGGGCGCCTGGAACACACGGCACGAGCGGGCAAGCTGACTTGGAACAGGATTACAAGTACCAGCTGGATCATGTGACTTTCCTACTCTTGCCATCCGGTATTGCAATTTCTGTATCGTATACTGCCCGGTTATCCCCATAAATCGAAACTCTTACGGCGTCCAACGGCAGGAACCAGATCAGCAGTCCTTCGCCACGGGGATATAATCGACAGGAACAGATCTGAACAGGAGCCGAATTAATCTGCATCTGGGGCAGCGCGTCCTGGGCCGGATTGTTCGATTGAAATCATGCGGCGAGCCAAAACTCCATCTTACCTGAAATGCACCTCGTTGCTGGCCAGTATCACCGCATCAGTCCTGCAGGGGCTCAGCTGAAACATGCCGAGCGCTTCCCAGATCACGACCGACATCGCACGACTGCGGCGCGCCCTTGAAACGGTGGCGAAACTGGTGGTGGTCGACCCGGTTTACACCCCCATCTTCCTACGCCTCGAGACGGAAATCGCCAACGCGCAGCAGACGGTGGACGCGGTCGCACGCGCACGAGCCATGACCAGAGCCGCCTTGGGCGTCCGAGCGCTAGGGGCCGCAGACCGCAAGCACACGGCCAGGCAGCCTCGGTCAAGTCAGTCATCTTGTCCGCGTGACCTGAAAGGCGAGACGGATCGCTGAGCGGAGGGTTGGTTCAAGTCCGAGCAAAAACAGTGCGTTTTCAGAGCAAATAGAGAGATCTAGGTCAGCCAGATTCCTTTCAATATTTTGATATTTAAAGAAAAAGGCATTCTAACCAAAACTAACTTATGGCGGAAGCGGTGGGATTCGAACCCACGATGCGGTTTCCCGCACGCTAGTTTTCAAGACTAGAGCCTTCAACCGCTCGGCCACGCTCCCTCAGCGTCGAGGTTAGCATGTTTGTACCGGCGGACAACAGTAACCACCCGGTTTATAACGCACTTGCGCGTTCGACAGAGACCTGGGGTGGTATTACAGACGTCGCCACCGACGTCGGTTTAGGTATCCGGTCTGACCGCTATTAGTTCCAGCGCCAGGGCGGCAGGTCGTCGACCTTTGTGATCTTGTAGTCGGGGATGCAGGCAGGGGTGTCGGCGAGCCAGGCGTTGGGATCGGCCAAGAGCCGTGCAGTGAAGCTGCGCCTCTCCTCGGGGTCTTCGGGCAAGGTCAGGGTTTGATCCAGCATGTGAAAAGTTTATCCCATTGTATTCGTTGTGGGAATCACTGATTGCAAGACAGGCAGATTTTCCCGCTGCCAAGGGTTGCCACGTCCGCTGTGGTCCTCGCCAGTCGATCCCTTCCAGCAGTATTGACAATTGTGCAGGCGTCAGCGCGACCTTGTTCCACAATACGGGCACCGATCAGTCGCATCGGTATCAATGCCGTGGCGTTGATGGGCACGTCGCTTCGCTTCAAGCCCAACCATCACCGTCGCGAAGGCTGCGGGCGCCCCATCCTCGGTCGGCAAAACCAGCAACCCTTTGACCAGCCGTTTGCGCCAGTCGTAAATCTGCCAGCGCGTCCTACCGTGCCGTCGGGCAACGTCGGCGACCTGAACTCCGGGTCCAGCGCCTCTCCGACGCGATGCGCGCCTTTTCGTCGCCCCATCGCCGACGACCCGACGGTCCCTCGATCACATCAAGCCTGCCCGCGAAGCCATTCGACGAGACGTCCATATAGTCGTCCATTTTGACGTCCACTCCCCTGAAGACACAAAATGCATCGCATGTTCAGGTTGCTGTGGGCGGGAGGGGATCAACGTGGCGTTTATGGATCTGACGCAGGAACCCGAGATGATCTCGGTATCTGCGACACTTGGGAACTGGGTGGCCTAATTGAGTCAGACTTCGCGACTCCTGAGAATTTCCGACGAGTCAGCCGCAGGCGCTCTTGATAATGCTCTTGATTGGCCGCATCTACACCGCGGCCGCTTCGGTGTTCTTATGGACACTCCCATGGCAACAATTACGGCCACCCGCCTTGGCTGCGTAGAGGAACGCATCTGCGGCCGCCAGCCATTCATCGACGTCTTTAACATTGCTGTCCAGGCCACAGACACCGAAACTTGCAGTGACGTGCAGTTCGACCCCATTCGCATCTATTGGCGTCTCGGCGAAAAGCG
>JAIVFU010000496.1 GCA_020829485.1 Nostoc sp. CHAB 5834 | reverse complement strand
ATCGATCCGTTAAAAACTATCGTCTGCTGGAATTGTGTCTCACATTGACTGCGGAGGCTCTTGCACTTTGTGGCATCACTGAATCCGCTGAGGACGGAAGAAAACTTGCCGAATCACTGGTTTCCTCAGGAGAAGGGTTGTTGAAGCTGAAGGCTATTATCCATGCACAGGGTGGCGATGACACAGTAATCGAGACCCCCGCCTCATCTCTCCCGAGTGCACCGATCCAACTTCCTGTTGTTTCGAGCAGTGAGGGATATCTTCAACAACTTTCTGCACGTTCTATAGGGCAGATTGTGGTTCGCCTGGGAGGCGGGAGAGAGCGGAAGGAAGATACGATCGACCCTGCAGTCGGAATCGTACTGCATAAATCCATCGGTGATTCACTTTCAACAGGGGAGTCGATCGCAACGATTCATGCAAGAGATTTGGGTGCAGCACAACGTGCCAGTGAAGCTTTCGCCGCCTCTTATGAAGTAAGCGCCACATCAAGGGAGCAACCTGAACTGGTAAATAGCATTTTGAGAATGTAGAGATTTTTACACTTTTTTTACCTTGTCGGTGTATTTAGGAGTAGACGTGGGTAAGAGAGTGTGTGAGCGATCCATACCGGGGAAATTCCCAACGGCGTCGGAAATAGTCTTAGAGACTGATTTCGACGCCGATTTTTTTTGTGTTTCCCCAAACCAAAACTTTTTGTTTTTTCCTTGCATACGGGGTTTATTCTACATGTTTCATGGATATAACTCACCAGTATCGTTTGATTTAAATCGCAATTCAGTCCTAATAAGGTAGAAACATGTTTACTGATCGCACACAAAATGCGGGTGTTCCCCGTAAAGCATTGTTCACACTGGCCCTATCCCTGACACTATTTGGGATAATATCTTCTGCAGGTGCACAAAATTCTGGTGCTGGCAGACTATCATCCAACCCAAATGATCTTCGTGACGCCTTTGCGAAGCAAAAATCCAGTGTACAAACGCCCAAAGCATTCGCCAACTATGTCGCACAGAACCCTGCACTTGGTCAAAAGTATGCCCGGCATTTTGGTGTCCCTGAACAAAAGGTAGTTGCTTTCTTCGAGAAGGCTCTCGTACCGCATACTCTGACTCAATCCAGAACTCTCAGCACATTCGGGGTTACAGATACTGGGACAATTTATCCTGTAAAGACTACCTTGCCAGCAGGTACCAAAGTCTGGGCAACCCGTGAAGGAGTTCCAGTTCTGAAATGGAACTGTTCTAATCCGCTTACCTCGTTACTGCCTGGCTCAACCTTGAACTCATCGCCACTAGAGTATGTTTCGATACCATCGTCGGTGCTCCCTTCGGGATCGCCGGTTCTTGATGTCCCTACAACATTCACAGCCAGTTCCGCCGAGTTGCCTTTCGGGAGTGATGCTCCGGCATTGGCTCTTGCGCCGCCATTGCCGCCCTTTGATTTCGCCTTCGGAGTACCGGCAACAGATATAGTCGGCTCCGCTGCACTTCCAGGAATCGGTGACATTATCGATGCGGGCGGTTCGACTATCAGCGATTTCTGGCCCGCACTTTTCATCCCGATTATTTTTGCGGCAACCCAAGGGGGGGAAGGCGAAATTTTTACGGGTGAAACCCCGCCGTTGCTTTTGCCGCCGGGAGAGAATCCAGGAAATCCTGACATCGTGATCCCTCCTGCTGGTCCAATAATTGTGCCGGAAGTGAACACAGGCATCCTTCTCGTGGGCGGCCTTCCGATACTGGGCATCGCGTTCGGAATTGCCAAACGTCGGAAAAAATAACCGTCGGATTTGGAACCGCAATAGTTAGGGCCGATACAGAATTGTATCGGCCCCATTTGTTTTTTATGAATCGCATTTGTTAGGATCGACTGTCTGCCGGGTATATTTCCTTTGATAGTTTCAGGAGCACAATAGATATGAGAAATAGCGGGCGGGGTGGCATCGGGATATTGATTGCGGTTGTCATCGCAATTTTTTCGCTGATTCGTTATTTTGGTTCATCTCAAACAAACGAAGTCACCGGGGAAAAACAGCGTGTCGGAGGCGTAACGGCGGAGCAGGAAATAGCCCTCGGTTTACAAGCCAAGCCACAAATGATGCAGCAATTTGGAGGTGAATCTCGTTCCCCCCAAGCAAATGCTGTCGTGGATAGGATCGGTCAGCGGCTCGTTGATCAATCGTCTGCAAAAAAATCACCCTACCGATTTGAGTTTCACCTTCTTGACGATGATAAGACGATAAACGCGTTTGCACTTCCGGGTGGTCAGGTCTTTGTCACCGAGGCTCTTGCACAACGACTCAAAACCGAGGGAGAGCTTGCTGGCGTACTGGGGCATGAAATCGGGCATGTTATCGCACGACATG
>JAIVFU010000495.1 GCA_020829485.1 Nostoc sp. CHAB 5834 | reverse complement strand
TAGAGACCTACTTTTTCAACCATCTCGTAGTGACCGCGACGCTCATAAAGACCGGTAGCAGACCGGTAGAATATCAGGATATTCAATACAACTCCGCTCAATACGTGTGTTCCGTGGAAACCCGTGATAAAGAAGAAAAGGTCGGCAAACGCGGGCGGACCATACTGATTCTCGACGAGGTTAGCACCGAAAATAGTGCGCTGAATGGTTTGACCATTCACCAGTTCGCTAATAACCGTTCCCTGTTCCGTACCGTGAATAAAGTGACTCCACTCCCATGCCTGGCTACCTAGGAAAGTAACGCCACCCAGAATCGTCCACAGCATGTATTTATCAACATCTTTGCGATCCATGCGGTGCCCGGCTTCTACCGCCAGTACCATCGTTACGCTACTAAAGATGAGGATAAACGTCATAATCCCCACAAAAATCAGCGGCAAATCTACACCGTGCAGAAATGGCACCGAGTTGTACACTTTTTCCGGGGTTGGCCAATACAGGTTCGAGAATTGAAACACCTCGCCGTATATAGCCGGATCCCATGACGGATAGCTGTAGCGAATCAGACCATACGTGACCAGCAAAGCTGAAAAGGTAAATGTGTCTGAAATCAGAAAAAACCACATCATCAACTTGCCATAACTGGCATTCATCGGCTCGACACCGCCCATCCAGGCTTTCTTGTCGAACGTTTGTGTCGAATCTGTTGCTACGGGGTTCGTCGCAGTAGCCGCCATGCGTCTAAGAGATTATCAATGAAAATAAACCAAAAAGAAATACAAATACAACCAGAGAATGTCCAGAAAGTGCCAGTAAGAAGCGGCAATCTCAATCTGATTCAGGTTTTTAGCATGAACCTTCAATCGAAAAGCCGCAACCAGTGAAAACACCAACACAATTAATCCGGAAATCAGGTGGAACGCGTGCAGGCCTGTAAAGATGTACATGAACGAACCAGCCGGGTTACCTACGAAGAATACGTTTTGATCGACCAACTGAACCCATCCCTGAAACTGCATATACAGGAAAGCCATTCCAAGCGCAAAAGTAATGGTAATTGCTATCTTAAGACTTTTAAAGTTGTCTTTTTTTGCAGCAACGTACGCCCAGTGCATTGTCAGGCTACTTACGACTAAGGCAATTGAGCTATAAGCAAATACAGCCGGGACCGTAAACTCCAGCCAGTTACCTTCGGCCCGTCGAACCAGATAAGCACTGGTCATGGCCGCAAAGAGCATGATAATACTAACAATGAACATCCAAAGAATGAATTTCTTGGGGTTCATCGAGAGCGTTTCCTGAGGCTCTTCAATTACGGAAAAATCGTTTATTACTTCACTCATAGTCTGTTATACTTTATCAATCAAGTAAACAATTTGCACAACGGGCAGGTACAACAACGATCCAAACATCATTTGTAATGCTGCCTTGTCGGTGCAGGTTCTCATTAAGTGAAACGTTTGTGCAAGGAACAAGATTCCGCCAAGCATGGCCACCAAGGCTGAATTAATACCGGTCATACCAAGCATGTAGGGCAACCAGCCAATTGGAATCAGGAACAGCGTGTAGATCATGATTCGGAATGCAGTATCCGTATTTTTACTGTCTCCGGGCATCATCTGAATCCCAACTTTTTTGTACTCATCGAACGCAAGCCAGCCGATAGACCAGAAGTGTGGAAATTGCCAGAAGAATTGGATAGCAAACAGAATGCCCGGTTCCCAACCGTACTGGTTGGTGGCGGCAACCCAGCCGATCATCGGGGGAAATGCACCCGGCAGGGCACCCACCCATACGGCTATCTGCCCTTTTGTTTTCAGCGGAGTATAGACAAATCCGTAGAGTAACAACGACAATACGGCCAGCGCAGCGGCTCGTACGTTGAAAAACTCAACGAATAGAAAACAAGATACGCTGAACAAAACGAAGGCAAAAATACTAGCTTCACCTACCGTCAATCGGCCAGTTGGCAGCGGACGGCCAGCCGTGCGTTTCATTACTTTATCTGACTCTCTTTCGATAATCTGGTTAATGACATTAGCGGCTCCCGTGATAGCTATTGAAGCAATCGTAAGCACTACTAACTTCCACCAGATGACTGTACCAGCCGCTAAACAGTAGCCAAACAAACCGGAGAACACTACTGCGAGTGTAAGCTTAAGTTTGATAAGCTCTACATAGGCTTTCGCCTTCGCAGATAATACGCTTAAACGAATCGCTTTATCCATTTCAGATTTTCTGTAACCGGGCGGTGTCAACTACCCGTTCCGGCGAGCTTATTGCTGGATGCAATAGTAGCCAGATTATGAACTGTACACCTACCATGAGTACAGCGAAGAACAAATGGGTCGGTTGAGCAAATGCAGGAACAGCAAAAT
>JAIVFU010000494.1 GCA_020829485.1 Nostoc sp. CHAB 5834 | reverse complement strand
GTCTGACCGGTACGACAGCCGGTGCCGTCGGCATGATCCTGGCCGAGGCGGCCACGACCGCGCGGGAATGGGGCGCGATGGCGTTGGCTGAGCGCGCCGAACAGGTATCGTTTCAGATGGCGCGGGCCTAGCCGCCAACGGCCACAAACCCACCGTTCAGAAAGCCGGGCTTGCCATAGCGAAACGGCGTGCCGTCCTCGGCCATGACCCGCCCGCCGGCGGCCTCCAGCACGGCTTGACCGGCCGCCGTATCCCATTCCGAGGTCGGGCCATTGCGGGGATAGGCGTCGTAACGCCCCTCGGCGATCAGGCAGAACTTCAGCGACGAATCCGTGCCCTGCCAGTCCATGCAGCCGTAGCGAGAGGCAAGGCGCCGGGCCTCCTCGTCCGTCAGGCTGTGGCTCATGACGGCGATTGGGTTGGCGGGGCGGTCGCGCACCTTGATGGCCTGCCAGCCCTCGCCGAAGCGGCGACGGAAGGCTCCGCCGTCGGGATGCGGGCCGCTGCGCCAGGTGGTGGAGGTCGCGGGTGCGGTGACCACCCCGGCGACCACCGCATTGCCCCTCACCAGGGCGATGTTGACGGTGAAACTCTCCTTGCCCGCCACGAAGCCGCGCGTGCCGTCCAGCGGATCGATCAGCCAGAACCAGTCGCCGGTGATGGCGGGCGCGCCGCCGTCTGCGACCGCCTCTTCGGCCACGGCCTGTACCTCGGGATAGAGGTCGGACAGACGCGACAGGATCAGCGCTTCCGCCTGCTGATCGGCCAGGGTGACCGGGCTGTCGTCGGCCTTGGTCGTCGCCACCGTGCCCACGCGCCAGTAGGGCAGGATGACCCGAGCGGCGTCTTCGGCGATGTCGGCCAGGGCTTCGGTCAGGGCACCGGAGGCAAGGTCTGCGGTCAGGTCGGGTTTGGCGGCGGCGATCATTCGCGCTGCGATAGAGCATCCGCACGGTTTCATGAACCGGCAAATCAGGGCAGCGTCGCCGCATCTCCTCAAGTAATCCGTTTCCAAGGCCCGATGACCGATACCGATACGCTCGACGCCCCTGCCCGCCCGGCCGCCGACATGCCCGACGGACAGGCGCTGGCCGCCCTGATCGCCGGCAAGCTGTGCCACGACTTCATCAGCCCGGCGGGGGCGATCTCGTCCGGCCTGGACCTGCTGAAGGACCCCTCGGCCCAGGACATGCGCGACGACGCCATGGGCCTGATCGAGGCCAGCGCGGCCAAGATGGTGGCCCTGGTCGCGTTTGCCCGTGTCGCCTTCGGCGCCGCCACGACGTCGGAGACGTTTTCGGGCGGCGAACTGGGCGGGATCGTCGATGCCCTGACCGGCGGCGGTCGCGCCAGCCTGGTCTGGAAGGTGCCGGACCAGACCTGGTCCAAGGCCCAGTCGCGGGCCCTGGTCAATCTGGCCTATCTGACCATGGCGGCCCTGCCGTCCGGCGGCATTGCCACAGTCTCCAGTCGGGTCGAGGACGACATGGTCGTGTTCGAGGGCCTGGCCGAGGGGACGCGCGCGCGCCTGAAACCCGAGGCGATAGCCGGCCTAGCCGGTCAGCCGCTGACCGAGGGCCTCCAAGGTCAGTGGATCCAGCCCTACTGGCTGTGGCTGACAGCCCACGATGCCGGTGGAAACCTGACGGTACAGGCCGAAGAGGGGCGAGTTATCCTCACCGTCACAATACCCGCGTAATGTCTTAACGCGGCTTGCCAAGGTTCCGTTAACCGGCTCCGACCATCATAGGGGCGTCGCACACGCAAACGTTGTGCGCGCCAGTCGGAGTGACGCTGTCTTGACCCCCAGAACCTGTCTGATCGTCGATGACAGCCGCATCATCCGCAAGGTGGCGCGCCGCATCGTCGAAGGCTTGGGCTTCGAGGTCGACGAAGCGGGCGACGGTGCCGAGGCCCTGATCTTCTGCTCGTCCACCATGCCCGAGGTCATCCTGCTGGACTGGTCCATGCCGGTGATGGATGGGATGGCCTTTCTGCGTCGGCTGCGCACCCTGCCCGGCGGCGGCGCGCCCAAGGTCCTGTTCTGCACTATCGAGACCCGGGCCGAACGCATCGCCGAGGCTTTGTCGGCCGGGGCCGACGACTATGTGATGAAGCCGTTCGACGGCGACATCCTGACCTCCAAATTCGCCGAAGTGGGAGCCGTCTGACCTGATGTCTCCGGACGACTTCGATCGCCTGCAAGCCCTGATGTCCTCGCGTGCGGGGATGCGGCTGACGCGCGAGCGGATGAAGCTGGTCGAGCATCGGCTGGGGCCGGTGGCGCGGGCGCAATCGTTCGAGAGCGTCGAGACCATGCTGGCGGCTCTCTGGGCCAAGCCGGTGGCGTCGCTGGGCTGGGCCGTGATCGAGGCCCTGCTGACG
>JAIVFU010000493.1 GCA_020829485.1 Nostoc sp. CHAB 5834 | reverse complement strand
CCAGGTCATCTTTGCCAAGGCCTCTGACATCTCGCTCCACTTCCACAGCACCTGGCAGGGGAAAGGCTTCAAAGGTCAGATTGCCGCCCCCAGCAAAATTGCCGCCATCCGTTACAAAAAGGCCCTCGACGACATCGGCTTGATAACGTCGGAAGTTCTTATTTCCCGGCCCGACGACCGCGAAGGCAACGACGACGTGTACGACGCCACCACCGACGAAGTACAGACTTTCTGGAAGCGCATGATGGACCGCTTCGGTACCGAGACTATCTATGAAAAAAGCCTGAAAGACGGCTTCCGAGCCCCCTACGGCACTCCCGACATTATCATCACTGTCGATAAGCTCCTCACCGGTTTCGACAACCCACACAATGTCGTGCTCTACCTCTGCCGCCGCCTCAAGGAGCATAATCTGTTCCAGGCCATTGCGCGCGTCAACCGTTGCTCGCCCGGTAAGCAGTTCGGCTATGTGCTCGACTACGAAGGTGTCACCGAAGAGCTGAAAGATGCAATGAAGCAGTTTGGAAACCCCGATTTCGAGGTGTACGACCTCGCCGACCTCAGCGAAGGCATACATCTTGCCTCTCTGGCTGCCGAAGTCCAGCAGCTCCCTCAACTGCATGCTAACTTGGTGGAGCTATTCCAAGGCATCTCCAACCGCGGCGACCTGGCCGCCTACACCTCACACCTCGCAGACGAATCCCGCCGCCCCATCTTCTTCGAGCGTCTGCGTGCCTTCCAGCGCGTGCTACATCGCGCCTTGTCTTCAGCCCACTATCTCGCAAATACCCCCAATGCGGAAATCGACACCTACCTGCAGGCCCTGACCTTCTACTCCAATCTGCGCACAATGGTCATCCAACGCTACGACGTTACACCAAACCATAGTAAAATCGAACCGCAGATTCAGAAGCTGCTCGATACTCATGTGTCGGCTGCCGATATGCTCGCCGTGGTGCCGCCCATTAACATCTTCAGCGCCGAATTCCCTGAGCTGGTTACAGAACGCACTCAGCGCGGAGAGAGCGAAGAAGGTGTTGCCTACGAAATCGGCACTCAGCTCGTCAAAACCCTCACCGAGAAGCTTGACGAGAACCCCGCCAAGTACCAAGAGTTTATCGACCGTATTAAGGAGACCATTCAACTGTATCAGCAGGAGCGCCGCGATGCTGCTGAGCTGCTCAAAGTCATGGTCACCGTGCGCAATGAATTCTAGAGTGGTGGTGGAGCCACCCGCCCTGCCACCCTCCACGGCCGTCAGGTAGCCTCCGCCGTGTTCGACCTGTTGGACAAATCCCTCGATAACATCGCCCCCGAAACAGTAGCACAGTGGGCTATTCAGGTCGAAGGCACTATCTACGACACCGTGCACGATAAAGACGGGGTCCGCTTAGTCGACTGGCAGAAGCCCGGTAGCAAAGTATTACGTAAGCTACGTTACGAACTTGGCGAGCAGCTATGGGAGCTGCGCACTCATGACGCTACCCTCGACGAAGCTACTCTCGATGACTTTGAGCACCAACTTGAAAGCGTTGCAATCGCTCACTATAAAGCTAGCTAATAATGACCACCATCCCTGAGCAAGGTGAGGTTCAGTTCGGCTCCACCCACATTTCTTACACCATCGAGCGCCGTAACCGTCGCACCCTAGCCATGCAAGTCTGGCCAGATGGACGTCTGTCTATCGCCGCGCCTCTCACCACATCGGCCGAAGATATTGCCGCTACCGTCCTAAAACGGGCGGCCTGGATACTCACCCAGAAGGAGCGAGCTAACAATATTCCCACCCCGTCGACACCAAAGCAATACCGCAGTGGTGAATCCATGTATTACTTAGGCCGCCAGTACCGCCTCCGGGTACTACCCGGCTCACCCAGTTCTGTGGTGCAGGAAGCCACACGACTTCTCGTCACCACCCACGACCCGCATAACAATGAAGCCGTCGGCCTCCTAGTCGAGCTCTGGTACCGTCAGCAAGCCCAACTAGTCATCACGGAGGTGTTTCAGCGCATTCTGACTCAGCTCCCCCCGTTACTTTTCCCAACCTCTGAGCACCCGAAAATGCGCCTCCTCCACATGCCACGCCGTTGGGGAAGCTGCGTAATTCGTACTAACACCATTCAACTCAATCCCGCCTTGGTTAAAACGCCCCGTGCCTGTATCGAATATATCATCTACCACGAACTGGCCCACCTTCACCAACCACGCCATGATCGAGCCTTCTACGATCTACAAACCCGCCTGCTCCCCAATTGGGAACATTGGGAAACCCGCCTCCATGAACTGGAACCGCTGTTATTAACGGCTAATTAACTGTCTAAAGAGGGATAAGTACGTTTTTTCATGCTATTGCATTTAGGTAGTGACACAAAAGTTCTAACTAGATGACTG
>JAIVFU010000492.1 GCA_020829485.1 Nostoc sp. CHAB 5834 | reverse complement strand
AAATAGCTCAAACAGTGCCATTTTTTCAGGTTTAGAAGGTTTATCTGTTTTTACTGTTTTAGTTGATCGCACTGCTGTCGTAGAGCTATCGTACTGCTGTCGCACATTGACGACAGCAGAATCATTTGCTGTTGTAATGTTATCGCAGTGCTTTCGTAAAAATGCGACAGCAATTTTTGCTTTTGTGGGTACGTGCTGATTGGTACCACGCTGAAGAACTTCAATAATTCCCCACCCCTCCAGGTCATCGATACACTTTTTGAGAGTCTTATCGGAACCAGTAAATGACATGCACATTGTATACTTGATAGGCAGGTCCAAAACCTCCCGTCCTGTTCTATTTCGCAGTTCACAGATCCAGGTATACAGGGAGTGGTGGTGAGCTGTACACTTCGTTTGCATGTCCTCATTCTCTTCAACCTCGGCGTAAAACGCTTTGGTGAGCCGGTAGCCGATATTTCTCATATCGCATTTACGACTGGCACATCCGGCTGGCTAGGCATGTTGCACACGGTAGTTAACCAGCGCTCCAGGTCACTAGCATCCGTCGCCACGTACGTAAGAAAAGCGGGTGCAAATACGCTTTGGGGAGGAGACTGTCCAGAACGGGGAACGATGATCCGGCAATTCTGACCATTAACCGTCGCATAAAGGACCGACGCTCCTTGTTCAGTGCTTATGTTCCACACGTCGCCATTAGGCGCTCGTCGGACAAGGGAACTTACTTCGTGGAGAATCATGCGTCCGGCCCTCCTGTCTTAGCTAACCGGTTGTTGATCTGCTTATCGGCTACTCGTTCAAGTTCGGCGGGGTTAGTGGCTGGCTTTCGGGTCTGCGACCGTAACCAGTTAAGCACGGCGAGTTTGTCGTACAAAACTCGCCGGCCAAATTTCACTACACCGGGAATTTCACCAGCTGCAGACTTTATGCGTAGTGTGCTGGCAGGGACGCCGGAGCAGGTAGCAATTAGCCATCTAAAATCGCCGTAGGGTTCGGCATCAAGCGATGGTGGGGCTTGAGCGATGATAATCTTTTGAATAGCTTCCTGAAAGCAGTGTGCGATAATGGGGCGGAAGAATTCGGTTAGGGCAATGTTTATCTCAGTTTCCGGTCTCATTTTGCAGATTGTTATTAGTTCTCTGCAAATTTCCCTAATGGTTTACTGGTTCTTTTTTATTGTTCTTATTGTTCCAAAATATTTCATAAAGTACTCACAATCAACACATAATATTGAAAATATTTTCTGGAACATTTATTCGTTGTTCTTAATTGTTACGGTTCCGGATAATCCGCTGTATTTGTTTCTTTCTATTAGAAGGATTGCCTGGGTTGTACTCCAATCGGAAATCATGGACTAGTGCTTTAAGTGCGGAATCTAGCGAGTGGCCATTAGTTAGATAGTTATCGTACTTCTTTAAAAGGCGCTGCAGTTTTTCCTTTGCATTTACATTAACCCTTTTCGGCTTCTCGGTTAGATAGTCCGTGCTAGCTAGGTCAGTGTTTGTTGTTCTTTCGTTGGTAGTAAGATTAATTCTAGTTAAACATTCATCAATAATTAATAGACCTTCAGTAGTAATACTATTCGCTCCTAAGCAAGCTTCCTCACAAATACGCAGGCGAGAATGATAATTAAATTTTATTCCATTAGGTAACGCAGATATTTTTTCAAGGGTAGCTGAATACCTATCAGAGAAATGGCTCATTGCTTTTAGTCTATCCTGTTCATAGGTCAAATCGTTTATTCTATCTCTTTTATTCAAAACTGTGTTATTTGCCTGATTTTTAATTTCAGTCAAATACCCGTCTAATATCCATTTATAGGAGTTACTTATGAGAATGACTAAAGCTTGGTTTTCGGGCTCTTTCTGATAAGTGAAATGTGGAAAATATTTAAGAAACCACTCTATTGCTTTATCATAATATGGCACCCATAAGCGGTCATCAAGTTCTCCGTGTGGCACCCATAAGCGGTCGTCAAGTTCTCTATAGAGCGGATCGTTAACATCAAGACTTAGTGAGTGCCAATCTATTCCTGGCTCCTTACCAACAACTTCTTGGATAATGCTTGCGTAAGTATGATTGTCTTTTGGTGCAGGCATGAGTACGTTTTCAAGCTATTTATAGGTTTTCAAAAGCAGCATCTACTAAATCAGTATCGAACTCAGACAGATAAATCTGCGTCGTGCGTTCGTCGTTGTGTCCCATCGCTTCGGAAATTACAGCTGTAGCAATGCCCGAACGCTTTAGAGCCATCGCAAAGCTGTGTCTAGCTACATAGCTTGTGATGGGCGTTGCAATGCCTACCGCTGATCCAATGGTTTTTAGGTCTGCGTTAACGTGTCCCATAACCTTAGAGCAACGGTTATGTATCTGGGATGGGGTTTTGTGCAGG
>JAIVFU010000491.1 GCA_020829485.1 Nostoc sp. CHAB 5834 | reverse complement strand
ATGGCAGGGTGTTTTAGTGCATCTAGTCTAACATCGGAGCAACACAATGAAACTTAGTATAAGTCAGGGATTGCGACACGCCGATTTCCGTGTGTGGTGCGCAGCAGTGCAAATACAATCTGTTTTTTGCGACTGCGGAACCCGTAAAAAGCGGCAAGCGTATCGTATTACTAGTTTTCTTATGGTAGTAATTACTTTATCTTGCGGTCTAATTCCTGTGACTGTACGAGCACAGGCCGTTGACGCGGCGGAAGTTTTGTATGAACGCGAAAAGTAAGAATTGCCAATTTTTAATTTAGATTTTCCAGATATTGAAGTAATTGAATTCTCTTTGTCAGACCTTGCGGTAGATGAAGTTGTTGTCAAAATAAGATCAGACGTTTTTTACGATGATATTTTTTTACGCTGTAAATTTGAAGAAAGGCGGAGGCGCAGCCCATTTCCTCCATTTCCATTTCCCATCCAAGACGATGTCCAACAGAGTGTAGAATGGTATTGTAAACAGTTTGCTAGAGAACAAGCACAACCATTTACGCTTTTACGCCCAAAAATTGTATCAAAGAAGGAAGTGTTTAATTTTCCGAACTGCACTAATTCTGTCAAATCTGACGAAATTTTGAGGTTTGACCGTGAAGTGAGTTTCGGCCTGAAATTGACAAATGAAACAACGGTTAAACTCTCGGAACAAATTAAGAGGTCAGTAGGCATTGGCTTCAAGGCTCAGTTCGCAAAGACATTTGAGATAAATGGAAGGACAGATTACGAAGTCTCAAAAACGCGAGAAATAAACTACTCAACTACTGAAGTTAATGATTGGACCGATAAGAAAATGCTATTTTTGGAAAAGAAATTCACACTGGAGCCGCAGACGGGAGTGAGGATCACAGTAACTTGGAGGGAAGCGACAATACCTGTCGATGTTATAAGTTACATTACTTTTAAGGTTTAGATAATTGTTCGCCATTATTTGAACAACGCGCCAATTCCTCAGCCCAGCGACGGTTTGCTGTCTGAACTCGACCTTTCTGACGTTCTTTGACTTCAGAACGAACGATAAGTGTGAATAGTACAATTCAGGTTTTTGACTGTGAGGAAGTAACACAACTCTCAGAAGATTTAAAATGTGGCTCACAACAGATTGGATCTTCCATCACAAGCCAAATGTTTGTTGCACCTAACTCGATTGCAAGTATTTATATAGATGACATTCATGATCGAGAGTTAGATGGCAAGTCTGTGTTTGAAGCTCCAATTTCGCAGCCCGAAAATACTCCCACTACTTCTGATGATTTGTCAATAAAAGTTAAAGAAATACTCTCTATTTGGAAGCTTGTGAAGGGAGCAGGACAGAGAGCTCCCAAAGATTGGTGTTACACAGGTCCATGTGATTATCCCCTCGACGGAACTCGTTAGGAGTGTGTCTTGGAATGTGATGAGGAGGACGATGATGGCGAATGCTTAGTTTTTTCGTGCACGGATTGTGCACCCATAGTAGATCGCAGCTGTGAACCGGACCCTGATCCAGAGGAATAAATGAGTTTGATTGGTTTCGTCGTGGCGTGTCCCCATTTAGTAGGCCAACTCAAGTCTAGTGAATGAGCGGCTTTTCAGCAACGGTTGAGGTGGGCGGGCTTCCCGGCCAAATCTTGCTGGCCCCCACCGCGGCGACCCATTCTCGTACTGTGCTGGTCATGAACTCGGGACCATTATCCGAACAACGTAGCCCGGCACGCCACGCAGGGTGAAGAGGTAGGACAGAACGTCGATAATGTCCGTTGAGTTCAGCTCCGGTCGATGCGGATCGCCAGGCACTCCCGGGTGAACGCGTCGATGACGTTGAGAATCGGCGCCTTCCTGCCGTTGTCAGTGCGATACTCCACTACGTCGCAGTACCAGACGTGGTTGAGGCGCTCCAGTAGGAGCTGCATGCAGAAGCCGTGATACAACGAGAGCTGCCATTTCTTCGGTTGTTTCCCGGGCACTTTTAGGCCCTTCCCGCGCCAGATCCGCTCGACCCGCTTGACGTTCGCCGCCCGGAATGCCTGACCTGACCCCTGTCGCTCATCCGGCGGCGACTGGAATCGCGGGGTTAGGATTGCGCGCGCCGGGGCCGTGAGCAACGGGCATCGGCGCGTAGCTTTTTAGGTGGCGCAGCTCCGATGCCCGTTGGGGGCGCAAGGTCTCGGCGAAGGCTGCGGGGGTGAGGTATCTCAGCGACGAGTGCGGGCGGGCGGTGTTGTAGTCGTGGACCCAGCCGGCGATCACGGCGCGGGCATGGTTCATCGAGAAGAACAGATGCTCGTTGAGGCATTCGTCGCGCATCCGGCCCTGGAAGCTTTCGGCGAAGGCGTTCTGGGTCGGTTTGCCGGGGGCGATGTAGCGCCAGTCGACC
>JAIVFU010000490.1 GCA_020829485.1 Nostoc sp. CHAB 5834 | reverse complement strand
GGATGTTGCTAATAATTCGCCTAGCTGATCGTTAGTTATATTTTTTATTTTGACATCAGGAAAGCTAAAGGCAAACTTGCTTAATTGACCACTTAAGCCCGAATGAACTAAAGAACTTTGGTAGCTTTGAAAGTTTTGGTAGGGAATAAGAACAGTGGGTAGCAAGAGTGATTGTAACAGGGCATTCCCTTTAGAACTGGTATTTTCGTATAAACTTCTTGCCAGTAACGTTTGTAATGTATAGTTATTTTGATTGGTCGAATATACGGTTGGGTACTGGAGAGGGAGTTCAAACAGATTCAACGAATAAGTTGTATTCAAATTATTCGTTGTGTCCTCTATAAATCTGTTTTGAGCACTTAAGTTGGTGTTGAAAATAGTGCAGAAAAAAAAGGCTAACACTAGTTCGGCAATACTCATTATGTATGGAACTTGTTTTATAGTTTAACGCATTTTCTTGATAGAGTCGATAGGAGAGATATTTTTCTCTCCTATCGACTAAAAGGTTAAAATTCTGACATATTGAATTGTTTACCTTCAATAATTACATCTTTTACAAAGTTGACTACTCCCCAAACAACTGCTCCTACCACTACTGCTGCTGCAAGAAAGCCTAAAAAGCTTCCGCCCTCTATTTCAATTGCCTCTTTTTCATTAAGTTCCTGCAAATCTGCGTTAATTAAATCAAAATTTTGCATTGTAAATCGATTTTAGCGTATCCCAATCTCCCAGCAAGTCATCACCTCCTGGGCCGGTGTGCCTAGCTGTGATTGGTTATGACAAAATTGGTAAGCCGAAGCAGGAAAGTCTATTCAAAAATGAATAATTTGATTCAATTCTGAATAACTTTATTCACACCTGAAATTCACACCTGAACGAGAAATGAGAGGATTTTATAGAAATTCGTTGGTGGCTCATGTGACTTAAATGTTTTTTTTTCTACTTTAGGGCGAAATTTACGCTTATTCAACTTGTATGGCCTTCAATCACACAAAACTTCGTCGCCTTCGCGAACTCTTCGGTTATTCGCAGGCGGCTGTGGCTTTTTCCCTGAACGTAGCACAGGCAACCTATTATCGTCTGGAAACGGGACGGTCAAAGATTGATGCGGATCAACTGGAAACGGTCGCCCGTTTGTATGGTATTACTGTAGAGGAACTATTGTTGAGCGAGTCCGGGCAACTCCTTAGAGCGTTCGGCTACGGGGCGCACCAACCCACCCGCCCGCACCGATACATCGACGTAGATGAAGGGCAGGGCCGCCACTGCCCCCAACACCGCCAGCAGAATAGTCGTATAGATAAGCTGCGAGCGGGTGGAGACGGTGGGGAGGTAAGTGAGTAAGGTGTCGGTCATATTCTCTAACGAGCATGGTTTTTTATGGAAGCAGAAGGTTTGGGAAGTCTTTCTGCCACGAATTCAAGACATTTTAGATGTGCTTTAACAGTTACAAGAAAAGTTTATACCAAGTTACAGAACCATTAACCAACATGTGTAGAATTATAGCCCAAATAAACCCATTTCTGAGCCGAATAATCCCTAGTATAAAACCTAAAAAAATTTGAGGTGAAAAGTATATAGGATACAGATAAAATAAATCTTTATAAATTGGTGTAAAATTAGACAGGTGAATAGCCCCAAAGCACAAAGATGTAATGATTAATAGTTTGTGTTCGGCAATTTTTAACGTAGGAATCCACAGAGGATTATAAATCATGTATAGAATGAAAAATAGAAAAATACAAACTATAAGCCTTATAGTATAGTTAGGTAAAGCGCTAAAATACCAAATCGTATCGAATAGTAACAATATAAGAGCTGCTATCGAAAGCGACACATTGAAACGCGTTGGCCGCAATAGTAATCTAAACGATAATTCTTCAATAATAGGTGCTTCTATTGTAATGATAAAAATACTTTTATACAGACCAATTGTTTTAATATACTCATCTAACTTAAGATGCGAACTTCGAATAGATGGGTGGTGAAGCGTTTTTACGACAAAGGAATCAGTAACTGATATCAATACAATACATAGCGTGCCTATAATGTAATAGATTAAAAATGCGTATAAAACTTCACGCCATTTTTGCAATCTACTATTTGGAAGTTGTTGAATATACTCTTGAAAAATACGCATCGATAAGTTTTTCAAGTCAAACAGCTCCTTAATTTAAAGACCTGTTTGACTTGATTTTTAATTACTATCGTTTAAATGCTCCTCCAACAGTTTCACCGACAAGAGCATCTGCAAGAGCATTACCTAGTATCCCCGCTGCATTGGTGGCTGCTCCACAAAGATAACCACACGCATAACCCAAACTCTCACCCCATGACTTACCTCCATCAATGTTTATTTGAGAATAAATATCAATCTCATTTAAACCCCATTC
>JAIVFU010000048.1 GCA_020829485.1 Nostoc sp. CHAB 5834 | reverse complement strand
GTGATTGGTGGTATTCAAGCTAGAGGGGAAAAAGGAAACTACAGTACACAACGTATTAAATTTAGCTCTAACAGTTCTGGTTAACTTTTCGTTACATAGTTATGATTTTTCCTGCCGACTTACTTAATGTTGGAGAAATTGCTGGTATGGCAAACGATGTTGTCTTTCACGCTTTAACAACAACTAGCCTGACTCTTGGTGATAATATTGGCTATGGGCATCGTGTTCTAGTTCATGGCGGTAGACAGGTTGTCAATGGTGTTGCTAATGGCCCTGAAACCAGGATAGATGATTCCGTAGGGCTAGCACCGAACTCCGTTGTATTCCGCTCAATCATTGGCAGGAGATCAGCAGTTGGGCAAAAAAGCGCAGTCTTTAATTCTACAGTAGCTCCGAGAACGGCTATCGGTTCTCGAACAATCTATGCTGACAACGGCAAAACGATTTCATCTGTGGAGTGGTAAGTAGAGCGGCGTGAATAATTCAAGGTTTGTAGTGAGGACTTTAGTCCTCATAATAAGACTAAAGTTCTCACTACGAAATAGTTTCAAGATTTTTTACATTACTTAATCTAGTTTGATTTATTCTCACCGACTTACTTAAGCAATAACTTTTGCATAATTATGAATCTGAAAATCTTGCCGCTAGTGCAATTACAATGCCTACGATTGATTTTGCTGTTTACTTTGATATTCGGACTGATGCTAAGTCTTGATGACGGTTCATCTATAGCCGCACAGAAGGTTGGGAAACCTGGATTTATAGACCCTGTAAATGCTGACCTTCCAATCAGCTTCAGGTGGTAGAACCTCCAGTCACGGGACTTACTTCTACATTGTCGGATGAGGTCAAGGAATTACCTACAGAGTTAATTCGCTGGTCAACTTACTGGCAACTTTGCTGGCAACCATATCCCGAAGCTAAAGAATACGAACTACAAGCGGTGCTTATGGAAGGCAAGTCTCCAAAATTGCAACGTCAAAGCGATCGCTGCTTTCGTATCCAAGCTGCATCTAATGAAAACCAAAAATCACTTGGACTTCTCAACCGTGAATTAATCTTGTTGATGCATAAAATTCAGCTTGGTTATCGAGTCCGAGCGGTTTTAGATGACAACCATGTGAGTCAATGGTCTGAAGTTATGGCGGTTGGTGCAACTAACGTTATTTGATATTCTCAGGGCAATAGAGGCGATCGCACCTCAGCCGCTAGGCAGGTGGGATAGTTTACATAACTGACGTGCATAAGCGATCGCCTCTGTTGCTGTTGAAACTTTCCCCTCAGCTTGTGCTACACCAATTTCTCTCAACAGTTGCCCGATAATTGGCGAAGCTGGAATATCTAATGCTATAATCAACTCCTTCCCCCTCACTAGTGGAGTGGGATGAGCGACCAGATCATCAGGGTTCAGGTAGCGGTTGATCAAAGGTGCCCAAATAAGGCAGCGTTTTGCTTTGGTTTCCACTGCTGTGTGTAGTGGCTTGTCACCAGACATCGCCTCTACCAAAATATCAAGTGCTACAGCTAAGACTGTCATAGCGGGAAATACAATATCTGCGTCATGAAAGAAAAAGTATTGTTCTCGCAAGGACATATCGACTACTTGTAGCTGCGGTAACAGTTTCAAGGCAGTGGTTACACCCCGAATTTCGGCACGACTATAAGTTAGTTCCTGTAGTTCTATTTCTGCTAATTCTGAATCTGGGTTAACAAGACAGGCAAGTTTGGCAATACCTAACCAAGTGGTTTTAACACTATCGCGGACATATTCTTGCAGTTGTGCCCCTAATTGTTGCCAATTTTCTGTCAGTAAGGCAGCTGCTTCGTCAACTGCTGCTAGTTTTATCAAGCTTTCACGGGTGGCATTTTTGAAGAAAGGCGTAAGTAAACCATCTTCCCAAGCATTTGTAATCCAAGGAGTACCCTGAGATGCCAGCAGATAACCAATTTCTACCCTAACTCGTTCGGCTGCAACTTTGCTGATATGTGATGCCAAAGAACGAATTGCGGCTTGGGTAGCTGGCTCAATAATAAAACCTAATTGAGCGGCTTGGCGATAACCTCGCATTAACCGTAAAGGGTCATCTTCTAGGTTTGCAGGTGATACCATTCGCAAAATGCCCTGTTGCAAGTCTGCATAACCTTGCAGAGGATCGATGATTTCTTGGGTATGGGGATTATAAGCGATCGCATTTACTGTAAAATCCCGTCTGTGCAAATCAACTTCTATACTATCTCCTTCCTGTTGAGCAAAGTCAGCCGTAGCGTGGGGAAAAACCACACGCGCAATTTGTCGTTCTGCATCAAGTAACACAAAACCAGCTTTGTAATGATGAGCGATCGCTCTCGCTACCTTTACCGCCTTAGATGGTATAACAAAATCTAGATCCAGATATTCACGAGTTCTGCCAAGGATAGCATCTCGGACAGCGCCACCTACCATGTAAGCTGGTTGTGGCAAGAATTCCAAACTAAAAGGCCAATTTTCGGGAGCTAGAGTAGAAGGAATCGATTCAAGCATTGTAATAAAAATCAACCCAGCAACTCATGAATAACAGTTGGGCTTAAGTTAGATTAACAATAAAGGCCCCTGGAGTTGGTTCTATTATGTGTATTTGCGTGAATTGCCACTATGTAGACAGCTGTGTTACCTATCATGCCGTAGAAGGGCAGCACCAACAGCCTCACTTGACCGAAACACCAAACTTTGATCCGAATGAACCTTCTATCAATGTCAACATTCGGACTAAAGATGATGTAATTGAAATGGAATGGGATGTTGTTGGTTGTCTAAGCTTTAAGCGAGAAACGGGTAAGTGGTCGAAGTTGCGTCCTGGTGAATTAGTGCCGACTTGATAGAAAATGATTGGTGTATCTTACAGCTATTTTCAGGTAAATAGACAGGCGGTAGGGGCACAGCATTGCTCATACGTGTCAACTTAACTTAAGTTACAAATAGCTTATCTGTTGGCTTGCACGCCCGCCCAGAAATGAATTTCTTTGGCTTTTAGCTAAAGTCTACTCAAGTAGACTAAAGATTTTTCGCATTATTTAGTCATCTTTAGATGACTTGAGCTATTAGCAAGGAACTTCAGTTCCTTGCGGGACATGGATTTTAGGTTAAGTTGACACCAATGAGCATTGCTGTGCCCTTACGTCAGATATGGTTCAAATACATGATTTCTGCTGTAATGAGATTTTGTTTATTAGCGATCGCCAATTCATGATAGAGAAAGGAGATGTCAGGAAAGCGATCGCAGAAGATAAAATAAGTCAGCCAAGAGAAAACAGCATGACCAACGCACAGCGACTAGACCATGTAGAAGATGAACTCGAAACTGTTAAGCGATTGCTAGTGTCTACTGCTAGCTACGCAGAATCAGCAGGCAGGCGGCTTGATGAGTTGACGATAAAACAAGACCGTACCCAATCTCACCTTGACCAGTTGACGATAAAACAAGACCGTACCCAATCTCACCTTGACCAGTTGACGATAAAACAAGACCGTACCCAATTTCACCTTGATGAGTTGACGATAAAACAAGACCGTACCCAATTTCACCTTGACGAGTTGACGATAAAACAAGACCGTACTCAATTTCACCTTGACGAGTTGACGATAAAACAAGACCGTACTCAATTTCACCTTGATGAGATAGGGGTGCGTCTTGACCAGTTGACGATAAAACAAGACCGTACCCAATTTCACCTTGATGAGATAGGCGTGCGTCTTGACCAGTTGACGATAAAACAAGACCGTACCCAATCTCACCTCGATCAACTAGGGGCACGTATTGATCAGGTAGGGGCAAAAGTTGACCAAGTTTCTGATAGGGTTGATAGTTTTATTACTCACACGCAACGTCTATTTACAAAGGCAGGCGGTGAGATAGAGGAAACAAAGGCACGAACTGAGCGATTAGAAGCACTCATGCTAAAGCTTGACCGAAGCTTTGAGGAACAAAAATCTCAATTTCGGGAGTTTCAACTGACTACGGGTGCTGCTTTGGAGCGAATTGACCGAGTTTTAGACTATCTACTGAGACAACAAGGCGGTAATCCAAATCCCCCATCCTAGCTGCGATCGCTTTTAGAGAGGGAACAGCAGGCGAAATTTGCGATGCCTGCGGCGGGCTACGCCTACGCGTTCTGATTTATGCTTGAATAAATCACGTTAACTCTATAAAAATAGATATTTTAAATAACTTTGACAACAGAAATAAAAGACTTTGCAATAAATAAATACGCTTTAGCACTACACACTACCACTCCTGAATTAGGTCTAGCAATTAGTAATTTTGCAGGTGATACTCGCTCTCAAATTTGGAATTTGGGGCGTGATTTATCTAGCTTAGTGCATCAATATTTAATTGAATTTATCAAACCGCAAACTTGGGCAGATTTGTCCTTTATCGCAGTTGCAAAAGGCCCTGGCGGCTTTACCGGGACTCGAATTGGCGTTGTCACTGCTCGGACTTTAGGGCAACAGTTAGATATCCCTGTATTTGCAATTTCAACTTTGGCTGCCGTAGCTTGGGCAGAAGCAGGCAAAAGTCAAAATATAAAAACTATTGCTGTGGAAATGCCAGCACAACGAGGTCAAATTTTTGCTGCTATTTATCAGTTTGAGCCAGATGCTTCTAAACTAAAAGTGTGTTTGTCAGATAGAGTATTCACACCAGAAGCATGGCAGGAAACTTTAGCGAATTGGAACACTAATTATCAGTTGATTCAAGCTCAATCTGGATTAGCAGCGACGGTGACAAGTATTTTAGAATTAGCTAATCTCGATTGGCAAGAAGGCAAATTTCCTAATTGGTCAGAGGCTTTGCCATATTATGGGCAGCATCCAGTACAGGATGCATAATGCTTTTAAACTAGTTATAAACATAGGATGGACTAGGGCGTGTTTTCAAAGTCTTAGATCCCCCCAAGCCCCCGATAAATTGAGGAGCAAAAACTTATCACATAGCATAATTCCCTAAATAATTACACAATAAATGTTTTTAGATAATTAAGACTAAATATTAAGTTATCTAATTTTATGCTTAATTATCATACTCACTTAGAATAGTACAATTTTCTGTATTGAGAACAAGAACCTCCAGAGCTAGAGCATAACAAAATAGAATATTATCTATTAAATTTGCAAGCTCTTTGGTCTGTTTTATCACCCCAATCACATGGCTCTATTGCAAAAGAATAGACATCTCCAGAAATTAATTATGCGTTACCTGAAACCCTTGTAGAAACGTTGCAATGCAACGTCAAAACAATTCATTTTCGGAGATGTCTAATAATTAAAACAGCCACAGCCAAACTGGGAGAGTAACCAGCAATAGTATAGCCCCAGCAGCTAAGGCAGTAACTGCCAGATCGCGATCGAGATTGAATGCCTCAGCAATTACCAGTGTGGCGAAAGCTGGAGGCATGGCCATTTGTAAGACAATTACCTTTGCGATCGCTCCAGTTATTCCAAACAGTGGTAAAATACTCCCCAATATCAAGGGAACTAGCAGCATTTTGATTCCCAAGCTCATCCCTACTTGTGGTAAACTACGCCAAGATTTGAGCAGCGCCAGTCGCATTCCAATTAACACCAGGGATAAAGCTACACTACTCCAAGCAAATTTTTCTAACCAGAATTCCGCAACTGTGGGAATTGTCACCTGCCGAAACAACAAGCCAAATCCGAAACCCCACAGCGCAGGATTAATTAAGATGGCCTTAGCAGTCTGCCAATGATTCTGGACACCACCGCCAAAACGCGCTGCTAGCAACACACCCAAGCCATAAGTTCCGGGGAATGAACCTAGCAAATCGTAGAATAGCGCCCAAGCAAAGTGTTCCTTGCCTACCATTGCTAAGGTAATCGGAAACCCAAGATAACCTGTATTACCCAACATTGCTGCTAATATCAAGCTAGCCTGAGTTGGTGGTTGGGGGACAGTATTTCTAAAATAGGCTTGTCCTTTAATTCCTAACCAAGCTAAAAATGCTCCCAGTAAAATGGCGAGGTAAGCGATGGCAGGTGCAATCCAAATTTGCCCCGACAAGCTAGATTGACGCAAAAACGATACTATGCTGATGGGTACTCCCACCCAAAAAAGAAACTGTCCCAAACGTGTAGGAACTGTTACAGGAAGTTTGCGTCCCAGAATAAAACCTACTAGGACTAATCCTCCCAGCTTGACGTATAGTTCTAAAAGGTTTGTCAAGATTGCGCCTAAGAACCACAGATGTAAAATACTACCTGTTACGTCTACTTTTGTCCAGTGCAAAATCTGTTATGGTTATCCCACAAAAACAGGAGTTTCCCCTTGAATAAGGCTGGGTTTTCTGGAAAACCGCAAAACTCATCGAATGACTTTGGTGATGATATTCCAGTGGCTGTACGCGATACCCCTGATGCAGCGCCTAAATTTTGGTTGCAACCCCGAATTTGGCTTTTTGGGGGAGTTGCAGGATTTATTCTCTTGTCTTTAATTAGCGGTTTTTTGTATTTCGTCACAGTACCTAAAAAAACCGCCGATTCTCAACCTTTACCAGCTACTTCTGCTCCTGCGAGTCCAGCAGCTAATAATTCCAGCGATACTGTGTTAGGGCATTTTCCATACCCAGAAGCCCCTGAGTCAGAACTAGTAACTATCTCCGCAAACAGGGGCATTAGAATGCGAAAACCTGCTGCCCAAAAGTTTGAGGAGATGGTAGCAGCAGCGCGGCGTTCAGGTGTAATATTAGTGCCAATTTCTGGCTTTCGCTCAGTCAAAGACCAGGAGCCATTGTTTTTTGCTGTCGGTGCCCAGCGAAATCAAACGCCAGCACAACGAGCTGCCCTCAGCGCTCCTCCTGGTCATAGCGAACATCACACAGGTTATGCTGTCGATGTTGGAGACGGATCAGTGCCAGCAACTAATCTCCAAACTAACTTTGACAATACCAAGGCTTATGCGTGGCTGCAAGCAAATGCACCGCGTTTTGGCTTTGAAATGTCATTTCCTAAAGATAATGTTCAAGGCGTGAGTTATGAGCCGTGGCACTGGCGTTTTGTAGGCGATCGCAATAGCTTAGAAATGTTCTACAAAGCCAGAAATTTGAAACCCGCTAAAGTGCCTCAATAAAAGTTGATCTAGAGATTACTATCTTTTTTATAAAGGAGTTGGTTGACGATATCCTTTGATTACTATAGTATTCAAAAATGATATATAAGATTATTGACTTATTTGCTGGTGCTGGTGGTTTGACAAAAGGATTTCACATGGCGGGCTTTGAATCTCTGTGTGCGATCGATGTAAATGCAAAAGCTTTGGCGACCTACAAGCACAATTACCCAAAAACTAAAATTATTCATCAGGACATACGTCAGGTTAATCCTGATGACTTACGATTAGCGTTGGGCTTGCGGCGAGAAGCACCAATACTGTTGATTGGCGGCCCCCCGTGTCAGGGATTTTCCAGAAATATTCCTGCCGGTTATCGCTACCTCAATGATTCCCGTAATCTGCTATATCGAACGTTTTTGGAATTCGTAGAGGAGTTTAGACCCCTTTATGTCGTAATGGAAAACGTGCCTGAAATCTTGAAAGCTTACAATGGCGTAATTAGAGAAGAAATCACAGAAAAACTTGAATCATTGGGCTATAAAGTTGTCTCTTCATCATTAAATGCTGCCCATTATGGAATACCACAAACCAGAGCCAGAGCTTTTTTTATAGCTAGTCTAGATCACTCACTTCATTTTCCTGAACCAACACATTTTGGTGATATTAGGAGCGACTATAGAAGTACGAAATCTTCTAATCAGTTTAATTTGTTAGAAGCAAATATTTATCCACTTGTCACAGTCAGAGATGCGATTGGAGACTTACCACCACTAGATGCAGGACAAGACTATGACGCTGAAGTTTATCCTTCTGCTCCACAAACTACATATCAAGCGATGATGCGTCATGAAAGCATAAAAATTGTTAATCATGTTGCTCGTGCTTTGAGTCCAATTCAATTTTCGAGAGTTCGCGCTCTTTGTGAAGGACAAGATGCTAGGGATTTACCTTCTGAATTAGCTCCCAAGAAACACTATAGCGGCGCATACGGGAGACTTTACTGGGATAAACCAGCGAGAACTATCACCAGATGGGTCTTCCATCCAGGATCGGGTAGGTTTTTTCATCCTACTCAAGATCGAACAATTACAATACGCGAAGCTGCAAGATTACACTCTTATCCAGATGATTTTCACTTTTTGGGAACATATACTGATATGGCTTCTCAAATTGGTGAATCTGTACCTCCGCTACTAGGTAAAGCGATCGCCTCATCTATTCTTCAAGCTTATCCTCAGAAAATTGGGTATTGATTTGGTCATGCAAAGCAGAGAGAACTGTCTCTACATATCGATCAAGCGTAAGACGAGTTCTTTCAACTGTAATGCGAACCGCCTGTGTAGGAATAGTTCTAGCTCGAAAAAGTTGTTTCTGATTTTTGTACCAAACTAATTCTATTTTGCCTGCAACGCTTCCCTGTAATCCAACCCCTGATCCCCCAGTAGTTCTATCTACCGTCCAAGCCCAAGAAAAGGTATTTGGATCGAGAGGATTGAGTGGAAACTCGCAGTAAATATACTCGTAGCCTTTGATAGTTTTCAGTAATATGCCTTCATAACTATTTACAACGCTTTGTGCTGCCTGACTCAAAATAATTTTCTGGTTCCAATGTTGGATAATGGCTGATCCAAGCTCATTAGGCAAGGATTGCTCAGTCATACCAGGAAAACCCAGTTGGACAGCCTTCTTGATGACATCTGCTCTCTGAATGACAAAGAAAAATGGATTTGTAAAGTTGAGGCTATTCAGTTGGAGGGATTTGAGTGACCAACCAGTTTTAGTCACCAAGTCAACAGCATCATAGAGAAGCTTGCTACGTCCCAAAGCAGGATCTGATAAAGGAATATCCTTAACATAATGAAAAATTGCTTCCCACGTATAATCTTCTATCGAGCCGATGACTGGAGATGCAATAGTAGCAATAATGGCTTGGCTTAATCTTTCAATCTCGTTGTCCGTCAACACTGAGGGATTCCTCTACAGCTTGTAAAAACTCGCTCATTGTCATACCTAAAGCATTGGTAATATGGCTGAGAACTCTAACAGATGGACTTTTTAGCCCTCGCTCAAGCTGGCTAATGTAAGTCCTGTGCAGACCTGTCACTTCTGCAAGATACTCCTGTGACCAACCTTTTTCTGTGCGATGACGCTGTAGTTCTAGTCCTAAAATTTGGTCTAGTTTACTGGGCTGCATGAAGAAAAAGCCTAGTATTTTGAATACAAAAGTTCTACAGACTAAAGTATTCAAAATACGGAACAACGATAAGAAGGTTACTTACCTCTGCTCAAATCGACCATTATTCAACTCCGACGGCTATTTCCTGGCTTTTCAGATGCTGGTTTCTGATACTTACCTGGATACTTGCGCTGAAAATATTCCTCCATAATTTCTAATATCATCGGCGCAGCAATACTACCACCACCGCCGCCGGAATGTTCAGCAAATGCCACAATCAGAATTTCTGGCTGTTCAGCAGGTGCATAGGCTCCAAACCAAGCGTGATTTTGCTTAACACGCCCCTTCCACGCTTCAGCAGTGCCACTCTTGCCAGCGACTGGGGGAACTGTTGGCTGCTTCAAAGCTTTACCTGTACCTTCAGCTACTACTTTCCGCAATCCCTGACGGAGAATACTTATGGTTGTCGGCTTCATATTTAAAGATTCTCGCCAGCTTTTTGCTTCTTCATTGTCTTTAAGTAAATGCGGCTGGACTAGGTAGCCACCATTAGCAGGCACGGCAAACATAATGGCGACTTGCAACGGTGTAGTTTGTAAAGCACCTTGACCAATTGACATATTAATGCTGTCGCCTACAGTCCAAGGTATCTTCCAAGCTTTCTGCTTCCATGCTTCATCTGGCACTAAACCTTTTGCCTCTTCGTTGGCAAACTCAAAGCCGGTTTTTTTACCAAATCCATATTTGCGAGTCCATTCAATTAAAGTTGGGCCGCCGACTCCGCGACCAATTTGATAAAAGAAGGTATCACTACTCCACTGTAATGCGCCGACAAAACCCAATGGGCCGAATCCGGCGTGATTCCATTCACCAAATCGCGTACCGCCAAAGTTTAAGGAACCGTAAGTTTGCAAGACTGTGCTAGGAGAAAATTTACCTGATTCTAACCCGGCTGTGGTGGTGACAATTTTGAAGGTGCTAGCGGGTGGAAAGGCACTGAGGGCGCGATTAACCAAGGGATGATCGGCACCTTGGACAGTTTCCCAATCTTTTTGAGTAAGTTTCTGCTTCGAGAAAATATTTGGATCAAAGGTGGGGTGAGATACCATTGCTAAAACAGCACCATTCTTTGGGTCAAGTGCCACGATCGCACCGTCGCGATCGTCTAAAGCTTTTTCTGCTGTCTTTTGCATATTTAAATCTATGGTCAAGTGCAAATCGCTACCAGCTTTTGCTTGTTTCTCACCCAAAACCCGGAGTGGTCGACCTGCACCATCCACTTCTACCTGCTGACCGCCCCATTCGCCCCGCAGACTTTTCTCATAAGCTTTTTCAACTCCCATTTGACCAATCACATCACCCAATCTGTAGCCTTTCTGCTTCTTTTCTTTTAACTGCTCGGCGGTTAGTTCTCGCGTATAGCCTAATACATGTGCTAATTCCTTGCCGTGGGGGTAGTAACGAACGGCTTCTGTAGAAATTTCTACATCTTTAAGTTCGCTTTGATACTCCTTTAATGCTGTGATTTGTGCTTCGTTCAAGTCACGAGCAATCCGTATGAGTGAAGAAGAGTTAGCGCCTGCCTCTTCTAGTTTCTTTTCCATCTCTTCTTCGGGAACGTCGAGAATTTGAGATAGACGTGCTCCCACAACTGACCATGCTGGCTTGGTATGTGCCATCGGCCACAAATATACAGAGCGAGGATAGCGAGTACTGGCTAAAAGTTTACCGTTGCGGTCAAAAATGTTACCCCTTTCTGGTTGTTTAGAAATCATCCGAATTCGATTTGACTCGGCTCGTTTGCGGTGATTTGCGCCTTCTGTAATTTGCAAATATGCCAAACGAACGCTGATTCCCGTCACCATCAATAGAGTAAATATAATTAAAAATATTGGCTGGAAACTCTGTCCAACTGTACGTGTATTTTTTTGTCCGCCAAGTGGAGATGCTTTAAATATAGTCATAAGACAAAGATGATTTCAAAATTAAGATTATCTGTAAATAACTCTGTTGAATTCTTAGCAACCAAGGGATGATCTTTACCTTGTACGCTTTCTTAATCTTTCTGGGAGAGTTTTTGTTTAGAGAAGATATTCCGGTCAAAGGTGGGGTAAGATACCAATGCTAAAACAGCACCGTTATTCGGATCAAGTGCTGCGATCGCACCTCGGTGATTTCCCAAAGCTTTTTCTGCTGCCTTTTGCACATTTAAATCTATAGTCATGTGTAAATCGTTACCAGCTTCCGCCTGTTTTTCCCCTAAAACCCGGATTGGTCTACCCGCACCATCGACTTCCATTAAACGAGCCTCAATACCAGCAGTCATTAATAGAGTAAATAAGATTAAAAATATTGATTGGAAACCACGTCCAACTGTACGTGTATCTTTTTTAGTGCCAATTGATGGGAATAAAGACATAAGACAAATAATGATTCCAATAGGGGTATTATCTGTATACAATTACCCTAAACTCATGCCCAGTACTAGGGATAAAAGAATCGGGCAAGTATATTCTTGAACAATTGTTTTTGGCGGATACAATAAACCAAAGTGTCAAATCTAGTCTGCCCAAAAGACTACTGACAAAATCACGTAATATCACGGCATTCTACTGAGGATTATGGCTCAAATTTTCATGCAGAATCAAAGGGGGATAACAACTTTTCAGCCACTTGATGTTGAACTGCGTAATGTATTCAAGTTTTTTAACCAAGAACCAGCAGTACACGGAATAGATTTGGATGTCAGACAGGGAGAATTTTTTAGTATTTTAGGCCCCTCCGGTTGTGGTAAAACAACGACACTGCGCTTAATTGCTGGGTTTGAAATCGCTGACGCTGGCAAGGTGTTGATTCAGGGTAAATCTATGACTAATGTGCCCCCTTACCGCCGGCCCGTCAATACTGTATTCCAAAGTTACGCTTTATTTAACCACCTGAATGTCTGGAATAACATCGCCTTTGGACTGCGGTTAAAAAAAATCCCCAAATCGGAAATTGAAGCTAGAGTCGAACAAGCTTTAAAAAGAGTGAAAATGGAAAGTTTGCGATCGCGCTTTCCCAATCAACTTTCTGGTGGTCAACAGCAGCGAGTCGCCTTAGCAAGGGCCCTAGTCAATCACCCCACAGTCGTGTTACTGGATGAACCTTTAGGGGCGTTAGATTTAAAACTACGTAAAGAAATGCAAGTGGAGTTATCAAATTTACACAAAGACTTGGGAGTAACCTTTGTGATGGTGACACACGACCAAGAAGAAGCATTATCTTTGAGCGATCGCATTGCCGTGATGAACCAAGGCAAAATTGAACAAGTTGGCACCCCTAGCCAAATCTACGAACGTCCCTGCACATCATTTGTTGCTGATTTTATTGGCGATACTAATTTATTCAGTGGTGAAATCGTAGCGGTAGACTCTTCTAATATTAAAATTTCCACAAAAACGGGACTCTCAATTATCATTAGTCGTGCTGAAGATACACCATCTGAATTATCACAAGCGGTGGTAGTGAGTCTGCGGCCTGAAAAAATACAGCTTTCGCTTTATCCACCCAATTTGCCAACTAACTGCTTTGAAGGACGGCTTATCAATGTTATGTACTTGGGCACACATGTTAATTATGTTGTGGAATTAACAAATGGCATTAGCATAAATGTGTTGCAACCTAATACTTTTGGCGTTTTAGCAGACCGTGACACGCCCATCTACGCTTGGTGGGCAGAAAATGATTGTTTAGCTATTAGTCAATAGCTAAGAGTTCCCTTCCCCTTTTCCTCTGGTTGACCCTGTACTAGGAGTATTAACCCATGTCAATTTTGAAAAGAGTTCCTTGGGTGTCCCTGGCGCTAGTAATGCTTAGTTACAGTACTTTGGGCTGGGTAATATCTGAAACACGCGCTCCTCTGTCTGTGTGGCTGGCGACTGTAGTTGCTATCTTACTTTTAATAGTAACGTTGACTATTCCTTGGTTAAAAATGAAATATTATTTAGATGTTTTGTTTAAATCAAATATTAGGTCTTTCGGTGTTGCCGTCTTAGGAGCTTTCTTATTCTTTATTATGATTGCCTGGTTTCGGGTATTTCTTGATACTTTGCTGATCATTTCGGCAACTATATTAGTCAGGATAGACTTTCAAATGGCAGGTCTTAGGGAAGGGCTAGCTTTTTGGACTGCATCTACCTTTTCATTAACCGGTTTGGCTTTGGGTGCGTTAATCTACAAGTTAATATATTCTTAAATTTCGCTAACGTTTTGAAGTATACCCAAAAAAACTAGCTATGCCTGCGGTGGTCACTAAGCGGCTAGTGAGCGGAGTTGAACCATGCCAAAGTGCGGGCTGCGCCAAGGCTTGAGAACCAGTATTGCTTACCCACAACTTGTTTTTTGGCTGAGGTTCCCAACTTCTTAAAAAAGTCGGGAATCTTGTTCTTCAATACTTGGTTTCAAAATGTAGGCTGTTCAAACAGCAGTAGAGAGAGGAAAAAATCCATGACAAAAATTGATACCCAACTAGTAACCACTGCTTTTGTTGCCGATTCTCCTACTTCCTTTGCTCCCCCCTTAGTAGTTAATCCCCAACTACAGCCAATAACAGCAACCAGCACACCAAAAATAAACCCTTTTAGCAAAATAATAAACAAATCTGACGGTTCTAAAAAATTTCTGACTGATTCTAAAAATGTTTCGGGAAGAATTTTGTAAAAGTATGATGCGGCAAAAACTCCGCCGAAGATGCCCGTAACTAAAGCTAAAATAGTCATCAAAGGCACCATTAAACTACAAGCGATTACTCTAGGAACTACTAGATAATCAATTGGATCAGTTTTGAGCATATAAAGTGCATCAATTTGCTCTGTGACTTGCATTGCACCTATTTCTGCTGCAAAAGCAGAGCCTACTTGTCCCGCCATAATACTAGCGGTCAAAATTGGAGCCAATTCTCTACAAAAAGCTAAGGCAAAAGCACCCCCCACAGCATTTACAGCCCCAAATCGGACTAATTCTCTCGCCGTTTGAATAGTAAAAATCATTCCTGCAAAACCACTGACAAGCAGAACTGGAGAGATAGAATCTGGCCCAGCAGTCACCAGATGTTGCAAAATCTTGCGATAATACGTTTTTCCTTGGAGAAAATGTAGCCACACTTGACCGAAAAGCAGTACTGCTACAAAACAGCGTACAATCTCAGATTGCTCGAAATTAGTTTTTATTCGCAATTTTATCGTCCTTAAGCCTGACTTTTATTGCACATATCTTATATCAATTCTCCAAAATAAGACTAATAAGACTATAGATCGATACAGTTCAGTTAAGGATTTTTGGTACTGATTTTAGACCTGTAGAGATGCGAAGTTTCGCGTCTCTAGCAAGATTTTTCGGCTTAACTGAACGGTATTGGGCTATAGATACAAATGGTGGAAACCCAGCCAGATGTAATCTGACTTTTTTAATTACTTAAGAGTATTACAAATTGGTTTTTTAGTGTAGAAATTGATTTTCTCAAATAAATCTTTGGGTTAATATCGTTCCTGCAAGAGAAAATGATATTAACCCAAGGATATGAATGAAAATAAAATAGGCGTTGCTGAATGAGGTATGAATTTGGATGTAGAGACGTAAAATTTTACGTCTCTACAAGGATTTTCAGCGTAACGCACAATCGTTTTCATACCGCAATCAGCAACGCCATAAAATATTTTGATTTTGATTTTTTACTTCCCCGTTCAAGGCTCACTATTCCCGAAGTACATAGCCCACACCACGCACCGTATGAATCAAGCGTTTTTCATTATTTTCTTCTAGTTTTAGGCGCAAGTAGCGGATGTATACTTCGATGATATTGGAATTACCCATAAAATCGTAACCCCAAACTTTTTGTAGAATTTGGTCTTTAGTAAATACCTGACGGGGATGCGAGAGTATATATTCTAACAAGTCGAACTCTTTAGCCGTTAACTCAATTGCCCGCTTACCCCGGTAAACTTGGCGAGTCCGGTGATTTAAACTCAAGTCTTCAAACTGAAAAATATCTTGATCTGTTTCTTGAGTGCGGCGTAGATGAGCGCGGATTCTAGCTAGCAGTTCTTCTATACTAAATGGTTTGACTACATAATCATCAGCTCCTGCATCCAAACCTGCAACGCGATCGTTAACTTCATCTTTTGCTGTCAGTAAAATTACTGGTACGGAAATACCAGTTGCCCGTAACCGACGACAGATTTCCAAACCTGATAGCCCTGGAAGCATCCAATCAAGAATGACTAAATCTGGCGATAACTCTCGTGCTAACGTTAAACCAGCAATGCCATCATGGGCGATGTTTATATTGTAACCTTCGCTACTTAGTTCTAGTTCAACAAATCGCGCCAGTTTAACTTCATCTTCAACCAAAAGGATATTTGCTGTCATATTTGTGATTTTAAAGCGCATAGGGTGACAATCAAAGTAGCTATGTAAGTAGAGTGACGGTAAACACACTCCCTTCTCCTAATTTTGATTGCACAGATACATTACCACCCATACCCTCTACAAGTGTCTTAACAATGGATAAACCCAAACCAGAACCGCCAGTTGCATGAGAGCGGGATTCATCTACGCGGTAAAATCGCTCGAAAATACGTGTTTGGTGTTGTAAAGGAATACCATAACCTTTGTCACAAACTTGAATAATCGCTTTGTTCTGAACCTGATTTAACTTTAAAATTATAGGCGTTCTAGCTTCAGAATACTTAATAGCATTATCAATCAAATTGAGCAATATTTGTTTAAAACGGCTATAGTCTATTTTAACTTGGATGGGATAAGTTGTTGACTCGATTGTAATTAAGCGATCGCTATATTTTTGCGCCATCACCACGACTTCTTCAACTAAGTCATTCAACACATAAGATTTCATCTGAAAATTCAAATAACCACTATCTGCTCGTGCTAAATCAAGTAAATCTTGTAACAAGCGAATAGTACGCTCGGCTTCTGAGGCAGCAGTTTCTAAAGCTTCTTGTTGAATTTCAGTTAAGTTATTCTGCCGTCGCAAGACGCTTTGTAAGTAACCATGTACAATCGTCAATGGTGTGCGTAATTCGTGAGAAACATTACTCACAAATTCTCGTTCTTGCTCCCAAGATTGCGATAGGCGCGATAACAACATGGTTAAAGTTTGAGCTAATTCTTTGACTTCGCTGGGTGCATTATCAACATATAGTTGTGCTTTTCCTAAATCTTCTATAGAAATGACAGAAGTCATCTGACTTAGCTGGCGCAGTGGTTGCAGAGAACGCCTAATATAAAATGCACTTATACTTATTATTACAATAATTGCCAAAATACTGCTAATATTTAAATTTTGCAGCATTGCCATAAACATTGTCTGTTCACGAGTAATATCATGTACTATAAATAGCTTACCCAGAGACTTACCCTGCACTTGTAAAGTACTACTACTCATAACAAAGTACTTTTTATTAACTTTGTAAATTTTTGGTTTAATATGCATATTACTAAGGGACATTAACTCAGTTACCATAGAGTCAGATAACAAATCTAAAGTAGCAGATTTTATAAAAATTTTATTATCAGGACTTTTTAACCATAAAAATATGTTGGTATTTGCCAAGTTATTAATAGCCTTTTGCAATCCAGTTTCCGGTTGCATCATTTCACTGTAAAGTTGCACATCGTGCGGCAATCGTTCAGCGATTTTTTCTATATTATGCTTACGACTATCAATCAAAATTTGCTGCATTTTCCAATTAGTCCATGCAGCAAAACTACCTAATATTAAAGTTGAAAATGTAGCAATACCAATGGTTAGGCGTAATTGTAATGAAAAAGGATCAAGATTTATCCAAATATTTGTGGGTTGCTTCACTGTTAGTTTTTTCTAGGGTATTGAAAATATTGTGATTTTTATTCATTATTAATTTTTAGGTAGAGATTGTGGCTGGATTGTACAAGGTTTCGTATCACATTTTTGCTCATAAAGCATATTGATATAGCGTTCTTGCCAAGTAAGTGGAACTTCTAACAATGAGCGCGTTCCTGTTATCCCCTGCCCGATAAATAGTAAAAGAGCAAGAGAACTCAGAATAATGTGAACCTTGCGCCAGCGATTAGTCTTATCTTTATAAATTTCTGGCAAAATGGAGAGTGAAATAATCATCAGCAGAGCAGAGGCTTGCCCATAATAATAGTGGGAGATATACCATTGGTCAGTTTTGCGGTAGATACCATCTTGACATCCAAGCACCACTAATGCAATTCCTGTGAGGGTTGCAAATACGCCACGCCAGTTTTTCTGCTTTGCCTGATAGAGTAAATACAGAGAAGCGATCGCAGCCATAAACAATAACCCGATAAAGACTACCTGAAATGGTGCTTTAATCCAAACTTGATTGTCTAAAATATTACTAAAAATATCGTAGGCAAACGCTATTAAAATAATAGCTACAACTGCTCCAGTTAGCCAGCGACCCAATTGGGTATGCTCTTGCCCTACAGTGCCGGGAATTTTACTCTTACCTGTGGCTAAAGTTTGCAATCGGCGTTGACGCACTTGTAAAGCGCGGTTGACAATAACGCCAATTAAAGGAAATACTACAAGTACAGCGATCGCTGGATGTAACAACAAGATAGCGTCTCTAAATTCCATATCTGACCTTTGATCAAAAGTTACAAATTAGTTGTTATCGAACAGAATTCAGAATTCAGGAGCAGAGCTGGAGACGCTCCTGAATTCTTCTTCAATTATTTATGTCTACCTATTTATCAGGGCTATTTCGTTTTAGACATAAACCGCCCAGAACTAAAGTTCCGGGCTAATAGCAAAAGTCGTCTAAAGACGACTAAAAGCCTTTATTAGTCGTCTTTAGACGACTTGGGCTATTAGCCTCAGAATTTATTCTGAGGCGGGCTAGATGAGAATGAAATAGCCCTACCTACTTACAAATAAGGATTACTTGACTTCATCAGCCTCAAACTTTGGTACTTTACCTTTTTTAACCGCAACTACTACATCAAAGGTAGAACAGTAAGCAAAGGTAACATTATTAGCTTTATTATAAAGATTAACCACCATACCTGCGCCACCGGGTTGAACACCTAGCGGTTCAAGATCGCCAAAAAAGAAACGACGTAGTTCATCACCACCACCAAACTGACCCTTATGCTTCATGACTAAATCAATCTTTTGTTGAGTAGTCAAACCTGTAGCATCTTTCTTTTCTGCGGCTGATGCTTGCATCAGTGAAGGACTCACAATTTTAAGTGGAACATCCCAGACTGTTAACATACCAACAAGAGCAACACCTGTAAGCAGAGAAGAAGCAATTTTCATTTGTTTTTCCTTGTTTTGAAGTTTCCCGATGAGCTAAAGCATCTCATCTGCTACTGAAGATCAAGTGAAACCAATCTACTAATTGTCTGAATTTATTCCTTAGAAAAATTTAGTTTAGACTCAGCATACTCTCAGGAAACTCTGATATTTTCAATCTCAGCCTGCTTTAAGTGTTTTCTCAGATTCATCTCAGCTTAAATTACCCAAGTCAGCTGAGTATAGTAATGAGTATTTCTTTGCAGCAGTATTATTATGAGTAGACCGAGAGGATGGCATACTTTTATTTATAAAATTCCCGGTCAAACCTATCTCTGGTTAGCAATTTTGATTTTTGGAGCTTCGAGCGCAGTTACGCGCAAGCTGACACAAATTGGCGCTCAACATTTCATAGATGGTCGAAATCCAATATCTCTATGTAATGTTTTATTTGTAGGTAATCTATGTGCCTTGATAGTTATGTTACCTATTTATGGGCGACAGTGGAACAAAAAGGCTTTGCAGCAACTGTCAAGGAAAGATTGGTTGGCGCTGATAGCGATCGCTATTTTATCAGGAGCGCTTGTCCCTGGCTTAATTTTCCAGGCATTAGCATTAACAGAGGTCAACAATATTATTTTGATTGGACGCTTGGAACCACCTCTGGCTATAGCTTTATCAGTCTGGTTACTGAGGGAACGGGTAAATCGTTGGGAAGTTGTAGGAGCGATCGCTGCATTTGTCGGGGTTGCTCTAACTATTTTCCTGCAACCCTCAGAGACGACTACGATCAACATGGGTGTTTTCAGATTAGGTATTGGGGAATTATTGGTGGCGATCGCAGCTGTGGCTTCAGTAGTTTCGACAATTATTGTTAAAGAATGGCTTTCTGATATCCCAGTGGGAATCTTTAGTATATTTCGTACTGCTCTAGGAACTGTAATATTTTTCTTTGCTGCTTTAGTTCTCTATGGCAGCAACCACTTTATTGATGTATTTTCACCTTTTTTGTGGCAGTGGATGCTTGTTTATGCTGCTGTAATTGTGGTTTTAGGTCAATCATTTTGGCTCAAGGGCTTGAGAGCTTCTACTGTGTCAACGGCTTCCTTAGCTGGCTCTTTTACTCCAATTGTGGGAATTATGGCAGCTTATTTGGTATTGGGCGAAGTCCCTACCTTCGCTCAATATATCGGTGGTAGCTTGATTTTAGTTGGCATATTCCTTAGCCAAGTTGGTGTTCGCTTTCAGATTTCTCGTAAAGTTGCAGCTCAAGTAGAGCAAGGTATGGGATTTAAAGGGATCTGAAAAGTAGAGACACGATTTATCTCGTCTGTACAAGATTTAGACGCGATTTATCGCGTCTGTACAAGATGCTGAAGTTGCCTGCCCCTTGCTGTATTTTGGGAGATAAAGGTTACTCAAAAATTTTTAGCGAATTTTCCGGAATCGATAACAGCAAAGTGGTATCACTTATTAGAGTATCGATATTATACTGAACCTCTTATAACTAACCTTCGGGGAATATAGCCCCATTGTTTCAAAAGCCTGGTCACAAAGACCGGGCTTTTGATCTTTATACCAATAGTAGTTACAGATGAGTACGGGAAAAACGAACCGCAGAGGCACAGAGAACACAGAGTAATAAGGGTTTGAGAGAGGTTTTTGTAAGTCAGGGTTAGAGCGAGCGCAGCATTTGTTTAAACTGTCCGCGTATCAAATAAAACTTTTTTTCAGAAACTTTTAAGAGATTTTATCGGTCTGGTTTTCCAAATTCTGCAAAAATCAACCAATGTCATCTTCTGCTCAAGGTATTCCCGGATTACCCGATTTGACGCATCCAATTGAGCTTGTCCAATTTGGAACCCAGGCGCTCAAAGCTTCACTGTTATTAGTATTTTTGGTCGTAGCTTTGGGAGTTGCGATCGCACTGATCAGTTTTTCTCTACGTCGAAGCAAGCCGGAACAAGTAATATTCATCGGCGAATGGGCTGTTGGTTATTCTCAACTATTGCGAGGATTACAACATTTAACCCTGGTATTAGTTCTGTTAATACCAGGATTTTTTCTCTGTTCAACTTTAAGCAATCGCTACCACCACTGGGAACAAGCAAAGGTGGCTCAAGTTACTGAAAGTGTTGCAGGTGAAAAGCTCGAACAATTTGCGCCCCAAGTGCGCTACTCTATTCGAGAGCCATACTCTTATAACACTCAAGTCAATGGCAAAATTGTCAAGGTAAATGAGACACGAGAAATTAACCGCTTCTTAACGTTGGCTGGTTCGCAAATTCAAGTCAAGCTTGACCAAAGTGTAGATGTTCCAGGTCGTAGCTCGATTTATGTGGTAAATTATACTGCTGATTATAAAGTAGTCAACCAACTCAAGGATATTAATAATTTTTTCTTTGAAGTACCGCCACCTAACGGCTACACACTGCTTGCTAGCTACAAAGTTGAACGTGATGGTACTAGGTTACAACAAACTAATCCGGGAGACTATGGCTTTCCCTTCCAGCTACAACCAGGGGAAGAAACCACTTTTCGAGTCACCTATCAGGCTCAAGGAGGCCCTCGCTGGGTTTATAGCGCAACGGGACAGTTGCTTTCTAATTTTAGCCTCATAGCAATTGCTAACTTTGCTCCGGCTGATTTTGCTAGTGGTGTTGTACCGAATGAGATTAAAGTTAACGGACGCAGTACACAATTTACTTGGAAATTTGACGATAATGTTTCAGTCAAAAATCCATTTGGAGTGTTTACTAACACCGAACCTATTCGTAATACGGGCGTAATTCCTCGTCTTTTATTGCTAGCACCAGCAATATTTTTGTGGTGGATATTATTGTTATATTTGTCACTGCCGATGAGTTTTAAAAATGTTGCGATCGCTGCTAGTATTTTCTTTGCTTGTCTATTGACTTTGACCTATCTAGCTCGCGTCATCAATGCTCAGTTGGCTTGGACTTTAATTTCCATCATTTTACTGTTTCTGACATGGGGATTGGGGGCAAGTCGCAGTGCTTCCCTGGCTGCTATTATCTGCACTATTGCTGGAGCAGTATTACCCATCTTTGGATTATTAATACCGTTTAGTGGACTAACCCTCAGCCTCGCGGGTTTGCTTTGTGCCGTCTGGCTAGCAGTTCGTCACTGGTATGGCTGCTACACTTTGCATCCAAAAGACCAAAGATTGTAGGGCTGTAGAAAAATGCTAAATATTAAGTGATTCCGCTATGATTAGCGAAGTTTTAGCAAATAGCACTTATGGATAACGATTTACTGGCTTTTGGTGCGGGTGCTGGGTTACTCGTCCTCTATCTCATCTTTTCTGCATTAACTGAAATGGGAACTAAACTACCCTGGAAGAAATAAGCAGATGGGGGGATGAATCAAGGGATTGACAGTTATTAAAATCAAAAAAATGTAAATTTAATTCTCAAACGGATGTTAGTGCGATGCCTAGATTGGGTTACGCCTACGCCTTTTCTATCAGGTGCGTTAAGCTACTGTTAACGCACCACTCTAACCCAAAAACTACTTAGGCAAAACTTGCCGTAGTGCTGCTAAAAGTTGGTCAACACTTTCCTTACGACTATTAAAGCCCATCAATCCGACGCGCCAAACAAGACCAGCTAGTTCGCCAAGACCACCGCCAATTTCAATATTATATTCATTGAGTAACTGCCGTGCGATCGCTTTCCCATCTACCCCTGTTGGAATGCAGACAGTAGTCAGCGTTGGTAGTCTATACTGCTGCTCAACGTGCATACTTAGTCCTAAATTCTCCAACCCTTCCCAGAGATATTCTACATTTTTCTGATGACGCTGCCAGGAGTTTGCTAATCCCTCTTCTGCAAGCAAACGCAGTGCTTCTCGCAATGCATAATATAAATTAATCGGTGCTGTATGGTGATAGGTGCGTTCAGCGCCCCAATACTTACCCAGTAACAACATATCTAAATACCAGTTTGCAACCTTTGTTTGACGTTGTTGCAATTTCTCAACGGCACGCGGACTCATTGTAAAGGGCGAAGCACCAGGCGGACAACCCAACCCTTTTTGACTACAACTATAGGCTAAGTCAACTCCCCAAGCATCCAAAAACAAGGGGACACCACCCAAACTTGTGACTGAATCAACTAACAACAACGTGCCAAATTCATCACACAAATCAGCGACACCTTCCAATGGTTGACGTGCGCCGGTGGAGGTTTCGGCATGAACTAGGGCTAAAATAGTTGGACGATGAGTTTTTAAGACTGTTTGGAGTTCATCAAGGTTAAAAACTTGTCCCCAAGGTTTGGTAATGGTTCGCACATCCGCGCCATAACGTCCAGCCATATCCACAAGGCGATTACCAAAATAACCAGCTACACCAATCAAAACCACATCACCGGGTTCTACAGCATTGGCGATGGTTGCTTCCATTGCGGCTGTTCCCGTACCACTGACTGCAATTGTGAGTGGGTTTTCTGTTTGCCATACGTAACGTAGCAACGACTGAATTTCATCCATCAGTGCGAGAAAAGCTGGATCAAGATGCCCAACTGGTGAGGTATTCATCGCCTGGAGAACTGCGGGATGGGCATTAGAGGGGCCAGGCCCCAACAGCAAACGGGATGGAATTTCTAACGGTGTGAGTTGCAAGCGCCCAGAGTCGTTGATTGAAATTGTTTGCGTCATAATCTGTTTTCGCCTAGACGATACTTACCGAATCATAGAGCGAACGCATCACCCATGTTTTAGCGAATCTGTCATTTGCCAGAAGATGCCATTACGGCAAAATGTGCGAGAGTATACTTATTCACTTACCCGAATACATAATTATGGTTTTTGCTGGCAAACGACCAAATAATTTAGGTATTAGCAACGGTAAATTAGCACCCTGTCCTAATTCTCCTAACTGTGTTTCTAGTCAGAGTACAGATGAAACCCACAAAATTGCACCACTGACTTTTACATCTAGTCCAGAAGAAGCGATTAGTAATCTTAAACAGATTATTGAATCCTTACCAAAAACTAAAATAATTACCGAAAGCCAAGATTATTTATATGCAGAATTTAAAAGTGCTTTACTGGGATTTGTGGATGATGTAGAATTCTATCTAGATCGGAATGCTAATGTTATCCAAGTACGTTCGGCTTCACGCTTAGGTCAAAGCGATTTGGGTGTTAATCGTCAACGAATAGAGACGATTAGAGCCAAGTTAAAGTAAGTATTATTTTCTTAAAGGGTTAAATTGGGAGCGCTGTTGCAAATTCCGTTCCCTCTCCCAGTTGAGAATTACAACTAGTGCAACTACATTCGAGGTTATTGAGAAGAAAATCTTTTTCTTGACATGATGTGGACGCAGTGCGGATTGGGCGATATCGCTAAAAAATCAAGCTGAGTTCAGAAACCACTCAAAATAGCTAATTTCGGGGACTACACCCATTCTTACTGGTAAAACCGAAACTCCTAGTCCACGCGATACGTACAGGGCGATGGCTCCGCCCGCCGCAGGCATCGCACCATCTCGATACCAACCACTGATATAACGTCCGCTACCAGGCGGACGTAAAGGAGCAAAGCCAAATAATGATAATTGTCCACCATGAGTATGTCCTGATAACATATATTGTGGTTTGTATTGTGTTATCTTTGCTAACTCATCACTTGAAAAAGAATCTCGATATGCTGGTGAGTGGGCAAGTAATAAATGGTTTTGTTGAGGGCGAACACCTTGGAGTGATTTGATTAAATCGGGTTTGCTGACTAAATCATCTAATCCCGTGATTAATATAGAGCGATCGCCGTAGTTATGTAAAATGCTTTCATTAACTAATAAGCGGCAATTATAAGTGGCATATATTTTTGTCAAACGTTTTAAATCAACACCTGCCCAGTATTCCCAATTACCCATAATTGCATACTTAGCTGTTTGCTTGTTAAGGAGTGACAAAAAGCGATCAAATCCATCAAGCTGTTCGACTTTATCAATCGAATCTCCAGTAAATAGTACAACATTTGGGTTAAGTTTATTAACTTGTTCGGCAATATGTTGTGCCCGATTATTAAATTGTTTAAGATGAAGGTCGCTGATTTGGACAATCTTGAAACTATTATTGTTAGAAGCGAATTCTTGATTTAGCTGATGACGTGTGACGACGAACCGATTCGGCTCAATGATAAAAGCATACAGAATCAGTAAACAAAAGCTAACACTGATGGCAAGTAGAATAAATAGGTACTTTCTTCTCTTCTTTTTTGTTAACATTAGTTGAAATTTTTCTGAAGTTATCTAAAAATAATACAGGATATACTTACACATCCCCTAGTAGACTATACAAACTTCGGTGTAGGCGTAGCCCATCGTAGACATCGCTTTATCTTGAGTAATTACAGGAGGTGGAAGAATTTTGAGGATTGCGGGAAAGGTTTCCCGGTTTTCTAGATGACGGATGATAATTTGTATAGCTAAACCAGAAAACCACGAACTTTTGGAAAAAAGATGAAAATAAGGGTTCGGGTTATCTAAAGGATAGTAACTAGAGTACGATTTCTAATCTATACGGCTTGGTGCAAGATATTTGTGAAACTTAATTTATTTAAAAACTTTGACTCCCGCCCCAGACTTATAATTGCTGTCGGACTTGCTGGATTAGTTTCAATAATTCTTCCGTCTTGGCTCTACTTACCTACTCGCATTCTCTGCGCTTGGAATTCCGGTGCTGACTTTTTCTTAGCTGTAACCTGGTGGAAAATGATCAAAGCTAGCCCAGACAAAATTCGCCGTTATGCTGAGAATGAATATGAAGGACATTTAGCTATATTTCTGCTGGTGATAGCTGCGGCTTGTGCTAGTGTTTTAGCGATCGGGTTTTTACTAACTGAGAAAAAAGGGTTGTCAACAATTGTGCTTAACCTACATGTCATACTTTCAATTATGACCATTGTTGCTTCCTGGTTACTAGTGCATACGATGTTTGCAGTGCAATATGCACACAGCTATTACAAATATATTAGTCGTAATAATAGAGAAGAAATCACCAAAGGTTTAGAGTTTCCTAATAATGACTATCCAGACTATTGGGAATTTTTATATTATTCATTTGTAGTTGGCATGACTAGCCAAGTTTCAGATGTGCAGACGACATCACGCGAGATGAGGCGCTTGACTCTGTTACATGGCATATTATCCTTCTTTTTCAATACCACAATTTTAGCGATGAGTATCAATATTATTGCATCGCTGATTTAAAAATCGCTTAACTCAGCCAAAAGTATGATTATTTGCTTCTCTACTTTCAGAAAGATGAAATTCTATTGCAAGTTTTTTAACATGAACCTAACTTGAAATAATTGGAGTAAGTTTATGGCTGATCAAACAATAAATGAATTATCTGGTGAAATTACAGAACAGTTGCCTGAACACGCACAGCAGATTTTTGTAGCAGCATTTAATGCTGCTCAAAGTAATGGTATGAGTGAAGAGGGTGCGCGTGAGATTGCCTGGAATAGTGTAAAGAATGAATACGAACCAGGCAATGATGGCAAATGGCAGAGAAAGCCTGAAGACACTGCTATACATAATAAATCTGTTGTCTCTGGTGGTAATTGAGTAAGTTTAAGCTTGGCATAGCCATCTTTTGTTAGAGGTAAGGCAAAATTTAAAGGGAATTCCATTTTTACGAAGCGGGCATGGGATTCCCTTTTGCTTTTTTATAATTTTTGCAACAAGATGATAGACACTTTGAACAAACTATATTTATTTAAATATTGATTGGCTATAAAACAATACCGTTCAGTTAAGCCCAAAAACCTTGGTAGAGACGCGAAATTGTACTGGGCAACTCTTGGAGACGCTAAAAGCGAACGCCCCGCTACGCTAACGCGTCTCTACAGGTCTAAAATTAGAACCAAAAATCCTTAACTGAACTGTATTGATATATGATTCTCAGTTGATGGCAAAATGGTTAACTGATGCACAAGTTTTGGAATTTTATGAAGGAAGAGATAATCCTTTTGATTTAGAAAGAATTATAGAAGCGTACAAACCGATGATTAGGGGAGATGACCCGGTTGTTCCGTGTCTGTTCTACTATCAAAACATCCCCATTGGTTATTTGCAGTATTGTGCGCTCAATGACCTATCCCAAACCGATGGACAATTGTATCATCTCGATTTTATTTTTTAGCCTTAACTGAACCGTATTGGATTAAGTAATGTAAAAAATCTTGAGATGAGTTCGTAGTGAGCGGCTTGCTCCCTCAAATGAGGATTAAAGTATACGAGTGAACTAACTCGCGTGTTCCCAGTCACTGAGTAACTCATGCTGTTGTACAGTTTTCTTACATTGGCGGAATGGTACTTGAGCAGTACCAATACTAATGCCAGGAAAAGACGGTCTATTTTCTTGTGTCGTTGTCAACTGTTGGGTTTTCATTGGTAAATCAATTTCTGATTAAAATCTCAGCACCAATCTATAACACCAATTTTCAAACGGCAACTTTCACTTTAAATAGCTTATTTCATACAAATATTCACAATCCGATCGCTACTAAGTAGGCAGGCATAATTAAACATAAAATAAAATCCTAGTTCGTAGTGAGCGATTCATCGCTCAAAACAAGGATTATCAGGACTAAAGTCCTTACTACAAACTTTAATTTATTTACGCCGAGCTAATAACTGTACATTGCAATTAATTTCTTAAAAGTTTTGCTCACGCTTGTTTGGCCATTACTCCTAAATTCATCACACATTCAGGAAATTGGTGCTTTAATGCTGGAAAAACCGGACAAGGCGCTTGTTCTTGTAAATTGTCCGGTTTACTCCAAGTAAAGGGGGCTTTCTGCGCTGCTGACATCCACACCAGACGCTTTGCTCGTGTCATGGCAACGTAGAGTAAACGGTACTCTTCAGATATTTTCAAGTGCTTTGCTTGTTCCCATGCTTGTGTAACATCTGGTATGGTAGATTCTCCGTGGAGAGCAGCACGAATTTGGGCGCGGGCTACTTCTGATAAGGTAAAATCCCCTAAGAACTGGCTTTGGGGAGGAACCCAAAATCTCCCAGGAATTAAGTTTTCGTGCAGAAAGGGAAGAAATACATAGTCCCAATCTAGCCCTTTGGCTTTGTGCATGGTAATAATAGTCAGTTGACCGCGACGAGTATAACGTTCTTCCGAATCTTCGGTTTCTACTGGTTCAAACCGTTCGGAACTGACGATTTCACTTAAAGTTGACAGCATTCCCCCCATCGAACTATTGCCTGCTATCTGCTGGTTTACCCGTTCTGCAAGTTTGTCAGCAGTTGCCAATTCTGCCTGGTCGTAATTTAAGGTCAAGGCAAGAAAGGAAATTAGCTGGTAGAGGGGCAATTCCAAGCGGGCGCGAAGTAAATTGCGGCACAACCGAGCAGCTTTTTGGACTGTTTCTGGCTGGGGTGCTGCTAGGGGGCCAGGATACAAAAATTCTTCTGGGAGACTAGCAAGGGCGTTGAGGTCTTGAGTAGGTATTAATTGGCGCTGTACTAATGCTTCTAGTGCGGCTTTCAGGTAATCGGGGGAGTGGGGGCGATCGCAAAATTGCAGTAATGCTAAAATCTCTTGGGGAACATGGGAACGGCGATCGCGTTCTCCCACATCGTAAAGTATAATATCATGCTCTTTGCACACAGGTGTTAGAGCTTCTGCTAACCATCGTCCTTGGCGATTTTCTCGCACTAAAATCGCTGCACTATTTTGTGTTGGGTCTTCACCAAATAACTCAATCACCCTTTTAGATAACAATTCAACGGTGTGATGGATGTCACGCGGGGTATAAAGTTCTAATCCCCGTCCTATTGGTGCTGGGTTGGCGTTATTTTGCGGATCGCCTGTTTCAACAGGGCGAATTGTCTGCAAGCGAAATGGTACTTGTCGGTTGTCAGGAGTCTGTTGTCCGTTATTCGTTTTTGCTAACGACTGATTATTGATCCATTTGAGGGCAAAGTTAGCAGCTTCAATGATAATTCTAGTACTGCGACCAGCTTGATCCATCGTTGCCAATCGTTTGATGCGATCGCACTCTTCGCAAAATTGCCGAAAATAAATCGGATCGGCTGGGGTAAAAGTAGAGTTAATCGCTTGGTTGGGATCACCAACTCGTACCAAGTTGAGTGTTGACTGATGACTGATGACTGATGATTGAGGAGTTATTATTCTCTCCCTGCCCCCTGCCCCCTGCCCCCTGCCCCCTGCCTCATCTCCCCCATCACTTGCCAAAATTTCTAATAACTGCGTCTGTAATGGGCTAGAATCTTGGGCTTCATCTTCAAAGACGGCGAAAACTTGGTTTTGCTCGATGCGACGGGCACTACCGTTTTCTAAAACGCGCAGTGCGGCTAAAATCATATCGTCGTAGTCGATGAAATCACGCGATCGCATTAAGTTTTGATATTGTTCATACAATCCCGCCGCTATGCTCAAAATTGTATATTCGTCTGTAGTTTGTTTACTCCACTCTCGCAATAATTCTGGCGATATCCCAGAACTTTTTGCTTCATGAATTACCGTATTAGCTAATTCCGGCAATACTTCTGTTCGCAGCACCGATTGGCGACGCAATCTTTCTGTTTCTTCTCCGTCAAATTGATGACCTTCTAATAACCGCAAATATATTCCTGGATTATTCACAATCCATTGCTCTACGGCTGTTCGGATAAAGCGGTGACTTTGAGTTGGTGTAATTAATGTGACATTTTCTAACTGCAAACCTGATAAATCAGGATGGCGACTGGCAATGTTCAACGCTAGACCATGTAGGGTATAAACAAAAAAGCCCGTCTGAGGTAGGGATAATTTCTTTAAGTCTTTGCGAATCTTCGCTTTAATGTTGGCAGCAGCCGAACGAGTAAAAGTAACAACTACCAAGTGACGGCGGGATGATGAACGTTCATATTGACGGGCGATCGCGATCGCTGCCGCCGCCGCCATCCCAGTAGATTTGCCTGCGCCAGGAACCGCAGAAATAGCCAAAGGGCCAGATTGCCAGTCAGCCATTTGCTGCTGTCCAGGGCGGAGACTGTTGCGGATGGCGAGAATCTTTTCCCGCAGAGAAGGAATAGGCGATCGCTCAGACAATTCTGAGTCAAGTAATTCTTGAACAACAGGAATAGTAAATTTAGAGTCGGACATATAAAATTTGAGATTTGAGATTTAATTCAAAAATCACATAAGTAAAACGGCGTAAATAATTAAAGGTTTGTAGTAAGGACTTTAGTCCTAAAAGAAGGACTGAAGTCCTTACTACAAACTGGATTACAATAATTTTACATTAATTAACATAGTTCGATTTATTCGCACCGACTTACATATATAAATAATTTTAGGTGATTATTAATCTTAAATTACTAAATTGCTGATAGTAGTCTGTCTAGTTTTATTGGATTAGTAAGTAATTTCGTAGTTAAAAGTTCAGTGATTATTTTTTAACTACTAAAGTGCTTACTATAAACCCTGACAAAAACTTTGTAAATATTAGATTGCAGTAATTCATCAGGGAAAACATTTCCCAAAAGCTTGAAGTAAACGTAACGATCCTCGAACGCGGATCTTCCTCCTGATTAGCGCCCAAACAATATTTTGTTGCTTAGCTAGAAACTGAAGCCAGGTATGGCTATCGGCAGAAATGTGAATATTGGCTGTTCCAATATGACTATTTTCCACCTGAATTGTTTTATCTTTAATTATGACTGTCGCCTGACATTCTTCCTTCCCAGTGAATGTGAAGTGGTAAATAGCATCCAGTCCTACTGATTGATTCCTTTGAAATAACAGAGGCAACCCGGAAAGAAACCCTTGAATAGAATTAGGGCGAAGGCTGTTGCTAACTTGCTTAACTTTTTTGTGTGGAAATCTTCTCGCTACGTAGTCTTGGGCATCGGAACCTGGAACAACATAAATAGTTTCTTCTTTATCTTGTAAGGGTCGGACTACTTCTTTAACGAAGCCTTTCTGATTTCTCAAAAATTGACCAATTACATCTTCCCCTGCTGGACAAGCAGCTACACAATAAGCTGCTTTATAGTTTGCTTTGAAAGCAAGACTTTGCCACATCGATGCTGATTCTGAATCATTCACTTTTTGACGGTATTCATGGGCACTTTTACTTTCGGCAATATCTTCTACCCAATCGGTGAATCCTCCCATAAACTCTCGATAATTGTGAGTGTAACAAGCTGAGAAGTTGAAATGTCCATCATTACCAATAGCTCCCACTGGACAAGCTACTACACATAATTTGCACTCCAGGCAGGGGTTATAGTCAATTGGTCTGTTATATTTAGTTACCTCAGCTTCGATCAAAATCGTCCCTAGTAAAATAAAGTTGCCAAATTTGGGATGAATAACGTTGCGGTGAATCCCCATATTACCTAAACCTGCGGCTACAGCTACAGGTTTGTGGGAAACAACCCAAATTTTCCCTGGAAAGCGATCCATTTCCATTGGAAAACCCATTGCTGGATTTAAAGCTCGAATTCCTTTTTGTTCAAGGGTAGCAACTATCTCATGAGCAATTTGGTTGACTTCATCACCTGTAGTGTGAAATTCTACGTTAGCTAGCGATCGCTCTGAACTACGAACATTCTCCCGATTCATGCGACACACAAAACTAACTAGTGTCTTCGTCGGTGGAAAAGCTACCAGAATATCCTGGCGTTGAGCAGCAATCTCTGGGCGATCAATCTCTACAAAGCCAACATCATCCGCTCCTAGCTCCAAGCACAGGCTACGTAGCCAATCAGCATCTATTGGAGAAGCGATCGTGGAATCATCGATAGTGCTTTGCTCACGATACTGTCTGACAGTTGGATGATCGTCAAATTTAGACATACAGGTTTCCTAATTAAAAAATATGTGTATATACACTCTCCCGATAAAAAAATTAGCCTTTACGCAGCAAGGATACAGTATCGGACAAACCTGATAACAAAGTACTCCATCGTTCTTCCCCTAATTGTTCTAATACACGAGTTTGGGCTACCTCCCATAGAGGTAAAGCCTTAGCCAAAGCGGCTTGTCCTTTATCTGTTAAACTGATCACCCGCATCCGTTGATCTTGTCCTGGCTGAATCTGGAGCAATCCCTGCTTTTCTAGTGGTTTGAGGTTACGTGTCAGAGTGGTTCGATCCATAACTAATTCTTGAGCTAGGCGCGTGATTGTTACTGAGCCAGCTAAGTTGATTGCAGTCAGCAAGGTGAATTGGTTAGCCAAAACCCCGCTTGGTTGCAAAATCTCATCAAAAAGTTGTGTAACTGTGCGAGATGCTTTGCGGAGATTAAAACAGGTACAGGTAGCTGCAACTTTTTTGAGTAGAGCTAATTGAGTAGTTTGGTCTTGCATAAAATAAGTGTATATGCACTTAAATATCCTGTCAAGTACTAAGACGACGATCTAAGCGTTTCTGCTAGAAATAGAATTAGGCGTTGCTGAATGGAGGTATGAATTTGGATGTAGAGACGTAAAATTTTACGTCTCTACAAGGATTTTCACCGTAACGCACAATCGTTTTCATACCGCAATCAGCAACGCCTAGAATTAATAATCCCCCGACAAAACAAATTTTGCTTGGCTCATTTGTTCTATAAGTCGGAGGATTTTTAAGGAATCTCAAAACGAAATGTCAAGCGATGCCTAATGTGGGTTGCACCTAAGTAAGTCGGTGAGAATAAATCAAACTAGATTAAGTAATGTAAAAAATATTGAGATTAGTTCGTAGTGAGGGCTTCAGCCCTCATAAGAGGACTAAAGTCCTCACTACAAACCTTGAATTATTCACACCGCTCTACTTATGCAACTTTACCTGAAGATTGATTATAGGCACAAAGCAGATTCAATCATATTGCCCGTTATAAAAACCAAAAATACCGGGACAACTGGTACAGTTGAAAATTACTTTTAGACTAGCTCTTCGATGTTTTGCCGTTCCTCCACGGTTGATTCACTAAAGACGGCTACATACAACCATCCTGCTAAAATAGCCCCCAAAATCGGAGCTATCCAGAACAGCCAAACTTGCGAAAAGAGTTCTACACCTGCAAATAGAGCAACTCCAGTACTACGGGCGGGATTAACCGAGGTATTGGTTACAGGAATACTAATCAGGTGAATCAAAGTGAGTCCAAAACCAATTGCCAGTGGTGCAAATCCTTTAGGAGCACGCCTATCAGTCACACCCAAAATAATCAATAGAAACATGAAAGTCATCACAACTTCACTAATGAAGCAGGCAAACAGCGTGTAACCCCCTGGAGAGTGAGTCCCGTAGCCATTAGTGGCCAATGGGTTAGAGCCACTTAAGATAAATCCAGTTTTGCCGCTCGCAATCAGGTAGATTATGCCTGCACCAACAACTGCACCGATTACTTGAGAGGCGATGTAAGGTAGTAAGTCAGATCCCGGAAAACGCTTACCTGCCCACAGTCCAAAGGAAACAGCTGGATTGAAATGGCCACCAGAAATATGACCAAAAGCATAAGCCCCTGTGAGGACAGTAAGCCCGAACGCCAAAGATACACCGACTAATCCAATACCCAGTGGAAAAGAAGTATTTTCGCTGATTTTTGCCGCATCTGCCGTGTAGGCTGCGGCTAGAACAGCACTACCACAACCACCTAAGACAAGCCACAATGTACCAATAAATTCGGCCAAGCAACGTTTAGTTAGAGACATTTTTGGAAAACTCCTTGTTCAGCTACAAACGAGTGATAGCGATGTTGGACAATCCTTGAGTCATTTATATCAACAGAAATCCATTGGGTTTGTTTTCTTCCGATTAAATTTCCAATTAGTTACAGTTTTCAATCTCTCACTAATGAATTCTGGCTTCTGAATTCTTCAAGAAACTAAATCAAAAAAATAGGGATTTGTTTTTTACTCAAAAATTGTGGTAATAAAAGAAGATACCGTAAAAGATAAAATAACCAAGAAAATACTTAATTTCTTAAGCATTTTGCTCAGAATGATACATTTGTTGAGATTCTTGCTTCAGTGACTTCTATTAAAAATGGTTTGAAAATTTATTTAAATTTTGTAATAGTTTTATAAACTTTAAGTAGACATCTCCGAAAAAGAATTGTTTTGACGTAGCACTGCTACGTCTCTACAAGGGTTTTGGGTAACGCATATTTAATTTCTGGAGATGTCTAGTTAGTTCTGTCTAAAATTGAATTTATTCGTCAATCTGCCAGGAATCCTTAGTTAATTCTTCATCCAGAATTTTCTTAGGACGCACGATGATAATAATTTGTCCTAGTAGAGGAATTTCTGGCTCAGTTTCAAACCACTGAAAATCTAATTCACCAGCATTTTCAACGACAAAGTAGCTGGAAGCATCCCATTCTCGTTGGGCACGATCTATCACTACTACGACTTGCCCGATTTGGCTTTGGGTTTGGATGGGGAAGCGATCGCTATTGGCTAAAATCACTACTGGATCTTCTGCCGCTAACAACACTTGCCAACCTGGTAATGGTATCCAAGCTTGCTCTCCAGAAAACTTAACCATCCGAAATGGTTCAATTTCTGTGAGTATGGGCACAGTTTGCAAGTCTTGTCTTGATAATGGCAACTCGCCTACCACTGGCAAAATTCGGGGTAACTGTTCTTCAACTTCCAGGCGGTAAAAGGGTAGAATTGGCGCTGGACGCTGGGGAGCAGTTGTAAAATCAGTCAGTAACTGTTCGATTTTTTGCCTTGCTACTGGCGTGTGAGCAAAGCGTAAACCTTTGGCGATTAGGCGCGATCGCTGTTGTAAATCTGCATTTTGGCGTGCCAGTTTCCAAACTTGATGAGCAACAGCATCCCCAGGATGGGCAGAAAATCCTTCTGGTAAAGTGCGGTAATAAGAGAACTCTTTAAGTGCTTTTGCTATTTCCCGCGCTTCATCGGCATCAACATTGTGGACGAAGATTAGTTCGGCGGCGGCGGCGCGTTCTTCTTGGGTGAGCAAACGCAGTTCGTATAAAACATCACTGCCGCGTATGGCATAGTGCGATCGCGTTGCTTCCGATACTCCAAACTTTTCCAAAGAATTGTAAACTTGAGAACCAACAACCACCTGATTTTGTTGAATCGGCTCAAATCCAGTCGCCTCAAAAATGTCTTGGGGGTTGTAACCGGTTTTTAGCAACGAGGCGATCGCGGCTCCCCATTCCACCCAGTTGCCTTGTTTTTGCCTGAGCCTTCGCAGTAATTCTTGTGCTACATCGTTGGTAGCATTTTCTTCGGGATTCTGAGCGTTGGGTGGTAGATCAGTCATAATCGGAGTGCGAGCTTCAACTTGAGAGGTTGATTAATACCTCATGAGCAAGTCTTATTCTAATCTATGAACTACCCCATACCTAATGCTTTGAGTTGATCTGTGGAAACTGATCTAGTTAATTCTTCTTGTGGAATTTTTCTTGCTTCAGATATTTGGTACAAGCAAATATCCTCTGTGACACTCACAGTTACCGTATTTAAATATCCAAGTTAACTCAGTAAAAACCCTTGATAAAATTGAGCTATTCTCAACTAAGCTTGGTATGGAATATAACAAGATAGTGAATATTTAAAGGAAATATTTTATGGATAAGCCCAGTGTCGAAATTGATAAACTCCAATATCGAGTGATGACTCTCCAACAACCAAAAAAGCTGAAAATCCTAGTAGTTGACGATGAACCAGATAATCTTGATCTGCTTTATCGCACCTTTCGACGCGACTTTAATGTTCTGAAAGCTGAGAGTGGGGTGAACGCCCTAGAAGTTTTGGCCGCAGAAGGGGAGGTAGCCGTGATCATCTCCGATCAACGGATGCCAGAAATGAAAGGAACTGAGTTTCTCAGCAAAACTGTACCTCAGTTTCCCGATACGGTTAGGATAATTCTCACTGGATTTACTGATATTGAAGACTTGGTAGAGGCGATTAATGCAGGGCAAGTCTACAAATATATCACCAAGCCTTGGGATCCAAGCGAACTGAAGGCAGTGGTGCAAAGAGCAGCAGAAACCTACGACTTGCTCAAGCAACGTACAGAAGAATTACGCCGTTCTCATGCTCAAATGGCGCTGCTGAGTGTTTTGGTACAGGTAACTCAAGCAGCTTCTAGCTTAGAAGAAACTCTCGCTCCAATTGCTAGGGCTGTGAGTGAGACTTTTGGAACAGACGGGTGTATTGTACAACTGACAGATGGAAATACTTTAATTGCGACTCAAGGAACTTACAGCGATACAGGTACAATTGAGAATTGGCTATCTGTTGACCCGTTAACAAAGGAAGCGATCGCCACCGGGCAAATGCAAGTTTCCTTAAATATACTTAAAGATACTAAATTAGTTGATGCAATTCACTACAAAGATACTGGTGTGCAAGCACATTTAGTTATCCCAATTAGCTACCGGAATCAACTTTTAGGCATATTATCCCTACAGTGGAAACAAGCCTGCACTTTACGGGAAGATGAATTAATGCTAATTAATTTATCAGCCCAACTGATAGCGATCGCTCTTACTAGTTGTCATTAGTTGTTTGTCATTAGTCATTTGTCATTAGTCAAAAACCAATGCCCAATGCCTAATGCCCAATACAACTCTTGGAGAGGCTGTGCCCTAAGCGTAGCTATGCCGCAGGCTTTACGACTTCTCTACGAGACGCACTCGCGTTCGCTCACTACAAGTGCCCAATACCCAATGACTAACGAAATTCAGTCCATTTTTAACCGTATTGCTCCGGTTTATGACCAGTTGAACGATTGGTTGAGTCTGGGACAGCATCGAATATGGAAAGAAATGGCAGTGAAATGGAGTGCAGCTAAATCGGGTGATACGGCATTAGATTTGTGTTGCGGTAGTGGTGATTTAGCCTTACGTCTGGCACGGCGTGTAGGGGCAACAGGGAAGGTGTACGGAGTGGATTTTTCACCCAACCTGCTTTCAAAAGCTAAAGAACGCTCACATTGGCAGTACCCGCAACCTGCGTTGGCAATGCCTGCCGTAGGCATCGCCTGGGTAGAAGCCGACGTGCTAAATTTACCCTTTGACGATAACCAATTTGATGCCGCAACAATGGGCTATGGTTTAAGAAATGTTAAAGATATTCCCCGCAGTCTCCAAGAGTTATACCGGGTTTTGAAGCCGGGTGCTAAAGCCGCAATTTTAGACTTTCATCGACCGAGTAATCCTCAGCTACGTGCCCTTCAGCAGTTGTATCTGGATAGTTTTGTGGTGCCAGTTGCCAGTTATTTAGGCTTAAAAGAAGAATATGCTTACATCAGCCCTAGCTTAGAACGCTTTCCCGTCGGGAGAGAGCAAATAGAGTTAGCGCGGCAAGTTGGTTTTGATGTTGCCACACACTACCCCATTGTGAACGGTATGATGGGAGTGCTGGTAGTCAGCAAATTTTAGATTTTAGATTTGCAATTTTGGATTGGGGACTGCGGAATAGGTAATGGGTAATGGAGAATCCTTAGTGGTTAGTGGAAAAGCAACTAACAATTAACAACCGCCAAATACCAATTACCAATACTCAATCCCTAATTTATAATCTAGAATCCAAAATCCGTCTTGGTGCAGTCGCCTGCGGTTCGCGTCAGCGTCTCGTAAGAGAGGGAAACCCGTCCGCAGCGCTGCACCGCAAAATCTAAAATCCAAAATCCTGTGGACTGGTCTCATCTTTGGCTTTATGTGTCTCCCCCGGTACTGGGTGGAATTATTGGCTATTTCACAAATGACATAGCTATCAAAATGTTGTTCCGTCCTTACCGAGCAATTTACATTGCTGGACGAAGAGTACCCTTCACTCCTGGATTGATTCCCCGCAACCAGGAACGTTTGGCTCTGAACATTTCTAAGACAATCATGGGGTCACTTTTGACACCACAAGAATTGCAAAATCTGGCGCGGCGTTTGTTGCAAACAGAACGCGTGCAAGGCGCAATTCTCTGGTTGTTGCGGCTGGCTATTGAACAAATCAAAACAGATAAAAACGAGAAAAGTGCCAAAATTGTGGCAGGGATTTTGCGGGATTTAATAGGGGAATCCTTGCCACGGTTACTCAAGGTTTTAGCGCGACGTGAAGACTTTTTGGAAGCGCAGATCAATCAAATTTTTGACCAGATATTGCTAGAATTTCAATTGAGTGAAGAACAAGCCACGCGGCTTGCTGATTGGTTGTTGCAAGTAGTTTTACCGCCAGATGTGTTGCGGCAGACGATAGTTGATTTTTTGACCGATCGCACAATTCAAATTATTGATGAAGGCTTCCGCGAAAAAACCAGTGGGACTTATTGGGTAGTAGCAAATTTATTTGGCTTACGTAATACTCTCACGCGATTACGAACTTTTTGTCTGGATGAAAAAGAGGCTGCTAATGCTCGGTTGCAAGAATTGACTAAAGATTTGCAAATCCGCGATCGCATTCGGAAATTACTGCAAAATTTATCATTACAAAACTTGCCAATTGGAACGGTACGCCAACTCCGAAAGACCACCCGCGAAAGTGTCCGCCATTACTTACAAAACAGTGGCAGCGATTTTTTACAAGGATTAACTGATTCTGTTGATTGGGAAAATATTGCTGGAGTGCTGCTAAATCGTCTGAGTACTTCACCTGTTGTCAATACTTCTTTAGAAGTCATGAGTCAAGAATTGGCTTTAATATTAGATAAGTATTTGGAAAAAGATTTAGAAGTAATTGTGGCGCAAGCAATTCCGATTTTGTCGATAGATCAAGTGATAGTTGACCGGGTAAAATCAACTTCCCCGGCTGATTTAGAAGCTGCAATCGAGGGAATTGTAAAAAATGAATTGCAGGCGATTGTGACTTTAGGCGGTGTTTTGGGTTTTGTCATCGGGTTATTGCAGACAGTGTTTTTAATATTTAGTCAATATTAATTTTGTGTGTTTGACTGTAAATTTTTCTTAACTTATAGTTGCAAGTTGCCCAGATTGTGAAATGAGTGAAATTTGTTATCAAACATCCAAAAATCCTACCACTCCAAAGCTTTAAACTGAGTCGTAGTAACTCAAAAACCATCTTTAATGATGCAAAAATTGGAATTTTGAAGGAGCCGCTTAACTCAAAATCTGTGCTAAATCTAGCACAAACCCAGGCAATATATCCTCTCCTGATAAGCTAGTAGGCGATGTCTCCGACGGGCTACGCCTACGCAAAACCTCAACATCCTGTCCTGGGCGGTAAATTTCCACCTGTTGGTTCTGCGGATCAATCAGCCAACCTAAACGCACACCATTCTCAATGTACTCCTGCATTTTTTGTTGCACAGTTTTTAGGCTGTCTGAAGCAGAGCGTAATTCTACCGCAAAATCTGGAGCGATCGGTAGGAATTTGTCGGGGTCTGGATTCAGGGCTTCTAATCGCTCTCGACTAACCCAAGATGCATCAGGAGAGCGATTTGCACCATTAGGGAGTTTGAAACCCGTAGAAGAGTCAAAAGCCAAACCTGTACCATCAACGTCAGCCCAATTACCTAAGTGCTGTGTCAGTCTACTATTACGATTTCCGCTTTCCCATCCAGTTGGTGGCATGATAATCAATTCTCCGTCTGCCGTGCGCTCAAGTCGCAAATCTCGATTATTTTGACACAGTTGGAAGAACTGCTCATCTGTTAGTTCAATGGTGGGGCTGAGGTTCAAAATCAGGGCAGTCATAATTGCCTCTCAAGCTTGCTAACTGTAGCGTAGCATTTGGTTCACATACTAGGTTTACCATCTATGGAGATGATCTTCTCGCTCAGTTAGGCTTTGCAAAGCTAAATTACCATTCGCGGTAAAGTTTTTCTGCGTAGAACATAATCTCTTCATTTGGCAATCTAACTTTTGCTTTTTGCCGAGGATACAAACTTTCAACTGCACCACTATCCTGTTCAATGACTGTGGCTGCTGCTTGTAAAACTGAGCTTTTAAACAGAAATTTCATCAAAGGATTGACGACTTTGGCATACATCAAAATAAATGTCTTGGTGATTTTTTCTGTTTCTGGGTATAGAATATGAGTCTGAGCAATATCACCAATAGGCGTTTTCGCAAAAAAAGCTGTAGTTGAAGGAAAAGCGTATTCGAGCCTGTTAGTAAGAGTTTTAGGGAAGATTCCCAAAATAGGATTTTTGATAATTTCTCCTAGCGTGTTGTTGGCTCTCTTCAGTTCTTGTTTGACTGTGGCATAGTATCCTTTTTCTTCAAAACTGCTTACATTACAAGATGTAATTTTAAATAGTTCTTTATGAGTACCATTTTGGTGGTTATAGTCATAGTTAACCATCAGATTGATCAAAAAATCACCCTGAATACTTTTGTCCCCAGTTACTCCGATGAACTCGTAATCATCGACAATTTTCTGATGCAAATCTGGGATGGGCAATCTTGGCTCAAATCCAGCATAAGTCCAGATGCAATCATTGCTAATAATTAGCTCTAATGGTTTGGTAATTGGCTGAGTGTCTTTTTTATCTTCTTGCTGTAGTCTGCCTTGTCCATCAAATTCTAGTGCATGAAAAGGGCAAGTAATAGTATCTCTTTCTTGACAAACCCAGCCATCTGATAAGGGTGCCTGCATGTGCGGACAGATGTTATCAAGGGCAAATACTTCGCCTTTTTGATTTTGCCAAATGACATAATCCTGTCCATTTAATGTGATTTTATTAGGTTTATTCACTCCCAATATAGATTTATGCGCGATTAACCAAGGCGCACCAGCTAAAATTGGTTCCATTTTTCCTCCAAGAAAAATATTGATAATTTATTGAAAAATCGCTAGATGAGTTAGTAAAACGTCATGTCAATATTAAAACTTGGTGTCGCTGTAGCGACCCCTGTTCATTAATTACACAAAAAGATGGTATACATTATCGTGTAAATCGCTTACTCTCAACAAGAGGCATGGGGGCAGTTCTTGCTCTTAGCAGAGGGGAAACCCCATAGTTAAAAGTAGGGGTCTTAGACTGTGGACGCATTATTTCTCGTGCAATACAATACATCTCGAAATAAATATTTTTCCCTTTAGCATAAATAAATTTACTTGCTCTGATCTTCTTTCAGCACCTTATTTTTAGTTCTCAAAACAAAAGGACGAACTCATGGCAAATTCAGTTTTCAACTTATCTAACCTCAACGGCACAAATGGCTTTGCCATCAACGGCATCAATCCAGATGACCGTTCAGGGAACTCTGTCAGCAGTGCTGGAGACATCAACGGCGACGGTGCAGACGACCTGATTATCGGGGCAGATGGTGCCTCCCCCAACGGCAACAATTCAGGACAAACCTACGTGGTGTTTGGCAGCAAGGAAAGTTTTGCTGCCCAATTCTACCTCTCCACCCTCAACGGCACGTCGGGCTTTGCCATGAACGGCATCAATCCAGATGACCGTTCAGGCAACTCTGTTAGCAGTGCCGGAGACATCAACGGCGACGGTCTAAACGACCTGATTATCGGGGCAAATGGCGCCTCCCCCAACGGCATCACTTCAGGGCAAAGCTACGTGGTGTTTGGCAGCAAGGAAAGTTTTGCTGCCCAATTCAACCTCTCCACCCTCAACGGCACAAATGGCTTTACCATCAACGGCATCAATCAATATGACTCCTTAGGTAACTCTGTTAGCAGTGCCGGAGACATCAATGGCGACGGTCTAGACGACCTGATTATCGGGGCACCCTTTGCCTCCCCCAACGGCAGTTCTTCAGGGCAAACCTACGTGGTGTTTGGCAGCAAGGAAAGTTTTGATTCCAGCTTCAACCTCTCCATCCTCAACGGCACAAATGGCTTTACCATCAACGGCATCAATGAAGATGACTCCTTAGGCAACTCTGTTAGCAGTGCCGGAGACATCAACGGCGACGGTATTGACGACCTGATTATTGGGGCACCCGTTGCCGACGGCAACGGCGACAATTCAGGGCAAACCTACGTGGTGTTTGGCAGCAAGGAGGGTTTTGATTCCAGCTTCAACCTCTCCACCCTCGACGGCACAAATGGCTTTGCCATCAACGGCATCAATCCAGATGACCATTCAGGCAACTCTGTTAGCAGTGCCGGAGACATCAACGGCGACGGTATTGACGACCTGATTATTGGAGCACCCTTTGCCGACGGCAACGGCGACAATTCAGGGCAAACCTACGTGGTGTTTGGCAGCAAGGAAAGTTTTGCTGCCCAATTCAACCTCTCCACCCTCAACGGCACAAATGGCTTTGTCATCAACGGCTTCAATAAAGGTGACGGCTTCTTCAGCAGTTTTGTCAGCAGTGCCGGAGACATCAACGGTGACGGCATTAATGACCTGATTATTGCGGCACCTTTTGCCGACCCCAACGGCACCAATTCAGGGCAAAACTACGTGGTATTTGGTAGCAAGGAGGGTTTTGGTGCCCAACTCAACCTCTCCACCCTCAACGGCACTAATGGCTTTGCCATCAACGGCATTAATCTAGATGACCGTTCAGGCTACTCTCTTGGCAGTGCCGGAGATATCAACGGCGACGGTATTGACGACCTGATTATCGGGACACCCTTTGCCGACCCCAACGACATCATCTCAGGGCAAACCTATGTGGTGTTTGGCAACCGCGCCCCCGTTCTCGACCTCAACGGCAACTCACAGGGTATTGATTTTAGCACCACCTTTAGCGGCACTCCCGTCTCCATCATTGATAGCAACTTCACCTTGGGCGACAACGACGCTACCCTAGCTGGTGCCACCATCACTATTACCAATCTCTTGAATGGCGCAGCCGAAAGTCTCAATGCCACTGCCATCGGCAACATCACCGCTACCTACAACTCGACTATAGGCACTCTCACCCTTAGCGGCACGGATACCATTGCCAATTATCGACAAGTCCTCAGCAGCGTTACTTACAACAGTACAGCTACCACTGTTAACACTACAATTGAGTTTGTCGTCGATGACGGGCAAGATTTGAGTAACACCAGTACAGTGGCAAGCACCACTTTGGGTTTTGTCCAGAAATTGATCGTGGGCACGCCTGATGCAGATATCCTCACCGGCACACCCAACAACAACATCATTGAGGGCAAAGCTGGTAACGACAAGCTCACTGGTAATGGTGGTCGAGACAAATTCATCTTCTCAAGAGGCGATGGCATCGACACCATAACCGACTTTGGCGGCGTAGGTATTGGTTCAAATCCATCAGCGGCGGTAATTGCTGAAGTTGATATCTTGGATTTGACTAGATTAGGATTGACTGCTAAAAATCTGCAATTCAATCAAAATAGCAACAATCTAGAAGTCACTTTTGAAGATACAAGCAATACCAAAATCATTCTAGAAAACTTCCTGTTAGAAAACTTGAATAATTTAGCAGCATCTGATACCAGCCCAGCTATTGGCAATATCCTGTTTGATAACCAGAGGGGCATCGTTGACAGTTTTGATGTCTTCGATGCTAACTCCACTCAAACTGAGTTATTTAACCCGAACACCGTTACATTTCTCAATGGCCTTAACAATAACATTACGGGTTTTAAGGACTCCGGCGATGTGATTAATGGTCAGGGAGGTAATGACATCATCCAGGGCAATAGTGGCAATGATTTGCTGCGGGGTGGAACTGGTAATGATACCCTCATCGGTGGTGCTGGCGATGATACTCTGGTTGGCGGTGCTGGCAATGACGTACTCACGGGTGGTGAGGGTGTTGACAGATTCCTTTACAACACCGATGCTGCTTTTAACAGCGCTGATGTTGGTCTAGATAGTATTAGTGGGTTCTACGGTGTATTTTTTGCAGCCACTACACAAAGTGACAAGATTGTACTGGATAAGGCTACCTTTAATACAATTACTTCTGTTCCGGGAATAGGTTTTAGTAACGAGAGTGATTTTGAAATCACTTCTTCAGCGGGGGCTAGCACGGCGAAAATTGTCTACGATCCTGTGAGTGGGCAGTTGTTCTACAACGAAAATGGCAGCACGGCTGGTTTTGGAAGCGGTGGTCTATTTGTGACTCTAACTGGTGCGCCAATTCTCAAGGCATCTGATTTTATTATCCAAGCGTAGTTCGCTTGGAACACCAAACTTCGAGTTCCAAACATCAAACTTCGAGTTCCAAACACCAAACTTCGAGTTCCAAACACCAAACTTCGAGTTCCAAACACCAAACTTCGAGTTCCAAACACCAAACTTCGAGTTCCAAACACCAAACTTCGAGTTCCAAACACCAAACGCGGTGGTTTGGCATGGCATCAAACTAAGATGATTCATCCCAAACGAGCTGAACGACATTGGTTAGCGATCGCTATTGCTATTTTATGGCAAGTCAGTGTTGGCGGTGCTGTTGATAGGAGGCAGTTCTTGCTGGGGGCAGGGGAAAAGGTACAAACCTTGCCCCTTGTGGGCAAAAGCCCCCTTGCTCCTTTTCTCCCTTGGTTGAGAGCAACAACCGCAAGTGGCGTGGTTTTTCTCCCCAGCTAATAGCTCCCCTGCTTTTTCACGCCAATCTGCCCATCAGCAGTATGGATGAGTTACCCCCAAATCATATTGCCAGACGGAATTTGAAACACAGACAGAAAAACTGTTGGTTGAGTTGTTTTCGACGTGGTTATTTAGTTATTAAAGCCGCATTTCTCAATCATTTGACATTACCACAGGGTGGTTTTTTTCCTCAACCCTGGCCCACATTTACTCCAGAACTCAGTGTTTCCCAAATTACCTTCTCCTCTGCCTAATTTTTAAACACCTACCCTTGAAAGGGGGTTGGGGGTGGGGTTCTTTATTGACTTACGAGAGTGTCAATCTAGCTGAAATACTTCCTACGGTAGCGAATCTAACATTGTGTACAAACACTAACTTGAAGGTTATCAATGAACAGGTTCAGGATTGATGTTGTCTGTTGCTATTGATATGGGAATCTTAATAATAAAGTATTAATATCAGCGTCTTTTATGAAACCTGTTTTGCGTAAAGGTCAACTAATAACATGGAAAGATGACAAGGGCTTTGGCTTCATCCGCTCCAGTGATGGCAATCAAGACGTTTTTCTTCATATCACTGCCCTCAAAGAAACAAATCATCGTCCACAAGTTGGTGATGTGATTTGCTATCAGCTAACGGTTGATAAAGACGGAAGAGTTCATGCTTGCAACGCCTTCATTGAGGGAATTGTATCCAAACATATACTAGGAATCTCGCCTTCTGTAATAGAGAAAGCAACATTCAAACCCGCGAAATCTTCTTTAATATTTGAGGTGTTGCTTTTATCATTATTACCGGCTTTGGGAGCAATACATTTTGCATTGACGACTTTCAACCCAATCCCTTTGATTCTCTATCCTGTAATGAGTTTTATTACCTTTGCACAATATGCGGATGATAAATCTCGTGCAAAGCAGGGGCGTTGGAGAATATCAGAAAAGAGATTACATTTATGTGAATTTATGGGTGGATGGCTGGGGGCATTCATCGCCCAACGAAGCTTACGCCACAAAAGTAGCAAGGTTTCATACCAAGTTGTCTTTTGGGTAATAGTAGCTATTCATATTATATTTTGGTTGGATTGGCTTTTCTTGGGTAGAAGACTAGTAGGTTTAGTTTTTAGAGGATAGCAAATAACCCTTGCAAAACAAACTGCTCAGTTAAGATTCCCTGACTGGTTGCCCATTTATTGAAGAAGTGCGATCGCATAGAAGACACACTCAAAATTTTACCTGTTGGTAAAAGACTAGGACTTACGCATTGACAAGAAAACGCAAACATGCATAAGTTAAAAACCACATCTTTCGTAAGGGCACAGCATTGCTCATACGTGTCAACTTAAGGTAAAAACCATGTCCCGCAAGGAACTGAAGTTCCTTGCTAATAGCTAAAGTCTACTGAAGTAGACTAAATATTCCTAAAAATCTTTAGTCTACTTCAGTAGACTTTAGCTATAAGCCCTGAAATTTATTTCTGGGCGGGCGTGGAAGCCAACAGATAAGCGATTTTTAGCTTAAGTTGACACCAATGAGCAAAGTTTAGCCCCCACAGCATGGTCTATTTACGTAGTTTACCGCCGTAGGCATCGCAGGATAATTAAAAAAAGCCTGAAACAACGGATTTTCGTTAATCCACATCACGATGCATTTGTACAGTGCGTAAGTCCTAAAGACTTGTTCACAAGCTCTCTCTGGTGTCAATAACTGGCTGATCTCTGGTAGTCATGAAGTCATCGGAGAAATTGTCTAGACTATCAATGAGGGATTCCCAAGGGTTGTCTTTGGCAATCAGGACAATGGCGTTACCAATTTTTTTGATATAAACTTCAGTCCCAGTAAGTTGAAAGTCTTCGGGTAAAATAACGATTTAGTGAGTGCCATCAGTAGTAATTTTTGCAGTGTTCATGGTGTTTTTGTCCTTAAATTAGCTAGTATTTCATAACCTAGTCGTGCATGAAGTCCCGCTTCTTTTCTCTTTCAATTATCTGACTCATTATTTTTTCATAGTCTTCACGTCGCCACAGGAAGGAATAATCTCGTTTATGATTAAAATAATATGACTGTGACTGAGATTTTTAATGGTAAATCCAATCCATGTATTCAAAGATAAATTCTGGATCGCGATTCAAGATGTAAACAAAGTTTTGTCCATACTGATCTGTATGTGATAACCATTTTTTAGAACTCGAAAATAAGCTTTTTTAAGCAAATTTAAATTTTCTCGAAAAGATTAAGTAACGTAATTCATTTTGGATCTGGTTAATTTTTGACATATAAGTTTACACGGTTGAGATCCTATAGGAATCGTATTTGATTTTTGAAATTATCTACGTGGGTGGGGAGTAGGGAGTAGGGAGTAGGGAGTAGGGAATTAGGCTTTTCGATCTGTACCGAGCTTTTTCATCAATCAAATATTAGTCCTATAGTAGCGTTGCCAATAATTTAACGCTTAACTAAAGATAAATCCGGTGTCAGCCTTTGCAAAACTTGCTTTAATACCATCACCGTCCAATCTATATCAGCTTCAGTCGTATCACGCCCCAATGTGATGCGAATTCCGCCCAAAGCGGCTTTTTCGGAATAACCCATCGCTAACAATATCGGGCTAGGGCTAAGTTTACCACTGTGACAGGCAGCACCAGCACTGATGCCGATGCCAGCAAGGTTTAGCTGTCGTACCAAGGTTTTACCGCTAAGTTTTTCCCCATCGGCGTATTCTAAGCACATACTCACATGGTGAGGTAAACGATCGCAGCTATCCCCTGTAGCAATTAAACCAGGAATTTCAGCTAGTTGGGCAAAGGCGCGATCGCGTAACTCAATTAATCGTGGTGTTTCTGTAGCCAATTCTTCGGCTGCTAATTCTGCTGCTACACCAAACCCGGCAATTATCGGTACTGCTTGCGTACCAGAACGCAGTCCCATTTCTTGCCCACCACCACCCAATAAGGGCATCAATTCTACACCAGGGCGCACATATAACGCCCCTGCACCTTGCGGCCCATATATTTTATGGCTGGAAAGGCTAAGTAAGTCTACGGGTAGTTGTTGTACATCTATGGGTAAGCGTCCCGCAGCTTGCACCGCATCTGTATGGAACAAAGCCCCATGCAATCGCACTATCTTACCCAGTTCTGCGATCGCTTGCACAGTTCCAACTTCACTTTGTCCGTAAATTATAGAAACTAAAACTGTGTTATGTCGCAATGCTGCTTTTAAATCTAGGGGGTTGACTCTGCCTTTAACGTCTACAGATAGGCGCGTAACTTCCCAACCCCACATTTCTAGCAACTTTACTGTTTCAGAAATTGCCGAATGCTCAACGCTGGAAATAATAATATGTTGAGGAACAGCATACAACCTAGCCACACCCATAATCGCCAGATTATTTGCTTCGGTACCACCAGATGTAAAGATTATTGATGCTGGATCGACAGCGTTAATTAATCCAGCAACTTGGACTCTGGCTTGTTCCACAACCGTTGCCGCCCTTTGCCCCCACTCATGTAAACTGGAAGGATTGCCCCACTGTTGAGTGAGGACTGTTTGCATAACTGCGATCGCTTCTTTTCGAGTCGGAGTAGTGGCGCTGTAATCTAGATAAATTTGCATATAACCGATAATAGTGAGAACACACGTTGGTGGTAGGCTGCTGATCTTGTCAGCATATACAGTTTGAGTGGACAAATCCTGAAAAAATCTTTGTAATGCTTCTAGCAGTGGATTTTTGCTTTTACTTGGAAAGTTATTTTTCTACTTAATTCAGAAGACAAAATTTTGGGAATGATAAATATGTCTACTCCCAATTCACTTTTAACAGATTACAGTGCTATTTATCTCTAGACGAAGATATTTTTTATATATCTTTTTACTGATATTTCCCCTTGCTGCTTGTCAAAGAGTCCAGTCTTTCAATCAGCGTCCCGCACCTTTACCACAAGATTCGTTAGTTCAAGTTTACTTTAACCATTCTGAGTCTTCAGAATACAAAGAATCTTACCGTCAACAAACTCGCCTTGGGGATGATTTAGAAAAACAGATTATTGATGCTATTACACAAGCTAAGTCTACAGTAGATGTGGCAGTGCAAGAATTACGTTTACCCAAAGTTGCCCAAGCATTGGCTGATAGACAAAAAGCTGGGGTAAAAGTCAGGATAATTTTAGAAAATACCTATAGCCAACCTTGGAGCAGCTTAACATCTACTGAAGTAGGTAAGTTAGATAAAAGGGAACAGGAACGTTACAACGAATTTCGCAAATTTATCGATATTAACCAAGATAATCAACTCAGTCCAGCAGAAATAAATCAAAGAGATGCTTTGATAGTTTTGCAAAATGCCAAAATTCCCTGGATAGACGATCAAGCAGATGGTTCAGCAGGTAGCAGCTTGATGCATCATAAATTTGTGATTGTGGATAATCGCATTGTAATTATTACTTCAGCCAATTTTACTTTAAGTGATACTTATGGTGATTTCACAAATTCCAGCAGTTTAGGCAATGCCAATAACTTATTGCAAATTGACAGCCCAGAATTAGCATCTTTATTTACAGAAGAGTTTAACATTATGTGGGGAGATGGCCCAGGAGGTAAACCAGATAGTAAATTTGGTTTGGAAAAACCGATGCGATCGCCTCAACAAATAACTTTAGGAAACACCCAAATTACTGTGCAATTTTCGCCTACTTCCCCAACTCAATCCTGGAGTAACAGTAGTAATGGTTTAATTGGCAAAATTTTAGATTCAGCAACCAAATCTGTTGATATGGCGTTATTTGTTTTTTCAGATCAGCGTCTTGTCAATATTTTAGAAAAACGCCATCAACAAAGTCTGCAAATTCGCGCTTTAATTGAACCACAATTTGCCTATCGTCCTTATAGCGAAGCATTAGATATGATGGGGGTTGCTCTTAGTAATAAATGTAAATATGAAGCTGACAACCATCCTTGGTCAAATCCAATTACAACCGTAGGTGTACCTGTGTTACCCAAAGGTGATTTATTGCATCACAAATTTGGTGTTATTGATAATCAAACAGTAATTACAGGTTCTCATAATTGGTCAGATGCTGCCAATAATGGTAACGATGAGACGGTTGTAGTGATTGAAAGTTCCATAGTTGCTGCCCATTATGTGCGCGAATTTGCTCGTCTTTATACTAAAATTAAACCCGGCTTACCATCAAGAATTCAAGAAAAGATTAAATTAGAACAAACACGCTGTCCTCAGATAAAAAGTTCTTCATCAAGTGAACTACAAGCAGTTAAACAAATAAATATTAACACTGCAAGTCTAGAAGAATTAGTAACTCTGCCTGGTGTGGGTAAGAAGTTAGCACAACAGACCTCTTGCATAAATCAAATAATTTGAACCCCACCCCGCCAAAGCTACGCTTTGTCTCCCCTCCCCTTGCTAAGGGGAGGGGTTGGGGGTGGGGTGTTAGGGACTTTAATTATTAGCCGTCAACAGCAAAAATTTATTTCTTTACAAGACAACGAGTTCCAGGGGTTAAAGCGAAGACATTGGAAAAATGGGGTAAGCGCTTGATTTGGTAGAGACGCACATCTCTGCGCCCCTAAAAACATATAAGATTACACAAATGCGATGTTTAAGTGCGATCGCTACCTAAACCAATCAAACCGCGGAAACGCCCATTCTGAGAAAATCGTTTTGCTATTATTTGCTGATAAACGGCTTCATAGCCATCAGTCATTTGCTCAACGCTGAAAAAGTTTTCGACATACTGGCGACAGGCATAGCGGTTTAACTTTATTACCCGATCAATGGCACTGATGCATTCTTGAATATTATTGCAGAGGAAACCCGTCTTCCCGTGGGAAATTACCTCTTCAGTAGACCCCAATTTCATCGCAATCACCGGCGTACCAGAAGCCATTGACTCCACCATCACCAATCCAAAGGGTTCTCGCCAAGTGATAGGGAATAGAGTTGCGACTGCACCTCCCATAAGGGCATTTTTTTGAGCATGGTTAGCTTCACCCAAATACTCAATTTGCTTACCGTCAATGTGCGGTTTGATTTCCTTCTCAAAGTATTCCATATCAATGGCATCAATCTTACCTGCCATTTTTAAATGCCAACCAGCAAGTTTTGCAATTTCTATTGCTAAGTGCGCTCCCTTCTCAGGAGACATTCTACCCAAAAACGCTAAGTAGGGCGGATCTTCTGGTTGGGCGTGAAAATTATAACTGCTGACATCAATTCCGTTGTAAACCGTTGCTTGATAGTTCAACCCTAACTTTGGTTCTCGTTGTGAATCGGAAATACTAACGTAGGGTTGTTTTTTCCCAAAACTAAACATCTTTTCGTTGTCAGGCGTAAAAGTACCGTGCAACGTGTGAACTGTTGAGGTTGTGACGAGATTTGTGTACGACAGCGCCCCACACCCTACATGGGAGTGAATAATATCAAACTCTTCTGCGCGTTCATAAACCGAAGCTAGATTCAGCATTTCGTAAATGTTGTAATCTTTGATAGTGCCATCGTGTCTCAGGGCACACGGATGAACTGACACTAGTTTTGCCAGACTGATAGAATCTCCCGAAGCAAATAAAGTTACTTCGTGTCCACGTTGGACTAATTCATCAGTAAGTAACCCGACTACTAACTCTGTACCACCATAAGCTGGAGGTGGAACTCTCTCCCACAGTGGCGCTACTTGAGCTATTCGCATCACAAACCTCCTAACAAATTAAACTTGAATTAAAAGTTTTTTCTTTCTGTTGTTGCAGTGCTTGTAATTGATTCACCTAGCATCAAATAAGTAAATTTAGATACTAACTTTTTCACACTTATCTCATAATATTATGCTTTTACTTCTATATATTTCGTCTATCTTAGTACGGAAATTACCCACCCCTAAAGAGGTAAATCAATTCTAATTTATTAACTTATGTGTGATTTTGTCCAATTTTAAATATAGATTTTTTGATAAATAAAAATTTTATAAAATCTTAAAAAATGAAGCTAAATATGGATAATCAGCGAAAATAGTCTATTATTGACTGTCAATTATCTGATTTTAAAATCTTATTTAAAGAATAAACTGCCTAGTAACTTTTTGGGCGGCTTTCCGTACTCTACGAGGATAACTCATAGTCACCCAAAGAACACATTGCTGTAAAGTAGGTACTTTAAAATTAGAGGCGGCAAAGTTTTATCAGCAAACAAAAAGAGAGAAGAGATTAAATTATTGACTTATTACATAAAATATGATATTTTAGGTTGCTATCAATAAAAATCAAATATAAACGTGAATATCTCTCCTTCTCTCAAAAAACCGCGTGTCTCATGGCAGGCGGTTTTCTCACTGCTGATGTTTGTGTTCATGTACCTGCCCATACTGGTACTTAGCTTTTATAGCTTCAATCAGTCACCTTACAGTGCAGGTTGGCAAGGATTCACTCTCGATTGGTATGGCAAGTTATTCAGTGACGATCGCATCTTATCAGCTTTGCAAAACAGTTTAATAGTTGCTGGTTGTGCAGTGGCAATATCAGCAGTGCTGGGAACCTTGATGGCGGTTGGGTTGGCGCGTTACGAATTTCCTGGTAAGAAATTATATCGGGGTGTTGCTTACCTACCATTGATTATTCCCGATATTGCGATCGCAGTGGCTACTTTAGTATGTCTAGCAGCCTTTGCAATTCCTTTGAGTTTATGGACGATAGTTGCAGCCCACATCGTGTTTTGTCTGGCTTACGTCGGGCTTGTGGTTGCTTCCCGACTTACCAATTTAGATCCTCACTTAGAAGAAGCAGCACTAGATTTAGGTGCAACACCAACGCAAGCTTTCATCAAAGTATTGTTACCTCAATTAATGCCTGGTATTGTAGCTGGTTGTCTCTTGGCTTTTGTTCTCAGCCTAGATGACTTTCTTATTGCCAGTTTTACTGCCGGTAGCGGTTATAACACCCTACCAATGGAAATTTTTAGCCGCATTAGATCGGGAGTCAAGCCTGATATTAACGCATTGAGTGTCATGTTGATTACAGTATCTGCGATCGCTGCTCTTGTAGCTGAATTAATTCGCATTTCTGGAGAGAATAAAAATTTCAAATAAGAGTCAAATGAATTTTAACCATTTCGCCTCTTTAATGGCATCAAATGGCATCGCAGTTTCTAAGGCTTGGAGTACCGTACCTGATTTAATCTCAGTATACTTCAGTAATAACCCTCAGTCTATCTAGTTTTTGTCTTAACCGAACTGTAGTGAGAGTTAAGGGTCAAGAATTTAGTATTTATAACAATTGCTTAACATCCAGCAAAATTTTAAATTAAGTAAGTTTACAGTTGCAAAGGATCAATCTCTACAAACACAATAGAGTATATAAAGTTCAGTACCAAATCAGCCTAGCAGCGTTGGTTTTTTATAAAAACAGATGAAGTTACTTGAAATCAAAGTTAAATAGGACTTTGAAAGTACAACTATAATAATGTTTAATTTGTTTTCATCCACTTATTTTTGTAATTTGTGGATTAATTGTCTGTACTAAATAAACAGTCCATAAAATATTATGGAAATTTTGTTGTAATTTATTACACAATAATAGAAAAAAATTATACATTTGTGGTTTGATTTAGCCGTAATTTTTGCGTCGTTTTTATTTCTATAACTACTACAGGTTGCTAAAAAAAAGCCACTTTAATGAAATGTCTAAAACCCCTAATTAATAGCAATTAAGAATTCTGTTAGCGACTCTATGAGTAACATTAATTAAAAGTTACACGGTCGTACAGCGTCTCGTAGATAAAGGTACTAGGAAAACATATCTTGCACCATTCTCAATATTCGTAGAGTAAGCATTGCTTACAGCTCCAAAATCACGGGTTAAGCAAATATAAAGCAGTGTTTACCTACAAAAATATTTTAAAACAACTGGTGCAAGATGTTACATAACAACAACTCAATGGCTGAAAATCAGTTCATAAATCATGAAACCATTACGGAACTTTTTTGCTCATAATTTTCATCACTACCGTTTTTTACTAGTAGCAGCAATTTCTTTAGGAGGGTCATTTACAGTAGTAATGCCTTCTCTGGCAGATGGTACAACTGCTGGTACTACTATCGATAACACTGCAACTGCTGAATATAATTACGTGAATAATTTGGGAGTAAATGTTCTTAATAAAACTACTTCCAATACTGTAACAGTTTCTGTAGCAGAGACAGCAGGAATTACGGTGGCTTCTCAAGGTATGACAGATACAACAGGTGGTAGTGTTGTATCTAACGATTTGCTGTACTACGATTTTTTGATTACTAATGTGGGGAATGATCCTACCCGTTTCTTCATTCCGGGTAAAGCTACTATTACAGGGTCAGCAACAGCTGGCGCAATCACCGCAGATTTAGATGGTAACGGCACATTTGAAACTACTGTTCCTAATACTGGTTTTACCACTAGTTCCATTCCTGTCAGTGGATTTGTCAAAGTACGTGTTCCTGTCACAGTTAATCTTTTAGCAACGCCGGGTTCTGTTATCACTGTATTATTAGGTGACACAGGCCCTAACGATAACAGTAATACTAAGTAAGTCGGCAGGAAAAATCATAACTATGTAACGAAAAGTTAACCAGAACTGTTAGAGCTAAATTTAATACGTTGTGTACTGTAGTTTCCTTTTTCCCCTCTAGCTTGAATACCACCAAT
>JAIVFU010000489.1 GCA_020829485.1 Nostoc sp. CHAB 5834 | reverse complement strand
GACTACTTCTGCGTCTCAAGCGGTAGGGTTTTACCAGACACTAATTTCTTAATAGCTGCCCAAAGGTTCGCAACCGTGTCTCAACTAGTTGATTAAGACGCTGGTTCGCGTACAAACTGACTGTCTGAAAGAGCTTGTAATTTTTGCAGAAACATGGTTCCGTAGGATATCTGTTCAGGCGGTATAACCTAACTTTAAAGCTCAGGATTATAAACTATCCTTCCGCCATCAACTATGTTGGACATCGTCAAACACAGTCTCTGGACTCAATTTGGGGCAAGTATTGATTCGCTGAAAAACGCGATCGACATGTGGCCACAAGCGTATTGGGATACGGATACCCGGTTTTTTTACATTGCCTATCATTGCCTAATCATGTTAGATTATTATTCGACTATTCCCTACACGGGGGAGTTTGCCGCTACACTGCCCTTTACGTTTTCCGAGCCTGGGGTGCAAGCTAAAGGTATTTTGGGGGATATGGTTCCCAATAGGATCTACTCGAAAGCGGAAATGCTGGCTAGTTTGGATGCAACCCGAGAAAAGTGCAGGGTTTTTATCGAAGGCCTGACGGAAGAGAAGATGAGGGAGCGTTGGATTGAAGGACTAGAAGAATATGATATGAATTACGCGGTGCCTGAAATCCTATTCTATAATATGCGGCACGTTCAACATCATGCTGCTCAACTCAATATGATTTTACGTCAGAAGCTTGATCAGTCACCAGGCTGGGTGTTTCGGGCTGATGAAAATTGATCGGCCTTCAGAAATGACTTCCCCATAGATACTAGTTTAGCAAGATACAGTTGAAAGATATCAGTGGCAAGATCCTGTTTCAAATAACGCCCTACTCAATAAGAAGACGCCTATAAGCTCAGATGTCTCGCATAGGAGCGTTTTTACGAGATTTCATCCTTCAATCCAAAGTTTTTGTAGATTGACTAACCGATTGGTGATCCTATTACAACAGAACTCGAAGAGCAGCTTAAGATCAAAAACCTACCCCATTCTGTTAAGTCCTCAGGTGCTTACTTATGAAACCTGTTTCCCCCTTTATCATCAGTACAGCCAAGGCAATCTCCATTCTAGGGCATCCCCTGTTTACGATTACCCTATTTGCCCTCTTGGTAACGTTCCTTCAGTTGCCCATCAGCAATGCCATGATCATCTCCGCGTTGCTACTGGGTGGGGTGGTCTTACCGATCTCTTGGTACAATTACCGAAACGTTAAGCGGGGTCAATTCACGAATTTTGATGTGTCCGATCAACGGCAACGCGCTCAATTCTATCCCGTCTTGGTTGGAGCCATAGCCCTGTTAACAGGCCTTTTGTTTGCTACCCATCAACCCCGCCCCTTTTGCTATGGGACAGCCTGCGCTTTGCTGTTGGTGATTAGTTCGTATGGGGTAAACCGGTATATAAAGGCGTCTTTACATACATCCCTCTCCCTTTTTCTGACTTGGGCGCTCTTCAGTATCAGTCAACCGATGGGCTTACTGATGGGGATTTTCTCCCTCTTCATTGGCGGCTCCCGGCTGGTGTTGGGGCGACATACTTTGTGGGAGGTCTTAGTCGGGGCATTGCTTGGCTTGATCGCCGGAGCTGCCTTATATAGCGTTGTCTTATTGCCCTAAAAGTACTGACACAACATAGCGTGCACGATTGAACGAAGTCGATAAACCGTAAAAAACCAGCGTTTGAAGAGATCGGGTAGTTGAGGTATATCTACTGAAGTTCAGATTCCGACTACTCCGTAGGGATCAAGGCTAAGCTATATATTGGGCCCCATTTCGTAGCCCATAGATGTCAACCGACCAAGGGGTTGGTGAATCAGAGACGTGACTCAGTTAGGGTAAAAACGTATCGACTAGCGTATCGGTTAGTTGATGGCTTGTCCAACCAGCCCACAAACTTTTTGCTTTTAAGATGGCCCACGCTATCAGGCCCGCTCCTAGAGCAATTCCTATACTCTTTTCCGTTACTCCATGAGCTAGGCCGAACACCACCGAGGTCCACACAACGGCCCACAGTTTAGGCCAATATTTAATACAACAAGCCAGAAGCAAACCCCGACAAATGAGTTCTTCATATAGGTTCGTCACCCCATTTACGCTGTATCGATATACGTCTATTTTATAAGTAAATTTATGGCCACTCACTGCCATCAGTAGTAAGGGGACAGCGGCTAGTAGTAGGCCGCTAATGAGTCCATATTTTAACGAGGCCAACTTAAACCTAGTTGTCCCACTCCACTGCTCCTGGTAGTCTATGTTCAGTAGATACTTGCCAATCAAAACCATTGCCAGGGATAAGGAGAGTAGTCCAAGAAGCCCATTACCATAATCATAAAAGAGTAAATGATTAATTCTATCCGGAAAGCCCAACCATTGGATCACAACAG
>JAIVFU010000488.1 GCA_020829485.1 Nostoc sp. CHAB 5834 | reverse complement strand
AGAAGTATAATTTCCTGGCTCGAATAATACTTTCCTATTCATATCATATGGAAAGTATTATTCCTTTTGCGGCATATTCTACTAACTCAGGGTCAGAAAAAGAACAAAGATTAGCCTATAACCCTGTTTTTTCTTTAGCCAGAACGCTAGTCCAAACTAACAATAAATTTAACAGAAACATATATTATGAAGATCTGGATAAGACCGAGTCAAGATTAGTTAAACGTTGGGCACATAGATCTTTCCTGAATTTAATAAACCCTTTCATCGTTGGTTATCCATTTATTAGGATTAACCCTGAATTTTTTTATTCATTCAGCGTAAGTCATAGCTTATGCCTAGCTGGAGACTTGATAAATTATGATTTTTGGTTGACAAACCAGAAAAAGGGAGATAGTTATAACATATACTTCAGACAAATACAGACTTACAAGAAAATATGGCCTTCATTGGGAATAAGGCTACTAAATTTCCCACTTATTGGTAACTCGAAAATTACATTAAGTGGTGATTGTTGGAATCAACCATCAAAATTCGACTTTTATACTACACAAAACAACTTTGGATTCGCTATTGCTTCTCGAATTGATCAGACTTATGTCTTAAAGAAAAACAAACAGTTTAAAACACTATCGGTGTACATTCAGTCAGGCTATAAAACAAGTGGCTACTTACCCGAGAGCCAATTTCTGGAAAACGGTTTACTACTTTATTCAGGTCTAACTTTTTCGCAGCGATGAAAATCATACTTTACCTATTTATTATACTATACTTATCACATATAGGCAATTGTCAGTCCATCAAATTTACAGGATACATTTTAGATTCATTGACTAAACAACCTATCGAACTAGCCAATGTACAGATGCAAAATGGCAATAAAATTATTAACTCAACTAAGCAAGGCGTAATTTACGTTGAACGAAAAGACTTGGGTACTTATATTACTATTTCCTGCGTTGGATACGCTAAAAAGCGGTATTATCTAGACCCAGACAAAGATTCATTCGTCATTTTGTTACGGCAATCGGTTCATACGTTATCTACAGTCACAGTTAAATCTATAAAAGCAGACTCAATAGTAAGATTAGCTTTCAAACATTTAGCGGATAACATTTATTACCCAGCTACTTATAACTTATATAAACTTCACGAAATCGTTAAACGAAATGATACATGTCTTTATGAAGGCACCGCATTGATGAAACTCTATTCTGTGTCAGCACTTGACAACATAAGCAACAATCAAGTTAAGTTATTAAAACATGAAACCACCATCAACGATAGCCTTACAATATTTGATTTAAACCTTGTCAATAGCCCTTACAGCGTGATAGCATACGATTTGATTAAGGTAAAACCTGATTTCATGAAGGGGAAAAACAAAAATATAAAATACATTCATGAAGACACACTTACGTATAATGGAGATAAAGTGCACAAGATTAGCTTCTATTCTGCTTTATATAAAGGATTCATGTACATTGAAGGCACTAATTATAATTTCGTCAAAATAGAATTTGATGTACTATCTAATAAACCATTCTCTACAAAGAGAAACTACAAAAAGATCTGTCAAAAAGTCTCTATTCAATACAAAAAAATACATAGCAAACTATTTTTAGAGTCAGGGCAAATTTCAATAAGAGCTAGAAAAAAGTCTAACTTACCCGTTCTCGACATCAACTGTTACTTTAGTCTTGACAACGTTATCATTAGTAATGTCTCTCCTTTCTCTGGCTTGGAAGTGGCACCCTCCAAGCCTCTGTTCAAATTATAAGAAACAAAAATTCCATTGAGATATGTATAATTTCATCTACCGTCTTGCCTACTCGCCAAAAATGGAGGCAAGTTATCGTTGAGAACTTCGAAAAGGTGATACAAAGCACCGAATATATCATTCCTAGGATTTCCTGAAATAACAACTCTACTATTTACTATAACCATTTCAAATCTTCGGCACTTTTACAAAAAATCACTATATTCAAATTTGAATAGACTTTCCTGCTTCGGCTTATCAATTTTGTCATAACCAATCACAGCCAGGCATACCGGCCCGGGAGGTGATGACTTGCGGCCGAAGCATCCCGGGTTAAGCGGAGGGCGCGATGGGCAATCAATTAGTACATCCTAAAACCAAACACAATGGAAACTATCAAAGAAATAGGAAAAGCGTTAACGCAAGAAGAATTAGTTAATATTTCTGGAGGTGAAATTCCGATGTCACACAACCAAGCAAATTCATATGGAAAATCTGTGAGTGCCAGTTTCTCTTCAATCTGCGATTTTTGTAGTGATTTTTACAATGGTTTTCGCTCAGGCTTTAATGCTGCCCATCGTTAATTTCTTTCACGTCAACTCCTTATAGTCATGAATACACAAGTAATAAATGAATGGGGTTTAAATG
>JAIVFU010000487.1 GCA_020829485.1 Nostoc sp. CHAB 5834 | reverse complement strand
AGATGAAAAAGCGATTAAAAGCCTATCCTGTGGTACCAACGGGCTGGTCGATGAGTTTACGCCTGGCCCAAGGGTGCGCCAGTGAGTGTCAAGTAACGTCCTGCCAGACCCTGTTTTGATCCAACCGAGCCTGCTGCTGGTAGCGTTGGGGTTGGTTGGTTTTCAGGTTGGTCGCGAGTGGTGCGCAGGAACTGATCAGCTTGCTTTAGCTCGTTTAGTTGTGCTCTACTAAGTTGCTGCATGAGTGACTTGTTGAGTAACTCATCACGGTAGTTCTTTAGGCGCAACAACACCTCGCTGTGGGCAACCTTCCGCTCAATGGTTTTTTTGAACTTACTGGCGAAGGAAAGCTAAATAGCGGGCCTCTAAAAGTCGACGAGTTTAAACTTTTGAAGGGCTTACCGGGTCGGTAATAAGGCTGATTGATCTCGGGTATCCTGTATTACTGGTACAACACTTTTCCGGAAGGGTCACCCCAAATTTCGTTCATTTAAAGCTATCCCTCAATCATTTAATGAACAACTAATATCTTGTTTTTCAGCGGTTTGAGGCCATAAAAACTATAACCAGAATCGTTCAGGAAAACCCTTGTATTTTTGAACTCTGGCTGGGGATTTGACCATTTAGGGTTGAGTACATAAGAACTATCTAGTGTATTTTAATCCTGATTACCTTGAACAGTTTACTACGGCTTGTTAAGGGAAAATACGAGTAAATTTCCGGGCTTAGAAGCAATCATTTGTAATTCATTCGACGTAAATTTCCTGTTTCGAATAGAGGTATATGGTTCAATCTGTAATTGAAAAATATAGCCGTCCTGAACGGGAATCGTATTCGAAACCCGAAAGCTACTAGCCCGTTGGTTAGATTCACCATTCTGGGTGAAAAGGTCCATCCATAGGGGGACTTGCTTCTTATCTCCCATCACAAAATAATAGAGGTAAATATCGGTATACCCAACCTGGCCTCCTGGAATTGGGATAAAAGCTTGAGCAAGACCTTTTCGGGTGAAGTTTTGCTCCATTAAAACCATTGCCTTACGGGCACTTACAAAATTTTGCAACGTGGCCTGACAACTTTTTAACGTTTCAGTTGGATTAATCTTCGAGAAGTCAACCGGTAACTGTGCCTGAGCTTTTTGGGTAAAAAATAGGATGGCAAAGAGCAACAGACCTTCTTGGATAAACGGTATACGTTTCATATCGTGTATTTTAAAAATACTGTTTTGAATAAGATAAAGTCGGGAATTGGTTATTAATAACTGTTAGACAAAGATAGCGCCGATCACGAAAGTTACTTTGGATAGTAAAATGATTTGTAGACTAATTTACAAATTCCTGAACAAAACAGCCTCTATTTTCAATCATCGCAAAGCTAACTCACAGTTCAATGCAATCGAATTACGAATTAACTTTTCCTTTTCTTTCAGAACAAAAATTTATACCGACCTTTTTTCAAATAAGGCTTGCTTTAAAATTAGCTGGGCTTTCGATGGCTCAGTTCCCTGTCAACCTAAAACAATTAATATTGCCCGATATGCTGCTATACTTAGACCATAATCCAAGTATGATTCGGTTGGTACCACTCAAAAGCAGGGCCGATCCGGCCGCGGCTTCGATGACCAACGCCCATGGTCCAACGATTTTTGCGGGAATCAGATGAGTTGATCCAGGAATTTTCCGCTCCAGCGGCCTGGCGAGGTCGAGTCAGGCCAAAAGAAGGACCAACCCAAGCTGCAAGCCGCTATCCAGACAACCAAACAATACGGCAGCCGGCTGCTGATCGCCAAGCTTGATCGACTTAGCCGCAACGTGTCGTTCGTGATGGATATGCAGGATTCGGAGGTCGACTTTGTGGCCTGTGATCTGCTAAATGCCAACACGCTCACCATTGGCAGCTTTGCCCAGCACGAAGCCGAGTCGATCTTCAGGCGTACCCGGGCGACTTTAGCCCAGACGAAAGCGCGGGGGTTTAGGTTGGGAAAACCCGAGAATTTCACCGATTCCCACCGGGCGCAGGGCGTAGCGATGATCAAAAACAACGCCCTGATCCAACCGGCCAACCGCCAGGCTGGGGAACTGATTCGGCTTTGCCAGCGGGATGGGTTGAGCCTGCGGGCGACGGCCGAGCGACTCAATGCCCACGGGTTCCGCACCCGCTACGGCAGGTGTTTTCAATCCGAGACGGTACGCCGGATGTAGAAACGGCAGGCCAATGATACCCAATAATGGTTGTGCGTAGAGGTTAATTTCTACTCGCGACAATTCATTTCTTGGTTGATTGAGATCGCTGCCTGACCTGGTCATCGATCAACAAAGCTACCCACGAGATGAGTAGTTAATTGGAATTTGATGACGTTTTAGTGACCCCTATGTAACAGGTATACCAACGGATAATACGTTGATCT
>JAIVFU010000486.1 GCA_020829485.1 Nostoc sp. CHAB 5834 | reverse complement strand
GGGCCAATGGGGTTATTCAGATTCGTCATGGGTGTCCTATGTGTTAAGTGTCTACCCAAGTGTAGGCAATTACTTTTCGGCTGATTCGCTAAGCGACAGATAAACGCCTGTATGAATGTCATTATCTGATGTTCGAGGGTAGGGGGCTTGCATGTTCCTTAGGACAATGCCATCCAATCGACTCTTCTTGGCATGACCCATGAACGCTAGCTTCTGGCTGGTCGTTCGAGACAACTGAACGAGAAATAGCCCCTCCGGTAAATTATTCGGCAGCGTGCTGTTGAGCTCGTTGAGCAGCCAGACCCGCCGCGAATAGGACAGGGGCCGAACGTCAGTTCCCTCCAGAGCGAGGATATCGCAAATGGCAAACACTTCTCCATCCAAGAACCCGTCAAGCACAACATTTGGCAACTCGGCAACAGAGTCAACCAGGAAGCGGGGAAGCTCGCATTGGTATCCATTCGAGTTGATACCCCGGATGCCCTCGGGGGACCGTTCAATCAGCATGCGTTCTCCCGCCGGCTGCTCGTGTGCGCCCCAGGTGTCATCGTGCATCATTGCATGAACCGCCGACTCCTTCTCTGATGACTGCTCCACCGAGGACCAAGTGGAGACCACCACTCCTGTGAAGATAGGCGAGGGAGACCTGGCGGCCGAAAGGTCGGTAGCGGGCAATGGGGAAAGCGTTGAGGCCTGGCATTCAGGGATGGTGGATACTGACTCGGCGAGGGGAGCGTGTTCTGCTTCGCAGGTTTCGAGTGGTGTCTCGGTGACAAGCGTTGTCATATGTCGTGTCTCAGCTGTTGGTGGAATGCAACTTCTAGCTAGCGCATCTATACCCCGAAAAAAAATATAGACCCCTAACTACAAAATTTGTAAGAAATACGCGTCTTTTTGGAAAAGGTAGCTATTCTAAAAATAGCCAGTAATATTCCTTTGAATTTCTCCAAGGAATTGGCTAGTTAGATGAAGGGCGCGGCCGTGCTGCGCGTAAAGTGAGCCTTCTTACCCCGAGAACGGCACCCGAGCCATTTCTTGTCCCCCAAGAAACGGCTAGTTATCCCTGCATGCTACCCCATAGCTGCGCCCCAACGTTATAAATTTCCCGTAGGTATTTTTCGGCTTCAGAGCCAAATCCCGAAAACGGGCGATTCTTCTCAATGCGGAACGCCATACATCAATGAAACACACATATCGAATACACCAAAATGGCGAACAAACCAGAAGTTCCATTCTCTTTCAAATCGGCGATGAGCAAAGCCGGCGAAGCATTGCGTCAACAATTTGACATCCTAGTTGAGCACAATCCCGAAGCCGTATCGGCAGTCAAAGTGTTCCTCCGTCCTAAGGGCCGCCCACAGAAGGTTGAGTATCCATTCAGGGACTGGCGCCAGGCGGAAGGGTTCTTGATGGACCTGCTTACTTCATCGGTCACGCGTCGATAATCAATTCTTCGAAAAAGAAAGGCAGCAAGTGATTGCTGCCTTTTTTAATTATTGAGTAACCGCTTGCTGCGCAAGTGATTCAATTGCCTTGCAGAACCGCCAAACTTGATTTCGCGCTACTTTAACGGGAACATTCTGTATAAGCGCAATTTCGTCATACGACTTTTCTTCAATCACATGGAGCCTCCAAGCTTGATACGAAACCGGATGTTTTCGCTCAAGAGCTGGAAGCATCTTGTCGGCCTCCGAAAGAAGCTCTTTTGCCTCCAATGCACGCTGAGGGCAGTTAGCAAAAGAGGCCTCAGTCTCGTGCCTGGCTGAGGGCTCGTCGGACGATGAGGTTTCATCCTCATGGCCGTACTGTATTGGTGCGATGCGCCGCCGGTTGGCTTGAAGAGCAGCATGGTCGCGAGCCACATTCATAATTACCGCGCCAACAAAATGTTCCAGGGATTTTTTTCCTTCGAACTTTTCGATGTCGGTGGTCAGGATGTGGATGGTTGCTTGGGACATGACCTCTTGAGCGAGTTCATAGTCCTTTTCATACCGATGAATCAGCCGAATGAAGTACTTTCTTTTGTCAACGAGTAGCTGACAGAGCTCCACCATTCGAGGGCTTGGAGGTTCACATAAACTCATGGTCTACGTGGCTCTAAGCTACGCCCAGCGTGCTTAATTCGAGTGAAGCATTGGAACTAGCACTGGTATTGCCCGCCAAACTTTTAGCAGTTTCAGCTTTGGTGGTAGCGATATCGCGAAGAATTTGCGAAATTAAATTGCCAACGATTCCATCAAGCTTGTCATAATCCTGCAGTTTTGCGTCGGTTATCGGGCTACCTGTGTCTATCGACACATGGAAATTTTCGCCCACGTTCTTGTCGATTCCAATGGTTAGTTCTGCACCGCTAAGCCCGTCAGTGTCCACTTCAAGAGAGGTGTAGCCCTTATCAGCGAGGCTCCTCATATCAAGTGACAGTCGACTA
>JAIVFU010000485.1 GCA_020829485.1 Nostoc sp. CHAB 5834 | reverse complement strand
TACCCTAAAGAAGGGTATCAACAGACACCGTTGGTCTGGCAGGCCGGTAAATTCTTTATCGTTGCTGGCCTATTGAGTATTATATACATGCGAAGTCGGTTTGTGAACAGGGTACCGGTTAGCTTGCTATTTCTCTACGGTTTTTTGGGAATTGTATTGATCACTAATATTGGTTCCGCACTTTTGTACGGACAATTGCTAACTGATGAAATTGAGTATCTCATATTTGCTGCCTGCGTATTACCGATTGGCTTTCTGAACAGGGAAGGACTGAATACTATTGAGTCGACGATACATCCAGCATTGAATATGATGCAATATGTGCTGATTGTATCGAACTGGATCGTTATCTTCAACTATTTTGCCTTTAGAATAATACCTTTTCACGCATATGAGGGCATTTTACTGCGATTTGGCGGGCTATGGGATGACCCTAATGCAGTAGCCATTATAAGCGTCTTTTTTGTGGGCTATGCCTTACTCAGAAAACAGTATATCCTGGTTGCTATTCATGCGATTCATGTACTGCTGACAATTTCGCTGAATGGCTATTTGCTGTTGTTCGCGTTGGTCGCTTACTTTTTTCTGAATACAGATAAAAATAAGGCGTTAAAAATAATGTTGTTTGGTAGTTTTATCTGCCTGCTCGTTCTGTTGGCGGTTTCTAATCTGGATTTTATTCTTCGTATTTACGAAGCTAAGCAGGAATCAATTGAACAGCACGCTACCATTGACCTTGATTTTAAGATGCTGCCTTTATTTCAGCCAGTTCAATTTCATGAAACTTGGCTGTTAAGCTTGAACATAAATTATTTTCCTTTCTCTGTACCGGTGACTATTGCAGTATTGGTACTATTTGTTCGCTTTTTTCTTTTTTCACCAAGAAGTTTACAACGGCTCTTCTTTATTTTATTTTTCGTAACAAATTTGTTTTTACCTTTCCTCTACATGTTCCCTGTAAATTTTATAGCGTTGCTATTTCTGGTACTGTACACGAAAGGCGTCCGATTTTAAGGAATTGACTATGATTCATTTTTGTGCTGATGTCAGAATGCTTAACAATTCCGGAATTGGTGTGTATGTACAAAAATATATTCAATCAATACTGCATCGCAACTTGTTTGAGGTTACACTAATCGGCCGGAAAAAAGAAGTAGATTTCTATTTTGGCGCGTATTCGAACTGGCAGCATATCGAAGCAGACTTTCCGATCTACTCCATTACAGAACAGCTCAAGTTGCCCCGGCTTATTCCAACCTGCGATGTTTTCTGGTCACCTCATTATAACATCCCGATGTTGCCCATAAAGGCACGCCGACATCTGGTAACGATTCCTGACGTATATCACTTGGCATTTTACCACACACTCCGCCTGGCCCAGAAAGTGTATGCCCGTGTAGTCGTTAATGCGGCAACCCGGATAGCTGATAAAATCACCACCATATCTCAGTATTCCAGAAAGGAAATTGAACGGTACACTGGCGCTCCCGGATCGAAAATAGAAGTGCTCTATCTGGGTATCGATACAACGCTCTTCCAGTCGGTTACCAGTGCTGCCGATAAAGATCGAGTTAAAGCAAAGTATAAGTTACCTGATCAATATATTCTTTTCGTTGGCAATGTGAAACCCAACAAGAATTTAAGAAGGCTGGTCGATGGCTTTGCCCAACTGCTTGCTGAACTCCCTGATCTTACATTAGTAATAACGGGCCGGCAGGAAGGATTTATTACGGGTGATCCTGACTTGTTTGCCCGAATCCGGGCCGATAAGGCGTTGGAAAGCCGGATCGTCTTTACTGGCTTTGTCGACACGCCCGATCTGCCTGTTTTGTATAGTTCGGCCCACGTATTCGCTTTCCCATCAATTTACGAAGGGTTTGGGTTTCCTCCGCTGGAGGCAATGGCTTGCGGATGTCCGGTGGTAGCGTCGAATGCCGCCAGTATTCCCGAAATTTGTGGAGAAGCGGCCTTATATGTCGATCCGCTCGACTCAGCAGACATTGCGCGAGGGGTACGGGTCTTGGCAACAGATAAGGAATTACGCGAACGACTGGTGAAAACGGGCCACCAGCAATGCCGACAGTACGACTGGGAGGTATCATCTGATCGGTTTATCGCGATGATCCAGGAAATGGCCCGTCATTGAAAAAGACGACTTGTTTTAGTGCTGTTAGTTGAAGACATGATTGACAATGAAAATTGCTTTAGTGCAGGATGGATTAATGTGTCGGGCTGGAGGAGAACAGGTAGCGCTTTGTTTTCATAAAGCCTTTCCTGATGCGCCGGTGTACACGCAGTGTTATCAGCCGAACTTAACATTTCCTGAGTTTAAGGACTGCGATATTCACACGACCTGGCTCCAGAACATTGCCAAAACCGACGATATGATGAAGCGGTTGTTCTTTCCGCTGGGGGTTTGGGCAATGGAATCTCAT
>JAIVFU010000484.1 GCA_020829485.1 Nostoc sp. CHAB 5834 | reverse complement strand
TCGCCAACGCAAACATCGCCTTCACCATGATCCAATTACCGCAATACAAGGTTTGGTCAATCAACATACAGAAATTCTCTCTGTGCTTGAGTCTCAAGCCCTAAAATACCAATTAGATAGCTAGGGTATCTTGCCCCTAGTGTCAGCTACGCTATATTTACCCCAATTTATCAAATTAAACATGGATTATTGTCCAATCCTCCGCGTTCAGCAACTAAAACGCCCGAATGTTCCCATGTTTATTGTCTAGTTGTTTGGCGCTCGGTGCGGCTGCGCCGCACCGTCGTTTGTGACAGTTGCGTAAGTCCTGATTTAGATGCGTTTGCCCTGGGCTTCGTATGCACCAGCATCAATCAATACACTGCCGTCGCCATCGCCATCTAAGGGAGTATTTTTAGTGATGCTATTGAAGACATTGGAACCAGCATCGATGGCAGGACTTCCAGGTAGTAGCCTGAAGTCATGATTCGCTGCATTAACAAACAACGGGTCTTTGTTTAATACATTTCCTCTACCTGCACCGTTAAGAACTCCGTTGTAAGCAAGGTTGTTATCAAATGAATAATTACTAGAATTAGCAATAGAACTGGCAGACTCTCCGGACTTTGCATACATAATATTGTTAACAACCCGAACATTTTTAGCCCTGTTAAGGAAAATTTCTCCGACTGGGAGTTTTTGGGAATTTTGGTAAGTTGTATTATTCACAACGTCTACAGGGTTTTCTCCTTTGAAAATCTGAATACCTGCGCCACCATTGTTGTAAATTACGTTATTACTGATTAAGGCTTTGCCCTGGTATGCAACATTTCCAACAAAAGCAGTGTCAAACATTATCCCATGACCCTCTGTTACTTTTCCTTCTTGAAACCAAGGAACTAATTGTTTATTATCAAAACAGGTGTTACCTTCAATAATTACTTTGTAATCTGTTACGTTGTTATCAGAATTCCAAAGGTAAAGCATTGTAATCCCTTGGTTTCCATAAGGTGAGTACCAAGCATTTCCAGAAACGATATTGTTTTTTACTGTAATGTAGTCTACTTCTGTTGTTCCAATCCCGTTTCCTGGAAACTTAGAAACGTTGTTATTGCTAATTGTGATGTGATGTGAACGGATCTTTTGGCCCCCCGGCAAGAATGTAATGTGAATACCATTCCCAGATGTTGCTGGGTTATTCAAATTATCTTTCTGCTCGAGCGCATATTGTAATGTAATTTCATCTCGTGCTCCCACCAGCGTCAGCCCTTCAATGACTACATAAGAAGAGCCTGTAATTGAGATAGCATTCCAATTGTTAATGCGAGCTTTTAAAACAGGTGTGTGTCCAGGATAAGCAGTAAATGTGATCGGCGCATTAGCGGTACCATGCTGATCTGAAATACTTAGGATATTAGTATTAGGGTTAATGTTTGTGTAAGTACCATTCATGACGTAGACGGTATCACCTGCCTTCACCAAGTCCGCAGCTTTTTGGAGGGTGCGAAATGCCTCTCCTTGGTTCAAGCCATCATTTTGATCACTGCCTGTTCCAGAAACGTAGTATGTTTTGCCAGCCATGAGATTAACTCCTAATGTTTATAAGGGGAATTGGTAGTACGTTCACTTAGCCCCTGTAGTTAATTCAATTAATAACAACAAGCTCTATAAGGCGTCGATATAGAAAAGTTCATAAGTTCTGCGTCAAGCAAGGTTATAAAAGCTCTTATAATTTCAGTTCCGATTAAAAAATTGAATTTTGGGCAAGTTGACATAGACATGGTTTAAAAAACACCATTAAAAAAATGTTTGAATTTATACTTGTGAAGTGTAAAATGTTTGAGACTTTGGAGTGAAACCTGGGAGGATTATTTGCTAACTGGAGTAATAATTTTTACACGATAACTGCTAAATAATTTGGTAAGCTCGCCGAAAAATTGCGTCAAATGACGTAAACACGTTTTCCAGCACCCGATTCCGTAAGGGAGCAATGCGATTTTGTTAGACGACCCAAAAAAAGTGCGATGCCTTCGGCGGGCTGGGGGTAAAGACAAGATACGCGCAAAATTTATCACGATGTAAAGTTTTTGTAACAAATTCAACGTGAGCTTCGCGCTTATCTATCCCAACTTATAAAATATTGCCGAAAACAGAAGCTGAAGGCTCTTATCAAGGAAAGCTAAAACCCTTTTCTTCCGCTCAGTTTCGCTCATAACATTGCCTAAAATAAGCCAAACTAGGCAATGTTTGAATGTTTTCAAGACATCAATACATGGCTACTTTACACAACTTTACATCGTGATAAATTTTGCGCGTATCTTGTCTTTACCCCCTAGGGCGTGTTTTCAAACTCGTTATATCCTAGAAAAAAGGCGATCTCTGTATAGTCATGATCAACCGAGGGGACTTAAGTAACGAGCAATGGGAGAGGTTAAAATCGTTACTACCATCAGAAAA
>JAIVFU010000483.1 GCA_020829485.1 Nostoc sp. CHAB 5834 | reverse complement strand
GATCCAAGTGATCTATACGAGGGAGAAAGAGCCGAATGATTACCAGCGAACACAGCGCTCATCGCCTTACTATACCGGTGACGCTTTTTAAAGAAATTTCTTGCGTATGCTGGAGCCTAGTGTTACTGTAGAAGCGAGCGGGCAGTTTTGGCCCCCTCGAGGCATTCGAAATCAAGGGTATTGGGCTTGGGAATTAATGGCGGATGATTTACCGTTTGATTACGACCCTGAAGAAAATATTACTACTCCTAAGTAGTAGTAATTTCAGCTTTCAAATTTGAAAGCATGACAATGGCATCTCACTTAAATTGAATAACATATTGTCACGTATACAACTAAATGCATTTCAGGAAAGCCTGCCATAATCTCTATAAAGTTTGTGTCTAGTAATGACACTAGAAAGTTATGTGGACAACGGAATCATTGCGGTTTGAAATAGCTATTGTCAGTATCCTATTCGCTTTAGGAAATATGACTGTGGGACATTTTGAGGAACAAACCCCCAAAATCAGACGAATAGGTAAATACCTTTTGATTCTGTTTTTAGTTTGTGGAATCTCCGTTATGTTTGGCCGGTCTATATCCATGCTGGCACTAAGTCTATTTATCCTCCCTTTTTTATACGTTGACGTGTACTTTTTGCCTAAAAAAAAGGGAATTAATGGTTGGACAGGAGAGCCTAAAAGCAAGTATTATGATTTCCGAGGATGGAATAAAGATCTGTTTTCAAATTGAACCAAGCACGTTTCTTCGCGAAAAAAAATGAACCAACTTATTCATTGGTTGCGTCAGCACTGGATTGAGCTCGCGCATTTCAGTTCGGCTACAGATAACTCGGTTCGGCTACCGAAAAATGAGAATGAGTCGGATAATTTTTCTCACGAGAGTCGGGAACGCCCTCTCAACAAAGTCTACTACAGTACTCCTGGAGGGGGAACACGTTGGGCGTACATTGATAAAGGGCGCATTGTTAATACTAAGACTACAGTTGTAAAAGTCAAAATCAAATAACATACTCACTAGTTAAGATAAAATGCTTGTGGCAGGCTTTCATACCACCAGGTGTATTTTTCTTAGAGATGTTTTTTAACGTAATGACTAGGGCAGGAGTCTGAAACAGGTTCGGCAAACTTGGCGCGCCAGCCGATTTCTGGCTTTTGACACTTTTATAAGTACCATTTGTTGCTGCCACTTAATGTAAGTATAGATTTTTGCAGCAGCCATACTGATTACACAGCAGTACGTATTACACCCATTTTCCTTGATATGGCTCTAGCGCTTATCCAGTTCATTTAAACGCTTACCCTCATGAAAACATATCCGTTTTTACGTAGTCTGGTGGCTATCCCGTTAGGGTTGACATTACTGACGAGTTGTGCCCCCACTGCAAGCAGGGGATGGCCTTCCGGCAAAGAAGAACATAAGCGACACCAGGAGTGGGAAAAAGACCGGGCTGAGTGGGCACGGAAGCGGTGGAAAGCGCAACGAGAATGGGAAAAGGACCCATTGGGAGCAGGCAAAAGCCTTTATTATCAATAACCTACCGGACATTTACGAGTTTTTGTCTGACTTTGCGTAATCAAGATTATTCAACAAGTTTATATGAGAAATTATGTCTTATTCATCGCTTTAATATGTTTAGGTCTGATTACCCGAAACGGGATTGCTCAATCAGCCACCAGACTCGATCCAGGCTCACAAATTGAGGGCACTTATGAGGTTAGTCAAATGACTATTTTCACATCAGGGGAGGCCCCGAAAGTAATCAATTACAAATCTGGGGATCAAACGTCGGCAATGATTACAGCCAAACGCAAGTCAGAACGGTATGTGATCTTAACTTTCAGTCAGTCTCAAAACTCTACTCAAATACTGTCTTTTCGTTACGGAGAGGCTTATTTGAGGTCGACACCAAAAGGATATGATTTAGCAATAAATGGAAATAAAGTTGGCAAGGCAGATGGGCATAATTTAACGCTAGATATATCGGCAACAGACAAAAAAAGAGGAGCCACAAGGCGTTCCTTGATTGTTTGTAAAAAGAGCTAGCAAACTATAAATCAATTACTGGTTAGTATAATGCTACTCATACAACACTAGAATGTACAGATTATTAAGATCAGAAAGTAGTTCACTAGTAATATCCGCTTATGTGTTATCTATCTTTTCTTTATTGTTTATGTTAAGATTTGGGATCGCTTTTATATCACCTTCCGGGATGGGTAGATGGACAATAATTACAGGTTGTTTTATAAGTAGTCCCACACTTATTATAGTGGGCAGCTATTTTACTTTTGCCAAATCGGTTCAAAGACATCAGACGTGGGGTATAAGATTCTTACTAATTGGAATTCTTTGGGGCATACTTTTTTTATCAGGTATAGCTTGTTTGAGAATATTGGCAAACTTCAATTAACACCGTGACACTTATACAACAGTTTTA
>JAIVFU010000482.1 GCA_020829485.1 Nostoc sp. CHAB 5834 | reverse complement strand
AATTCAACTCAACACAATAAAAGTATCAGTTTAGGTCCTGATTTTATAATTAACAAAAAAGACTGGATTGATTTAGATAGTGACTCTAGTCTATCAATAGCAGGATTTAATTGGTTGAGACAACAAAATATATACGATCAGTTAAAGGAAATTGTTAAATCTGGAAATTTATGTATATACATAGATGAAGCTGCAGTAAGTTTATCTAAAAATCTACTTGAAGAAAGAGATTTTTCAGATAAAGAAATAGTAAAATTAAAAGGTCAATTATCAGACCCAAAAATAGTCAATACACTTACGTTAGGTTTAAGCGATTATACTTCGGAAATATTGTGGGCAAGTATTCTAGCAGAAATAGATAATTACGACAATGAATTAAAACAATTTGCAGCAGCCTTAGTAAGCAAAAACTCATTTAGCGAAAATCGATTAATCAGTCAAATAAGTCAGTGGCAAAAAGATCATCCAAACCCAAGGGCAGATTTAGCAGAAAACTGTCTGAATGGCATCCTTGGTGCGTTTTATCTAGAGGTAGATGTGGACGGTACAGAGTCAAGAATTGTGCTAAAAACCAAGAAAGGGAGCCACATTCCGGGAAGGTATTTAAGTACAGGTACAAAGCAATTATTAACGACTTCAATTCCTCTCTACAAAGCTAACGTCAAAGAAGGTGTAGTTCTCTTTGACGAACCGGAACGCTCACTCTTTCCAGATATTCAGCGAGAACTCATCAAACACTATACCTCTTTAGCTGGTGAGGCCCAATTTTTCTTTGCAACGCACTCGCCTATCATCGCATCTGCCTTTGAACCCTGTGAACGGTTTATTTTATACTTTGATGAAAACGGTGAAGTAAAGTTTCACAACGGCGTAGCCCCCGAAGGCGACGACCCAAATGATGTTTTACGGCAGGACTTTGGCATGGCTGACCTCATGTTACAGAAAGGCCTAGAAGCTTATGAAGAATACCGGCAGTTGGCCATGCAAATCCGGTCTGAAACTGATGAGGAAAAGAAAAATCAACTTATTGCCCAACGGCTTGAATTAGGTAATCGATATAATTTCGCGGGTCAGTATGCGCAGAGTAAATAAACCAGATGATTCAATTGTCCTACAAGATAAATTGATGTATAAAGTCGGGGGCGATAATAAGAAACTAGCTATTGTCCTTTGCGACGAACAACATAATATTTGCGCTTACACTGAAACGTATCTAGGTCGATCTGACAAGAAGGATATAGAGCATTTTAACCCAAAAATAAAAGGTACACTTGGCGACAGCTACCAAAATTGGTTTTTAGTTAAGGCGCAATGGAACGGAGAGAAAGCATCAAAGTGGGAACAGTATCAACCCATTCTAAATCCATTAGATGAGACTTTTGATGAGCGAATCATCTACCACGAAGGTGAATATCTGGCTGCTTCACTCAGCGATCAGGAAGCAGTCAATTTAATTCGCCTTTTAAAACTGGATGATGAAGGATTAGCGTTTGAACGACGATGTTATTTAGAGAATCTTAAAGAAACGCTTACTCTATCGGAAAAATCGGCCCAAAAGTATATCGATGACTTGTTAATTACGAAGCCGAGTCTGGTATATTTCATCCGCGCCGTCGAAGAAGAATTAAATGTGAAAGTCAATTTTGACTTACTGAAAACTAAATGACTGACATAAAAAAACGTCATATCGCCATTCTCGGTTCCACCGGCTCCATCGGAACGCAGGCCGTGGAGGTTGTCAAAGCGTATCCCGACCAGTTTCAGGTTGAGGTCCTGACAACGAACAATAACGCGGATTTGCTCATTCAGCAGGCTGTTGAACTGAAACCAAATGTAGTCGTCATCTGTAACGAAGACCGCTACGATCAGGTCTTCTCCGCGCTCGATCCGCTCGGCATCAAAGTATACGCCGGAGCCGCAGCCATTGCGTCGGTCGTTCAGATGGACACCGTCGATATGGTTCTGACCGCTATGGTTGGCTATTCGGGTTTGCTGCCAACGATCAAAGCCATCGAAGCAGGCAAAGCAATTGCCCTGGCCAACAAGGAAACCCTTGTTGTGGCGGGTGAACTCATTACGCGGCTGGCGGCTCAGAAAGGTATCAACATCTACCCGGTCGACTCTGAACATTCGGCCATTTTCCAGTGCCTGATCGGCGAGTTTCATAATCCCATCGAGAAAATAATACTGACAGCGTCGGGAGGTCCTTTCCGGGGAAAGTCGAAGGAATTTCTATCGACGGTTACGAAGGCGCAGGCCTTGAAACACCCGAACTGGACAATGGGTGCGAAAATCACCATCGACTCGGCCACGCTCATGAACAAGGGGCTGGAAGTGATCGAAGCCCGGTGGCTTTTTAACCTCAAACCCGCCCAGATCGATGTGGTGGTGCATCCGCAAAGCATCATCCACTCGCTGGTACAGTTTGAAGACGGTAGTTTGAAAGCCCAGATGGG
>JAIVFU010000481.1 GCA_020829485.1 Nostoc sp. CHAB 5834 | reverse complement strand
CGCGGCTCACGCGCCAGCGTAGCTTGTGCTTCTTGAACTGGCGCCGGCGAAGTGCGTATTCCTCCCCAATGGCTTGCAGGGTCTGCGAATGCAGCCCCAGCCCTTCTTTGGCGGCGCCCTTGGTGTACGCGTGCAGGTCAAACCCTGAGACAAAGCGACGCTCGCGTTCGAGCACTTTCATGGAGTGCTCGTTACAGAAGTTCCAAACGAAGTTGACTTCGCTTGCCCGGGCGGTGAGCCAAGAGCTGTGCTTGTCCTTGATGCGCAGGCGCAGAACCCGGACTGTGGTGTCCGGTTTAGATGCCGATGTAAGGTTGCGCGCCATGAGGGGTGTAGGACTGTGATTATATACAGCGCCACCCGTTTACAAAGCAAAAGCGTTGCCGAGGAGGTTAACGTGGCGCCTTATACCCCCGGCATGAATGCCGAGGTTTTACGGCGCTGGGGGGGATAAACAGTGCCAAAGGCGCTGCAGCTCTGGGGGCTGCCCCCGACTAAGCCCGCAGCAGACGTTTCCTCTGACAATCAGCCCCGACCTGAAGGGCGGGACTTTTTAATCATTCTGGGGAGACTAGCGCGAATAGCGTGTCAATTGCACTCGAAGCCCGGGGCCAGGCGTGCTGCACTGCTAGGCGTGATTTTTTCAGCGATGGCTCGTGCCTGACAAATAGCAGGCTTGTTCAGAGGTGCAGCCAGGTCCTGCCCACCCAACACCACCCGATGAAGCGTCCTGTTTGAGTTAGGAGCGAAACCGTCATCCACGTACAGCGCACCGGCCTGGTCGGCATAGAGGTTTGCACCGCCAGATACCCGCTCGGTCGTAAGAGCCCAAGGCACGAAATTGCCTTCTTGAAGGTCGAAGAAAACGAAGCCCGGTTCGGCAGTAGAGAACGCCAGGTAGCGACTGTTCGCAACGACGGAGTTGTAGACGGCAGAACCGCCTCCGATACAGCCGATTCTGCGACTAGCAAAACCCTGCAGACGCCCTTTTTCAAGCAAAGCAACGCGCTCAACCTCCAGGTTTCCGATTCGGCGGGCTTCCAACCGGCTATTCAGGCAGGAGTCACCGACGTGGCGGAACTCCCAGCCTCCTGGGTGAGGTACAAAGTTCTGGAAATCCCACGAGACTTGAGCGACGTAGGCATTCACCGTCCGTGTACCCGTTACGCTCTCGTAAGCTGTTGAGCACCCCGTACATCCAAACGGTGACGCGTTAAGATGCCAGAGCTCTCCCTGGGGCTCGACAGAAATGGGTAGCTTACCTAAGACAGCTGCCTTCATCGAGCCGGGCTTAGATGCAAAGAGCTTTGCATGGGCTGAGGGCGTGACAAAAGAGACCGCAGCGGCAAGTACGGCTAAGCGCGCGAAATAAGAGGCTAAGTTGAGGTGCATGGCTAGTGTAGTGCCCCTGTCAGGGGCCGTCAGATGACACCGCTGAGCCCTGCCGCCCGAGACCTAGCCAGTTAGCCTGATTGAAGCGGGGAGCGCCGCCGGAGCCGTTTTAAAACACCTTCTTTCAACGCAGCGCTATTGCCCAAGCCTGAGAGGCTGCGACTACCGCTGACGGGGCAAGCACTTCAACACATACGCGTCATCTTGCTGTTCAACCATGCAGCCTGGGGACCATGCGTGTTTGCCTGAGATGAAGTCTTGCCATTCCCGGACGTCTTTCTCCAGGGCCTCCTGAATTGTCTTGTCGCAGTTCGGCACCACGGGTAGCGAAGTGGTGATAGACACGGGTAGCCCCGTAATCAATCGAGCAGCTGTTTCCTTTGCCGTATCGATATTGTCAACACCCGCATATCGGCCAATCCACGTCAGGATTGCCGTTTCATCAAGTTCAGAAATTGCTGAAAGGGCATCACCCTGCGCGACCCCACAGCTCAAAGCGCGAAGTCGATTCTCTTGAACCGCAGCAACGTGTTCTCCGACTTCACCAATCCGCTTTACGGTCTCAGGTGGAGCCCCTTCGGGTGCTGCCAAGGAGTACACCCCCTGCTTGTATGCAAGCTTGTCGCTTGCAGCCCTTTTCAGTTGAGGGGTCAACGCTTGTGTGTCTCCAGCAAAGAAGGCAGAGATACCCTCAGCCCCACATTGCAGACTGCTTAACAATGGAAGCGATACCTCAGGCGCCCCCTTGTCGCTCGCGCGACCAATGTCAAATAGAAAGCTGTCGTCTCCTTTGTTAACGAGGCAGCTAGCCAACGATTCAGAGGGAGCCGTGGAAGTACCGCACGCGGATAGAGCTACGGATAGGCTCAAGGCCAAAAACTTTGAAAACGTGTTCATCAGATACTGGGCTGGGGGCTTGCTAATCCGGAAGTGGGCGCGGCGGCTTTTTCTTTGGCTTTGACCTTCAGATTCCCATCGCCGTGCATAAATGCTTCTCGAAATGCCACATAGGAAAACGCAGGCAAGAAACACGCAATTGCGGGTGCAAAGAACGGCATTCCGAAGA
>JAIVFU010000480.1 GCA_020829485.1 Nostoc sp. CHAB 5834 | reverse complement strand
AAGCGAGATCAGGGCTTTTTGTCTGAAGCCGAAGAAGTTTATACCCAAGCGTTAAAGATCAGCCCGAAAGATTATTTTATTCATAATATATTAGGTATTCTTAAAAGAGACCAAGGCTTCTATGAAGAAGCCGATTCTTTATTTAGAAAAGCTATCTTATTAGAACCCAATCGTCCAGCTTATGGCTATAATAACCTTGGCCATCTTAGAAGAGATGAAGGAGCTAACCTAGAGGCTAGATCGATGTATTTAAGTTCTTGTACAATAAGCCCGTATGTGCCTAATTCGTTTGCCTATTTAGGCGTAATTGAAGCTGGAAAAAATAATACTGCAAGCGCCCGATCTTTATACAGAAAGGCGATTGAAGTTGACAAGAACGGATCAAATGCTTACACCTATTCAAATGCTTACACGTATTTAGCTTTACTTGAGGAGGATAACAAAGATATTGATAAACCAAGAGTTTTATACAGAAGGGCGGTAAAAGAAAATTCCACTTTTGTCGATACATATGTTTACTGGAGCACTCTGGAGAGAGCCAGAGGGAACGTAGTACTTGCTGAAAAGTTATATAAAAAAGCTATCACAATTAGCCCTTTTAATACTGCTTACGCGTACATTAGCTATGGAAATTTAAAAAGAGACCAAAAAAGATATAATGAAGCTATTGAATTGTATGAAAAAGCGATTGCAATAAATGAAAAGTGTATTTATGGATGGATTAATTTGATTCGTATTTTGTACATAAAGGGGTTAACTACAGGCGCACAAGTCAAGTATGGAGAAGCAATAAAAGTAAATCCCAATAGTAAAGTGCTACGTGGTCTGAAAAAATCATTAAAAATAGCCATTCAAACTTAAACTTGGATACAATAAATCTTCACGATGAGTGGAAGGTAATAATTAGTTAAAGTGCTTTTAAACCGTAGCTGTGCGTTTCAAAAGTATCAATAAAAAAAGACCATGCTTTATTACTTTTCTTATTACTTAACTGACTACGATCATGGCAGGTGAAAATCAGGATACTAATTGGCCGCTTCCCAAATTTTTTTTCATAATTGATCTGGGTGAGACGACTGATGTTCCGTTTCAGGAGGTAACGGGGCTGCAAACTGAAACGCAGGTGATTGAATACCGGGCTGGCGACAGTAAAGTATTCTCAACCATAAAAATGCCTGGCCTTACTAAATTTAGCAATGTGACGCTGAAAAGAGGGGTCTTTGCCAAGAATAACACGTTCTTCAACTGGTATTCCAAAATAAAGTTGAATGCCATCAAGCGGGAAACCGTAGTGATTAAACTCCTCGACGAGGGCGGTAATCCCACCATGGTCTGGACATTACACAACGCATGGCCCTGCAAAATACAGGGCACAGATTTAAAGTCAGATAGTAATGAAATAGCCGTCGAGACGATTGAAATTGCTTTTGAAACTCTGACTATAACCAATAACTAATGATAAGCGGATACCCTCCCGTTGGATTTTGTTTCAGTATATCGTTCGGACCGAAAAATTCAGATGCTGACAATGGATTTCAGGAGGTAAGCGGGGTTTCAGTAACCCTGCCCATTGAGGAAATTCAGGAAGGCGGCCTTAATCAGTATACGCACAAAGTGCCGGGCGTAGCAACTTATACCAATTTGGTGTTGAAAAGAGGGTATGTCGCTTCGGGTTCCGATCTGACAGATTGGCTCAGGAAAACCCTCGATGCCGAGTTCTCCGCGCCTATTACGACACAGACTATTGATTTGCAGTTGCTGGACGAGAACGGGATACCCCTGAAAACCTGGACCTTTTACCACGCATGGCCGGTTAAATGGCGTATGTCTGACTTTAACGCGCAGGAGAACAAAATTGCCATCGAATCAATTGAGTTTGCTTATTCCCACGTTGATCTCTGAGGTAATATCGGTTGAAACAGGAGATGATGAAATGCAACAGGGCCATTGAACCAGTGGCTTAACTACGCGGACCGGTATGGAAAAACTGACGATAACAGCCTACACCGATGAACAGTTCGAAACGCTTTCCAGTACAAGGCATACCGTGTGCAGGTAAATCCAGCCAGGTTTACTCATAAACGGCAGGTACCTTTTGCGTCTGTAGCGGTTTCCGCGCCACCGGGTGCTCTTGAGGAGTTTGTCGACAAGGAGCAGGGAACGTTGTCTTTCGAACTAACGATTGATGGCACGGGAATTATCGACAAGGAGAGAACCGATGTGTTTGAGGAGATCGCGCAACTTCAGACCATCTTATACACGCATACCGGCCAAATTCATCCTAATTATGTTCAAATTAGCTGGGGTCGGTTTCTATTTAAAGGAGTGTTGCTGGAAATGACTGTTAACTACGTCTTGTTCAAGCCCGACGGATTGCTCCTGCGCGTGACGGTTTTCCTGAGTTTCTCAGGCTTTACGGATGTGTAAATCCTTACTTTACCCGCTAGCTCACGCAGCGCGACGACAAGGGT
>JAIVFU010000047.1 GCA_020829485.1 Nostoc sp. CHAB 5834 | reverse complement strand
GTGATTGGTGGTATTCAAGCTAGAGGGGAAAAAGGAAACTACAGTACACAACGTATTAAATTTAGCTCTAACAGTTCTGGTTAACTTTTCGTTACATAGTTATGATTTTTCCTGCCGACTTACTTACTTCGACCTGACAATTCAGGTTATGTGGAAAAGTCCACCAAAAACCTAACCCCCTAACCCCCTTCCCGACACGGGAAGGGGGAAAATTCAAAGTCTCTCTCCTTTTAGGAGAGAGATTTAGAAGTAAGGTTTTCCACATCCCGTCAAAAGTCAGATACTTCGACTGCGCTCAGTACAAGTGCCCAATGCCCAATGCCCTAATTGCATACTTCTATGCGATCGCTTGTAGCCACCCCAACCTAAACAACTACCCCTAGCAGGTTAAACTAGGTCTGGTAACAACTGCTCCACGTTCCTTATGAGGCTTTTATGGGAGCTAACCTCAAACAGATTGCCAACTATTTAGACAACCTTGGTTGGGACTACCGTTTTGATGAAGAAGAAGACCGAATTATAACAGGCGTGGAGGCTGATAATCTAGAAGATTTCCTAATAGTTGTCCAGTTGGATGAAGAGGGAAAATTTTTTCGGGTATTTGCCCCTCAAGTTCTGACAGGAATTCAAGACCATCCTCACAAGGCAGCTATTCTACAGACAATGCTTGCCATTTCCTGGGAAACCAAAATGTTGCAATGGGAGTATGACCCATCCGATGGCGAAATCCGTGCCATTATTGAGTTTCCTCTAGAAGACTCGATTCTCACAGAAAAACAATTTCACCGTTGTCTGAGTGGGTTAATTCAGATTGTGGATAGTATCGCAATACCTCGCCTGAAAGAAGTGATGGCAACAGGTTTTGATCCGGGGAATATAGAACTTGGGGAAAGACTGTTACTCAGTATCCAAGAAGAAGCCCCAGGATTGTTAGATTTGCTGGAAAAAGCAATGGAAGCGCGAAAAAAGCGAGGAAGTTTTAAGGGCGAGTGAGACGGATCATCACTTAAATCGCTATACTCCAAAGTGATACCCTCACTATATACTGAAATTTTCTGGGGCTGGATATTATGACATCCTATGCAACCTCCTCTGCCAAAGCGGAAATGAGTGAACTACGGCGGTTGAAAGGCTTATTACCGCCAGAATTACAGAGCTGGGTCACGGTTGAAGGCACAACTGAGGTCAATCCACCCCTGGTTCGTTGCGAAGAAATTGGTAAAGACCAGGTAGAAATTCAAATTGACTTGGTGAAATGGGATGCCCTCGCAATGGATCAGCGTAATCTGCTGTTCTGGCATGAAGTTGCTCGCGTTCAAAATGACACAATTCCTAAAGATGGTTGGGAAATGGCAGCACTAGCCATCGGTTTAGGTGGTGCTGTAGGCGAATTGTGGGTACAAGATGGATTGCTTCTGGTGTTAGCTTTGTCGCTGTGTGGCGTGTCAGGCTGGCGACTGTACCAAAAGAATAGTGGGGAAAAGCAACTGAGAGAATTGCTCAATGCTGATGAGAAAGCGATCGCTTTGGCAACTCGTTTTGGTTATAGTCTCCCCAATGCCTACAAGAGTCTTGGTAGCGCCTTAAAAACCCTGATTGACAATACTCCTAGTAAGCGCCAACGCTCGAAATACGAAGCAAGGCTCTCTGCACTCAAACGCAGTGCCAATAAGGCAAAAGCTAAATCCAAAACTCCAGATGAAGGCGGGTTGTAATTAGTAGAGACGCGATTAATCGCGTCTGTCCTTGTTCTCACTCTTCACTGTGTCTCCAACTGAGAATGCCTAGTGAGGGGGCTGCTGCCTCTTTGATTAGTGGCAGCAGCCCAATAACGATTTCATACAATCTTACTTTTTTCTTGACTACATCTTTATCAAACTCAAATTTTACAGGAATTTTTACAGTTGGTTCAGCATTTTATGCGTCTGAGGGATCACACGCACATGCTTGACAAACCCCTTCATCAAAGCTTGCCACGTCAAAACTTGATCGGGCGTAGGGGCAAGCGCAGGTATTGGGGAGAATTGTTCAGATACTGGCAAAGGCGTAACAGGTTGTAAAAATACTGAGATATCTGGACTAACCTCTGCCACCAACGAAGCTGAACGTTCCAACTCGCCTGGATCTGTGTTTTGAGACACAATTATCTTGACAAAAACATTTAAATATGAGTCATGACATAATTGGAGAAATTTCGCATGTTCTTGCCAATGACTTTCGCCGCTAACACTGGGCAATTTCAAATCCATACCTACAGAGTCTAAGTAAGGGAGAATCATTGCTAGTTGTTCTGGGCGATGTCCGCCAGTTTCTAAGTATATAGGTAGACCAGTTATGGCTCGCACTTCGGGTAGAAACTGCATTAAAAATGGGGCATGAAGAAGTGGTTCGCCCCCAGTTAAGCTAATGCTATCGTGTAGAGAAGGTACATTTTGTCGTTCCACCCATTCGATTAGTATGGGTAGAGAGACAGGGTTAGAGTGGATTTCAAAGTCGCGCAATCCAGGCGATCGCTCTATCCGACAACTAGCAGGTGCATTCCAAGTGTGGGCACTATCACAAAATTGACAGCGCAAATCACACAAAGCAAAACGAATAAATATCTGACGCGTCCCTACATTTAGTCCTTCCCCTTGAATGGCAGAGAAGATTTCAATCAGGCGTGCGGTAGGTGTAACCGTATTTTTAGCAATCATTTCATGAGAGCAACGCGATCGCGCTGCGTCGGCACAACAACAAGGATGTTTTTTGGCTTCTTGTTCTATTGTGAATCGTCGCTAGCGATCTCCAATCTCAGCCCCGGTAAATCAAAATTAGTCCTTATTACTACTGATTCCAATATTAGGTTAGGTAATTTTCTAGGACAAAATAATGTTTGGCAGATTACATTATACATGGCAACGAAAGTGCAGAGCTTCATGACTAGCCAACCGACAGAGGTCGATTTTCCAGTGAATTCCCTAAACGACACGGCTATAGTGCAGATGCCTAAGCGGTTGAGTGTGCTGGAGGCATTAGGTTTTAAGCAAACCTGCCAAAGCTTAATCCAGCCTAATTCACATCCTAAGCAAATCATCATTGACTTTCACCAAACTACTTTTATGGATAGTAGTGGCTTAGGTGCCCTGGTCAGTAATTTTAAATACGCCCAGACTCAAGGGATTACATTAACACTGCGGAATGTAACACCTCAAATAATGGCAGTCCTAAAACTCACAGGATTGGATCAGGTTTTTCCCTTAGAGCTTGTAGATGATGAGCCGCTAATCAAACAGGAAGACTTAGTAGATAATCGCAAGACAACTTCCCGGAAAGTAGAACAGTTACCCACTACTCACCCTTCTGTGGCATCTTGGATGAAACGGTTGTTAGACATTGTAGGGTCAGTGGTCGGTTTATTAATTACAGGAGTTTTATTTATTCCGATTGCGATCGCTATTCAAATTAATGATCCCGGTCCCATTTTCTTTAGTCAAATCCGTTGTGGTTGGATGGGAAAACAGTTTAAGATTTGGAAATTCCGCTCTATGTGTGTGGATGCAGAAGCGAAAAAATCCCAAGTTCAAAACCAAGTGCAAGGTGCTTTTTTCAAGAATGAGAATGACCCCAGAGTTACCAAAATAGGGCGCTTTTTACGGCGAACTAGTCTTGATGAATTACCCCAATTTTGGAACGTTCTCAAAGGAGAAATGAGTTTAGTAGGTACTCGACCACCTACACCCGATGAAGTGGAACGCTACGAAGTACCAGAGTGGCAACGTTTAGATGTAAAACCTGGTATGACTGGCGAATGGCAAGTGAATGGACGGTCTACAGTCCGTAGTTTTGAAGATGTAATTCGCCTAGATTTGCAGTATCAAAAAAATTGGAGTTTGGTGTACGATTTAAAGCTAATTTTCAAAACTATAGCTATTCTGTTTAATAGAAACAGTGGTGCTGTTTAGCTAATTACCCTTATTCACAATTTTTTGTTAACTCCCAATCACAATAATTGTTAAATACACCCAAGCCTAAATTAGGCTTGGGTAAATTTTAGGTTTACCTACAGCACTAGGCAGATGTCAGCCATTTTTGGATTTTGAATTTTGGATTTTATATTGCAATATAGTTCAGTTAAGCATTTCTTTCTTTCTTTGTGTCCTTTGCGTTCTTCTCTAACGAGACGCTGCGCGATTGCGGTTCGTTTAAAAAATTGGCTTTGAAAAAAGTTTAAATTTTGGATTTTGAATCATTCAATCCAAAATCCAAAATCCAAAATCTAAAATTTGGTAATCCTGTGTATGAGATTATCCCACCGCTTTCTGAACACCAACTACTTCAATCGGCTGCACAAGCGGCAACAAACGCTTCATGCCTTGCTTAACAAAACCTTGCAAAAACCCAATCTGCTGATTTTGCTGAAATACTTTTTGCAATGTTTGCCGCAAATTCTCCAAATTCAAACTAGTACCAGAATCTATTGCTATTTCCTGCTGTTGGAAATACTCAACTAGACTTAACCCTGCAACTCTAGTCAGATAAGCTGCACTGACTCCCTGCACTACGCCACCAGCAACAAAGGTAACAGCATTACTTTTTAGAACAGTACTAATAGCATTCGTAGAAAGTTCAACTAAACCGAGTTTCAGCATCAAACTTCCCATTGTTCCAGCTACGGTTTGCGCCTGTTCCAAGGAAAATTTCTGCTGATAGATATTACCCAAATCCATTACCATCTGAGCATTAATTGCCGCAGTTGCTAAAATGTCAAGGGCTGGGACTGGGTTAGCAAAGGCAGCAGCAGCAGCTATCCATTGATATTGTTCAATAATAGGGGTAGCGCGATCGCGTCTGGTTCCATTCAACCAGTTTTTCGCCTCAGCTTTCAACAACCCGGCTTTTCTCATGGTTGTTACCCAAACTAGCCTTTGTCCCTGCTGTACTAAAACTTCACCCAACTGCTGCGTCAACTGCTGGATGTTTGGCGCTGGTTGTTCCATCCACTCTTGCACAGAACCATCAGCTTCATGCTTTCGGACTTTGATGGGGATGGGAGAGGCGGCAGTTGCAACTACATTTCCCTGCATTCGCTGTTTCAATGACAGCAAGATGCTAGCGCTTTCATCGGCTAAATACTGGTCTTGTTTGTTCAAAACCAGGATTGTGGGCTGATTTGCTGCTTTTAGCTGCTGTAAGGCTTGAAATTCTGAGTCTGTCAAATCACCGTTTGTCAAGAACAGAACAAAATCAGATTTTGCCACTTCTGCCAAAATAGCTGCATCTGAATTGTCACCCGCTTCTCTAAATAAAGGTGCTGTTTCTTCTAGAGACACCAAGTTTCGTGTCTCGACATTTTCCTTTAGCACTTTAATTAAAGTGCTTTTACCTACAGATTTACCGCCAGCCACAGCAACTTTAATTTCTTGTCTGTCTAACTCCAACAACAATTGGGCAACTTGTTCTCTGAGTGTCTCTAATGCTGTGTGGTTTTCTGCTTCTTGTGCCAGCTGGTTTATTACAGTTTCAGTTTTAGCGATCGCACTTTCTACAGTCGCCCGCTCCACCACCATACCATCTAGCTGCTCTAAACTGTCTTTCGGGCGATTTTTTTGGAATAACCACAAACCACCGCCTACAGCTAAAGCACTCAATAAACCAAACTCACCCACCTGCACTATAGAATCGTGCCAACTGTCCAACATCGATAGAGAAAAGGACAGTCCCAATCCTCCCACTAAAATTGGTCGCTGCAACTTCACAACCATGATTCTCCGCGCCTTTTAGATTGCTATTTCTTCCAGAATAGATTAAAGTCCTGCTTCTGGGAATTTAACAGGCGATCGAACACAACTTTCTTTACCTATAGATACCTGTAAAATTAACTCCCAAGCCTCACTATGATCAGTAGTCCAAGCTAATTCAACATAAAATGCTACAACTCTACGCAAATCTTTACTAAGCTAACATTGAGTTATCCCAAGAGTCTAAGATTTATAGGATAAATAAATATGAATACAAAATTAGTTGAATGTATAGCGCAGATTATTTTATCCTTATCTGAAGAAGAACGCGAACTTTTAGAAACAAAAATTACTGCCGCAGCGCCATCTTTAAAAGTTCCTCAGTCAATTCAGAAAGATATATTAGACTTAGAGAATCGCTTAAAAACATTTGAAGCGCAATATGATATGTCATCAAGCAGTTTTTATCAGCAATTTAAAGCTGGTAAATTAGGAGATGCAATGGACTTTTTTGAGTGGAGTGTATTCTATGAAATATGGGATAATACACAAAAACAATTAGCATCTACTCAGAGTTAATTTTCTGATGGAACTCCACGATTATATTAGCAAGGTGAAAACAAAACTGAATGAAAGTTCAATAGTTTATGCAGCTGTAATTGTTGATGAAAGAACTTTACTTAATCGGGGTTACTTTCGTGCCAGATTAACTTTAAAGAACGGTGATTTTCTGGAAATTGCTGAGTCTTTTACTATCAGAGAAGGGAGTTGTGTTACTCTTGGTTATCGTTATCAATGGATGGATGAAAGCAAGGAAAAATTGAGGAGGCGTTGGGATAACGTAGAGCATTTTCCCAATTTACCTAACTTCCCGCACCATGTCCATATTACCGAAGAATCCAACGTAGAATCGAGCGAATCTCGGAATATCTTAGAATTAATCGATCTGATTGAAAAAGAACTTAATTAGAGTTCCCTCAACATCAAATACTAAATCATAAGGTAGTCTATCACCAACAGGTTTCAAAACTCCCCAACCACGCTTTAAGGCATGAAGAATAGCAGCTTGTTCTGCTATATCTCCCTTAAGCTTTGTGTCCATTTGTAAAACTGAGTAGCTGACAATCAGCATAAAACAAAACCCTGTAATCTTTTAAGAAAACAGGGTTTTGTTTCATCATTCATTTGGTGGCGGGAAGTGGATTTGAACCACTGACCTTCGGGTTATGAGCCCGACGAGCTACCAGGCTGCTCTATCCCGCGTCGCTCTTGACCTTTTTATCATAACCTATAGTCAAGAGTTTGGCAACTACAAAAATGATAATTCTCCAATTACTTCTAAACGCTTGTATTTTCCTAAGGTGACAAACTTTTCACAGAGGCTTTCGGCGGCGCTGGGACTAATCCAACCCATTTGCTGGAGTAAGTGAATAGCCACGGCGTATTTTGCTCGTTTTGCCCCATCCATGACTTTGATTGCCAATCCCAAGCCTTCGCCGAGTCTACCAATGCACTGCACTCCTTCGGCACCAGTTTTACTGACCAGTTCCCCTGGAGTTAAGCGCATCAGTTCCGTATCAAATTCTCCATCTCCTGCTACCATAGCGGGGTGATGAGTCATAGCACGGACAATACGCTCCATATCCAGATTGGTACTAGAGGCTAGCAGCGCATATAAAGATGCCATGTGACCGAGTTGCATCAAATAAGTTGGTGCGCCACAGTCATCATGAGCGCTGATAAATTCTGCTGCTGGCATTCGCAGCAACTCTGCTACTTTGCCCAAAATCAACTGCTGTATTGGGTGCTTGCGATCCAAGTAGTTATTTAAGGGCCAACGGCGTTGCTGACAAACGGCTAACATTCCGGCATGTTTACCAGAGCAATTGTATTCCAGAGGACTGTGCTTACCTTCAGGAATTGGACACTGGAGTATAGTTGGGTCAAGATCGGCCCGCCAAAGGATGTTAAATACCTGTCGGACTTGATCTATTCTTCCTTTATGGGAACTTGTGATAATTGCTAAGTCGCGATCGCTGAGATCATAGCGTTCCAGTGTACCTGTGGTGGTGACTGCGAGTGCCTGAAATGGTTTGAGGGCTGAACGGATAAATGCAGCAGTTTCAGAATTCCCGGCAACGGTTAGAACCCGTCCTCGTTCGTCGCATACAACAGCCTGGACTATATGCCTGGATTCAATAATACCTTCCCGCAGCAACCGGACTTCCAGTGCTGTGGCTTGAGTTCGTTTTCCCATTGTCATGGGTTTATATTTATTACCTTTTTTAATTAATTAGTCATTGGTCATTGGTCATTAGTCCTTAGCTAATGACTAATGACCAATAACTCTTTAAAACAAATGCCAAACTATAGTACCAGTAACGTACATTCCCGCCAAGGCAGCAAAGGTAAATTGTAACCGCCGCAGAATAGGTTTGATTTCGTATGCGACAATCAAGCGATCGCGGTTGAGGATTTCCTGTGGTTTTGTCCAAGTTTGGCCGTCGTACCAGCCTGACTCTTCATAAAAGACTGTGGGGCTGCAAAGGCGATCACACACGTAAAACCAGCCTAAGTACAACCTTACCAGTGCCAGCACTACGCCAACACTCGCGGCGGCTGCACCACAGAGGATAAAATGTGCAATATACTTGTTCGGAGGAAAACTTGCTGCTGCCACAGGCCCTGCAACCAGCCAAGATAAACCCCAAATCCAAGCTATTTTCGTGATATACTCGCGCAAATCTAAAGTGGTATCACGAAACAGCCAGGAATTTTTTAACTCTTCGTACTCATTAAGCGGTTGTTGGTCTGTAGGAACTGGGCAGTTTGAAACCGAAGACCTAATCATGTTGGCTTACCCTCACCCTCATCAGATTCTGGAAGGGAAATACGCTCTGCATGAATCCAGAACGCTTCTAAATTATAAAACTCTCGTTCCTTGGGCATCATGATGTGAACGATCACATCACCGTAATCTTGTAGTACCCAACTTCCCTCGATTTTTCCTTCTGTCCTTATAGGACGGCGTTGCAACTCAGTTTCGACCTTTCCTTCAATTGCTTGAGCGATCGCCCTGACTTGTACTTTAGAATAGCCAGTCATCATCACAAAGTAATCAGCTAGGTAAGATACCTCTGCTACTTTGAGCAATATAATCTCACCCGCTTTGCGGTCTGATCCAGCTTCTGCTATCGTTGCAGCTAATTTTCCGCTCTCCTCTTCGGTTTGGGCGTGGTTTTTTACCACACTCTTCGTCAGTGGAACAGATTGTAATGGGAAATTGCCTTGGAAATAATCAGTCATTAAACCTCAGGTGCTTTCTTTTGAAACAATTGTTTACATTTACTTACAAATCAGAAACAATTGATCTGAAAATGTGTCAATAGGTTTTTTTGAATACTAACAAAAAAACGGGTGTCTATGGGGGCTAGTACCGCAAGGCGAAAGTCAAAAGTCACGCATGTTTTAATTTTGGGCTTTCTGGCTGTAATTAAATGGTAAGTTTATTGCCGCCGACCTGTTCTAGTTTGATAATTGACTGCTTAGATTTCGACATTGGCAATCAGCAGTTACGGATGCCTATTGTTGTAGTGATAAATTAAATATGAGCTTTTCAGCAAGATTTTCCGGTGAAAATAATGTTTGCTCCACTGTGGATTAATTGAGTAATTGGGAAAATTTTAAGCATTTACAGCCAAAAAAATTGATTTTTTAGGTTTTCTCGCTATTTTCCTCAGTTTCTCCGAGTTGAGCTTGAGTAGACCGCAATTCCTCTAATGCCAAATTTAAGCTGAGATTTTTCTCATTTAACTCCCGTGTTCGTTCGCGTACTTTCTCTTCTAGTACCTGGCTGTATACTTCTAGCTGTTCGTTAGCATCATTCTTTATCTTGCAACTCGCGCAGATATAATTCTTTACATAGAAAATGGGCAGGTGCTAGAACAAGGCACTCATCCCGCATTTCTCACAAGCTCCAAAGCGATTGATGATGAGTAATAAGTAATGGGTAATGAGTAATAAGTAAAATTTTTAACTCATAACTCCTTACTCACTACTCATTACTCCTCCATTCGAGGTGTGGTGAGAAATCCGGGTCATCAGGAATTAATGCAACAGAATGGTTGCTATGCGGTATTGTATCAAATGCAGACTGCAATCCGAACTGAGGAAAAGTCAAATCATTTGATGACATAACCCTATGGTGCTGCATATTTATAAGTTGATTTTCTCACGCAGAAGCGTAGATACGATAAGAGTTTTGAGATTTACACTCAGTTAATATTTAGAGGCGAATCAATATGACTGTTTTCGTGAGCGATCGCTTTGACAGTGTAACTGATCCTAAAATGCTATTTTTGTCAGCAGCGCTTGATCCATTGGAAGTACAACAACGGTTCACTCAGTACTTGCCGATTATTGAAAACGCTCAACTGCAAAAAATTCAAGTTATTCGCCACAAACCGGGGCGGCATTGTTTGATTGAATATGAATTGCTGAATAATCACGGACAAACCATCACACTAATTGGCAAAATTCGAGCTAAAGGAACAGACTTTAATAGTTATGAATTACAAAAATCCTTGTGGCAAAGAGGATTTGCAGATGATAGAGCAGAAGCGTTGGGATTTTGAGTTTAGCATTTTGTGAAATCTAACCCCACTGCTGTTAATTAAACTTCTTGTTTCCTAACTCTTGTGGACTGAATTGCTCCACGTTCTGCTGTCAATGAGTAACACAAGGATTCATACTGATTTAAAGCTTGCTCAAAAGCATAGTTTTCAACAGCATATTTGCGACTTTTATAACCTAGAGTTTTGACTTTTTCCGGGTTTTGGTACAAATCTAAAATTGCCATTGCTAAAGCTTGAGGATCTTCTGGAGGAACGATAACTCCGCCGCCACTTTGCCTGATAGCTTTTGCTGCCGTACCATTATCGGGGACAGAAGCAACCAAAGCTCGTCCACTGGCAAGTAGCACTTGAATTTTTGACGGCATATTGAAGGATACAACATTTTTCTTTTGCACCACTAAACCAACATCAGCAGCTGCTAACATTTGTGGCAAATATTTGCGGGGTTGAAATGGCAGTAGCAAAACATTATTTGCGCCGCAGTCTAAACATTCTTGTTGCAATCGCTGTAAACCGTTTGCCTCTCCAACGATGACAAAAACAATATCTGGGATATGGCGCAACACAGAAGCAGCTTTAACAACGCTTTCTAAGCCTTGGGTTAGGGCAATGTTGCCAGAATAAAGGACTAAAAATTTGCCATTCAGGTTATGTGCGGCGCGGAAAGGGTTATTTTCTTTAGGCAAAGGGCGGATAAAATTTACATCAACCCAGTTGGGAATTTGCACAATTTTGTCAGCTTCTACGCCCTTAGATCGCAAATTGTCCACAAACCCATCGGCAATGACGCTAATTTTACTGGCAGTGTGGTAAGCAAATTTTTCCAATACTGTAAATAACTTTATAAGTAATTTGTTTTTCAGTAGACCGACGTGGACGGCTGCTTCTGGTAATATATCTTGTAGATTTAAGATCACAGGGCAAGCACGTAACCATCCTAAAAGAGCAACTGGTACACAGCTTGGCAAGGATGGCGATGTTGAGAGAATAACATCTGGACGCCAACCGACGAGGGCGGGCACAAAACTAGTGACAACGAAACTAGCATCTAGTAACACCCGATCTAATAGATTGGGTTGGGGACGAATCCAAACGTAACTGCGTTGAATTTGAACGCCATTTTTATATTCGTTTAGATACCACTTGCCCCGATATTCTTGGTAAATTTGACGCTCAGGGTAGTTGGGCATAGCGGTGACTACGCGCACTTGATGCCCACGCTTTACTAGTCCCTCTGCTAATTCAGTCATCAATGGGGCAATACCAATTGGCTCTGGATAGTAATTGTAGGAGTAAATTAAAATTCGCATAAAAATTAGTCCGAAGTACCCCGGTTTTTTATTTAATGACAAATATTCGTCTTAAACATGATTTGGAGTTTGAAAACTCCTATATTTATTAATTGTGACTTCAGACTCTTTTTCTGTCAGGTATTTTCCTTAAAGATTGAGTAAATTTTGATATTAAACACTTAGAGGGAGTGTGAATTTTTTTACTATTTAAGCAATCTTAAAATTGTTCATTTTTTATTGGTACGTAAGTATAAACCCTATATTTTAAGATATTAATTAAGACTGTTTCACGGCAGTAGTTATTGAATGAGCGATCGCCCTTGTATTTTCTCATTTTTTGCTGGTTCAGGTTTTTTAGATTTAGGTTTTGAAACCAACGGTTTTAAGGTTGTTTACGTCAATGAAATCTTTCCCCCATTCATGACTGCATACCGCTATTCACGACAGGTTCTCAATCTACCGTTACCAGAATACGGGTATCATGATGGAGAGATTGGAGATGTAACCCAACTTCTCGAAGGGTTACAAACACAACACCTCCGGGAGTTAGTACAAGACTGCCGTAAATCTAATAATATTGTGGGCTTCATTGGCGGGCCTCCCTGCCCTGATTTTTCTATTGGCGGCAAAAATAGAGGACGTTTAGGAGATAATGGCAAGCTTTCCGCTTCTTACGTTGAATTAATTTGCCGCAATCTTCCAGATTTCTTTTTATTTGAGAACGTTAAGGGGTTGTGGAAAACGACAAAGCACCGTTTATTTTTTGAATCGCTCAAGCAACAATTACTGGAAGCAGGCTATATATTAACAGAGCGATTAATTAATGCTATCGAATATGGTGTACCCCAAGATAGAGAAAGAATTATTCTCATTGGTTTCCGAAATAGTTTTATCAAGGATATAGGAATAAAATTATGTAGTAAAAAGTTACTAAATGAAGAGACTTTTCCTTGGAAGAATCAGATTTTATATCCTCAAACAAAGGTTTTTGCTTATCCTTGGCGGCAGTGCGAACCATTCCAAGAAAATTCTATAATACCTTGTCCTGACGGCATCCCTCAAGAATTAACAGTTGAATACTGGTTTAGAAAAAATAATGTGCTGAAGCATCCCAATGCTGAAAACTGTTTTCAACCAAGGGCAGGGATCACAAGATTTGCTGCTATTGATGAAGGAGATGATTCTAAAAAGTCTTTTAAGCGTCTGCATAGATGGCGTTACTCTCCGACAGCTTGCTATGGAAATAATGAAGTACATTTGCATCCCTATAAAATCCGACGAATATCTGTGGCGGAAGCTTTAGCCATACAATCTTTGCCTGCAAATTTTGTACTTTCAGAGAATATGTCACTCACGAATATGTTTAAGACTATTGGTAATGGCGTACCATATTTGGCATCGAAGGCGTTAGCTAAAACTATTTTTGACTTCTTAGGAACTGGTGTGAAAAATGCTGTTGATATTTATAAGCCTACTACTGCCTAATGTCAACTTAAACACTTACAATAATTCCGCAACATCTACAAAGTTGACATCCTAAAAAAGTTAGCAGCTTCTTTTCAGAATAAACTCGTAATAAATATGGTTTAATATATATATAAGAAATGGTTTAATTTTTTATAAAGTTTAATAATCAATCACTGGCAGAAGACACGATGGCAGCAGACTATCCAAACATTGATATTGCGCCATTTATCGATCACTCCCTCTTAACGCCAACTGCTACTCCTGAGCAGGTTGAGCAGTGGTGTGAAGAAGCATACAGATTCAATTTTGCGGCGATTTGCCTATTTCCCGCCTATGTCAAACAAGCAGTCGAACTCCTCCACGGCAAGAACCCGAAAGTCTGTACTGTGATTGGCTTTCCTTCTGGTGCGACGACTTCAGCAGTGAAACTGTATGAGGCTCAAGAAGCGGCGGATAATGGGGCTACTGAGTTGGATGTGGTAATGAACTTGGGCTGGTTGAAGGCTGGTAAAACTGAAGAAGTCCACCGGGAAATTGCCGAAATTTGTGAAGAGACTGGGCAAACTGTCAAGGTAATTTTGGAAACCAACCTTTTGACAGATGCGGAAAAAAAAATAGCTGCTGAAATAGCTATGGAAGCCGGAGCGGCATTCTTAAAAACTAGTACAGGTTGGAATGGTGGTGCAACAGTGGCAGATGTACGACTTTTGCAGGAATTTGCCAAAGAAAAAGTAGGAATTAAAGCCTCAGGTGGTATCCGCACTATCAATCAAGCTCTAGACTTAATCGTAGCGGGTGCTACTAGATTAGGCACATCTCGCGGTATCGATTTGATCCGCCAGCGCGATAACCTGGGAAAGGGTGAATAGTCATTTGTCATTTGTCCTTTGTCATTTGTCATTTGTCCGAAGCTAATGACCCTTGAACAGACGCGATTAATCGCGTCTCTACTGACCAATAACCAATGACTAATGACTAAATAACTAAATGAGTAGAACCTACAAAGCAACGGGAATTAATCTTAAAACCCAAGTGCTGGGAGAATCGGATAAAATAGTGACGATTTTGACACCAGAATTCGGTCTGATTCGAGCAGTGGCTCCAGGGGCACGTAAGCACAACTCCAGCCTGGGCGGCAGGAGTGGTATGTTTGTTGTGAATGAACTATTGATTGCGAAAGGGCGATCGCTTGATAAAATTACCCAAGCACAGACGTTAAAAACTTATCCTGGTTTAGCTAAAGATTTGGGAAAATTGGCTGCCAGTCAGTATTTAGCAGAAATAGTCTTGTGTCAAGCTTTGAGCGAACAACCCCAAGAAGAACTTTATGAGTTGTTCAATGAACATCTCCATCGGTTGGAGGCGTTATCTAGTGCAAATCCATCTGGGGTTTTGGCTCATCTGGCTCATGGGGTGTTTCACCTTTTAGCCTTAGCAGGAGTAACGCCGCAAGTGCAAATCTGCTGCCTATCTGGACACCTCCTCAAGCCAGACTTTACAGATCCAAACTGGCAGGTAGGATTTAGTATCCCTGCGGGTGGAACGGTTTGTTTAGAAGCTTGGGAACGTTTGCGAAGAGAGGGGGAGAGGGAGAGAAGGGAGATGAGGGAGGTGAGGGAGATGAGAACAGACCAATACCCAATACCCAATACAACTCTTGGAGAGGCTACGCCAACGACTTCTCTACGAGACGCTACGCGTAGCTTGCTTCCCCGCAGGGGTACGCTCAGTACAAGTGCCCCATTACCAATGCCCCATGCCCAAACAGTTGTTGTGCATCGGCAAGAAATACCTGTGATTTCTAGTCGTCTGGGTGCTATGGAACTAGCTTTGCTTCAACATCTGTCACAACCAGAGATAATGCAAATTGATGGTGCTAGAGATTATGACTGGTTATCTGTTGAACAGATTTTGCGCCAGTATGCTCAGTATCAATTAGGTCGCCCTATTCGCTCTGCTACCTTGATCGACTCTTATTTTGCTGCCAACCATGATGCAACCGTCTGATTTGGATAAAAAAATCCTACCTTTGTCACCAAGTCTCGTTAAAAAACAGAGTAGGGTATCAGATCCTACAGTCAGGAATCACTTGAGTGCTGTTTCAAAGTGTACACCTAGTCAAATAAATGGACAAGAAATGTCCCCAAAAGACGTTTCTAAAAACAATCAAAATTGCACAGACCAGATCCCAAAAACTGATATTCTAAGTCAATCAGAAAAACAATCTGAGGATAAATTAACTACTGCCCAAGAAAATAGCAACGAGCATTTGCCAGTAGCTACTATCCCAGGAAAAGAACCACCAACATTAAATGGATCTGGTTCTGGTGGAGAAATTGGTTCAGGAAATATCAAACAGCAGGGGTTTTTGCCTGTATTAAAAAACCCTAATTTCCTGGCTCTTTGGGGCGGTCAAGTTTTCTCACAACTAGCAGATAAAGTTTATTTGGTATTGATGATTGCTTTGATTAATACTCAGTTTCAGGGTAGTAATCAAAGTATTAGTGGTTGGGTGTCAGTATTGATGATGGCTTTTACGATTCCAGCCGTATTGTTTGGTTCCGTTGCTGGCGTGTTTGTCGATCGCTGGTCGAAAAAGGCTGTGCTGGTGGCAACGAATATATGGCGCGGCATCCTGGTTTTGTCAATTCCCTTTCTGATGTGGTTGACTCATGACTGGAAACCCATAGGAGTTTTGCCAGTTGGCTTTTTGATCATTCTGGGTGTGACTTTTTTAGTTTCTACGCTGACGCAGTTTTTTGCACCGGCAGAACAGGCGGCAATTCCCTTAATAGTAGAAGAACAAGATTTACTCTCGGCAAATTCGCTTTATACGACAACGATGATGGCATCGGTGATTGTTGGGTTTGCTGTTGGGGAACCGTTGTTAGCGATCGCCGATGGACTTTGGCTGCAAATTGGTGGTAGTGGTAGTTTGGGCAAAGAACTTTTAGTAGGTGGTAGTTATGCGATCGCAGGAATAATTTTATTCCTCCTAGCAACTAAGGAAAAACACTACCACCCCGATACAGAATTCCCTCACGTATTTTCTGATTTGCGAGATGGTTTTGCCTACCTCAAAGCAAATCATCGTGTCCGTAATGCTTTGCTTCAGCTGATTATCTTGTTTTCTGTCTTTGCAGCATTAACTGTTCTAGCCGTTCGCATGGCGGAAATTATTCCCAACATGAAAGCCTCCCAGTTCGGCTTTTTACTAGCAGGCGGCGGTGTTGGCATCGCTGCTGGAGCAACACTTCTGGGCCAATTTGGTCAACGCTTCTCCTACACCCAGCTTAGTCTGTGTGGTTGTATGGGTATGGCAGCATCTCTGATTGGTCTATCAATCTTTACAACCCAACTGTGGCTAGTCCTGTTACTGGTGGCGTTATTAGGTATCTTTGGGGCCCTAGTGGGAATTCCCATGCAAACAGCGATTCAAACAGAAACACCTCCTGAAATGCGTGGGAAAGTTTTTGGTTTACAAAACAATGTAATTAATATTGCTCTCTCCTTACCTTTGGCATTAGCAGGTGTAGCAGAAACCTTTGTAGGATTACAGGCAGTTTTTTTGGGATTAGCTGCGATCGTCTTTTCAGGAGGTATATTAACCTGGTATAACTCACACAAATAGTTATCAGCTAACAGCAGTTATTATTCATTACTTTGAAGTAATTAGTAATTTCCTTAAAGCTTTTGTGTTCATGGTAAACTGTGATCAGTGAAAATTTATCTCATACTTGCGGGATATCAATCTGACATTAGTCAGAATAAGTTGTTTAAATATCAGAAATTAACAACTTATAAGTAGAATAAATAAAGCCATAAATCCACTGGTTTAATTAGCTTCAAATAGGCTTTTTAAACTACATTGTATTAGAAATCTGTAATAACTAAAAAAACCAGCAAGTATAGCTAGATAAAATAAAAATCACTAAGGACACACAAGTAATAGATCAAACCCGCTTTTCTTACAGCTAAATAAAGAATGCGTATAGCCTGGATTGGAAAAAAATCACCCTTTTGCGGCAATGTAACCTACAGTCGAGAAATTACAAATGCCTTGTTAGATAGGGGACATCAAGTTAGCTTTCTTCACTTCGCCCAAGAAGACTCTGAACCTGACAATTGGCCAAATCTTCGAGAGGTTTCCCTCCCTTTTATTTATAAGTCCCAGGTTTACACAATCCCCACTTTTAAAGCGACCAAACTTTTAACGGAGTCGCTGCGAGAAATCAAGCCAGATGTAGTCCATGCTTCCTTGACGCTATCTCCTCTAGACTTTTTTCTACCGGAAATCTGTGAGGAACTGAGGTTGCCCTTAATTGCCACTTTTCACACACCATTTGCTGGTAAGGGGGCAAAGCTGGTATCGGGAACACAGCTTTTGGCTTATCAGCTCTATGCACCTTTTTTAGTTAACTACGATCGCGTTATTGTATTTTCCCAAATTCAGCGAGAATTATTAGCAGGGATGGGCGTGAGGGAAGAGAATATTGCTGTAATTCCCAACGGTGTTGATCCCGTCAAGTATTCTCCAGGATTTTCTCAAGTTAAAGCAGAATTTAAAGCCGATCGCTTGTTTGTTTACCAAGGTCGAATAGCGCCAGAGAAAAATGTCGAAGCCCTCCTCCGGGCTTGGAAGCAGTCGGCAATGGGGCCTGGTACTAAGTTGCTAATTGTTGGCGATGGGCCTTTGAAGTCTTCCTTAGAGCCGTTTTATGGTTCAGAATACGGCATTATCTGGTTGGGATTTATCGCTGATGAAGACCGACGGATCGAAATTTTGCGGGGCGCAGATGTATTTGTTTTGCCTTCATTGGTAGAGGGTTTGTCTCTATCTCTGTTAGAGGGAATGTCATGTGGGTTGGCTTGTTTAGCAACAGACGTGGGTGCAGATGGAGAAGTATTAGAAAAAGGTGCAGGTATAGTTATTAATACTAAAACAGCGCGATCGCAATTAAGAACCCTCTTGCCAGTGTTGCAAGACCATCCTGAGTTAACAACTTTACTTGGGCAAAAAGCTAGACAGCGTGTATTAGACCGCTATACCCTTAGTAAAAATATTACTCTGCTGGAAGAACTTTATAAAGAAGTTTTAGCACAACGGCCTCTACCGCTAAGTCGTAGAGCGTAGTAGTGGTTCGTTAAAAAAATTGACTTTTACAAAGGATTTCAGTCTTGACTTAACTGTATTAAAATATAGCAATCCGATTTGATTTGTGAAAAAATCTAGGTATATGTAGTACTTTATCAAGCTATTTTTAAAGGTTTGTAGTAAGGACTTCAGTCCTGGATTTTTAAGCACTGAAGTGCTTACTACTAACTTCTTCAAGCCTCGTAACTAATAGGAAAGATCACTAGTAGGGTGGAATGTTATTTACTAAGCTGGATTTAGATCCCCAACTTCTTCAAGAAGTCAGGGATATAGATAGTTATCGGCAAAAATTAATATATTAGCTAACATAAAATAATAAATAACAGTAAATTAAAGCTACAAAATAACAAATGACTGCAATAATCGACATAAAAACATTATATGAATCCAATTACTTACAATGGTTAGAGGAGACTATTAAATGTCTCAGAGCTAGGCAATTAGAAGAGGTTGACTATGAAAACTTAATAGAAGAACTGGAAAATTTGGCGAAAAATGAGAAAAGGCGAGTAAGAAGTCTGTTGGAACAGATTATTAGACATTTATTGCTTTATAAATATTTGGATTTAGAAAAGTCAATAAATGCTAATCATTGGGAAGCAGAAATTATTAGTTTTCGTAATCAACTAAATGAAGATTTAAGTGCCAATTTACGCCAACATTTAGAGGAGAATTTTAGCATAACTTATAGCAATGCATTAGATTATGTTAAAACTAAAACCAAACTAAGCAATTTACCTGAATTATGTCCTTATACCTTAGAGCAAATTTTGGATAAAAATTGGTTGCCTTACTCTTAATCTTTGATTCTTTGCACAAAATATATTCATGTATATAACTTATAGCGAGTTTCTATTGATCAATTAATTTTTGAATTATCCACTAAAGGCCATCCTAAATTTGTTGGCTGTTCATAAACCCGCTTTAGAGTATTTACATCTCTGGTAGAAATAGGCGACGGGTTACGAACTTGAGAAAAATATAGCGCATCAGTTTGTCGCGGACTATGACCCCAAATTCCCAGTGCATGACCGAATTCGTGGCGGGCTGCTGCAATGAGATACTCACCTGTTTGGCTAGGGCTTAACAAGATAGTGAAGCGGTGAAATAAAACTTTGTTGCTGGTGTATAACTCGTAAGTAGTTTGTGCCGATCGCGCACGGGTTATATTACTACCAGGGGAAATTTGTAGAGGTGGCGCTTTTCGTGCGATCGTAATATCAGCAATTTCTGGATGTTTGACTATTGTTATAGGTAAATAATTACTCCACTCCTGTACACCCTGCAAGACACCGTTAACCCATGCTTGAGCTTGTTTTTCGCTGATTGATATTGGTAGTTCTACGTAAACTCGAACAGGAAATTGCGACCAGACTAAGTAACCCACTGGGGTTGTTGTGACTTGGGAAAAGTAGTCACCACTGTTTGTGCGATCTTGCCACTGTGCAAGTGTGGGCGGTAAGGGATGGGGTTTTGGGGGAGATGATGGAGTGAGAGAGATTATTAAGTCTGAATATACAGATTTTGGTATTCTTGTAAACCCATGACTCGACTGGATATTAGTAAAAACGATTAACAGCCCTGTGCCAATAAACAAGGCAAGAGCTGTAATTAACCGTCGTGAAATTAAATTTATTAAGGTGTTAAGTATCGGGTGTTGGGTTCTTTTCCCCATTTACCTATCCTTATTTAGGCAGCCAACCAGCACTTAAAACTACTGTTAAACCGAGAAAAATTACTGTCAATGCCCAGGTAATTCGGTTTAAGGTGTTTTCTGCACTTTTGGTGCTGCTAAATAGCTGGGCTTGTCCGCCAATGGCCCCAATGCCATCACCTTTGGGACTATGCAGTAAAACTAAGATAATCAAACCAGTGGCGGAAAACGCCCAAATGCCTTGCACGATATTACTAACTGTCATAGTAGGAATCTCATTTATAAAAAGTTTCAAAAAACAGAATTCAGGAGTTAGGAGTCTATTAAAAACTCCTAACTCTTGTAGAGACGCGATTAATCGCGTCTCTACTCAGCAATCTTTTACAGTCCCACTTGTACGGGGGTGCGAGTGCGTTGTAGCTCATATTCTGCTGTTTTCAGCAGCGATCGCCCGGTCATTTCTGGTGGCTGAGGCAGCTGTAAAATCTCTAGAATCGTGGGGGCGATGTCGGATAGCTTGCCATCGCTTCGCAGTTCGACATTTGTACCATATCCAGGGATTTTGACTTTCTCACCTTCTACCAATATAAAGGGGACTGGGTTAGTGGTGTGGGCTGTCCAGGGATTACCCCCATCATCTAGCATATACTCAGCGTTGCCGTGATCGGCAGTAATAATTGTTGTACCGCCGGCTTTGATCACGCTTTCTAACAAGCGTCCCAAACAGCGATCAACTGTCTCAACTGCTGTAATGGTAGCTTCAATTTGACCAGTATGCCCTACCATATCTGGGTTAGCATAGTTAATCACAACTAGGGAATACGTACCCTTTTGAATCGCAGCGATCGCTACATCTGTAACTGCTGCTGCTGACATCGCTGGCGCGTGATCGTAAGTCGCTACCATCGGGCTGCTTACCAGTTCCCGATCTTCTCCAGCAAAAGGTTCCTCTAGACCCCCATTAAAGAAATAGGTGACGTGGGCATATTTTTCTGTTTCGGCGGTGCGGAACTGATTCAGACCATGATTGGCTATGACTTCTCCCAGAATATTACTGAGATTCTGCGGCTCAAAGGCTATAGCCACGGGTAAGTCTGAATCATACTGCGTAAACGTGACAAAAGACAGTGGTGTGATTTGCTGTCTTTCAAAACCGTTAAATGTGGGACTGACCAAAGCTTGAGTCAGTTGTCTGGAGCGATCGGGGCGGAAGTTAAAAAATATCACCCCATCCCCTGGTTCTATTGCGCCTGGAGCAATTCGGACTGGGTTGACAAATTCATCTTTTACCCCTTCGGCGTAAGATGCTTGCAAGATTTCCACGGCGTTGCGATTATCAACCACACCATCTTGAGTCATCACGTCGTAGGCGCGTTTGACTCGATCCCAACGGTGATCGCGATCCATCGCGTAGTAGCGACCGCTGAGGGTGACTATGCGCCCAATTCCTGTGCGGTCTATATAATTTTGCAGCAGTGTGATTGCTCTTACACCGTCAGTTGGGGCGGTGTCACGACCATCGGTAATGGCGTGAATACAAACTTCTGAAATTCGCTGGTCTTTAGCTAAGTCAAGTAGTCCGAATAGATGGGTGATATGAGAATGTACCCCTCCCTCAGAACAAAGTCCTACTAGATGCAGCTTGCTATTCCGAGAGCGAACTTCCTGGCAGATTTTGACGAGTGCTGGGTTTAAGGCAATAGAACCGTCTTCGACCGCATCAGAGATGCGTACCAGTTCTTGCGGTACAACTCGCCCAGCACCAATGTTTAAATGACCTACTTCCGAGTTGCCCATTTGACCTTCTGGCAACCCTACGGCTTTTCCTGATGTGCGGATGAGGGTATGCGGGTAAGCTGCCCATAAACTTTCCACAACGGGAGTTTTAGCAGCAACAATAGCGTTTCCTCGCTTTTCCTCGCAGTAGCCCCATCCGTCTAAAATGACTAGCACCACAGGAGCAACAGGTGCTTTGGTCATAGTAAAATTGCCCTTTACTTTTTGTAATACCCGAATGATACCACTGCTAATCCACGCCGCAAGTGAATTTTTGCTTATTAATTTATTTTATGAAAGACTTAACAGTTTTTTGAATGATTTTTCAAAGTTTAGCAATTTTTCTGTAGTGTTGCCGATCGCTAATAACAAATGATTACTTAGTAGTAGCATTTTAGCACTACTACTAAGTCTGTAATCGATCTATTATTTCTTTTTACTGGAAGCTTTTGAAGCTTTTTTAACAGCTTTTTCAGCAGCGATCGCAGCTAACTTTGCTTGTTCTTTTTCTTCGGCAATTTTCTGGAGATAGTAATGATAATCTCCTAAGTAAACCCGGAATTCACCATCACGAATTTCAACGATTTTATTAGCTACTTCAGAAATAAAGTAGCGATCGTGGGAAACTACAATTGCCGTACCGTCATAATTTTTGAGCGCTTCTTCCAGCATTTCTTTCGCTGGAATATCTAGGTGGTTTGTCGGCTCATCTAAAATTAGTAAGTTCGCGGGACGTAGGAGCATTTTTGCCAACGCCAGACGAGCTTTTTCTCCTCCACTTAATGCCCCAACTGCCTTAAATACAGTATCACCAGTGAATAAGAAGCGTCCCAAAAGCGTGCGGACTTCTTGATTATCCCAGTCTGGAACTTCATCATGGATAGTTTCCATGACAGTTTTCTTCAAATCCAAAGCTTCAGCTTGATTTTGCTCAAAGTAACCGGGAATAACGTTGTGATCCCCTAATTGAACAATACCTTCTGTGGGTGGTTCCATACCCATAATCACGCGCAACAGAGTAGATTTTCCAGCACCGTTGGGGCCAAGAAAAGCAATGCGATCGCCTCTTTCAATTAGCAGATTTGCTGCCAAAAACAGGATTTTCTCACCATAAAGATGAGTTAAATCTTTAATTTCCACTACTTCGCGTCCACTGCGGGGTGCAGGAGGAAAACGGAAGTGTAAAGTTCTTACACCAGCAATGGGTGCTTCAATGCGCTCAATTTTGTCGAGTTGTTTTTCCCGGCTCTTCGCTTGGGTACTGCGGGTAGCACTGGCGCGAAACCTATCAACAAAGGTTTGCTGTTTCTCTAATTCTTTTTGCTGACGTTCGTAGGCGCTAAGTTGTGCTGATTGACTTTCGGCTTTTTGTTCCAAATATGCCGAGTAGTTACCAAGGTAGCTAGCAGAAACACCACGTTCCGTTTCCACAATTTGGTTGCAGAGGCGGTCAAGAAACTCCCGGTCATGGGAGACTATTACCATCGGCGTAATCAGCCCTCTGAGGTAATTTTCCAACCACTCAATGGTTTCTAAATCTAGGTGGTTAGTCGGTTCATCCAGCAGCAACAAGTCGGGTTTTTGCAGGAGGATTTTACCTAAACTCATCCGCATTTGCCAACCACCACTGAAGGCACTGACGAGGCGATCGCCATCTTCTAGCCCAAACCCCATCTCTGGTAAAATTTTCCCGATGCGTGCATCTAAGTTGTAACCATCCAAGGCTTCAAATTTGCGCTGCAAGCGATCCAACTTGTCGATCAGTCGATCCAGTTCGTCTGGGTTAGCCGTTTCCATCTCTTGTGGTATGTGCGCCAGAGACAGCTGTACTTCGTTGGCTTCTTGGAAGACAGTCCAAAATTCTTCTCTAACGGTGCGGGTGGGGTCTACTTCAAACTCTTGGTTAAGGTAGGCTATATGTAAGCTATTAGGGCGAATGATTTCGCCGGCGGTGGGTTCCATTTCCCCAGAGATGATTTTGAGTTGGGTGGATTTTCCAGCACCGTTGACACCGACTAAGCCAATGCGATCGCCTGGTTTAACTTCCCAGTTGATATCTTTGAGAACTTCGCCTGTGGGATAAATTTTACTTATATGTTCTAGTCGCAGCATTAAGTTTCTCTCAGGTAGGGAGTGGGTGGTTGAGGACGAAGTACTAACACCGCTTCTAATATTAACAAAAATTAACTATAAATTCGTCGTGATCAAGTTTGTAAGCCGCAAACCAAATTTGGCTTGAGCCACGGATAAAATTTACCACATCTATCTCAAGGTTGACTTTGTGTTACTTGTCTAACTTCTTCGACACTGAAATCAAATGCCTCAGCCACTTGTTCCACTGTCACCCCCAATTTCAACAAGGTGGGTATTAATTTTAATTTGGCTATACGCTCCCCTATTTGGATGCCATCATGATAGAGTTTCGCGTTTTGAACTTGGTTTATAGTTAAACCTAATCCCTCCGCAACTTGCTCAATAGTTAACGCTAAATCTAATAGACGAGGTACTGATTGCACTAAACCTTCCAAACGCCCTTCTTCAAATGCTTCTTGATAAACTTTTGTATCTTTGAAACTCATAGTTCCTATGTTGTAGTCCACCAATTCCTCTACTCCTTGATCAGAAGAATCCTACTGCGCGGCTTGTCTGACTTCTTCGACACTCAAATCTAGCGCCTGTGCTACTTGTTCTACAGTCAACCCGGCTGCCAACATTGCTGGTACTGCTTTGAGTTTACCTTGCTCAATGCCTTGAACCCTACCTTGTTCAATGCCTTGAACCTTACCCTCTTCAACACCTTCCTGAAAGGCTTCCTGATAAAATCTGGTTTGCTTTAACTCGCTTAATCCAAACATTTCTTCCATCTCCTCCCTACTCATTGTGGGAAACTTGTAAGCCAAAACAGTCTCTATAAATTGTAATAATTGCTGCTGTTTTGATGGTGAGTTTATCTCTGACTTAGTTCTGTCTATCAACTCTCTTGCTTGGACAATTGCGATATCGTCGGTTGCAATTACTAATTTAGCAGTTGCAATGCCAATTGGAAGCGATGCAGCTTCACCTAATTCATCCAAATAAATGCGCCTGACGCGCCCACTTGTGAAAAACTCACGGTAATGTTTGATATCTCCTGTATCTACATTCCTATTTGGGTATAAAACCACAGCACCCCAATCATTTGATGGTTGATTCTGACGGAGATATAAACATATTTCTGCAATTAGCTGTGAATAAATTTCCCCATCAGCTTGAAATTGCACTTCAAGAAAGTAAATCGGGTTCTCGCTTCCTTGTGTAGGCAGAAATACGCCATCGATTCTGAAGGCTGTTTGTTTGATTTCAACTGATGAAAATTGATAAAGGCTAGCTTCTTCTGGAGGATTACCAATAAGTTCAAAAAAGATATCAGGGAATTCTTGAAACAGCCGATAAAAGATGATGTCTGTTTTCACAATTTTATATCAACTGAAAATTTTGATTTGCTGATCATGTGTTACTTTGTTATTCACAACCATCTCGCACTTTCAGCAATTGCTCTTTTGCCATCCCTAATATACGTGATAATGGTGCTAACAAACTATCATCAAATGCTTCTCCAGCATAAATATTATTCAGTTCAGTAGGGGATAATTTAAAGGTGTCGCAGAATTTAGCAAACTCCTGGTTACTCAAGTCAAGCTCTTTTTGCCTATCTTGAAGTAAAACTGCGATCGCTCTAGTTCCATGCTTGGGACGTTCACTAGTTTTTATATATTTTTCCATTAAATAATTGACTTTTCTGGTATCGCCGCCGATTTTTTTAATTAAATCAGTACAAGCCATTTTTAGTGCTTTCTTTAAAACTTCTTCTTCATTTAAAACTTTAATAATTTCACTGGCATAATCTGGTTTAAAAAATCCCACCAAATTGCCTTGATGATAAACTGGTATATAAGGATTGTTCGTTTCAAGTTGCCAATCTAAAGGCTCATTGCGTAGCGACATAGCTGCACCCCTAAATATTTTAAGATTGCACCATTTTAAAACCATTTATTCATTAACTGCCAGTGGTTCTATTTGGTCTGATGGTTAATAATACGTATTATTCATCACGGATCAATAGGGATTAAAACTCGCTTGTGCTGAAACTATCTTCCTCAAAGCTGCTGTGTGTGGTGCTTGGTTTTAAAGAAATTCCCCTAAAAACCACTCGTACCCTTCTTTAAACTGCTTCTTCGCATCATGCTCTACAATGCTGCCATGAGCCACAATAACTCTTCTAAAGTCCCATCGCAGTACCTTTTTAACTGATTGTTTAACCTTCTCCTTTTCTTGAGTAGCCAACTGTTCTAACAATGATGGTCTAAGTTTCTTGTACCCTCCCATTATTTTGGATACTAATTTTGTTGTCATTGGGAAAGTTTCATCAAAGTAAAAAGCTGTGTCTGTCAAAACCAAAGTTTGACTTTCAGCATGAAAAAAAATATACTCATTTAAAGGTAATGCTCCACTTGGAAGAAAGGTTTTGAACCCTTCAAATAATAAACATTCAAGTTCGCCTAAAAGATTTTCGCCATTATCCTCTAATGCTTGATCAATAGATATCTCAGGTCTTTTAGCCTTCAAAGCCGATACAGCATAGACCTTTGCTTGAGGATAGAGAGCCTTAAAGTTAGATAAGAACAGATAGTGAAAAAGATTTGGGGCAATAATATACTTAACATTTCCAAGCTGATTGAGTTGCTTATTAGTTTCCTCATCAACTTCGATCGGAGAGATAACAGCTAATTCACCATTATTGAAACGAATTACCGTCATTCTTGTACCGACACTCAATCCAAAATACCTTAACGGTTGCTCGGCAACCCAAATATTCTTATCAATTTTTCTGAGCATAACTAATTCCAGCAGTGGCTTTGAGCGGTTATGTATGGCGAACTGACAAGGCTCAATAGTCGATTCTGTATTAAACTAAAAACTTATAATGCAGAAAAATTGTAGTAATTATCCTTCCCAGTCTTGACGAGTATCGCACAGAAAATTGTCTGCGTAGGCGTAGCCCGTCGTAGACATCGCATCATCAAATAAATAAGGGCAATGCTCTGGAAAAGTTCGTAATGGTAAGTTAGTTTCTCGTAGCGCCAAATCCACTCCTGCTTCAAAGCCATCTAATAAGGCTTCTTCGATTCGAGACTTTAAGCTGGGGTTCTGTCGCAAATGTCTGTAGATGGCGCGGCGCTGTTCCCGAATTATTAAAAACCAACTGCGATCGCGTTGTCCGGGTTGATACTCCCACTTCAAGAGATGACCAAGTAATACACTCAGAGGACTCACGAGTTCCCGATATTCCTGTCTCCCCAAAGCTTGAATTTCCTCTTGCAGGTGTTGCCAGTCTAGTTCCATAACTAGCCTCTGCTCTAACGCTTTAGCCTGCTGCTGTGTCCAGCCATATAAGTCTTGATCGTACAAAAAAGGTTTGTCCATATTGAATCTTGACAGCAAGAAACCACAAGCTAGTTTGATCCAATTTTGTGCTAAATCGTCCTTAAAAAACTTAATTACGTTAGCCTAGCGGTAGCGAGTCCGCGAGCGTCATTACGAATTACGAATTATTTTAATATTCAACTTGCCTTCGCTTCATCCCCGGATGCTTCAGCTACAGCCGCCAATCTCTCTGCCGCAGCTTGGACGATTTGAGCCACTTGAGCCAAAGGCATGTGCTGGATTTGTCTAAGAATCAGACTCAAATCTGAGGTTTCTGGAATTGGCTTGCCATCTATGCAGCTAATTAACTCTTCCATTGTGTAGCCTGCTTTCGATGCGATTCGAGCCAAATTTTCTGTATCTGGCACCTTCACACCTTTTTCCCACATCTGAACAGCAGTAGCAGATACTCCCAAAAGCTTACCAAATGCTCGCTGACTCATTGAACCGCGAGCTAGTTTAATGATTTCAATCAGTTTTTGTTTGCTTTCGATCTTCACTGCTTATATAGCTAGCCAACTGTATTTACAAGTCTACTTTCAATATTACAAGTTTACTTTTATATTGACAGCCTTGTGTTTTAGTACTAAACTATATCTCTGGTTGTAAATTGCCAACTACAGGTATCAAGCTAGTAGAATAACCCATCTATCTTTAACCAGCCCAAAAAACTTAGTTTGCTACGGCGCTTGTGCTAGTAGCTCAACTTTGCTGCGAAGAAATAATATCGAAGGTGCATCATGTTTCGCAAGCCACGCAAAATTAACCAATACCGCCGCAAAGGTAAAAATCTTATAGCCACTAATAAAATTAAACCAGAACAGTGGAACATTTCGGAGGCTGAAGCGAAAGAAGCCTTAAAAGTTAAAGGCTACGATGTTAAGCAAATCAAAAAAATCCACCTTCTGAAACATCAAGTATGCATTTCCTACTGGGATACAAAAGGCAATATATGCAGCAGCTTTTTTAGCTACAGGATTTTTGCGCGTTGGCAAAAAGAAGTGGAAAAGCTAATTTATACCTGTGAAACCTTGAAAGAATGGGCAAAGTTAAATTACCTTATGAAGTACGAATTTGCCTATTACCATTATCCCAGTGAAATAGAAGATGCACTCCACGCAATATTAGAAAACCACCTGTCTGTGTTAAAAGCAACATTACAACAAGTGGTTTTACAGGATATTTAACAGCAAAAATTATGACCATTTGTAGAGACGCGATGAATCGCGTCTTTATCCAACCAAAGATGTGTTGCAATCATTAATTGAATTGGTATTAGTTAGCGGCAGAAGTCGCTAACTCCGCCAGCCGTTCCTGTTGGTCTAAAGATATACAAGATTGGATAAGCGTCTCTAAATCACCATCCAAAACAGGGGTAAGAGAATAATTCTGACCTAACCGATGATCGGTAGCGCGGTTATCTTTATAATTGTAAGTGCGAATTTTTTCCGATCGCGATCCAGTACCAACCTGCGATCGCCGCATGGAAGTTACTTCTGCTTGTTGTTCGCTTAACTTGATGTCATACAACTTCGCCCGCAGAATTTGCATCGCCCGTTCTTTGTTTTGCAACTGGCTGCGTTCTTCTGTACAGAAAATGCGTATTCCCGTCGGTTTGTGCATCAAGTCAACGGCTGTTTCTACCTTGTTGACGTTTTGTCCACCAGCACCACCAGAACGAGCTGTAGTCATTTCAATATCTTTCGGATCAATGTGAATTTCCACATCATCTACCTCTGGCATAATTGCCACGGTAGCTGTGGAAGTATGAACCCGTCCTCCAGATTCAGTTGCTGGCACGCGCTGCACACGATGCACTCCAGCTTCAAACTTTAGCTGGCTGTAAACATCATTACCTTTAATTTCGAGAATGACTTCTTTCCAGCCACCCATTTCTCCACGAGATTCGCTCACTAGAGAAACTTTCCAACCTTGAGTCTGGGCATAGCGGGTGTACATCTGCATCAAATCGCCAGCCCAAATACTTGCTTCATCGCCACCAGTACCGGCGCGAATTTCCAACATGATATTCTTTTCATCATTGGGGTCGCGTGGTAGCAGCAAGACCTTCAAGCGAGACTCTAAATGTTCTATTTTTTCTTCAAGTTCTTTTACTTCCAGTGATGCCATTTCTTGCAACTCTGGATCACTTGCAGATTCTTTGTAAACCTGACGCGCTCCGATTAAGTCTTCTTGGGCTGTTTTCCAAATTTCATAAGTATTAACTACCTCTTCCAAAGAAGAACGAGACTTAGCAATTTCTTGATACTCATCAGGATTGCTAGCGGTATCAGGGTCGCCAAGACGACGTGTTAATTCATTAAAAGTTTGTTCAACGGATTTTAGTTTGTCCAGTAAGTATGATTCAGCCATGACGATTGCGATCGCTCCTTAAAAAATAACAAATTGGCTCGAGCATATAAATGAAAATCGACCCAGCTGATGCAGGGCCGTCGTTAACAGCAGAGCCAACCCGCTACTTTTTGTCTTGATCGTCGCCAGATGTTTGAGTGCTGCTCATACCGTACTTGCGGAGGAAGCGCTCTACTCGACCCTCAGTGTCAATAATCTTCTGAGTGCCGGTGTAAAATGGGTGATTTCCAGACCAAACATCTACATGCAATTCTGGCTTAGTAGAGCCAATGGTCATAACAACTTGACCGTTGCAGTAAACTTTAGCATCTGGATACCATTTGGGATGAATATCAGCTTTAGCCATTGTTTTTTGTGGGATGAATCTATATAAATTATAACTTTCAGGTTTCAATTGCAGCTAGAAGAAGGGAGAACGGAACAGGTTACAGGTAACAGAAAACTATCACCTGTCGCCTGTAACCTATAACCTTCTTCACCAATGCCCAATTCCCTAACGCTTAGAGTACTGAGGTGCTTTCCGGGCTTTATGTAAACCATATTTCTTCCGCTCTTTAGCCCTTGGATCACGAGTCAAGTAACCTTCGGTTTTCAAGGGTGGGCGGTTGTCTGGGTCTAGTTGGCACAAAGCACGGGCAACTCCCAAACGAACAGAATCAGCCTGTCCGGTCAAGCCGCCGCCTTCTGCTTTTACCAAAATGTCATATTCGTTTTCTAATCCCAGAGTTTCCAGGGGTGCTTTAATCACTCCCAGGTAGTTGGGGTTGAATTGGAAATACAAGGTTCCATCTTTACCGTTCACAATCAGTTGACCGGTGCCTGGAACTAAGCGTACTCTAGCTACTGCGTTCTTACGACGGCCAGTACCCCAGTATACGGCGCGACCGCTATTAGCATCTGCTACTACCATTAATTTTCTTCTCCAGGAATTGTACTAACTTTTAGTTCTTTAGGTTTTTGAGCATCATGGGGATGCGTAGGCCCAGCGTAAACTTTCAGCTTGGTGAACAACTGCTTACCGAGGCTATTTTTAGGTAGCATACCTTTAACAGCTTGTTCTAAAATTCGCTCTGGTATGCGCTGTTGCAGTTTAGCGAAAGTTTCGGTTTTCATTCCACCGGGACGACCAGAATGGCGGCGATAAAGCTTTTGAGTGCGCTTTTTGCCTGTGACTGCGACTTTCTCGGCATTGATGACGATTACGAAGTCACCTGTATCTAGGTGAGGTGTATATTCGGGTTTCTTTTTGCCTCTCAATACCTGGGCGATTTCGCTGGCGAGGCGACCGAGGCGTTTATCGGTGGCATCTACTATGTACCACTCACGCTCAAGGGTTGCTTGAGAAGGAAGGTATGTTTTAACTGTTGTCATTTGTCATTTGTCCTTTGTCATTTTTAATTTGTCATTAGTCAATTGTCCTTTGTCATTTGTCAGTTGTCCTTTGTTATTCACTAATGACCATTGTACAGACGCGATTAATCGCGTCTGTACTGACCAATGACTAATGACTCTTGACTAGTGACGAACTTTGGCAAGGTGTCGTACCAAATCTCTTTTGGAAAGGGAAAATCGGGATAGCCGACTCGCAACAAGCACAAGCCTTGAGGCGGTGCGGCGTGTTTCACTTCTTCCCGACGTTGTTCTTTCCAGAGTTCGGTGAAGCTAGAAAGTGTCCGTTGTTCAGAACCTACCTGTACCAACATCCCTACCAACAGCCTTACCATGCCATACAAAAATCCATCTGCCTGTATTTCAATATGGATAAATGGCCCACTGCGACGACACTCTGCTGCTTGCACCTCTACCCAGGAATGCGATCGCTTTGAGCCTGCACGGTGAAAAGCAGCTAAGTGATGCTTTCCCAAGAGAGGTTTCAAGGCAGCTTGGATTAAAGATTCATCCAGGGGTGCATAATAGTAATGCCAACTGAAGGGTCTTACAAACAAGTTAAGCCGATCTTCAGTATATATTGTGTAGCGATACCGTCGATAGGCTGCACTAAAGCGAGCGTGCCAACGGTTATCTACACTAGCTGAAGCCCTGATTAATATATCTGGCGGCAGGTAGCTGTTGAGCATTGTTGCCCACTTGTGAGGCGGAATTAAACCTGTTGCTTCAAAATGGGCTACTTGAGCAGCAGCGTGAACTCCAGAATCGGTTCGCCCAGCCCCATGTAGTGTCACATGGTAGCCAAGAATAGTAGCGATCGCAATTTCAATCTCTTCTTGGACTGTCCGTTGTTTTTTTTGCCTTTGCCAGCCATGAAAATGAGTGCCCAGGTATTGGATTACCAAGGCTACTCGATGAGTTTGTGTCGGCTGGTGGCTTTCTAACATACAGATTTTGTCATTTGTCCTTTGTCATTTGTCCTTTGTTATTCACTAATGACCATTGTACAGACGCGATTAATCGCGTCTCTACTGACTAATGACCAATGACTAATGACTTAAACCAATTCAATTATTGCCATTTTTGCATTATCGCCCCGACGCGGTACGGTATGCAGGATGCGGGTATAACCGCCCTGGCGATCGCCATATCGAGTTGGAGCTTGCTCAAATAGAGCGTGAACCAGTTGTTTGTCGAAGATATAGCCAAGAGCTTCCCGGCGTGCTGCCAAGGAGCCATTTTTAGCTAGGGTAATCATTTTTTCCACTTCACTTCGCAGAACTTTCGCTCTAATTAAAGTGGTGGTGATCTTACCATGACGGATCAACTCGGTGGCGAGCGATCGCAGTAAAGCACGGCGTTGATCGGCTGGTTTACTGAGTTTTTTGACGCGACAACGGTGACGCATAATTATGCACTATGAATTATGAACGGTTTTATTAAGGGTGTTTAGAGCCTCTTTCCATTGGCAGCGTGATGCCCAAGCGTCGCTGCAAAGCTTCCACGACTTCTTCTGCTGACTTCTGCCCAAAGTTCTTAATTTCTAAGAGGTCTTCTTGGGTATAATCCAACAAATCTGCCACAGAGTTAACTTGTGCCCGTTTGAGACAGTTATATGCCCGCACAGAAAGTTGCAACTCTTCGATGGGTATCTGGGCAGTTGGGTCGTCTGGAATCTCTGAACCTGTGTCTGTTGGTTCTAGGGAGATGTCTTTCAACGGGTTGAATAGATCTACCAAGATCGCAGAGGCCGAAGATAGTGCTTCTTGAGGGGAAATACTGCCATTTGTCCAAACTTCCAACAACAGTCGGTCTTTTGGAATCAAGCCTTCCCCACGAGATTCTTCAACACTATAGTTGACTTTTCGCACCGGCATAAATATTGAGTCGATTTGGAGAAAGTCCAACGATGTGGCTTCCTCACGTCCTCGCTCTACGGTGCGATAGCCTTTACCTTTCTCAATCCGAAATTCCATTTCCAGCTTTCCACCCTCAGCGATGGTGGCTACATACTGGGTCGGATCGATGACTTCTACTTCACTAGGCAAATCAAAATGCGCCGCAGTGATTGTTGCTGGCCCCCTAACAACTAATCTACCAATCTGGGGTTGCGAGGAATAGTTTTTGAGGATGACTTCCTTCATTTTCATGAGGATTTCCAGCACATCTTCCCGCACGCCCGGAACTGTAGCAAACTCGTGTGAAACGCCTTCAATCCGCACTGCTGTAACTGCTGTACCTTCTAGGTTAGACAGTAAAACTCGCCGCAGTGCGTTGCCAACTGTTGTTCCTTGACCGCGTTCTAGAGGTTCCAGAACAAATTTACTGTAATGGTTCCGACTTTCTTCAGTATTCGACTCTACACATTCAATCTGAAACTGCGCCACGGATGAGCCTCCCTTTTTCTAAGGTGCTGCTAGCAGACAAATCAATTGCCTCCCGAATTGAATTTATGTCCTGTAGATTATAGGTATATCAAACTAGTTAGCATAAAGCTACGGTATACTTTGACACCCTATTGAGCTTGCAGGCGCTAATAATATTTTGGGTTCTCGAAGTTTAACAGCTTTCCCTCTGGGAATTCTGACGTACTTTTGGTCGCCCAAGCTTTCACACAATGACAATTTCCACGTTAGAAGCCCAACTGGACATTGTAAGTAATTTTACTTGGTTTGATTGTAGCTTCTCGTCCCCAATTACCAAGTCTTGGTGTTTAAACTCGACGGCGCTTGGGTGGACGGCAACCATTGTGAGGAATGGGGGTAATATCCCGAATGAGTGTAATTTCCAGTCCTGCTCCTTGAAGTGCCCGGATAGCGGTTTCTCTACCTGCTCCTGGCCCACTGACCATTACCTCAATTTGGCGCATTCCTTGATCGATGGCTCTACGGGCTGCACTTTCAGCAGCAGTTTGCGCTGCAAAGGGAGTTCCCTTTTTTGCTCCCTTAAAACCGCTAGAACCAGCACTAGCCCAGGAGATGACATCTCCATTTTGATCGGTAATGGTGACAATGCTATTGTTGAAAGTAGACTGGATGTAGGCCATTCCACTGGGTACATTCCGTTTCTGCTTCTTGCTCCCGGTTTTTTTAGTTGGTTGTCTCGCCATACTTGTTTAGTTGATTTAAGGTAAAACTTGCTCGGATTAGCAAGCGTTGCAAAATTATTTCCCTGGAGCCTTCTTCTTCCCAGCCACTGTCTGCCTTCTCCCTCGACGGGTTCTGGCATTGGTGCGAGTTCTTTGTCCTCTCACTGGTAGGCCCATGCGATGACGACGACCTCTGTAGGTACCAATGTCAACTAAGCGCTTGATGTTCAAAGACTCCAAGCGCCGCAAGTCGCCTTCAACTTGATAGTTGGTTTCTATTTCCCCTCTTAGGGCTGTCACATCGGCATCACTTAAGTCTTTAACGCGAGTGTCTGGGTTCACACCAGTAGCCGCTATAATTTCTTGAGAACGTGATAAACCAATTCCATAGATATAAGTTAGACCGATCTCGACGCGCTTATCGCGTGGAAGGTCTACTCCGGCAATACGTGCCACAATGAACTCTCCCTATTGTTCTCGAAATTACTGTTGGTTGGAAAAACGTGATTAATCGCGTCTTTTCGTTTTAATGATGATATGCGTGTTACAACTTACTCTGTTGATAAGAGTGTTATCCTTGACGTTGCTTGTGCTTGGGGTTCACGCAGATCACCATGACGCGACCACGACGTTTGATCACGTTGCACTTTTCACAAATTTTCTTGACTGAGGCTCTAACTTTCATGCCTTTTATTTTTTGACTCCAAATATAAAATTATAGCATTTCTAGGGAAATTAATCCAGTTAAATGACTAGAAAACAGCCAAAAAAATGGTTTTATGGTAAAATTCTCTACATATACTTACTTCTTTCTTAGTCGATAGGTAATTCTGCCTTTGCTCAAGTCGTAAGGAGTTAGCTCTACCTTGACGCGATCGCCGGGCAAAATCTTGATATAATTTCGGCGAATCTTGCCGGAAATGTGTGCTAGCACGTTAAAGCCATTGTCCAAGTCAACGCGAAACATCGCATTGGGCAGGGACTCTGTAACCGTGCCTTCCATTTCAATCAAATCTTGCTTAGACAATTTGTTTTTTCCTCAACTCAACAATTTCGTGTTCAGTTGCAGCACTTTATCTGCAAGAGAACACACTTTAAGAAATATATCAACAGGTTATTAATATATCTTAGCTAAAATTGATCTTTTTCTTGTCATAGGGAGTGGGGAGAGACGCGATTAATAGCGTCTGTATTGGTGAGTTCCCTACTCCCTACTCCCTTTTCAGGAAGCAATTACCTTTTGCAGTTCACTAGTGACATCTTCTTGGGACTGATTGCCATTGACTGTTAGAAGTTTTTTGCGATCACCGTAATAATTAATTAAAGGGGCAGTTTCAGCGCGGTACACTTCTAAACGACGACGAATCACCTCTTCGGTATCATCATTTCGTCCTCTAGCTAGCAAACGTGCGATCACAACTTCATCTGGTGCATCTAGATTGACTACCCTTTCGCCACTCTGATGTATTTCTTCCAGCAACTTCTCCAGAAAACCTGCTTGGGTAACATTGCGGGGAAAACCATCAAGAATCCAACCATTTTTGGCATCTGGTTGACTGAGGCGCTCCTGTACCAAGTCCTGCACTAGCTGGTCGGATACTAACTCGCCGCTATCAACATAAGCTTGAGCCTTGATTCCCAAATAAGTTTGATCTTTCATGGCTTGTCTTAAGATTTCACCAGTAGAAATATGGGGAATATTCAAGTGTTCAGCCAAAGTTTGAGCTTGTGTTCCTTTACCCGCTCCAGGTGGCCCCAAGAAGATTAATCGCGTCACTATTATTTCACCATTCCTTCATAGCGCTGAGAGATGACATAAGTTTGGACTTGTTTAGCTGTCTCAATTGCCACACCAACTAAAATTAACAAAGAGGTAGCACCTATTCCCTGGAAAGTTTTCACATTCAAAGCACTTTCTACGGCGGTAGGGATAATAGCAACCAAGCCCAAAAAGAGCGCACCCAAAAAAGTGAGTCGGTTGGATACGCGTTCGATATACTCGCTAGTTGCCTTGCCGGGACGAATTCCAGGAATACTAGAACCCATTTTCTTCAAGTTTTGCGCCACATCTACTGGGTTGAGAATCAACGAAGAATAGAAGTAGCTAAAGAAAATGATGGAAATCATGTAGACCAAGGCATAGACCCAGGAGCTAGAACCGCCTGGACTCAAATAAGTGTTAACTATATTCGCCAATTCGGCATTTTTAGTAAAATTGGCTATCAGCAGTGGCAAACTGAGGATGGCAGCAGCAAAAATAATTGGCATCACGCCGCCTTGATTTAACCGCAGGGGCAGATAGCTACGCTGTTCTGCCAACACTCGCCGACCTACTTGGCGACGAGCCGAAATAATTGGGATGCGGCGCATTCCTTCTTGGACAATCACAATACCAACAATTGTTGCTAGGAAAACTAAGAGCAGCACTATCACACGACCCACTGTTTCCCGACCACCGACTTGCACCAAGTCGATGGTATCGCCTAAGGCTTTTGGTAATGACGCGACAATATTGACAAAAATCAACAATGATGCTCCGTTGCCAATGCCACGTTCTGTAATCAGTTCTGATGCCCACATTACGAACATGGAACCAGCAGTCAGAGCGATCGCAGTTTCAGCTACGAAGATTGGCCCTGGCTTTAAGGCGAATTGCTGGAGGAATAATGCTGAAAAAGCTGTACTTTGTAGAATTGCCCAAATTACAGTGACATAGCGGGTAATTTGCGATATTTTGCGCCTACCTGCTTCGCCTTCATTTTTCTGTAAATTTTCTAAAGATGGAATCGCTGCGGTGAGCAATTGGATGATAATAGAGGCATTAATGAAGGGTAAAATCCCTAAAGCAAAGACTCCCAAAGTCGAAAGTCCTCGCCCGGAAAATATATCCAATAAGCCGAATATGGAATTATTGCCCGATATGGCTTCGGCAAATCTAGGTCTATCAATCCCTGGTACGGGTAAGAAGATACCCAGGCGAACCAAAATTAAAATACCGACAGTGACAAGCAGCCTACCTCTGAGGCCAGCTGCTTGAGCCATCTGCATAAAAGTTTCTTGAGCCGTTGGGGCTTTATCTCGACTGATCATAGAGTGCTACCTTTATAGTGAACCAGGCGCTGACAGCGAGTTGGCTTCCATTTAAGTGCGCTGTTCCGGCTCACTCATAAGACTTCACAACTACCACCAGCTGCCTCAATTTTGCTACGAGCTGAACCTGTGAAAGCTGCCGCTTGTACCTTGAGCGGAATGCTCAATTCCCCGTTACCTAAAATTTTCAATGGCCCTTTGACAGCAGTCAGGATACCTGCGGCTTTCAATGAGGTCAAAGTTACTTCCGTATTAGCAGGAAGGGAGGCTAGCTTCTCTACATTAATCGTAGTGTAAATCTTCTGATTAACAATCGGAAAGCCCTTCAGCTTAGGTAAGCGGCGGTACAATGGCTGTTGACCACCTTCAAAACCTGGGCGAGTCCCGCTACCAGAACGAGATTTTTGACCTCGCATACCTAAACCAGCACTGGCACCTTGACCGGCAGAAATACCTCTGGCTACACGCTTCTTACGTTTCTTTGAGCCTTTTTGCGGCTTAACATCGTTGAGTCTCATGATGTAATTAGTTCTTGTTTACACAAAAGCTCTGTAAGTGGGACTCTACTAAATGTAGAGACTTTCAATAGGAATACCGCGATCTTCCGCCACTTCAGAAAGAGTCCGCAGTGTAGATAAGGCATTGACTGCGGCTCTAGCATTATTGAGCGGATTGTTAGAGCCAAGTTGCTTGGCTAAGACGTTACGAACTCCTGCTAATTCCAGCACAGTCCGCACAGCACCACCTGCAATTACCCCAGTACCAGGTGAGGCTGGGCGCATCATCACTTTCGCACCGCCACCGACACCATTAATGGGATGGGGAATGGAGTTGGATTTGGTGATGGGGATATCAATGAGGTGTTTTTTGCCGTCGGCTACGCCTTTTTTGACTGCACCAATTACATCTGAGGCTTTGCCTACTCCGACACCAACTTGACCGCGTTCGTTACCGACAACAACGATCGCTCGGAAGCTGAGTTTTTTACCACCTTTGACCACTTTACTTACGCGTCGGATTTGGATAACCCGTTCTTGCCAAGTGGTTTCTTCTTTTTTGGCGCGCTTTGTTCTACTTTTACGCTCTGTTGCCATAATTTATGCTCTTTTTATGTCATTTGTCCTTTGTCCTTTGTCCTTTGTCATTTGTCAGTTGTCCTTTGTTCAGTTGTCCTTTGCAAATGACTAATGACCAATGACTAAATGACTTTAGAAATCTAAACCAGCTTCGCGGGCTGCATCAGCTAATGCTTTGACACGACCATGATATAAGTTACCACCGCGATCAAAGACTACTTTGGTGATGCCTTTTTCTAGCGATCGCACTGCGATCAACTTCCCAACTTGCACCGATGCGTCGCGGTTTGCACATGACGCTAAACTAGATTTCAGTTCTGGTTCTACAGTCGATGCTGCCACGATGGTTTGATGTTGAGTATCATCAATTATCTGGGCATAAATATGCTCATTAGAACGAAATACCGCTAAACGGGGACGTTCTGGGGAGCCAATAACTTTGCCACGAACGCGTCGATGACGACGGTTTTTTGATTCTCTACGAGTAAGTTTCATTTCTACTTCTTACCACCCTTACCAGTCTTACCAGCTTTCCGTCTAACCACTTCACCGGCATAGCGAATGCCTTTACCTTTGTAAGGTTCTGGTGGACGAACAGCACGAATTTTTGCGGCTGTGTTGCCTACGATTTCTTTGTCATAGCCGCTGACAATAACGTTAGTGGTACCTTCTACAGCAAACTGAATTCCTTCTGGTGGTTCAATTTGCACCGGATGGCTGTAACCCATGTTTAAAAGTAGGTTACGCCCTTGAAGTTGTGCCCGGTAACCAACACCTTGAATTTCCAAACGGCGCTGAAAACCTTGGGAAACTCCCTCGACCATGTTGGCAACTAAAGTGCGGCTCAAGCCGTGCAGCTGCTTTGAAGTCCGAGTTTCATCGCGACGATTTACCTGTAATATTTCTCCCTGTTGGGAGACTGAGACATTAGCTGTGAGAGTGCGAGAAAGCTCTCCTTTCGGGCCTTTCACCACAATTTTCGTACCATCGATCGCCACTTGAACTTTGGCGGGAATAGTAATTGGACGTTTACCAATACGAGACATTACTTTTGTCCTTTATCCTGTTATGAGTTACGAGTTATGAGTTATGAGTTTTTTTAACTAACTTTTCACTCCTCACTCCTAACTCCTCGCTTCTGGTGACTACCAAACGTAACAAAGCACTTCGCCACCCAAGTTCTGACGCCGCGCTTCGCGGTCAGTCATAATCCCACTGGATGTAGAAATAATGGCAATGCCAATACCGCCTAGTACTCTTGGTAATTCTTTTCTATTAGAGTAAACACGCAAGCCTGGCTTACTCACTCGCTTTAAAGCGGTGATTAGAGGCTGACGATTCTTACCCTTATATTTCAGGGAAATCACTAGGTTGTGTTTTACCCCTTCTTCTGCTTCTTCGATTTCAGCAATAAAGCCTTCCTCCCGTAGCACTTTGGCAATGCTGCGGGTCATTTTTGTAGCTGGCACTTGTGTAGTTTGATGCCGCGCCAGGTTGGCATTGCGGATGCGCGTCAGCATATCTGCAATTGTGTCGTTAGCCGCCATCGTTCCCTCTATAGATGAACTTATTGATCGCGAAAGGGCATTCCTAATTCTTTAAGTAAGGCGCGTCCCTCTTCGTCGTTTTTTGCTGTGGTGATGATGGAAATATCCATCCCACGTACTTGATCGATGCTGTCGTATTCGACTTCTGGAAAAATTAGCTGTTCTCTGACACCCAGAGTGTAGTTACCGCGTCCGTCAAAGCTTTTAGGGCTAACGCCGCGAAAATCTCGAATTCTGGGTAGTGACAGGCTAACTAGTCTGTCGAAAAAGGCATACATCCGTTCGGCTCTGAGAGTAACCATGATCCCCACAGGCATCCCTTGACGAATCTTAAAGCCAGCGATCGCCTTTTTCGCCCGTGTCACCACTGGTTTTTGACCTGTTACCAAGGCAATTTCATTAATGGATGCTTCCAGCGACTTCGCATTTTGAGCTGCTTCACCCAAACCCCGGTTAATAGTAACCTTTACCAACTTCGGTACTTGATGAACATTGGTATATTGAAACTGATTGATCAGTTTGGGGACGATCGTCTCTTGATATAAGCTTTTGAGTCTTGTTGTCGCCATAGTTTTTTGTCCTGATATCCCTGGGCTTGGTCAGGGAACTTTTATTGTCCTTTGTTATTTGTCCTTTGTCTTTTGTTATTTGTCTTTATAACTAATGACTAATGACCAATGACTAATGACTATTTATCCAGAATTTCGCCAGTTTTCTTGAGTTTTCTGACTTTTTTACCTTCTGAGGTAAAGGTATAACAAACACGACTGGCAACGTTTTGCTTGGTGGAATAAAGCATCACATTGGAGCTATGAATTGGGAACTCTTGGGTCATAATTCGCCCTGATTCCCCTTCTTGCTGTGGTTTGACGTGCTTGGTTTTAATGTTGACACCTTTGACGATGACTTTACTCAGTTGGGGAAGTGCCTGGATAATTTCACCAACTTTTCCTTTGTCTTTGCCAGCAATCACTTGTACGGTGTCGCCAGTTTTGACGTGCATTTTGTGGAATACTTTGGGCGTACCCTGTTTGGCTGCCATTAAAGCACCTCCGGAGCCAGAGAAACAATTTTAGTAAAGTTTTTATCGCGTAGTTCCCGGGCAACTGGGCCAAAAACCCGTGTGCCTCTGGGATTACCGTCTTTGTTGATGATCACAGCAGCGTTATCATCAAAGCGAATGCTCATGCCACTGTCACGACTTACAGCTTTGCGAGTGCGGACGATTACTGCTTCCACAACATCAGACTTTTTTACAGCCATGTTAGGTGTAGCATCTTTGACAACGGCGATAATCTTATCGCCGATAAAACCATAACGACGGTTGCCTCCGCCTAAGATGCGGATGCACATTAGTTTACGGGCACCGCTATTATCTGCAACATTCAGGTAAGTCTGGGGTTGAATCACAATTATTCTCCCTTGTAATGTTGTTAGAAACTAACAACGATGAGGTTTAAGTAGGTTTGACGTTCAGGACTTCTGTGATTTTCCAGCGCTTGGTTTTGCTCAGGGGTCTAGTTTCCTGAATGCGAACGCGATCGCCTACTTTACACTTATTTTCTTCGTCGTGAACTTTATATCGTTGGGTGTTAACCACAATCTTGCCGTACTTGGGGTGAGGAGCGCGGTTTTCTATGGCTACTACCACAGTTTTTTGCATTTTATCGCTCACTACCAAGCCAACTCGTTCTTTAACTGCCATAATCTCCTACTTTTCTTCTTTAGCCGATTGACTTGCTGCCCGTTTGCGTTCTGTTTCTAGCGTTAGCAACTGGGCTAGGCGGTGTCGCATTTGTCGGAACTGGTGAGGCTTTTCTAATTGCCTTGTAGCTTTTTGCAAGCGCAACTGAAATAGTTGTCTTTTGATAGCGACAATTTCTTCAGAGAGTTTCTCGTCACTTAATTCTCTTGCTTCTGAAATCTTGGGAAGAGGCATAAGCTACTCCTGCTCCTGTGGTTGAGAGCGCACAATAAACTTAGTTTTTATAGGCAGTTTAAATGAAGCCAAACGCATAGCTTCACGGGCGATTTCTTCAGAAACCCCACCGATTTCAAACAAAATTCGTCCTGGCTTGACTACAGCTACCCAAAACTCTGGATTACCTTTACCGGAACCCATCCGGGTTTCAGCAGGACGCATGGTTACAGGTTTATCAGGGAAAATCCGAATCCAGATTTGTCCACCCCGACGAATATAACGGGTCATTGCCCGACGAGAAGCCTCGATTTGCCGTGAGGTAATCCAAGCAGGTTCTTGCGCTTGGAGTGCGAAATCACCGAAGTTGAGGGTGCTACCACGGGTGGCTAGTCCCTCCATCCGTCCGCGCTGTTGTTTACGGAATTTAGTTCTTCTAGGGCTTAACATGGTTTGTTACTTGTCATTTGTCATTTGTCTTTTGTCATTTGTCATCTGCCATTTACTAATGACTAATGACTAATGACTAATGACGATTTATCCTTCATTTGAGCGGTCTTCAAATTGCTGGCGACGACGTTGTTGTTGACGACGACGGGGTTCACGATCGCGATCACGGGGATCACGTTCGCGATCGCGGCTTGCTGGTGGTAGCGGATCTGGTTCCTGTCCAGGAATAATTTCTCCCTTAAACACCCATACTTTGATGCCCAGAATGCCGTAAACAGTTTTTGCTGTGCAATAAGAGTAGTCAATATCAGCCCGTAAGGTATGTAAAGGTACTCTACCTTCACGAGTCCACTCTGTCCGGGCAATTTCTGCACCGTTGAGTCGGCCGCTAACTTGGATTTTAATACCTTGCACACCAGCGCGTTGGGCCCGTTGAATCGATTGCCGCACTACCCGCCGAAAGGACACCCGGCGTTCTAATTGTTGAGCAATGTATTCGGCAATTAGGTAGGCATCAGCATCAACTCGTTGGACTTCAACTACGTTAATGCGAATTTGGCGATTACTACCTAACAATCCTTGGAGTCCGGTACGCAAGGATTCGATACCTTGCCCACCACGACCCACTACTACACCTGGTCTAGCTGTGCGTACTTCTAAGTCGATTTGGTCGGCTTTGCGCTCAATCCGCACTTCGGAAATACCGGCGTTGTTTTGAGCTTGCCTACCCAGCTTTTGTTCTATGTACTGACGGAGTTTGTAGTCTTCTTGTAAAAGTTCTGGATAGCGATCAGGAACAGCAAACCAACGGGATTGATGCTCATGTGTAATACCCAGGCGAAAACCAACTGGATGAATCTTCTGTCCCACGAATGCTTCCTCTAAGATTTCTTACTTTACGTAATTTATTCGTGTAAGCGTGCTTATTTTTCTGGTGCGGCTCCAACGGCCACAGTAATATGACACGTCGGCTTGCGAATTTGGTAAGCTCTACCTTGCGCTCTTGGTTGGAACCGCTTCAACGGCGGCCCTTGATCGGCGTAAGCCTGAGTAATCACTAGTTGAGTCCGATCTAACCCAGCGTTGTGTTCAGCATTGGCAGCAGCGCTTCTGAGAACCTTCAATATGGGCTCAGTGGCGCGATAGGGCATGAATTCTAGGATGATTAACGCTTCTCGGTACGATCGCCCCCGAATTTGATCGAGTACCCGACGCACTTTGTAGGCCGAGATGCGGATAAAACGAGCGATCGCTTTTACTTCAGTAGTATTAGTAGCCATAATTTTCTCCAATTTTGTCATTTGTCATTTGTCATTTGTCATTTGTCTTTAGCTAATGACTAATGACTAATAACTAATGACTACCTACCCGCTTTTTTGTCGCTTTTTCCATGACCCCTGTAGGTGCGTGTTGGGGCAAATTCACCCAACTTATGTCCTACCATCTGTTCATTTACAAAAACTGGAACGTGTTGGCGTCCGTTGTGAACAGCTATGGTATGACCTACCATTAGAGGCAAAATTGTCGAAGCTCTTGACCAAGTTTTAATAACTTCTTTTCTGTTGTTGTCGTTGAGCTTTTCAATTTTCTTTAGGAGATGATCCGCAACGAAAGGACCTTTTTTTAGAGAACGACCCATAGTTCAATTTTGGATTTATGATTTAGGAATTAGAAGTGAGAAGTGAGGAGTGAGGAATTAGGAGTTAGATTTTACTCTCAACTTATAACTCTTAACTCATAACTCCTAACTCTTTAAGACTCACGACCGCCGCGACCGCGTTTGGAAGACTTACGACGACGACGCACAATCAATTTGCTGCTAAGTTTCTTGCGATTGCGTGTCTTCGCGCCCAATGTGGGTTTACCCCAAGGTGTAACAGGCCCTGATCTACCGATAGGTGCCCTACCCTCACCACCACCATGTGGGTGATCCACTGGGTTCATGACGCTACCTCTAACCTTAGGACGGCGACCTTTCCAGCGATTTCGCCCTGCTTTACCTGCACTCAGGTTTCTCGCATCGGTGTTGCCTACTTGCCCAATGGTGGCGTAGCACTCGCGCCGAATCAAGCGGACTTCTCCTGAAGGTAACTTGAGAGTTACATAATCACCTTCTTTTGCCACAACTTGAGCGCTAGCACCAGCTGCACGCACGATTTGACCACCTTTGCCAGGAGTCATTTCTACGTTGTGAACACCAGTACCCAAGGGAATCTTCGATAGAGGTAAGGCATTACCATCTTCAAAGGGAGATTCGGGCCCAGAAATAATTATTGTTCCAACTTTCAATCCGTTGGGATGGAGGATATACCGTTTTTCGCCATCTTGGTAATACAAAAGGGCAATTCGGGCATTGCGGTTCGGATCGTATTCAATTGCTGCGACTTTGGCAGGAATATTATGTTTATCCCTTTTAAAATCGATGATCCGGTAAAGTTGTTTGTGTCCGCCACCCCGGCGACGACTGGTAATCCGCCCTGTATTATTCCGACCTTTGGCACGATGCTTCGAGGTCGTTAGGGATTTTTCTGGCTCAGTTTTTGTGATTTCCGCAAAGTCAGAAACTGTAACTTGGCGAGTGCTGGGGGTATAAGGGCGATAAGAACGAGTACCCATAATCTATTTTGGATTTTGGATTTTGGATTTACTTAATTTTGGATTTTGAATTTTGGATTTTGGATTTAATGAGTGTTTAACTAATTGCGAGCATCTTTGGATACTTATTGAGTAAACCTCAATCTAAAATCTAAAATCTAAAATCTAAAATTCCTAGACTTCTGGGAATAGAACTTGTCTAATCTTGTCTTCATCCCCAGGTGCGACGGTAATAATGGCTCGCTTATATTGGGGCTTATAACCAATAAATTTACCAACGCGCCGCTTTTTACGCGGTGGTAGGATGGTGTTGACTTTTACAACCTTGACTTGAAACAAGTCTTCGATCGCAGCCTTGATTTCTGGTTTAGATGCCTTTGGAATTACTTCAAAGGTGTACTTATTCTGCTCCATCAAGATAGTCGCTTTCTCGGTGACGATTGGGCGACGCACTAAGTCGGCAAGGTCACGGGGGTCAAAGCTAGGCACTGTAGACCTCCTGAATTTTTTCTAGGGCTGATGCCGTAACTACAATTTTGTCAGCGTGCAGTAAATCAAAAACATTTAGCTGGTCGGCTGCAATTAGTTTTAAATTTTCAATGTTGCGGGCTGACAAATAAACGTTATCTGTATCCGCAATTTCAGACAAAATTAACAGTGACTTGCTTTCTGGTACTACTCCCCAACGGGAAAGCGCTGCCACTAATTCTTTAGTCTTCGGGCGAGATAGCTCGGTGCTAAATTCTTCTACTACAATCAAATCCTCAATGCGACTAACAAATGCTGTCCGCAGTGCTAAACGTCGCTCTTTGCGGTTTAACTTGAGGTTGAAGTCTCTGGGCTTTGGCCCAAAGATCACACCACCACCACGCCACAGTGGTGAACGAATAGACCCTGCACGAGCGCGACCAGTACCTTTTTGTCGCCAAGGTTTACGGCCACCGCCTCTGACTTCTGAACGAGTTTTTGTACTGGCATTTCCTTGACGAGCATTAGTCAATTGCCGTACTAAGGCGCGATGCACAATATGAGACGCTGTTTCTTCTTTGGCAACGCGCAACTCGAAGGTCGTCTCACCGACCTGTTCTCCTTGCCAATTTTTAACTACGCTTTCAACCATCTTTGTTATTTGTCCTTTGTCATTGGTCATTTGTCATTTGTCTTTTGCCATTTGTCCTTAGCCAATGACTAATGACTAATGACTCTTGACTAATGACTTTTGACTATCCCACTATTTTTGCAGGCAAAATACTTACTAGAGCGCCCGGTTTACCAGGAATTGCTCCCTTAATAAGCAATAAGTTGCGTTCTGCATCAACTCGCACTATGGTCAGCTTACGGATTGTGATCCGTTTGCCACCTAAACGCCCTGCCATCCGCTTACCTGGATAGACACGACCTGGTGTTGTACCAGCACCAATAGAACCTGGCGCTCTGTGGTTTTTGGAACCGTGAGACATGGGCCCACGACCAAAGTTATTGCGCTTCTGGTTTCCTGCAAAACCACGACCGATGCTTGTGCCTACTACATCGACAATTTGACCTGCACTAAAAATATCTGCTTTAATCTGTTGACCTAAAGCATAATCACTAGAACTTTCGGTGTGATATTCATTTAGGTGACGCAATGCTGGGGCAGATGATTTAGCCAAATGACCCAGTAGTGGTCTGTTCAGTGCCTTTGGTTTAACTTCGCCATAACCAACTTGAATGGCAAAGTAACCGTCGGTTTGTTTCGTTTTAACTTGTGTAACGGTGCATGGCCCTGCTTGAATGACAGTTACAGGAATAGCTACTCCTGCTTCGTCAAATATTTGGGTCATGCCCAGCTTGGTGCCGAGAATACCTACAGACACAGTAACTGGTTCTCCTTTCTACTTGCTGACCTTGAAATTGGACTCTAGGGGACACGCTTTGTACGCATCAGTTTAGGCTGGGTTAGCCTGCGAAATTTGAAATGGTTTAAATAAACCGCTTCAAATGCTTTCGGACACAACAAACCGTGTCCGTACTGCTTGGTGAATCTGTTTAGCTTCACTCACTAGATCACCAGAACAGCCACAAGTACCCTCCCATTGGGAAGAAGTAACTTCTGGAATCAATGCAAGGAGCTACAGCTTTAAGCTGTGTGCAGCAATGCTTTCGTCCAAGCAATTGCTCTGGCACTTTCTGGAGGCAGCGCTGTCGGCGGGTTTTCCGATTTTTAGACGCCTATAAGACGGCTTCCCGGAGATTGGCTACTGCCGTGTTGCAGTTGGACTTAAGCGGTTTTTACCACCCAGTATCCGTTAACTGAGACTGACGTAATGCCACGAAACCAAAATTGCTGCTCAGTTTTCACTTCCTTAAACACCTTAAACTATTGTTTAAGATTTTGCCTGCTTTTTCAGAGGCACAGGAGTAAATGTACTCTGGAGCTTTGGATTGGCTTTAATTTTTCGTCCATAAGCTCCAATGTTGACCTGAAAGCTTTCTTAGTTTACCAGTCTTATGATCAATCTGAGTTAGATAATCCAATTTGGATTGAGTCATTCAGCTTTTGATGATAACACTATCTCAAAATGACAGTAAGAAGGGAGTCTAATTTGCGTCTTTGGTCACAATCTAATAATATAAATTATTTATTTATGTTTGTCTAGTAATTTGTAGAGTTATTTTTGGGGAGTGGGGAATAGGGAGTAGGGGAGGCAGGGGAAGAAGTATTGAGCCATGCCCAATGCCCCATGCCCAATTCCCAAAGAAAATGCTTTTAATCTATCGGTTCAGGGTAAATAATAGAGATATCTAAGTGGGATAAGACGAAAATCTATGGCACTAATTACCACTGGCAATGGTTTAATCCGCGATTTGGAAAAATTTGGCGCTCTTGGAGTATATGTACCTTTGGAAGGGGGTTATGAAGGTCGATATCAGCGCCGATTACGCGCAGCTGGCTATACTACCCTCCACATTACCGCCAAGGGACTAGGTGATATAGCTGCGTATCTCACAAGAATTCATGGAGTCAGACCTCCTCATCTTGGTAAAAAAAGCACTGGTAGTGGTGCAGCAGTAGGTCATGTGTACTATCTGCCACCAATTCTCAATTCTCATCTAGAACAGCTACCACCAAAGTCAAAGGGGCTGGTGTTGTGGATTATTGAAGGGCATATTCTTTCTAATGAGGAACTTGAGTATTTAACGAATCTGCCTCAGCTAGAACCACGAGTAAGAGTAGTTATTGAGAGAGGTGGCGATCGCGCCTTCCGTTGGACTTCTCTAGAAAAAACTCTGTTAGCTAGTTAGCACTGACAAAAGTTAGGAGTTAAAAGTTAGGAGTGAGGAGTTAAAAATTTAAAACTGCTCACTCCTAACTCATAACTCTTTCAGCATTTCAATAATGCTGAATCGAAAACCACAAGATTCAAATAATCGGCGTGAAGCCTCGTTAGCAATTGCTGTATCTAGCCGAATTTGCTTAACGCCCATCTGATGAAAGCGTTCAACACTTAGCATCACCATCTGCCGCGCAATTCCGTTTTGGCGATATTCCGGCTCAACCCAGATATCATGAATAAAAGCAAATTCCTGTAACCGATAAATTGGTATTTCTCGCTCAATTGTCGCCACCAGAAAAGCTACAAGTTGCCCTTCATTCTCGGATACTAGAAATATACTGCGTACGCTGGAAGCGTCGGCGGAGCTATCGCTATTTGCCAAACGTGTCAACCATTGTTCATAACGCTGTTCTGGATTCGGTAGAAAACCATACTTGGCGGAATCCCAAGACTCGTGCAAGGCGCAAATTTTGGCAACCATTGGTAAAACTGCGGGTACGTCAGCTGTTGTAGCAGGGCGGATCAGCATAAGTTCGGGAATTTGTTGCAGAAACAGTTAAAGCAGAGGTTGTAATGAAAGCTTTAATCTTGTTGGTGAGCGAATTTATAACCACCCCACAAAGAAAGAGCGATCGCTATCACTAGCAAAATCGGTATGCTGTACCAAGGAAACTGAGACAAGGGTAGATGAGCAGCTGCACGCAGTCCGATGCTGGCGTAGGTTAACGGTAACAGGTAAACTACGACTTTAAGGGCAGCTGGTAATGTGCCAGGGTCAAAGAAGGTTGCCCCTAAGAATGACATGGGGATAATTATAAAGTTGTTGTAGAGTCCAACTGATTCGAGCGATCGCACACTCAAACCAACAATCACCCCTAACCCAGCAAATACCGAACAATTCAGCACTACCAATAATAGAAATAGTGGGTTGAGAAAATTCCAGTTTCCAGTCAACAGCACTGCTACCAAGATCACCGAACCTGATGTCATCAACCCTCGCACTACTCCTGCCAGCATTTTTCCGATGTGCAAGGCTAAGGGATGTATAGGAGTTAACAACAATTCCTCGAAGGTTTTGGTAAATAGTCTGTCTCCACAAATGGAAAATGTCGTTCCACCAAAGCTAATCGTCATCGACGATAGCGCCACCATACCCGGTAATATGAATTCCAAATAGTTGTTATAATTACCACTAATCCCTGAGCCTGGTTTGATGGAACTACCCAAACCCAAGCCAAAAGCTAAAATATATATCAGTGGGGATATTAAGCCTGATGCAGCAACTTGTACGATTCTGACACGTAAATCTAACCAATCTCCCCAAAAAATAGTCAGACTATCAGCTAGAAAGATTTGAAGTTGCGAAGTTTTAAACTTCTTGCTTGAGAATAACGTTCTTTGAGATGCCACTTGCTTCTAATTAGTTATTAAAACTTTCTTAAATTTTAAGTTACATTGTTTAACATATCAATTACTAGGGGTAACAAAAATATCTCATAGGAATACAAAAAATTCCTCTGGGAAAGTTATAAGTAGAGGTTTCTTCTGCTCAGACTTTTCACAAAATTACAAACACCAAGCATTCTCACTGCATAATTTGTGCAAATTGAATCAAGACAATCTGATAGATATTAAAAATATGCTATGATTGTTTAATAAAATATAAAAATTCAGTTGCTCTATGATTTGCATGTGAAGCAGCACAAAGGTAATAACAATTCCTTAATCAGCAAATAAACAAAAAAGTTCACCAATTCTTCAAGATGGAAACGATAGCCGACAAGGTTGAAATTCTGTCCAGATATCTAGATAAGTTCCTATTTTTATGATTTAAGAAGAATACTGCCCAAGAACTCGCAGACGATTACAGTTAAGAATAGGCATACTGAAAGAGGGAGAAAAAAACTTTAGACAACTCCCTTCCAAATCGGCGTGAAGGTGATTAAGCAACAATGAGACGTAAACCCACTGGTAAATCAGCTACTACTTCTAAACCCTCTATTTTCCAATCCCCAATGTTTAACCTCTTCACCATCGCAATTATGGGAGGAGTGTTGATTTTGGGAATTGGGATTGGCATTGCTTTTAGTTCTACAGCCACGTTGTCTCCATCAAATGTGGCTTCCCGTGAATTCATTGATTTGAAAGCACCAAACCCGGAAATTTGTGTGCAGTACGGAGCCAGCTCGATAGTGATGGACGCTAGACTGTTCGTCACTTTCAGCCCTTTCAATGTCTATGTTGCCCAGCCCAGTATGCGTCCGGGATGTGTGATCCGACAAAATAACTGGGCGCTTTTAGAGCAACGGAAACTGGTGACATCTGATCAGGTAAGAGATTGCAAAAATCGTTTGAATACCTTTGGCTTTACGGGTAACTTGGACAGTGACAAACCTGATATTAGGTGTATATATCAGAATGAAGCTGCTCAAAACTTCTTTACGGCTCAACCAGGAGCAGTTGGAACACCTCAAGAAACTGACAGATTTTAGAATTGGGAATCGGGCATGGGGCATTGGGCATTCTTCTTTGCCTGCTTCCCCTGCTCCCTATCTATTTTTAGGAAGGGGTTGACCAAACTCGATTACCTGGGGATTGGGAACATTGGGGATTGTTGGAACTGGAAATTCCGACATACCGAAAGGAGGAATGCTATTCAAGTTACCGGGTTGATTTGGGAAAGAAGGAGGGGGAAGAATTAAAGCAGGTTGTTGAGAGGATGTATTAGGAGTTAGGGGAGGTACGGTTACAAAAGGCTGCCCTGAATTATTAGTAATTGTTGAGGGCAGGTTATTTGATATAGGCGGAACCGTGAGTAAGGGTGCTTGTAGATTAGTAGGCGGCTTTTTGGGTGTTTGAGGTTGTTTCTTGGGTGAAGGTGGGGAGTTCCCTGGTTTCACGGCAGTAGTTTTACCAGAAATAACTGGACGTAATACCCAGCGAGTGGAGTTTTTTCGGGAAACGGGTTGCAGTTGTATCTGTTTGGGATTTAAAACAGCCCCTGGTGCTAAATCTAGGACAATGCGTGTGTCAAAAGCATTCAGTTGAGAAACACGGATGCTTTTGATTGCTCCAGAATAATTTTGTTGTGTGGTAACTTTGCCCAACTTAGTATTCGGCAAATCTACGACAAGCCGAGATGGTTGGGCTAGGTAGAAATAACGGGGGGTTGTGCCTGCTGAGAGGGTGATTTCGAGTTGCTGTGTCTTGGGGGAAAAACGCCAATTTTCTAGCTTTGCCACTGGTGTAGCAGCAGTAGTGCAAGTTTCAAGCGCGATCGCTGCACAAAAGCCTAATAAACTGATGCTAAATAGCTGCTTGCGCCATTGGCAAAATTGCCTAGTCTTTAGTCCCTGATTCATTCTTTTTATCTGCTCCATAAAACCCATACAATGCGCTCACATTGCTGTTTACTTCGCGCTTCCAATCCCGTAGACGCGATTAATCGCATCTCTACCCACTCCCAATTCAATTAGCTTTTTGGGGCACAGCAGTAAATTTCAGAGTTTGTGGAATGCCCTTTACGGTTAATTGACCTGTCATATTACCTCTATCCACAAGTTGCATTTGAATTGTGACTGAGTTTAGAGGATCATTTTGGGGACGAGGAATATTACAAAAGACTTCTTGCAAAAGTCCCTAACACCCCTCCCCGATGCTTTGGGGAGGGGAGACAAAGCGTAGCTTTGTCGGGGTGGGGTTCAAATTGTTTGATTTATGCAAGAGGTCTACTGGATTGCTCTACCAACTTTCCCAGATAAATTTAACTGTTGATTTCGGAAGATGCCTGCCAGAGAGTGCTTTTCGTCAGTATCGCCGTTAGTGTTTGTCGGTAATACAGAGGCATTTAAGTAAATACCCGACTGCTGAATGTTTAACGTCAGAGTATCCGATTTTTCACAGTTAGGCAAATTCTCTGACAGAGTTAGACGATACCGACTACTGCTGTGATTCGTGCAGTGTCTAAAACGCTCAAAATCTAAGCCTGATAAAGGTTTGGTAATAGCGATACCTACGGCTGCAAGCTACGCAATGCTTGTGAGAAATCCGGGCATAGATCCCTTCTATCTGCGGTTTTAATAATAAGTCTTTAAGTGGGCAGGATATTATAACCACTCCCCACCCCGGAAACGCCAACGGGGAAAGATAATTCGCATCAGGCTTTGTGAACTAATAAAAACTGCTAGCCACACAACGGTATAATGCAATAAAAAAACTGCTAACGGGAGTTCTTCTTTAGGTAAAGGTATTGGTAAGAAGCCAAACAGTTTTACTCCACAGAACACAAATAATAATTCCCATATACCAGCTAAGAGTTGATAGGCTGCGGGCCAATCCCTATCCCATCGAAATTTTTGGAGATAGTTATAAAGCACATCCCAACCTAAGCCAAAGACGGCGACATAACCAAGTATCCAAAAATAAACCGAGTTAGCATTAGAACCAATCAAACCCATTGCAAAGGGTAAAGACACAAGTACGCTCACCGTTGCAAGTAATAATAATCGAGTTTGCCAACGACCAAATAAAGTTGGTGTCATAAGAGTACTGAATAAAAAATAGGGAAAAGACGGATTTAAAAATTCAGCCCTATTGTACTACTTTTTACAAGGATGGGAGATACCAGAATATTAGGTTAGCCCCAAAGTATTAAGATATTTATTTGATTAGGATGGCTTAAGGTGGTAATCAAATTTAGAATGGTAAGTTGCGATCGCATCCCAATTGATCACATCTTCTAGCAAAGCTTGATAACCTAGTGTATTGGGATGTAGACCATCTTCACTCAAGCGTTTAAGCCGCCAATTTTCACCGCGTTCCATCCATTGCTCAAAAATATCTAAATAGGGAATCTGCCGTTTGGTGCAAGCAATTCGAGTTGATTCTTTGTAGCGGTACTGATCGCCATGATTATAGTAAAAACAATCTAAAAATGGCATCTTGCCTTCATCCACTGGCACCATGCCCACGAATAACACAGGACATAGTTGCTGTGCTAAATCTAGCAGAGAAGCAATTTCCTTTTCAAATAATGTAAAATCTGTGTAACTTCGACCATCGGGACGCGCCAACCGCGCTGAGTCATTCACGCCTACTGATAAAATAATCAAGTCGGGGACACGATTTCGCAGTTCACCCCGGTGGCGGAACTCAACTTCTAACCTTTGGGCTACTTGTTGCGTGCGATCGCCCCTTACCCCTAAATTATAAAGAACATGACCCGCACTATCCGGCAACATCCACCATCGCCGTAGTTGCTCGATCCAGCCTCCTTTTTCCGGGTCGCCGAATCCATAAATTAAGCTGTCCCCCAGTGCGACAATCTTCATGGGCTGAAAGTGATTTGCTGGTACAGACAGCTGCATTGAGGAAGATGCTAGAAATGTGTGCATTTAAGAACTATATTTTATATTTTGACAATATTCTATACATTTCTATACCATAGATGGCTATGTTTAAAGATCCAAGCATCTATGGTTCTAGTTATTGATGATATGGTTGCAAGGTTAATATTGCCGCAGTTGAGCCTCTCATACCAATTCTGTATGAAGATGCGCTAAACCATATTTAGGTATAAGGAAGAAAAACGAACCGCAAAGAACGCATTCGCGCAGCGTCTCGTAAGAGTTGGACACAAAGTAAAGAAAGAGAGAGAAAGAAGTAAAAGGGTTTGGCGCAACCTCACAAAGAAATTGGGCGTTGCTGAGTGCGGTATGAATTAATCAAACACCAGGATAAAACGATACTTCAAGTAATGAAGTAATAATCGAATAGAGTATTTCAGCATTTCTACGGACTTAGAATAACACAGTGTTTTTCG
>JAIVFU010000479.1 GCA_020829485.1 Nostoc sp. CHAB 5834 | reverse complement strand
ATGCCTTCGTCCATGCCGACACCACCAGCGTCAGCCCCCAGATCGACGGCTATGTCGTCGAGGTGCTGGTGGCCGACAACCAGCGGGTTCAGGCCGGTCAGGTTCTTCTGCGGCTCGACGACCGGGATGCGAAGGCCGGCGTGGCCCAGGCCGAGGCCAATCTGGCGGCGGAGACGGCGGCGGTGTCCAACGTCGATGCCCGCGCCATTCAGGAACAGGCCACCATCGCCAGCCGTGCCGCAGGCGTCGCCCAGGCGCGCGCCCAGGCCGAACTGGCGGCCCAGCAGGTCGAACGCTACGACCGCCTGGCCCAGCAGGGCTGGGTCTCGCAGCAGCGGATCGAGACCGAACGCGCCGGGGCCCGCACGGCCCAGGCCTCGGTCGCCGAGGCCCAGGCCGCCCTGATCGCCGAACAGCGCACGGTCGGCGTTCTGGGCTCGACCCGCGAACAGTCGGTGGCCGCCGTCCAGCAGGCGCGGACCCAGCTGGAACAGGCGCGTCTGACGCTGGAGCGGACCGTCATTCGCGCGCCCGTCGCCGGCGTGGTCGGCGCGCGCGGCGTGCGCGTCGGCCAATATGTGCGGCCGGGCGGACAGGTGCTGTCCATCGTGCCGCTGGGCGACGCCTATATCGTGGCCAACTTCAAGGAGACCCAGGTTGACCGCCTGCGTCTGGGCCAGACAGTGCAGATCCACGCTGACGCCTTTCCGGGCGAAGACCTCACCGGCCATATCGACAGTTTCGCCCCGGCCACGGGCTCGGAGTTCGCGCTCATTCCCATCGAGAATGCGACGGGCAACTTCACCAAGATCACCCAGCGCGTACCGGTGCGCATCCGCGTCGATCGCGCCGGAGCGACCCTGCGCCCCGGCCTGTCGGTGGCGGTCAAGGTCGATCTGAAGAGCCCGGGCGGGTTGAGCTTCGCCGAAGCCGCCGCCGGGGTGACCCAGACGGCCGAGGTCGGGCGCTAGGGCCATGACGGCCGCCACCCCCACAGTGACCGACAACGGCGCGCGCCCCGCCGCGCCCGCCGTCAATTGGACCATCCTGCTGCTGGGCTTCGCCGGCATGGTGATCGGCCAGTTCATGGCCATCCTCGACATCCAGATCGTCGCCTCGTCCCTGCCGCAGATCCAGTCCGGCATCGGGGCCTCGGCGGACGAGATCAGCTGGATCCAGACGGCCTATCTGATCCCCGAAGTCGTGATGATCCCGCTGTCGGGCTATCTGTCCCGGCTGTGGGGTACGCAGAAGGTGTTTCTGGTCTCCTGCTCGGGCTTTCTGCTGATGAGCATCGCCACGGGGATGTCGTCCTCGATCGAGGCGATGATCTTCTTTCGCGCGCTTCAGGGCTTCGTCGGCGGGGCCATGATCCCGACCGTCTTCGCCGTCGCCTTCACCGCCTTTCCGCCGGAGAAGCGGATCACGGCGAGTATCGTCATGGGCCTGATCGTGACCCTGGCCCCGACCGTTGGGCCGACGCTGGGCGGGCATCTGACCGAGTGGCTGAGCTGGCGCTGGCTGTTCTTCATCAATGTCATCCCCGGCATGCTGGTGCTGTTCCTCGTCGGTCGCTACGCCAATTTCGACAAGGGCGATCCGTCCCTGTCGAAGGGATTCGACTGGTGGGGCCTGGGCCTGATGGCGACCTTTCTGATGAGCCTGCAGTTCGTGCTGGAGGAGGGGTCCAAAAACGACTGGTTCGCCGACGACATGATCCTGCTGCTGACGGTGGTCGCGGCGGTAACGGGCCCGGCCTTCGTCTGGCGCTCGCTGGCCTATCGCAATCCGATCGTGGAGCTGAGAGCTTTCGCCAACCGCAACTTCATGGTCGGCGTGATCATGACTTTCACCGTGGGAGCCGCCCTGTTCGGCGGGACCTTCCTGTTGCCGCTGTTCCTGTCGCGGGTGCGGGACTATTCGCCTGCCGAGGTTGGCACGACGCTGGTGGTGTCAGGCCTGGCCATGTTCCTGACCGCGCCCTTTGCGGGGCGGCTGGTCCGGGTGGTGGACCTGCGCATCCTGATGTTCTGTGGCTTCATGCTGTGTGCCTGGGGCATGTGGGACGCCCATGCGGTCACGACCGAATGGGGCTTCTGGCAGTTCGCGGGCGTCCAGGCGATGCGCGGCGTCGGCGTCATGCTGGCCATGATCGCGGCCCAGCAGGTGACCATGTCCACCTTGCCCGATCACATGGTCAAGAACGCCTCGGGGCTGGTGAACCTGTCACGCAACGTGGGCGGTGCCTTTGGTCTGGCGATGCTGAACACCTCACTGACCCAGAATACGGCCCTGCACATGAATGAGCTGACGCAGGCCATTCCGGTCACCGACGACCGGATGGCGACGATGCTGGCGGGCATGCAGGAGCGGTTCGCCGGCTCCATCGATCCGGCGGGCGCGGCGATGCAGGCGGTCTATGGCATGCTGCAAAGACAGGCCACGACCTTGGCCTTCGGCGACGCCTTTGCGCTGCTGG
>JAIVFU010000478.1 GCA_020829485.1 Nostoc sp. CHAB 5834 | reverse complement strand
AGGAAGGGGGCTGGTGATGAGAGCAGGTCAGCCAGCCCCTGTTGCGACTTCTTCAGCTGTGCCGCTTTTGCGGGAGAACTCCGGGCCCTATCGATGTTACGAAGCGACGCTTCGTTTGCGGAGGCCAGATGCGAGCGCAAGTGGGCTGGCAGGTTGCTGGGAGCCATCGCCTCCAGCGGGTTGATTTCGGACATGCCCCATTTTAAGGGGGCTAGCGCGTCATGCGCATCAAGGCATTGTGGCTGGGCCGTTGAAAGCCCGCGCCGCGCAGCATATCCCGGGCCTCGATAAACTGAAGAAATAGCGCTTCAGCACACTGTTGCGGGGTACCTTCGTCCACGGTCGGGACACTCAGCTGAATCAAGAGGTTCTCCGCCTCTTCGTACGACAGGTCATCTTTTGGATGCGATAAGCGTTGGGCTTCGACTTCAGCCAACAGCGACGCACGAAAGGCTACGGTGACGTCGAGTGCCTTCAGCATCGCTTGAATTGCGGGACTTTTCACTTGAGCGGTATGAGAATTGGACATTCAGGGCCTTGGCATATTTTCGAGGAAGATGTGTTCCTTCGGGTGAGGAATAAAGCCAACAAATTTAAACAGTGATGGAGCAAGTCAACCCGCAAGCCAACCACCGCTACTCGCCCGCTCCCCTAGCTATACGAGTTAGGCCCATATCAAGGAAAAATGATGACTCCCAAAGAATTTGAACAGCTGAACCAAGCCCGTGAAAGCGTGCTGACAGTGGATTCCCTGACAGACAAGTCTCCCCGAACTCTTCTCTACGGTTACACCACCGACCGATACACATGGCACGTGTACCTGAATGAATACGGCAAAATTGTGCGTTTGCTTACGGCGTACAGCGGGTTCATCCTTTTTGAAAGTGATGAGCCCCCCGCGTCCAACCGGGATTACATCCCGAGCAAACGTCTGTACGGCGAATCATGTGACTTCGAATTTTGTCGGCTACTCAAAGGCCATGACGTTCCCTTGCCCTTCACCACCTTTTCGGTGAATGATGACAAGGCCCGAAAAGAGGCAACCGGTTCGAACTACGCTAGTCTGACTCGCGACGCTCCTTCGTTAACGCCGGCCACATATCACCCTTATGTCAGCATTCTGCCCGTCGAAATCGATAAGAAAATGCGTAAATGCATTGTCGACCAAGCGGCAGCAGACGTAAAACTGAGGTGCGAACCTTCAGACCATGGACTGTACCTGCCGAATAATGGCTTGCAATCCGTGATTGAAAGGGCATCCGAGCTCGTAGAGGCGGCTCAGAAGTTTGAAGATTTCTTTGACAACAGCGACCCTCACACGAGTGAGAACCAAGAGATGCGTCGCCGACACGGCTTCAGTTGTGAGACCCTGTATGAACCTTCCTTTATGGGGGGCTTCATGACCTGGGAATTGGCGCGAACGGACAGGCTGCTCCAGCAGGTCGAGAAGAAGGTGTTTGACTTCAAGCAGGTGGACGGCTCTGAGCGAGCCATTCAGCTCGAAGACAAAGACGGCGTGGCCTATCTATCCAATGTCCTCAATCGAGGGGAGCAAAAAGGACTTACGATTTTCTACGTTCGGCAACTGTTCGGCATCAATGACCGACTCGAAAAGCAGTTGCGATTCTTTCTTCACAACAACTAATTTGTGATTCCAACAGCCGCCCCGTGCGGCTGTTTTCTATACAGGAGCCAAACACGACGGAATTTCAATGACTGTTTACGTAGACGCCCTGATGGACTGGGGATGGAAGCTGAGGGGGCATATGACAAAGAGCTGCCACATGTTTTCCGTTAGCACAGACCTTGAAGAACTGCACCAAGTAGCTCAAAAGATAGGCATGAAACGAGAGTGGTTTCAGCCCCATCGCGTTGCACCTCACTATGACCTGAATCCCGCTCGCAGAGCCGATGCGCTGAAGCTCGGGGTTGTGGAGCTTGGCCGCAAAGAGTCCAGCAAAGTTTGGGCGGCCAGGCGAGCCGCAGTTGCCGGGCAACAAACCGCCAATACGACAGCCAGGTGACCAAAGACAAAACCAGCCCGAGGGGGCTGGCTGAAATCAGGTCGGCATGTCCGTTATTGAACGGCCGATTTTTGGCGGTGCTCTCTGAGGACCTTCATGTTGAGTAAGCTCATCTCTTGGTCGACGAAATCCGAGGTGCATACGTCACACAGCTTGAAATGCATGGGCAGCACAACGGGCTTTCTATCCACCACTACCTCCGTTTCGCGGCAATGAGCCGTTACAGCCCCTTCGCCACAAATCGGGCAGACTTCAGGCTCGCTTTTCAAGTAGCACCTCTTCTCGGTCCCTGTAAAAGGTTCCCGCGGTAAGCTGGACCTCGTACACCTGGTATTCCTCAGAGAGGCCCTTCCAAGTGGCCGGTGTCATCGGGGCACCCGACTTCATTTGGCTGCAGTGCTTTTTCCATCCTGCGACCAAGAGTTCACGTGCTTCCTTTTGGGTAGCGCCTACCGCCTCGAATTCGAAG
>JAIVFU010000477.1 GCA_020829485.1 Nostoc sp. CHAB 5834 | reverse complement strand
GCCAATGAGCAGTTGTTGCATTTTGAACAGTTGCCCCCCAAGCCGTATTTGGGTTAAATACGTCTGGATTTGTTGCCCACTCACCGTTAGCATTCAAGTCTCGACGGGTGATTAAAGCGCCGTTTTGATGCGAAAGCCTAAATTGGGAACCTAATGTCTCGGTCTCAAATGTTTGACTACCGCCATAACGCCCGCCCCAAAGAGGTGTAAAGCTTGACGCTGTTAAAGGTGAGTTGACTGTATTGAGTAGTTCATTTATTTCAATCTTGCCCGTCCCATTGTTGTTTGAGATATTTGAATGAGAAAAACCTTTACCAAAGCAATTATGGTTGAGCGGATATCGGCGAACAATTTCCCCCGACGAGGCATCGACATAAATCCGATAAGGCTCGGTTGAGGCATTTTTTGGCAGGTCGATACTCTCCTTTCTGATATCGAACGCATAACAGTAGCGGTAATTTTGACTGACAAACTCTTCCCCGATTCGGGCAATGATCAGTTCTCCTTTGGGTAGTTTGTCTTTGCCTTTAAAGTTGTCGGTAAGTAGCTTCTGGTCGGCTAAGGCAAAATCCAGTGCCTGTTTTTCTGGCATGGGTCTACTCAGATCCAGGTCAATATTTTCAACTATTCGACCATCGGCAATTTGTAATCGTTTGTGCTTGGAGTGTAAGTAGAACTGTACATGTTCAACAGGAACATTTTTGTAGAAGAGTTGATATTTCTGATGCCGAATCTCTTTAAAATCAGTCTCCTCGTTAATCAGTTTCATCTTATACTCTTTCCCTAATCCGATAGCATCTCCAAATTTATCATAAAACGTATCTGGATCGATGGCCTCTTTATCCTGGCGAAACTGAATCCAGCCGCTTTCAGAGGTGTAGCTGGCTAACTCGCGGAACTTTTTGTTGTTTTCGCGCAGGTATTTAGGCTGATATTTTGCCTGCCCGAATGCCATATTGGGCAATAGCCCCCCCCCCTACAAGGAGAATGCCAAATAAAAGTAGTCTTGTTAATAACTTCATAGTGGTAGGTGTAGTTTCAAGTGATTGGTGGATAATAAAGGCTACTTAACAACTTCGATGCGATCAATGGCGAAAAACCGGGGAGAACCAACCGTGAGCGTAGGCATCTCATTGCCGATATACAAACGCCCCCAGACCCGACATTGAATGCCTGCACTTGCTGCTTTCTGTAACTGATCTTCAGGAAGTTCAAATACTTTATTGAGGGCGAGTTCACATATGTATGCTTGCTTTTTCCAGGTATCTTTAGTACCGGTGGGTATAGGCTTATCAAAATCTACCCCCCACGAAGTACCACTTCCTAAGGTCACTAATGTACCTGAATACGTTTCGGCATATTGATAGTGTACGCCTACTGGGCCACAGCAAGTGCCATCGCGGCAAGAGACAGGCGTAGGATCTGTTGGGATTGCATCTTCCCGGCACCCCACACTCACGCATAGCCACAGCACGCCCACGGCGGCTATACTCCGTAGTTGATTTAACGTCATGGTGTATATTGATTTTTGGTGAATGGTGGATAATAAAGGCTACTTAACAACTTCGATGCGATCAATGGCGAAACTGTAAATGGGAATGCTTACGATTCCTGGTGGTTGTAGGTATATTCTACCCCATACCCTGACCTCAGGCTTTGCAGATGTATTTTTTAATATGCTATCATCAATTTTGTTAAGCGTCAACGAACATACCTCAGCAGATGTCACTAGTGAATAAAATGGGTTTTTTGAGATAGGATGATTGAACGTTAGACTCCAGTACGAACTGAATGTAAGTAGAGCGGGCTCGTTTTCGTATGATTCGACGTAGTGATATGGTATCCTTGCTTTACTGCAACAGGTGCCATCTTGGCACGACTCTGGCAATTTTGGATCTGGCGGGTCTTTCCGGCATCCCACACTCACGCATAGCCACAGCACGCCCACGGCGGCTATACTCCGTAATTGATTTAACGTCATCCTGTATATTGATTTATAGGTGATTTAGTAGCAATTCTAAGTAGTATTACTTACATAATAAAAATATAATTAAATTATTTTTTTATATAATTATATATATGTACATACATGTAACTAAATTTTCTCTTTAATTTAATAGATAGAATTTGTATGGTATGAGGAATCGCCGGTCGGCCATACCTCATAAAAAAAGCCCGGCTACTTACGTAGTCGGGCCTGATTGAGCAGATTGTTAAAAAACTAGGCGGTTACGATTTCGGCCGACTTGACGGTTTTGATAATGACGGCCGCTACTTTGTACGGATCGGCAGCCGAGTTGGGCCGACGGTCTTCGAGCCAGCCTTTCCAGCCGCGCTCCACCGTAGCGATGGGGATACGGATCGACGCGCCCCGGTCCGAAATACCGTAGGAGAACTGATCGATAGACTGCGTTTCGTGCTTGCCCGTCAGGCGCATTTCGTTATCGGCACCGTATACGTCGATGTGCGCTTTGATGACTTCGGCCGGCGAGAACGCCTGGCA
>JAIVFU010000476.1 GCA_020829485.1 Nostoc sp. CHAB 5834 | reverse complement strand
CTCAATTGCTGAGTTTTGGCAACGATGGCATATCTCATTATCAACTTTTTTGAAAGAATACCTTTACATACCAATGGGAGGAAACCGTAAGGGCAGGTTCAACACGTATCGTAATCTATTTATTACAATGGTTCTAGGGGGCTTGTGGCACGGAGCTGCCTGGAGTTATGCGGTGTGGGGAGCCTATCATGGCCTGGCACTGGCTATTGAACGGTATGTAATGCAAGGCCGTAAGCCAGTCGATACATGGTTGCTTTCTTTTCTGAAAGGGTGCATGGTGTTTACGGTCGTTAGTTTCGGGTGGTTACTCTTCAAATTGCCTATTTTTTGGCAAGCTGTCTTATACTGTAAAACGATATTTCTTGCCCCCTTCTATTCAACGGATAAGGATAGGTTATTACTAATTTTCTTGTATTCTATGCCAGTTATCGTTTATCATGCCATATACATTATGGACAATCAATTCTCTGCACGATTTCATAAGAACTTGTCTGCCAGCATCTATGCGATACTACTATTTTTGATCCTGTTCAATAGCGGCACTTCCGGAAGTTTTATTTATTTTCAGTTTTAATGGTAAAGAACATACTTCTTACTTGTTTCGGCTTGGCTGTTATTTGGTCAATCGGTATAAGATACCTCCCACAAAATATTAACGTGTATCAAAATCAGTGGAACGCTAATCTGGTTAGAGCAGAAGATTATTTATTTGCGAAAACTGATTTAAAAAAATCGAGTGTTGTCGTTGGTTCCTCTTTATCCGCAAGGGTACCTTTTGATGATATAAGTCATCTGGTTAACCTGTCATTTGGTGGTTTATCGGCCATTGATGGTCTACAGTTGATTCACGCCAACGCGCAGTACCCTGTTTGCGTATACGTAGAAGTAAATACGTTGTTGAACGGAAAAAATGAATCCTTTTCCAGCGAGTTGTTTTCTCCAACCCGTTATGCACTTAAATCGTATTTTCCTATTTTTTTAACCCGAAACCAACCCATTGCTATCTTGAAAGGACTGATACGATATAAGCGGGTTCCTGAAAGACTTCCCTTAGCTGACCGAAAAGTAGATGAAAAGAAAACTGATATTGGTCAGGAAACTATAAATCAGATTAAGGTACAGCAGCGTTCCCTGTTAACTTCGGCAAGTAGTGGTAGCCAACTAGAGGAATTGACACGTTCGTTGCGGACGTTGGAAAAAAAAGGCTGTAAAATTGTTTTTTTTGAAATGCCCATTCACCCTTCTTTGTGTCATTCGGTGTATTCTGCTACAATTCGTAAAGAATTATACAAGCGCTTTCCCCAGAAAACCTATTTATACATACCTCAACCCACTTGTGGTCAGTTTCAAACGACTGACGGCATTCATTTGACAGCTTCCGGTGCTGACCTTTATGCCGATTATTTCAAGGAACGTATGGCTATCTGATCGCTGGTATGCCAGTCCGGCTGAATGGGAATGTGTTTTGGGAGAGACCTTACTCCTATTATTCCTACAGTGTTAAAATGATAATAGATGTGTGCCTTAGGCTCACACTTGTCAATTCTAAAATCGACTGGGAAGCCGAAGGTGTGTGAGCTAGTATCATCCTTTTGGAATCGAGTGTACTATATTATTGCATATAGATTATGAAGAGTAAGTAGGAGGTAAAATAATATCAATGTCTATAGTTTTTTAGGACTAATTCTCGAGAAGTGAGTAATAAATTCTATAGTCTAATAGGGTTAGTAAATATAAAAAAAGGAATGTTGTAAATCGCCGTTTCTTGCTTTTTTTTGTGATTGAAACGGCCTAATTGTAAAGCGTTCTGGCTTCAGTAGAAGCCATTTTCGTTACGTCAGTTTCAGCCCATCAATTACCACACCACCTTTAATGTTTACACCCTATCATGCCTTGGTTTGTTATTTACACAAAGTCCCGTTCCGAGAAACTTGTTGCAGAGAATTTAAGGAAAAAGGGTATTGAGGTTTACTGCCCGCTTGTCAAAGTAAAGCGTAAATGGTCAGACCGGATAAAAATTGTTGAAGAGCCTCTCTTCAAGTCGTATTGCTTCGTCAGGCTGGAAGAGAGCGAGCGGAGCCAGTTGTTTGGCGTACCTGGCTTTGTCTGCTACCTGCACTGGCTCAAGAAGCCGGCTGTTGTCAGACAGAAAGAAATTGATGTCATCAAGTATATGCTGGATGACTTTGACCATCAATCGATTCAGGTCCATGAATTAATGGTGGCGGATAAAGTTCGGGTCAACTCCGGTGTATTCATGGAGCACGAAGGCGAAGTAGTGTCGAGGCAGGGCAAGCGGTTAACCCTTCAACTGGCATCGCTGGGTATTTGCATTACTGTCGATACAACCAAGACGATTGTTGAAAAATCGAACTAGTATACTGCTACTCGCTGGTAGGTTGCCGCTACCGATTGATCTTCCACTTAGTTGATTTGCTTTCAGTTATGAAGTTCTTATTGAGCGTTACTGCCGTTCTTTTTCTGAACGGGTTCATGGGTATGCCC
>JAIVFU010000475.1 GCA_020829485.1 Nostoc sp. CHAB 5834 | reverse complement strand
GTACGGGGAAAACCGTCGAAAATAAATCCACCGCTCAACGGAGCTGTGGATGCTGGCGCGGATTGGTTTTCACGTAGCTTGTAGTCGATCATCCCGATCACTACTTCATCGGGTACTAATAATCCCCTGTCCATCAATTGCTTTGCCTGTAGCCCCAGTTCAGTACCAGCGGCTATTTGCGACCGAAGCAAGTCGCCAGTAGACAAATGAATTAAGTTGTATTCTTTGATTAGTTTCTCACTCTGGGTTCCTTTCCCGGCGCCCGGTGGGCCAAATAGTACAAGATTAAGCATACGGATGTGTAAAATAGTGTCCTTTGGACAAAAAACGCGCCCTCAAAGTTACGATTAGCCCCCAAAAATAATAACTACCTGTTAAACCTGTCACCGCATTTTATTATGCGGGTAATAATAGAAAAAGCGCAGACAGTATGCCCGCGCTTTTCTGTTACTCGATTTGTATAACCTAAATCAGCTTATTTGCTGGCTGCGCTTTTCTTTGCAGGCGCTTTAGCGGCTGGTTTGGCGGCTGGTTTAGCCGGATCCAATGCTTTTTTTACATCAGCATCGTTAGGGTCCAGTTCTAGCACTTTGTTAAAATACTCCTTCGCTTTAGCCTCATCTTTCTTGGCCAGATTGTAGGAGGCTAGGAATTTATACGACGTGATCAGGTTTTTAGCGTAAGACTGTTTCTTGGTCGAATCCGTCTCTGCGTTTGCCATCTCAATGAACTTCTCGTAGTGAGGAACGGCCGCACCCGATGCCAGCGATACAACAGAGGGGTAAGCGTAGTACGTTGACTGACCCCGGTAGTAATAAGCCAATGGGTACGTTTCGCCAGCAGTTTTCTCAACCTGCTGCGCCATCTGAGCGAAAGCCGAATCGGCACGCAGGAAGTACATCTGTTTCGCCTGCCGGATTTGGGCAGTATCCATAGGAGCCATCGTCGAATCGCGACCAACCCGGAAAGCATACTGGTAGTTTGCCAGAGCGTTGAACAAATAATCGTTGTTCAACGGCTTCTTATCGTTCTTGATCGTTTTCGCGTAGTAATCGGCTGCTTTATCGTAGCGCTTGATATCGTAGTACTTCTTGGCGATCTCGCGGTACAGATTCTCCGTTGTGTCTTCGACGGCTGCTTTCTCCAGATTGACGATGCTCAACGAATCGCCTTCTGGGGTGCCCAGTTGGCCCTGAGCCCGGCCCAGGTATTTGTAATCGTCGTAGATTACTTTTTGAGGAGCTGTTGATATAAATCGGCTCAGCGATTCTACCGCTTCGTTATTTTTTCCTAGTGCCGTATAGGCCCATCCGTACATTCGGTCGATGATCGGGTTGTTTACTTTACCCTTCAACTGATCCAGATAAGCCGTAGCGCCCTGATAGTCTTCAGCCAGGAATTTATACCGAGCTACGTCAAGCAACAACTCAGGGTCCGTAGTGCCACTCTTCTGAACGTACTGTTCATAGTTCTGCGCTGCGCTCTTGTAAGCCCGCGAGTTCGCCAATGCATCGGCATACGCACGATAGGTAGGCGCGAATTCAGGGTCATTCTGGATCGCCAGTTTGAAGAACTCCTGCGCTTTGGCGTAGTTCTTACCCCGCAGGTAAAGCCGGCCAATTTTGTAGTTGGCCTCGGCAAGAGTAGGAGTGATAGCCAGTGCGTTCTCGTACTTCGTAATTGCGTTACCACCGTCATTTTTCAGGAAGTAAGCGTCGCCCATAGTCATCTCGATGTCGGAGCGCTCATTTTTCTTATCCTTCTCGTCGGCAATCGTCAACAGGCGTAGTGCTTCTGCCGGATCATTTGTTTGCTCAGACAGGGTGTACATTTCACCGGCGCGAACCAGAACTTCCTGATTCTTGCTTTTTGTCTGATTAACTGCGTTATCGATCAGGGATTTAGCCGCAGCACGATCCTTCTTCATCAAAGCCACGCCAGCCAAGCCGATATTGTTCAACTGATTTTTTGCGTCTGCCGCAGCGCCTTTCTCAAAAGCAGCTTTAGCCTGATCAACTTGGCCAGTCTTCAGATAATAATAACCCAGATAAAACTGGTTATCGGCCGACGGTGCAGTGGACGCTAATTGAGTCAATGTTTGACCTGCTTTGGTAAACCGCTCAGCATCGATGTCTTTCAAAGCCGTTAGCAGGTCCTGCGCCATCAACGGAGCAGTGAAGGAAGCTCCTACAAACAGGATGGTCAACAGCGACTTTTTCTGATTGTTCATCATGTATTTCAGGTTGGAAATGGAAAAAAAATTAGTTGTGTACTATAAACACTTGGCAAAACTAAAAAATTGTGATCGAAGCAAAAAACTTACTTAGTTATGTTAACCTCTCTGTTATATTGTACAGCAGGCCAAAGCCCCAATTTACGTACAATTAGCGAACCTGCATCGCGGGCAATATAATTAATTAGCCCACCACCCAGACCCGGATGACTTTCCCGGCTCAAAATGTAGACAGGTCGTCGCAAGGGGTATCGCTGCATACCCAAATCCTCCTGAAAGGGCT
>JAIVFU010000474.1 GCA_020829485.1 Nostoc sp. CHAB 5834 | reverse complement strand
CGTTATCATCATTGAAGACGATGCTGATGATCAGTTTATACTGGAGCAGATCTTTAACAAACTGAATTATCCGAATGAAGTCATCTATTTTCTGGATCCTGAGAAAGCACTGGCGTTTCTTGAAACCACCACTGAGATGCCTTTCCTCATTATATCCGATATAAATATGCCCAAGCTTGATGGTTTTGCTTTGCGGCAAAAGATTCACGTAGATGCCAAACTCCAATTGAAGTGCATCCCCTATCTGTTTTTTTCTACCAGTGTAACCCAGGAGATGGTCATTGACGCTTACAGCTTATCGGCACAAGGATTTTTCATCAAGCAAGACACGATGATCGAATTAGAAGAAACAATTACGGTCATCATGAACTACTGGAAACGGTGTGCTGCCCCAAACAACTACGTCGATTTGTAATAGATAGCCAGCCTAATCATGCCTATCATTACATGTACTTTTATCCCCGCCTGGTAGCGTCGTTCTATGAGCTATTCGTACAAAACAAGGGATTGATTTTATGGATTGAAGGGGGTGCGGGCTGTTTTCAGCCAGTATTCGTACGTTACCCTGAACAGCTTATTAAAGTCCCTGACTGAGTGCGGTTTGCTCATAAAGGAGTTAGCACCCAATGTATAGGCTTTACGGACGGCGTGCTCATCATCGGTACCACTCAAGACGATTATTGGGATTGCTTGTAACGTGGGTTTGCTTCGTATCCTGCTCAGGACTTCGTAACCATTTAATCCTGGCATATTCAAGTCCAGTAGCACCAACGTAGGTAGACCATCAGGAAAGTTTTCTATAAGCCCAAGTAGTAGACTGTGTCCATTCTCAAATAGAGTTACTTTACAATCGGTATAGGGTTCTAAAGCCGTTTTAATCAACAACCGATCGTCATCGTCATCGTCAGCTACGAAAATACGAAACTTGTTATTTTTCAAAATAGGTAGGTTTATTCATGTGATACAGTTTTTATTGTCATTAAGTTTAGTAGTTACAAATGAGTCCGTTAGCCTTTCTTTTCTCCCGCTACGAGTAAATCCAGCAGAACTAACAGAGGCTGCTTATCATATAAGTGCTCAACGCAATGAAGTCCTTCATCGTCTGGCTACAGCAAGTGGCCCCCGTTTACAAGTAACAAACAGCCTGCTTTATGAATCTTGATAGAATTAGTTCAAATCCGGAATGGACGAAGCGGAAACTCGAATTAATTCGGCAGCACCATGACGAACGGCAACGCTACTTTGCCGCGGAAGACGAAAGTTGGCGTAGCTTGCAGCAACGACATTATCAACAGCGTAGAGAATTGGCGGATAATGCTGCTGGTGTATTAAAATGGAAGCAGTTTATCTGCCAACAGGTGCAAGATGTAAAATATTGGCGTCAAGCGATGGCTACGAATCGGTTGTTACTCCAAGCCCGGCAAAGTCAGGAAACCCTTGACCTGGAGGCTGAAAAGGTAAGCATAGTTAGGCGGGTGTAAGCCAACTGTTCCGCCTATTTCCATGCCTGCGTATTTCGAGGGGTTACTGAGGTGGTGTACTGAAAGCCAGTAAGCACGAATAGTGAACTTGCTAGCTTTTACTGGACAAAACGCGAAGTAAACCATTCATTCCTCAAACAGATACGGTTGGCCCGTTGTTGGAAATCCTATTTACTGTCAAGCTGCATAGAGGCCATCGGGTGTCAAACGAAGAAGGGCCAGCATAGCCAGGGTATCCAATAAGGGTTGTACTTTATCGACTTTGGTGCGCTTGAATTGACTGGCTACCTGTGCCGCACTGATTGGCTGGCTGGTTTGCTGAACAAGGGTGCGAACCGCCTGCATTTGTTGGGCCAGTTCTTTCGGCCATTCCTGGGGGCCGGTCGCTTCGACTTTGATCGTCTCTTTCGTCGTTGTAATCCCCAGGTCAATTCCCATTTGCTGTTGACCGGGAGCCTGATAGTCGGGCCGTAGGTAGCGAATGTGTCCCGCCTGTTCTTCTGAAGCCCGTTCCTGATTCAAACGAACCAGACGAGTCAGAATATCGGCATCGGGCAAGTCCCTTGGCCAACCGTACGCTTCAGCAACGGTTTTGTCTAGCTGCTGGTGAAGACTGAGCACGACCGATGCCAGCCCTTGCTGATTAATGACCTGATCTTTTGCGGTCAACGCTTCGCCCGCTTTCAACTTCTCGACAACGTTGTATAGGTCGGTGAGGGTTAAGGTTTCATACTGGGCTTGTTGCCGTTTGCGATGTGCATCTAGTTGCTCGGCCAATTCATGGATGCGAGCTTGCTGTGGGAGTGTTGCATCTGGGAAAGGGAATGTCTGGAAGCAACGTGAGCTTACATAAACTGAATCGTTACCAACACCTAAACGACTACCAGTTGCCAATGACCAAATTACATGAACAAAACTTGATACAACGCCTAACATATAGGCGTCATTGAATGCTAAGCATACCAGTTTATGATCTGGCATTATTGTGGCATCCAGGAACTGAAAAATACGATGTTTCGCGGTTTCCGGTGTCGCGATATAACGTGGCAAA
>JAIVFU010000473.1 GCA_020829485.1 Nostoc sp. CHAB 5834 | reverse complement strand
TATTTGCCGTACTTGGGGTAGACACGTTGAAACGCTCTGGTGTATTGTTAACCTTCATGTCTTGAGTCAGTACTATTCGCCGTCGCTAGGCAACCTTCCTTCCAGTCGGGCTGGGCATGGAAGGCGTTGAGGGTATCCATCAGCCTCTCCGGAGAGCAACGACTGCATCCGCCGCCGTGCCCGGTCAACTTCTCGTCCTATCCCGTAATCCCGGTGCGCAGATGGCTCGGCTGCCGCTCGAAACTTCCCTGTATCTCTATCAAGACACCTCCGATTTTCCGTCGGCCGTAGAGGTGATAGATGGCGTCCGCGTCATGCCGCTCGTTCAGGCGTTCCAGAGACTGCCGGAAAGCTTTTTCCAGAACGCGCCGGGTGACGCCGTCGTCGCGCTTCGAATGCTCGGGGATGTGACCCCGCTTCTGCATGATCTGCTTGAAGTGGGAAAGACGCTCTCAGGGCATCTCGCCGGGGCTCTGCGGCACATAGAAGATGCGACTGCTGCCGACCGCATCATCCGCTGCACGAGGGCTTGGGGTACGAGGTGGGGAGCACAACCTGTTTCATATTCCCGCTCCGGCGCCGCTAATCCTGGGGACCGTCTCCCCCTATTTCACTGATGCTCCACTGGCGCTCCGACCCCGGCCAGAACGGCTGGGTCGACCGTGGGGGCGCCGCCGCACAGCATTCCTCGAAAACTGCGAGCGGCTTTTCGAGCGGCCGGAAGCGCACGAGGAGCGCGACGAGGCGCCCCACGCGCGGTTGAGCGCCGTGTTCGAGTCGATCTACGCCAAGGCGCGTGTGCTACACCAAACCAAGAGGTAATGCGGGTCGAAAACCGGTCAAATCTCCCATTCAAATGAAACAAGCAAACTTCACCAAATTTGATACTGCTGGCGAATTCACTGGAGGTGTATTTCCCTCATAGTCAAACGGTTTTTTGACTCTGCCGTTAAGAATATGTGAAGGGAACATGGACTATTTCGCTGCCCCATTAAGGGCTATTTATGCTTTGGCTGAATTCGCCAGCAGTATCAAATTTAAGGAAGAGCCAACCTTTCGGGGGAACTTCATCTGCATCGACATGGGGAACCGGTACTATGGCAACGATCGGCGGTAGTTCTGCAACAAGCGCTTGGAACGCCAATACGCCAAGATAACCCAAGCCTAGTAACGTATAGACAATAGGCATTCATCCGCGCGAAACTTTACTCCGACTGCACCGAGAGAATAATTTGGCAGAACTAGCGAATTCGCCTTCATATAAAATCTCAAGAAGAAGGAAAGCACAGTGTGTAGGCAGAATTAGTTTGTGATACTTACGCGCGGTGTGAATTCTGTCGTTGAACAATCTGACGAGCCATGCACCATGGATTCTTGGCGGAGTGGAAGAACCGAAGGAGAAAGTGACGAATGAATCAACTTGACCCGGCAATCCGTGAGGTACTGCTAGAAGCAGTATCCGAGGTGCTGAAAGATACAGAATTCGACCTGAACAGCCGCTGGAAAGATCTTACGGAGAATCTGAAAGAAAAGATTTATGCCCAAGCGATCAAGAAACTCTTGGGAAGTGACGAAACAACGGTTGCACAGGCGCTGTTGATCGCGCTACAGGATGATGAGATCAAGTCGAAGGAGTGGAGAGACATATTGACGGCGTGGGCTAATGCGCATGTGGGTCAGGATGAGGTCGCTCAAGATCTAATTGTCGTTCTTAATGATGCAAAAATCACAACGGTTGAGGCTGTGCGGGTTGGTGTCAAATGGGCGAAGCGACAGGTCAACGACAGGACCGTTCAGGCGTTACTTGATGGCATCAGCGCAACAGGCTTTGATGAAGCGGCGGCTTGGGATGCACTCAAGGTCTTTCTCAAGAACGCTGGGATTCCTACGGACATTTCAGATGGTCTGATTAATGCCGTGGAAGTAGACAGGAAAATAGGTAAGAAGGAACTGTTTCAACTCCTCGCGGCATTCGCCGCGACTGCCAAACAGGAGGAATTAGTTCAGTTCATCAACCGCTTGCAGAATGAACCGCCGCAGACCGTCGTCATTGCCTTCCTGAACAGCCGACTTCCTCAAGAGGTGAATGGTCTGCTCGAAAAGATCATCGCGCTGGATTGGCCAGCTCTAATCTCATTCATACTCGGTTTGGCGAAGATCGAACTCGGCGCTGAAGTCATCGGAAAATTGTTGGAGGGTAAAGTACAGAATTTCGTTGTCAAACTCATGACCGATTTCCTTGCTAAACAAGGTGTCGGACATGCTGGAGATGTCGCCTCTACTATAGTGGACCTCGTAACTGGCGCACGTAGCCTCTTCGCCACGGGACCTGAGCCAGATGCGCCTGCGCTGACGTCGCCTGCCCGCATTGTGCTCTGGCAGGAAATTCGCGAAACCATTTATCTGTGCCAGTTATTCCTGAACGAAGGCAGTGTGGTGAGCACCGACCCTATGGCCCCGCCGCATGTCTTTCAGTCGGCAAAAATCAGGTTCGGAACACCTGCTCACAAACTGGTCGGTGCGAAGAATGATGAGGCGCACCGTAAAG
>JAIVFU010000472.1 GCA_020829485.1 Nostoc sp. CHAB 5834 | reverse complement strand
GTTTGGGTAATTGATACAGTGCTTGTTTGTTATATGCTTTCCTGAAAAACAGGCAGGCTGACGAGTTCAAACAGGCGGCAGGGGTGTCGGATTTACATTTTGCTCACCGCTCAGAACGTGTTATAAATTCAAGGAATTATAAGCCGCGCGATCACTATTGCCGCCTATCCCGCGTACATGTCTTCGAGGGAGACGAGTTAGAGAAAGAACGGCTAAAGATACGGAATCGCGCCTGCTGGCGCGATTCCGTATCTTATGAGCCCGTCTCGCAAATCAATGTCCCATCGGCTCTTCCGCACTTTTGATACTGCTGGCGAATTCGGATCAGGCTCCCGCAGTGGTTAGGACTGATCCGTTCATGAGTTGCCAAAACGTTGAATGCCGCGTCCTGGTACGAGGTATGCCCGCAAGCCACTCCCCTACCCGAACGAAGTTAAGAGCCACTGCCGTCAGCAAATGGCCTAAATGGACCTTGGATATACCCACGTACCGCGTGCGACGCAGACGACACCGTCGCACTCCCCGCGAAAGCGTACCCTCAATACCTGCGCGCCGAGCATATAACTGGTGGTAATCCTTGGTCACTACGGTCTCGCGCGGGCGAGAATGTAGCCAGCACCCGCGCTCGCGCCGCCAAAAGGGCTTCGTGTTGCTCGTGGACCCGGAGTGTCACCGTTCGGCGCGGAGCATGTTTGGTGGCGCGGGTACACAATTCCTGGTTTGGACAAACACCGCAGTCCCGTGTGGAAAACTTGATTTTGACTACATCATTGACGCGTTTATCAACGGCAGGCCTCCAACTAATACTCGTTTTGCCAGCGGGACAGGTCGCCTCTTGCTTTTCCCAATCGATCTGAAAGTTCTCGGCAGCAAACCCCTGGGCGGCTTGTGCCTGCCACTTGACATCCGGGCGGGGTGGTCCCAGCAGTTCAATACCGAAATCTCGCTGACTGGCAACCAGAAGGGCGGCATCCAGATAACCCGTATCTACGATGTGTGGTCGTGGCAGCAAGTCTTTCTTTTGAAGTGCGTCGTGAATAAGCGGGGTCACTTCCCCGTCAGCGACGCAACCGGCAGTCGTTTCGACGTGAGTGATAAGCGCAGGCAACTCCTCCTCGCAAGTCTCCGTCCAATGCACTTTGTAACCAACCCACTGTGTCGTACGCTTGCGTGCTAAGTGCGCGTCTGCGTCAAAAGGAGAGTTGATATAGAGAACGGCAGGCGGGATATTGTCGGCTTCGCGCCACACAATACCCTCTACTGTCCTTTGGTAATTTTGCAGAAAGATCCGCCGCAGCATCTCCACAGCCGGTACCTCACGCAGCCAGACGGGGGCATCCGGAGAGAATAGCTGATCCAGCAAGGCAAAGCCATCTGCGCCAATACTCAATACCAATGCTTTCTTTTGTTCTTCAGTCTTGGGTGAACGGTCATAGCCAAAACGAGGAACGTACCGTTCCGGCCATTCTGCAGAGGCATACGTGCGAACCCAGTCGGGTGCAGCAAGGGCAAGCACTTCCAAAGTGTGCCGCATCGCCTCGCTTACGACCTCAACCCGGTTCAGGGCACGAACGGCGGCAAGGACATGGGTGGAATCGGTTCTTTGTTTCACGGCTGATTTGAGAAGCCCTTTTTCGCGCGCACAACTCAGGATCGTATCCAACAAAAGTTGTTCGGCATCCCCATCCAACAGGCGTTTTCGGAACTCGCACAAGACCGATGCGTCAAAGCCAGGGTCGTCTAATTCCAGAGAAAGCAAGTATTTCCAATCGATTCTGCTTTGCACGGCTTCGGCAGTACGTCGGTCGGAAAGTCCTTCGGCATATTGCAGTAAGGTCACAAGAGCCAGACGCCATGGTGCTTGCGCGGGCTTCCCGCGTTCGGGGAACAAGTCGGTGAATAGTTCATCGGTGAAAAGGGCGGGCAGTTCGTCCCGAAGTGTCAGGTAGATGTTACCTTTGGGGAAGGACAGACGGGCGATCCGCTGTGTTTGCGGCGGCACAAGCGGGATTATAGAGGAACGCAACGACATCACAGACCTCCGTGCAAACAGGATAATCTGATTTTACCCACTCATCCGAATAGCGGCTCCGAATTCGCCAGCAGTATCACTTTTGGTGAAAACGGGCCAAAATGGCTCTCTTCCGCCGAAAAGCAAGCTTTTAGTTATTTGGTAATCGAACTCTCTGTGAATTGTTGCCCTGATTTTCAAGCGAGAGAGCATTCTTTTCGCCAAAAGTGCGGAAGAGCCGTCCCATCTACCATCTTTGTGATAAGTTCGTGAGCATTGTTGCTAGTATTTCTTTGTGATGATAGAAGGGCAACATACAAACGTAGTACTCGAGATATTACGTTTATAGCTTGCTCCCATCACGTTCGATCTCTTTGGCACGTGTTATACTGTGGCAATGAGCGAGAAAGCAGTCATTGCCATCGGTGTAGACCGTACTGGAGACCTACCTCCACTCCTTGCGGCTGCGTCCGGCGCTCAAAATTTTGGCGAATGGGCTTCGTCCGAAGGATACGAGGTCACACTTCTAACTGACGCAAGCGATGCTAAAGTCGGCG
>JAIVFU010000471.1 GCA_020829485.1 Nostoc sp. CHAB 5834 | reverse complement strand
TGACATTGTGAATGGGTTTTTCAAATCGATGCCGTGAGGTGTTCGATGTTCAGCTGACGCAGCTGGATGATCGGCACCGAACATCAAGGCTGAGATAATCAACCACACCAAGAAAATCATGCAACTCTGCTCTGCCGAGTTTCGTGTCGGTCGTTTGACCGATCCAGGGTTGTCATTGGTGGTGTGGACTCTCAAGCGTGAGGTAAGGGCGTTTGGTGGATGCCTTGGCATGTACAGGCGATGAAGGACGTGGCACGCTGCGATAAGCGTCGGTGAGTTGTGAGCAAACTTTGACCCGACGATTTCCGAATGGGGAAACCCACCTATCCCGATTATTCCTACGATGACTTGTTCATTGTTGGAGTAATCGAGAAACAGGTATCACTTAGCTGAATAAAATAGGCTTCGTGAAGCGAACCCGGAGAACTGAAACATCTCAGTACCCGGAGGAAAAGACATCAACCGAGATTCCGTTAGTAGTGGCGAGCGAACGCGGACCAGGCCAGTGCCTTCTTTTCAACTAGCAGAACAGTCTGGAAAGGCTGACCATAGCGGGTGACAGTCCCGTATGCGAAAGTGATGAAGAAGGACTCGAGTAGGGCGGGGCACGTGAAACCCTGTCTGAACATGGGGGGACCACCCTCCAAGCCTAAATACTCGTACATGACCGATAGCGAACTAGTACCGTGAGGGAAAGGTGAAAAGCACCCCGATGAGGGGAGTGAAACAGTACCTGAAACCGAACGCCTACAAGCAGTGGGAGCATCTTTAGGGTGTGACCGCGTACCTCTTGCATAATGGGTCTGTGACTTAGTGTATCAAGCAAGCTTAAGCCGTTAGGTGTAGGCGCAGCGAAAGCGAGTCTGAATAGGGCGACTTAGTTTGATGCATTAGACCCGAAACCCGGCGATCTAGGCATGACCAGGTTGAAGGTGGGGTAACACTCACTGGAGGACCGAACCGTTTAATGTTGAAAAATTATCGGATGAGTTGTGTTTAGGGGTGAAAGGCCAATCAAGCCGGGAAATAGCTGGTTCTCCGCGAAATCTATTGAGGTAGAGCCTTGGACGAATACCCTAGGGGGTAGAGCACTGGATGGTTGCGGGCGGCGCGAGCTGTACCAATACTAACCAAACTCCGAATACCTAGGAGTACTATCCAGGAGACAGACGGCGGGTGCTAAGGTCCGTCGTCAAAAGGGAAACAGCCCTGACCTACAGCTAAGGTCCCCAAGTCATCACTAAGTGGGAAAGCATGTGGGAATCCCAAAACAGCCAGGAGGTTGGCTTAGAAGCAGCCATCCTTTAAAGAAAGCGTAACAGCTCACTGGTCTAAATAAGGGTTCCTGCGGCGAAAATGTAACGGGGCTAAAGTGATGCACCGAAGCTTAGGGTGTGTAGTTTACTACACGCGGTAGCGGAGCGTTCCGTAAGCCTGCGAAGCCGAAGGGTAACCGACGGTGGAGGTATCGGAAGTGCGAATGCAGACATGAGTAGCGATAAAGAGGGTGAGATGCCCTCTCGCCGAAAGACCAAGGGTTCCTGCTTAAAGCTAATCTGAGCAGGGTGAGCCGGCCCCTAAGACGAGCCCGAAGGGGGTAGTCGATGGGAACCACGTTAATATTCGTGGGCCTGGTGGTAGTGACGGATCCCGTGTGTTGTATGTCCTTATCGGATTGGACATGCTTCGAAGGGGTTCCAGGAAATAGCTCCACCGTATAGACCGTACCCGAAACCGACACAGGTGGTCAGGTAGAGTATACCAAGGCGCTTGAGAGAAGTGTCCTGAAGGAACTCGGCAAATTGCCTCCGTACCTTCGGAAGAAGGAGGCCCTGCTTCTGGGCAACCAGTAGCAGGGGGCACAGGCCAGGGGGTAGCGACTGTTTAGCAAAAACACAGGGCTCTGCTAAGTCGGCTTCAAGACGACGTATAGGGCCTGACGCCTGCCCGGTGCCTGAAGGTTAAGTGGAGGGGTGCAAGCTCCGAAACGAAGCCCAGGTAAACGGCGGCCGTAACTATAACGGTCCTAAGGTAGCGAAATTCCTTGTCGGGTAAGTTCCGACCTGCACGAATGGCGTAACGACTTCCCCACTGTCTCCAGGACATGCTCAGCGAAATTGAATTCTCCGTGAAGATGCGGAGTACCCGCGGTTAGACGGAAAGACCCCGTGCACCTTTACTGCAGCTTCAGAGTGGCATTAGGAATTAATTGTGTAGCATAGGTGGGAGGCTTTGAAGCACTGGCGCCAGCTGGTGTGGAGCCTACGGTGAAATACCACCCTGTTGATTTCTGATGTCTAACCTCGAACCGTTATCCGGTTCAGGGACCCTCTGTGGCGGGTAGTTTGACTGGGGCGGTCGCCTCCTAAAGAGTAACGGAGGCGTGCGAAGGTTGGCTCAGATCGGTTGGAAACCGATCGTTAGAGTGCAATGGCATAAGCCAGCCTGACTGCGAGACTGACGAGTCGAGCAGAGACGAAAGTCGGTCATAGTGATCCGGTGGTCCCTCGTGGAAGGGCCATCGCTCAACGGATAAAAGGTACGCCGGGGATAACAGGCTGATGATTCCC
>JAIVFU010000470.1 GCA_020829485.1 Nostoc sp. CHAB 5834 | reverse complement strand
GTTTTTTCACCCCTTCTCATGAGTGGATCATGATTTTTGCGAAGCCGGGATTTAAGCTCAAGCGGAAACTTGGTGCGCTTGGTCCAGATGTTTGGACGATTCCTCCCGCGCGGAATAACGACCATCCCGCACCGTTTCCAGTCGAGTTGCCGCTTCGTGCGATTCAGTCATGTAACGCGAAGGTGATTCTGGACCCCTTCTCAGGTAGTGGCACGACGGGTGTTGCCGCAGTGCGCAGTGGTCGCGAATATATCGGCATTGAACTTTCCGCCGAATATAATGCTCAGGCGGAAGCGCGTATCGCTGAAGAGATTGAAGCGATGTCGCGCTCTGCGAGTTGGGCGGCATGATGACTACGATGCCGTGACCGTGCCGAATGCGATTGGATGAAAACCCACCCATAAGAGCGGTTCCTTATATATACCCTAAGGAGATGTCGTTATGGGCGGGTTTTTCTGAAAGACCACACCCACATCTACATCGCGCTCGGCACGCATCGACACAGGCGACATCGTGCCCCTTATTCAAGCAAAAGACCCCATTCCAAAACGGTCGGTGAAAACGGGCTCATTATTGACCTCGAAACGCGCAGAAAACCGTCATTCGGATTTTATCAGAAAATGCGTTCCATAAAGCGTTGTTTTTGGACGATGTGCTTATGCTCTTAGCAATCAGCAGCCGTTTGAAGGGCGTCGATGCTCCAACGGTTCGTCGAATAGGCTATGCGATGAACCGTTCTTATACGTCGATGAACCGTTAAGGATGCGTTCAGCCGAATCAGTCTAAACAGCCTCCATCGAGACCGCTGGTAACGGAACCGATGTTCAAACTTTAAGCGTAGGAGAAATATCATGAAGAAAGTCGTTTTTGCACTCGCTGTCGTTGCAAGCTTTGCATCGTCCGCTCCTGCCCATGCTGGTGGCCTTTTTGGCGAAGGTGGCCTTATCCGGGGCTCGGTCGGTGAAATCCTTGACAGAAATGTTGAGAAGCCAATCACAACTCCCATGGCGCGCGGGGCTGCCGTTGCCGCTGGCACCGTTGTCGGCATGAAATATGGCGGACCTATCGGAGGCGTGGTCGGTGGCTGTGTCGGTCAAGGGGTTAATCAGGTCTTCAGGGGTCAGCGTTTTGTTGGTTGCGCACAACCACCTCAGCCTACGCCAACGTGGCCTACGCCGCCCGTGTGGAATGGATCGCAGGGTGGCCAGTTCCCTCCTGCTCCTATGGGTCAGCATTGCGCAACACCTGTCGGTGTCTTTGGGCCCGGTATGCCGCTCCCGCTTGGCGCTCAGTGTCATATCGCGGGCTTTAACGGACCAATCTTTGGGCAAATTGTTCCCTAAAGAAGTATCCTCCTTGCAAATCGCTCGGTAGCACATGCTACCGGGCGCTTTGCTGCCTCTAATACCGGGGTCCGTCGTCGTATGTCCAAGCGAAAGCCAAAGGATGATGGGACAGAACCTACGCTCTGTTTACCAACCCCGGTTAATATCGCCCTCATCTGTTCGGATAATTATTGAACTAAAAGAACTACTTGACGCATTCCAGAACTGGAGCATAGCCTTCTGGTATGAACAAACGCGTCGCTATCTACACTCGTGTCTCAACCGATCAGCAGACTGTTGAGAACCAACGTCTTGAACTTCAAGCAGTCGCAGATCGTCTCGGTTGGACGATCATTGAGGAACTCGCCGATGAGGGAATCTCAGGTGCGAAGGGTCGGGATCAACGCCCAGCCTTCGACCGCCTCATGCAGATGGTAACGCGCAAAGAGATCGATCTCATTGCTTGCTGGTCTGTCGATCGCCTTGGGCGCTCATTGCAACATCTGGTAACCTTCCTCGGTGAGATCAATGAACGCGGTGTTGATCTGTATCTCCACACTCAAGGGCTCGATACCTCAACTCCAGCAGGTCGAGCGATGTTCTCAATGTTGAGCGTCTTTGCCGAATTTGAGCGCTCAATCTTGCGCGAAAGGATTATGGCAGGTCTCAAGCGCAGCATGAAGAAATCTGGACGACCGTCGCTTGATCCTGAGAAAGCCGAGAAGATCAGGTCAACACTTACCAGTGGACTGAGCATCAATGCCACTGCACGAAAGCTCAAATGCGGCGTTGGGACGGTTCATCGCATCAAGGTGAAGATGGCTCAAGCAGCATGACATCAGACGCTCACGAGACGATCGATGACGCTATCAACATTATCACCGCACATGATGCTGAATCACCAACCAACAACATCATCGAACGTCCCGAAGCTGGGGCAGCGTCAAGGGATGGTGAGGGTAATGATGTGCAAGATCATAGACCTAACGGGACCGTTCCCTTCGCCCGCTCCAGTTTTCAGATCATCATTGGTTCGTCTGCGCGCTTATGCGCTGCGGACCATAGTGCTTTTTGCCAGACGATAGGTCAGACCCGGCAAGCCACCATAATTGGCCTTATGATAAGCAGAATCAGGCGCCAACTGCGCGGTCAGTCGGCGATGGGCTTCTCCCAACGCATGATATGGCACGCTCGGTAACAGATGATGCAATGCATGGTAGCGCAGACCTACTGGCGCCCACAAGG
>JAIVFU010000046.1 GCA_020829485.1 Nostoc sp. CHAB 5834 | reverse complement strand
TCTAGGGTAATAGCTCTCACCTACATAGTCATTCAGTTGTCAAGGTTATGTACCTTGCGGCTAATCCTCCAGACCATTAAGGTCTTAGTTTCTAGCCAACGATTCGCACGTTAAGATTTATAGTAAAGGGATATCGCTGAAATACGGTAGCTTTACCTTGTGACAATAGCAGCCTAGCACGGCTGATGCGTACTGGATATAACGCTTGTTGGTTGGCATTAAGAATGAATACTTTACTCATATAATTGTGAATTGTGGGACAAATAGTAGCAGCAACATCTATACTTTTTTGGTAGAATCTTTTGCTCCAGCATCCAGTCAGTAGTATTTTGGATTTTGGCAAAATCATCATCACTAGTGGTCTATCAAGTGAACAATGTTTAGTAAACCAAGTTTTAGAATCTTTCTCTCTGTGCCGCGCCGTTGCTACCCTGCTTTAATACTAAGAGCGTAGCTTGCTTCCCCGTAGGGATACAAGTCAAGGAACCGCAAGGGTGCACTGGCTCCTCTGTGCCTAGAGCAGTTCGTTTTTTAATAAAAAAAGATAAGAATGAGAGTCTAGAGGTAAACTCCTGCACTTTTATCTTTACCGCTCATTAGAGATTTCCTTGAATATTGTGGCTCTTGCGTTGGTTTTATGGTACGGCATTAAAATAGTCGTTTTATAGAAAGGCTCAAAAACTTCAAATCCAGTCATAGAAAAGAACATAGGCTCTGATTAGATTTTATTTATTATTCGACTCCATAAAAGGAACTGAAGAGCCAATATTGTTTTGGAAAGTCTCTTAGCTGTGATATCAATTTCTTTAAATACGGTAAATAGGTCGGATAACCGTTTAATCAACTACAAGCAAAAATTATCACATACAAATTTAAAAAGCAATAGGCTAACTGTTCGGGGAGGAGATTAAAGGAAAGCAGTGCGTTTCCTCCTTCCCAGGCAAGAGTTGAGCGTCATAAGGACGTAATTGATTGTAAATGCAGGGTTTTTCTGGCTGCGGATGCTCGAAGCGAAGTAATTTTACTTTAGTCAACTGTCACAACACCGGAAAGTATCGCTTCATAAACCTTGTGAACCTGGCGTTGCTGAAACTGCTGGTTAATTTGCCGATGGGTTTGGCGATCGCGTCGCGTGCCAACAACAAAATCTTAGATGTTTTTTGATCTAGGCAATGCACAGATGCAAGCGCCATCCCATCCAGCAACAGATAACGTAAGAGCTATATACAAGTGGAGAAAAAACATGAAACATAATGCTTATAATTAGCAATTAACTGTACTAAATAAAGATATTAAATGGCTCAATATTTTAGATAAGTTTGCTCGCTACAACCCACTTAATATTTTATAGATAGCGTACAAAAGTTTTCTCATTGACCTAAAAATTCAGTAAAAAAGGTGTTGGCTTTCCTAAATTTAAAAAGAAGTACGGATGCAAGCTATGAAGCAGAAATCAAGCTATTTGTAAGGTTTTTGGGATGGAATTAATAACTAGTTGACTTTATGTGGATATATTTGTAAATTTAACAAACAAACAGAAATATACATTCATATAAAGAATGCTATGCAAATGATAAAAAATGATTTGTAAAAAGCTGAGACGACCTATTTTCCTTAATGCACAAGATGATGTGTTTGTACAGTACGTAAATCTTAGTATTTCAAACTTTTTCAAATCTACTAATTGCTAAAACCATTCAGGCCAATTTCGCAATACACCAATAAAGAAATAAAAGTGATAAAAATAACTAGACGAGAAGCCCTGAAGCTAGGAGCGCTTACAGGTGGTTCTTTACTGATTCCTATAGGCTTGCTATCTCGTGGACAAGCAGCAACTGCTGGTAGTCCTCAGCCTACTCGTTTTAGTGTTAAACTTCCCATACCGCCAGTACTTAAACCAGTGCGGAGCAATGCAACCACAGATTATTACCAGATCACGATGAAAAAAGCTCAGGTCAATATTTTGCCTGGGCTAACAACGCAGATATGGGCGTATAACGGTATTGCTCCTGGCCCCACAATTAAGCAACGTCAAGGGCGACAATCAATTATTCGCTTTATCAATAATAGTGTTGATATAGCAACATCAGTTCACTTGCATGGCATGGGATCGTTACCGCAGTACGATGGCTATGCTGAAGATTTGACACCACCGGGTTTCTACAAAGATTACGTCTATCCGAACAAACGCGCAGCTACGTTATGGTATCACGACCACGCTATTCATAATACTGCGCGTAATGTTTATATGGGTTTGGCAGGCATGTACCTTGTTCAAGATGACTTTGAGCTTGGACTACCCTTACCCAAAGGTAAATACGACGTACCACTGTTTATCCAAGATAAGCAGTTTACTAATACTGGCAGGTTAGTCTTTAATACCCAAGGTGAAATTAGTCAATATGGTGATGTTATTTTGGTCAATGGTGCGCCTTGGCCGCGCATGGAGGTAGATACCTGTAAGTACCGTTTCCGGATCTTGAATGGTTCGATTTCGCGCTCTTATAATCTTGCCCTGAGCAACGGCGATGATTTTATTATGATTGGCACTGATGCCGGATTAATGAGCGCACCAGTTAAAGTCAAAAATTTCCGGTTGGCGACGGGAGAACGTTACGAATTTATTATTGACTTTTCTAAATACCCAGTCGGCTCTCAGGTAGTGTTGCGAAATCTCGGACTTCCTAACAACATGAATTACGACGGTACGAATCAAATTATGCGCTTTGATGTTGTGCGGCGTGAACCAGATAATAGCTCTATTCCCTCTAGGTTACGTACAATCCAGCCTATCCCAGAATCTTCAGCAGTGCGAACCAGAGAATTTAAGTATGAGCGCTCTAATAATCTGTGGGTGATCAATGGCAAAGCCTGGAATAACACCCGAATTGATGCTAATCCTCGATTAGGCGATGTTGAAATCTGGAAATTGTCTAACCCATCAGGTCGTGCGTTTCATCCTATCCACCTTCACCTAATTGATTGCCTAATGCTTGACCGTAATGGGAGACCACCTTTTCCTTACGAGCGTGGGTTGAAAGATGTCTTTTATGTTGGGGAAAACGAAACTATACGAGTAATTGGTAAGTTTGGCCCTAATACAGGTAAATATATGTCACACTGCCACAATGCGGTTCACGAAGACCACGATATGATGAATCAGTTTGAAGTGGGACAGGGCGGACGCTCACCTTTTGCAGTTGCAGCAAAGCCACTTCCAGCTCCACCTTTATAGAGCTAAGAGGATGTTTAGAGAGGGGGCAGGGGGCAGGGGGGCAGGGGAAGCAGGGGAAGCAGGGGGGCAGGGGAGGCAAAAAAAGGGATTTGTATCAATTCTTTCGTGAAATGGTATGAGTACTTGCAAAAAGTCTTTCTCCTTGTCCTCAAGTCTTCTTCGTTGAGCGTCAAAAAGGCGTAATTGCTTGTAAATGCAGGGTTTTTTCTGACTGCGGATGCTCGAAGAGAATTTCTCTGGCGTGCAGATGTAAGCGACTGCTAACTGCACAGCATCCATAAAGGCGATCGCCTAAAATAGTTACCCCAAGTCCTCGCGCATCAGCCGCATGAACCCTTAATTGATGAGTACGCCCTGTAAGCGGCGTAAATTCTACGCGGGTGTAATCTTGTTCTCTTACCATTACCTGGAAGTGTGTCAAGCTGGGTTTACCATACTGCCAATCAACTTTTTGATAAGGACGATTTTCAGGATCTCCCCACAGGGGCAGTTCAATCACACCTCGCTCAACTGTCACAACACCGGAAAGTATGGCTTCATAAACCTTGTGAACCTGGCGTTGCTGAAACTGCTGGCTAATTTGCCGATAGGTTTGACGATCGCGTGCTAACAACAAAATCCCCGATGTTTCCTGATCTAGGCGATGCACAGATGCAAGCGCCATGCCATCCGGTAACAGATGACGTAAGCGACTCAATACACTATCCTGGCGATCGCTATAACGACCAGGCACCGAAAGTAATCCAGCAGGTTTGTTTACAGCAATCAGCCATTCGTCTTCATAAATAATCGGTAAAGTGACCTCTCCCCTATCAGGAGCTACGGTGTACATACATCTTGACCCTGAGAGCAAAAACCCCATCAATGGCTGGCATCGCTCGGCACATGCTCCGTAAAATTCTCCCTGGATTTTATCCTGATTTATAGAAGACGCACCCCACCAAAATTCTGCCATTGCCAATGGTTTGAGATTATGTGTTGCCGCATAATGGAGCAGTTTTGGGGCACAACAGTCTCCTGTGCCAGTGGGCGAACCTCCTGGCATCAATTGCTGTAATGATAGCGATCGCCCGGAAAAATTAGTCAGACTGTAGGTAGCCTGCATCTGAGCTTGTAATTGACGGGATAGTACTTTACGCTGTTGTTTCAGTTCGTTAATTCGCGCATCCGTCGCTGCAATTAACTGTTGAAGAGGCTGTAATACCGAATTTTGCTGGCGTTTAAGTTGTCGTCGCTCAATTCCCTGCTGACGACTCTCTTCGTCGAGTTGTTCAAGGGCAATAGTGAGTGCTTCCTTTGTAAGTGTATTGCAGATTTGCTGACGTTTTTCTTGCCGTTGATGTTTGCAATAGCGATGGCGATCGCTCATTGCTTGCAACTGTTGCTCAAATTCATCAGACAGGGTTTCATACTGCTGGCGTTCGGTTAGTTGCTTTAAGGTAAGGAGTTCTTGCTTAATCGCGTCCAACTGTGCCAAAGTGCGGGCTTCCTCTAAAGCAACTTCGTCTCGTCCTGGAATTGGTGGAACCCAGCCCTCAACTACACTGCAACCATTCAAAAGACCGGAGAAGGCTTTGAGTACCCTTTGTTCGCCATTAGGCAGTTCAACTAATAGTATTCCATACATCTTGCCTTCACGAGAATAACAGTCATTTTTGGCAAGTTGTTGCATGAGTCCGTGAGCGATCGCTTCAGATATTGAGGTGCGGGGTAACTTCAGGCGATGTCTACGATCGGCTACGCCACTTTGGAGACAAGTCCCTTCGTACCAATAACTCGGATATAAATCGCTGACACCAAAATCGCAGTCGATAAAATCTGAAAGTGCGTGCAGAAATACCATACAAAGTATGCTTGGAAATCTAGCTGATTCTAATATTTTAGGACTATAGGAATCCTATTTGATTTTTGAAATTATCTATGTGGTCGGGGAGTGGGGAGTAGGGAGTAGGGAGTAGGGAATTAGGCTTTTCGATCTGTACGGAGCTTTTTCAGAAATCAAATATAGGATTTAGCCACCAGGAATCGATGAATCGTTCTTTGGTGGATTATCTTCTTCTGATGGAAGCAGTTGTTCAGATGAATTATCTTCTGTGTATGTAAATTCTGGCTCTTTTCTCATACCATGCTCCTCTTGCCCTCTAAGCCCAAGATATGTTGCGGCACTGATTCCTTGTAGTGTTAGAAGTGTTTCATCAAATTCCGGCATTGCCAGATTTTTAAGGACTTCCCAAACAAAGAACAGTCCGATCGCAACTGTCCAAATAAATGTTTGGAATCGATGAAAGTTGACTCCATTAATATCCGATAAGATATCGTAGAAAAAACCTTCAGAAATGCGTTGGCTGCCTTTTCTCTTCTTCTCATTACCCTGTCCATCAATTAACGAACTACTAAACGCAGTTATAGAATTGATTCCCAATAATATTAGTGATTGTTGAGTCAAAATATTAGTATAGTCTCCTGTTATACCGTAGATAATTAGATAAGCACCAAAAATTAGAAATGTCCAAAAAGCAAGTTGAGATATCGATAGACTGAATGGGTTTCTGTTCAATTTTTTTCTCCCAAGAAAAAATTGAGCAATTCGGCTTTGACGATATTCGTTTTTAAGAGCAGCCTTTTCTGTACTCACCAGTTCCTGTCCATGATCAATCACCTCTTTTTGAAAGTAAAGTCCTTCTATTCCAGGGCTACGAAGAGTGTTTCGGCAATACCTAATGAACATTAATACAATAGTCACAAGTAGCAACAGACATAGCCAAAATCGCCACGAAAACAGAACTATGTTTAATTGAGGAGGTAATAAAGGATTACTCACTGGAATTACAAGCTTCTTGGGACAGCCTACTCCCGCTATCACGTTAATACTGTATCTGCTTCCTCTGCCAAGAAGGGCATTCCATGCGGCTTGAGACGAGTCGGTGCGTTCAAGTCGAAAGGCTAACCAATCATCATCAACAAATTTCCTTTGATCTTTACCCGGAACCATAACGGTGACTGGTTCTCCGTGGACATCCTCTAGTTCATAGCCATCCAGGTACAACACTAATTGTCGAGGATCAAATGAATTGGTGGCATTAGCCGTTGCATTTCTGCTCGCTGCTGATAATCCTTCAACTCTTATCCTGATGCGATCGCCCATTTTAACTTGGTTAAGACCATTGTCGGCAATGACTTGTTGAGTTTTCAGCCCAGGAGGCACTGAACATAGCTGAGACGATGGCAAATTTATAAAAGGGCCATCTGAACTATCTTGAGCAATTACTGCAAAATTGATAGAAACAATCAGCAGAAAAACCAATAGAAAAATAGCAGTCAATCTTTTAGCGTTTCTATACATCACTCGGTATTCCACCAACATTAATTACTATGTCGGTAGTGTAACCATACTTGAGCCATTACGTATAGAAATCGTATTTTATTTTTGAAATTATCTACGTGGGCGGGGAGTGGGGAGTAGGGAGTAGGGAATAAGGAATTAGGCTTTTCAATCTGTACCGAGCTTTTTCAGAAATCAAATATTAGTCCTATATATAATACCTTCGCCAAATCAAAAAATACCTCGGTTCGTAGGTTGGGTTGAGGCACGAAACCCAACGTATTTGTTGGGTTTTGCTTCCCTACGGGACGCTACGCGAACGCTCAACCCAACCTACAAAAAAATGGCGAAGGTATTGATATATTAAAAAACTTGTTTCTTAAGCAGCGTTTATTCTCTGTAAACCAGTGTAAATATTGAATCGTTCTCCGCGCAGGAATCCTATTAAGGTAATTCCGAATTCCTTGGCGACAGAAACCGCCAAACTACTGGGAGCGGAAACAGAACAGACAATGGGAACTCCAGCAGTTGTAGACTTTTGCAGAATCTCAAAACTAGAGCGTCCGCTCACTAAAACAATACAATTATTTAAAGGTAACTCGTCACTGAATAAAGCTGTACCAATCAATTTATCCAAAGCATTGTGTCGTCCAACATCTTCATGCAGGTTTAACAGTTGTCCTTGAGCATTGAAGGTAGCCGCAGCGTGCAAACCCCCTGTAGCAGTGAAGATACCTTGAGCAGCCCGGAGCTTATCAGGTAGGCTGTAGATGATCTCAGGTGTTACCGTTGGGCCAGAAGGAATCATTGGACATCCCCGCAGACGCAAAGCCTCAAGGCTAGCTTTACCACACACCCCACAGGCGCTACTAGTGTAGAAATGACGCTCCAAGGGCTGCAAGTCTGGAATCAAACCATCCCGCAGTTCTACATTTACGATGTTATGGCGTTGCTCACCATCTACTAATTCATCCACACAGTAACTGATACGTCGGATATCTTCTCTGCGGCTAACGACTCCTTCACTGTAGAGGAAACCAGCAGCTAGTTCAAAATCTGCTCCTGGTGTCCGCATGGTTACAGCTACCGTCTTCTGGAGAGGGGCGAGGCGAATTTCTAAAGGTTCTTCGGTGGTGAGTTGGTCTAAACGCGATCGCATTTTACCATTTTCTACAATCCAGACACTAGCTTTAGTCTTGCTTTTAGTTGGCATTTTCATATTTATGAGAGTTGGTGAATTTAAATTTTGATCCTAATCTGGGAACAAAGTAATGCTATTTGTATATCAGATGTCAGGTTGATGCTCACCAATTACTTTGTGCAATTGAGCTAGATTGACTCGGTTTCTGTTTAGTAAGTAAAATAGACATCTCCAGAAATTAATTATGCGTTACCTGAAACCCTTGTCTTGACGTTGCAATGCAACGTCAAGACAAGGGTTTCCGGAGATGTCTAATGAACCTAAAACTTTTGGCTTTCAGAAAAATTTTATGGCGGTGGTTGTGCTGAAATTAGTGGAGCAAGGGAAGATAGAATTAGATCGAGCGATCGCAACCTACTTACCAAGAGACAACATTGCTTGCATATTTACCCAATGAAAATACCACTATCGTAGTGCTGCTAAACAATCAGAATGTTGATATTAAATCAGTCGCTAGAACATATCTAGATATTGTTGAGAATAAATAATATTTAGTTAAGTAAAACGACGTAAATAATTAAAGGTTTGTAGTAAGGACTTTAGTCATAAAAGTCCTTACTACAAACTTGATTACAATAATTTTACATTACTTCACATAGTTCGATTTATTCGCACCGACTTACTATAATCACAAAAAATCAGTTAAATTTGCTTTTCCCTCCCATTGAGTTAAATCGTATCTGGGTCAATGTTCAGTTCTCGCAATTTGGCTGCTAGGCGTTCAGCGCGTTGTTGTTCTTGTTCAGCGCGTTGTCGTTCTTGTTCAGCGCGTTGTCGTTCTTGTTCAGCTACTTCTTCCGGTGTAGGAACTAGATTCCCTTCCGCAGTGAAATAGCGCAATTTATGTTCATAAACACCCAAGTACAAATTTAACTGCTGACTCCACAGCCATCCTTGAGGATTAGGTTCTATCGGTTCATAAGTACCGCCAATCAAGATAAAGCCAGCAAATTCTAAATTATTGGGATCGAACCAAAAATATTCTGGTGTGCGAAAGATATCTTGAAAAATTTGTTTTTTCAAACCCTTGTCAGTTGAGGCTGTAGAATTCGAGAGAAGCTCTACAATTATGTTGGGATATTTCCCATCTTCTTCCCAAACAACCCAACTTTTACGAACTTTGCGTTGACATCCCAGCACTACAAAAAAATCTGGCCCCCGGAATTCTTCTGATCTCTTCTGGCGTTGGCTGTAGTAAATTGTCAAATTACCCGCAGCGTAAAAGTCATTGCGGTTTCGCCACCACAATTCCAAAGATTGCAATAGCAGAATTATTTGGCGTAGATGTAATTCGCTTTCCAATGGTGGTTCGTCACTATATAAATCCCCTTGAGGAAATATTATATCATTTGGGAATTCAAAATCTTTGGCGGCGGACATGGCTGCAAGTTTTGGAGTGATATGGGTGATATAAACTTACTGTAATCTAGGTTTGTTTTTCTAGACGCGCGATCGCATCATAATCAAGAATCCCTTAAAGCGATCGCTTACAGTCACAGACGCTACTTTAAGTTTTAACATTTATCTTTGCTTTCCATACATTGAAACAGGCATTTTTGTAACTAGCAACTTGAGTTATCTATATCTGTCTTATGTAATGAGTGTTATACCTACCCTAAGTAAGGTTATCTATCTGCATTTGTTCGTTAAGTTGTATGAAGTACTGAAAGTAAAGTTTCTCAGTAAATAACTGAGGAAATCAAAATAACCTTAACTTAGTTGGAGTTTTTTATGACTTACACAGCCGATGAAGCAACAAAACCAGCTTTAGAAACTTTTCAAGACTTTGATGTAGATACTCAGCTAGCCCTACTTTGGTTCGGTTACTTGGATCTTAAAGAACAGCTAAACCCGGCACCTCCTGAAAGCGTAGAAGCTATAGCTAAAGCAGTGTTCAACCAAATCCAGGACTTGTCTGAAGAAGAGCAACTGCAAGCACAACGGGACATTATTAATGGTGCAAGCCAAACCTATAATAGTCTAAGTCCCAATGCCAAATTAGAAGTTTGGCTACTGCTGGCACAAGGAATGGACAATGGAAGCGTCATTCAAGTACCGTCCGACTATGAACTACCTGCTGAAACGGATGATTTTGTTGTATTGATCAAAAATCTAGAGTTTGAGCAACGGGTTAATTTTATGCTGAGTGTGGTGCAAGGCATGGGTTAGTTAAGTCAAAGAACTCTCAATAGTTTTTTAGAATTGGCAATAACTGAAAGTAGCAAATTAAGCTAAACCTGGCTCCTTTTGCTCTATTTTAATAGACGTTTAGGCGTTGCTGAATGGAGGTATGAATTTGGATGTAGAGACGTAAAATTTTACGTCTCTACAAGGATTTTCACCGTAACGTACAATCGTTTTTATACCGCAATCAGCAACGCCGACGTTTAATTTAGAACTACCGCATAGATACTTATCTTTGCGGTAATTTTGATGTAAGTTGATGGATCTGTTGGAAATGTTAAAGCTGGGAAAATTAGACTTGATTCAGATTTTTTCCAACCGCACGATCGCATTATAATCAGGAACTCCTTCAAGCGATCGCTTACTTTTATCTAGTAGCACATTCCCTTCTGGCCAATGTACTTGCAAGTTTCCTGACTGAATTGGCGCAATGTAGACTTGACAGAACAACTCGCCTAAATCATTCTTAAGAATGACGCGATCGCTATCTTTTAAACCCAATAGTGCCGCATCACCAGCATTTATTAGGACTGCCTCTCGCATCGCCCCAGTAATTGCATCTTTGCGTTCCTGCACCATACTATTAAATTGTTTGCCTCGGCGCGTTGCTAATAAAAAATAACCCTCTGGTAATTCTCTTTGGCGTGGCAATAATACGCCAAAATGTGCCTTTCCATCTGCTGTAGGGAAATTCCAACCAAAGCACAAATGTGAGCCACCATATTGAAACTGATCACCAGCTTGCTGTAAGTGTTGAATACCAGCATATTGGGGGACAACTTGAGCAATTTCTTGACGGATAGCAGCTGTGTCAGCAAAAGCCAGCTTATCTGCCAAATCTGGTTTTACCCGCCTTGCCAATTCTAAAAACACTTCCCACTCAGGACGCGCTTCTTCAATGCGCGGCCCCGGAATCTCTGGACTGAAAATTACCCGGCGTTCGGTGTTAGTTTCTGTGACTCCTCCTGGTATTTCGTAGCGAGTTGTCGCAGGTAAAAGCACCACAGTATCAGCAGGTTCTACCAACATCTGGCTGGAGAGAACAATATCTATATGTACCCGCAACGGTATTTTCTTCAGTGCCGCTTCCACATAATCTGGTTCTGGCAGCACTTCTAAAAAATTCCCGCCCACAGAAACCAACACTTCTATTTCCCCCTGATGTGCGGCGTTAATCATTTCTGGAGCAATTAAACCTTTACTTGCTGGCACATCAAAGCCCCAATGTTGACTCAATTGGGCAGCATTTTCTGGAGTAATAGGTTTACCACCAGGAAATACTGTGGCGTAACATCCCATCTCTGCGCCACCCTGCACCCCAGAGTGGCCGCGAATTGGCATTAAACCACAGCCTTCCCGACCGACAAAACCTTTGGTGAGAGCTAAATTTATGATACTTCGCACATTATCTTCACCGCATTCATGCTGGGTAATCCCCATACTCCAAACAAATACGGCTTTATTCGCTTCTTTGACCATTTTGGCAAAAGCGTACATTGACTCGCGGGATGTTCCAGAAAGCCGCTCTAATTCTTCCCAAGATTGATTTTCTAACGATTCTTTGAGTTGGGCAAAGCCATCTGTGTATAAATCTATAAATGACTGGTCTACCCAATTGTTAGCAATTATATGTTTAATAGTGCCATTCAAAAATGCTATATCCCCGCCCATGTTGATTAAGAAGAAGTCTTCGGCAAACTTTGTACCGAAAACGGCACTTTCTACAATTGAGGGAACCCAGTAACGCTCCATTCCTGGTTCGCGGTAAGTATTAATAACTACAATCTTTGTGCCAGCTTTTTTAGCATAATGAAGATATTTAACGGTAACAGGCTGATTGTTAGCAACATTAGAGCCAATGAAGACTAATAAATCAGTACCAATCCAGTCTTTATAAGAACAAGTCGTAGCTCCTGCACCGAGAGCAGCTTTTAGTCCTGCTGTACTGGGGGAATGGCAAATGCGGGCAGCATTATCAATATTATTGCTTCCCATTGCCCGCACAGCTTTTTGGGTAGCATAATAAGTTTCGTTGACAGTACCGCGACTGGTAACATAAAAACTGAGACGGTCTGGTGTAGTGGAGCGGATGCGATCGCTAATTACTTCTAAAGCTTCATCCCAACTCACCCGGCGAAAGCCTTTTTCCCCTCGTTGACGAATCATCGGGTATGGGAGTCTTCCCAAGTCACGTAATTGGGCACTTTTTTGCTTTTGCAACTGCGAAACATCTGCCAATACCACAGGGTCAAAAGCTGGCATAGTATTCATCCGCAACAGCCGCAACCTAACATTGCAGAGATGGATACCATCTAAAGTCCAATCCTTCATCCCGGTTGTTCCGAGAGCGCAACCATCGCAGACACCTTTATCAAGAATATTCCACGCATAAGGTAGTTTGTCACGAGATAGCCAGATTGCGCGAAATACCTCCCAATAATTATTGGGATACTGTTCGCCAATGCCAAAAGGCTTCCAACTTGCCCAATTTGAAGGTGTCCAGTGCTTTTTAGGTTTAGGTAACATGATGTAATGTGTGAGTTGCTGATTCTCTTAGGCTATCGTTTTGATTACGAAATGAGTAGCAGACAGTTAAAAATCGTTCTATTTGCTGAATATGCCAAAATGAGAAAGTCAAAGCTGCTTTTGCTTGCTGAATATACCGAAATTAGAAAGAAATAGTTGCTTTTGCTTGCTGAATATACCAAAATGATAAAAAAATAGCTGCTTTTGATAAAAAAAAGCTGCTTTTGCTTGCTGAATATACCAAAATGATAAAAAAATAGCTGCTTTTGATAAAGAAAAAGCTGCTTTTGCTTGCTGAATATACTGAAATGAGAAAGAAATAGCTGCTTTTGATAAAATAAAAGCAGCTTTTGAGAAAGCAATTGCAGATTTTGCCTATTAAATTTAGTCAAAAGATGAAGTTCAGGTAAGTTATTGAAAGCATTCCTTATAATTTCGATGCCTAAGTTAGGTTTTATCCTTGAACACAAGGGACTTCCAAATAAAAAAATATACAACTATTTATTGTGGGGTGGGGATCTTGCCATTGGTGTTAACTTAACGTGAAACCGCCCGTCCGCCAGGAATTGAAATTCCCGGCTCATAGCTAAAGTCATCTAAAGATGACTAAATTAGGACTTACGCAACTGGCATATTATTTTTAGTTTGTAGTGAGGACTTTAGTCCTCAAAATCAGGGCTAAAGCCCTTACTACAAACTAAAAGTTTTAATTTTTTGTGACACTTGCGTAAGTCCTATAAATATCGCCAAAAATCTTTAGTCTACTTGAGTAGACTTTCGCTATTAGCCTGGGAATTCATTCCCAGGCGGGTGAGGAGGTCAAGCGTCAAGCTATTTTTAGCTTAAGTTGACACGTATGGGCAGTGCCGTGCCCCTACGCGTGTACCTCACTTCAATATGAAAAAAAGAAAGGCGATAGGCGTAGGCGTAGGTTGGGTTGAGGAACGAAACCCAACATTATCAAAGTTTACAGTATTTTTTCACGCAATAAAACAGGAGACTTTTCTATATTTTCTAAATTTTTAAAGCAGTAGTTAAAATAAAAATCCCTGCCACAATTGGCAGGGATAGTAGTTTTTAGATATAGCTTGTCTGCTAACTGCTAACAAAATCTTTGTGGGCAGTGACAAGCATCTGAGCCTGCCTTAAAACGTTTCCGAATAAATAAAAAGGAATCTGCCAAGCTGCAACAGTAACTTCTTTGACAATATCTTGTACACTAATTGCGATTAATTCATGCTCTGGTGGCTCACCCTCAACTGTACCAGACCAAGTAAAAGCTAATAAGAAATCATCGTCTCCAGGCAAGGATGCAATTAAGCATTCTTCTGGTGTTGGCTGGCAAATAATTCCATGATCATTTGCAAGTTCTACTAGCCTTTGAAATTTATCTACGTTCGTCATTTGTCCTTTGGGTGTAATTGAATCTCAGTTTTAGAAGAAATCATATTTTGAACTCCAGAACTCAAGTGAGTTGCTCCACAGCATAAATTAAGAATTATTAATTATTCGTTGAGAGTTATGAGTTATTGGAGTTGAATCAGGCTTAAGTCCAAAATCTTAGCGCGATCGCCTGGTTGTATCAGCAACAATTGTTACTGTTTTGAAAAAATTTAGACTACCTACTTTTACAGTTCCTTGCTAATAGCAAAAGTCATCTCTTGATGACTAAATTAAGACTAGCTCTTTCAAGGTGGGTAAAAATTTTGTCCTCTTTAAGCTCCTTACTCTGTGTTCTCTGCGCCTCTGCGGTTAATTAAAACGACGTAAATAATTTGCATGTTTGTAGTAAGGACTTTAGTCCTAAAAGAATGACTAAAGTCCTTACTACAAACTTGATTCCAATAATTTTACATTACTTCACATAGTTCGATTTATTCGCGCCGATTTACTTAAATCAATCACTTTTAAACCACAGAGGCGCAGAGAGCGCTGAGAAAAAACAATCTTATTTTACGAGTCACCTTGAAAGGGACAGTCCTATTTAGGCAAAACTGAATAGTATTTGAAGATTTTTTATAGTGTATATAAGTAGCAAGAGATGACATTTGCTCTATAACAATGTCTTGCCCTGCACCTTTTGGTCAGAATATGGCAATATATCAATATATAAAGTTGTAGCTAACCGCCTACGTAGAGGTTTAACGTGGATACCATTGCAATTCCTGCTCTAAATCGGCCAGTGGATGCCACGGTAGAAATTCCCGGTTCTAAAAGTCTTACCAATCGGGCATTGCTTGTTGCAGCTTTGGCACAAGGTGACTCCGTTTTAGAAAATGCCTTGTTTAGTGAAGATAGCGAGTATTTTGCCAAATGCGTAGAGCAATTAGGCATTCCCATTACACTGAATCCTCATCTGGCACAAATCCAAGTGGCGGGAAGAGGAGGCGACATCCCAGCTAAACAGGCAGATTTATTTGTCGGTTTGGCAGGCACAGCAGCACGGTTTATCTCGGCGCTGGTGGCATTGGGTAACGGCGAATATCGTCTAGATGGCGTTCCTCGAATGCGAGAACGGCCGATGGGTGACTTGTTAACGGTGCTGGAAGCAGGGGGAGCAACCATTAACTTTGAAGGAAACTCCGGCTTTATGCCCTACACCGTCTATAGTCGGCAATTCGCTGGCGGAAATTTTCGGTTGAAAGCCAACCAAACAAGTCAGCAACTTTCAGCATTGCTGATGATTGCGCCTTATGCTCAACAAGATACGAACATTGAGGTTGAGGGGACATTAGTTTCTCAATCTTACATCAAAATGACCTGTCGTCTGATGGCGGATTTTGGCGTTGAGGTGATTCAAATCGGCGATAATCAATTTCAGATTAAAGCGGGTCAACGTTACCAAGCTCGACATTACACAGTAGAACCTGATGCGTCAAATGCCTCTTACTTTTTTGCTGCTGCTGCTGTCACGGGTGGACGGGTGCGCGTCAAACATTTGACCAAACAATCCTGCCAGGGTGATATTCTGTGGCTGGACGTTTTAGAACAGATGGGTTGCCAAATTAAAGATTCGGATGATTACACCGAAGTGACGGGGCCGAAGCAATTGCAAGGCATCGACATTGATATGAATGATATATCAGATTTGGTGCAAACATTAGGAGCGATCGCGCCCTTTGCCAGTTCACCGATTACTATTCGGAACGTGGAACATATTCGATATAAAGAAACCGACCGGATTAAAGCTGTGGTTACAGAGTTGCGTCGGCTAGGAGTCAAGGTTGAAGAATTCCCAGATAGACTAAAAATTGAGCCTGGCCCCATTACCCCGGCGGCGATTGAAACCTATCACGATCATCGAATGGCGATGGCTTTTGCTGTCACTGGCTTGAAGGTTCCAGGGATTGTAATTAAAGATCCTGGCTGTACAGCGAAAACATTTCCAGATTACTTTACCCGATTCTTCCAAATGTTAGAACAATAAAAGACTAGTACCACAAGGCAGAAGTCAAAATTCAAAAGGAAAGATTGTTTTTCATTCTTTTATTGCTCAATATAGCACTTCTCGTTTACGTGAGGTACACTCGTAGGGGCACGGCACTGCCCATTGGTGTCAACTTAACGTGAAAGCCATGTCCCGCAAGGAACTGAAGTTCCAAGAATAATAGCGAAAGTCATCTGAAGATGACTAAATAATCCGAAAAATCTTTAGTCTACTTTAGTAGACTTTCGCTATTAGCCTTGGAATTTATTCCCAGGCGGGCGAGTCAGCTAACAGTTAAACTACTTTTAGCTTAAGTTGACGCGTATGGGCACTGCCGTGCCCCTACACCCCGCGATATAATGTTGTACCGCATCTGAATGGGAACCGCTATAACTGCTTTCTTTGTTTCTCTGCTCGTCGTTGTCTAGTTAAGTTTTACATGAATCTATCTCTCCATCCTCTTTTTTGGGGAGTACTTATCTTTTGGAATGTCTTAGTATAGAATTTCAACAGTCCGTAACGCCTAAAATTACTAAAGACTTTGTGTTTATCTGCGTTTAAAAACGCTACGATTTACCGCAAAACTGTATTTACTTCAATTCTCTACCTGACAATGATTTATGAAGGTTAGTACTGATCAAACACTGATTCACCAGAAAATATATGCGAAAGAATTACGTTCTCTCATTCCACCTGAAGCATTTATCCCAGATCCAAGTAAATTAGTTATCTTGTTCATTAATCTGACAATTTTGATCCTAGGCTGGATGATAGCGGCTCGGTTAGATTGTTGGTCGCCATCTCTTTTATGGCTTTATCTCCCTCTAAGCATCATTATGGGTAATAGCGTGGTTGCCTTACTATTTAGCACCCACGATTTGATGCATGGTAGCGTAATTAAAAACGCCCGGTTAATCTATATCATTAGCTTTCTAGGGCTAACAATGTTGTGGATGCCACCAACTTTGTGGAAAGCAGTTCATAACCGAGTACATCATAATCACACTAATGATTTGGGCGATCCAGATCGCAATTACTTATATGAACAGTCTTCAACCTGGGGAAAATGGATTCAGGATTTATTTGTGCCTTCTAGTGAAGTCAATCCCATCTGGTTCACAGTAGGATTGACTTCAGCTTGGGGAATACATACTTTTCGCAATCTGACATCTGTGCTATTTTTCAATCGTGAATCCGTCGATTATGTTCCTGCTGCATTTACAGTTAGTGCCAAAGATCGTCGAGCGATCGCAGGGGAATTATTGATGATGATAATAATTCATCTGAGCATCTTAGCCTATCTACAATTTGAACCCCTTAAACTCATACTTGGTTACTTTTTACCTATTGGAATTGGCTATGGTGGGATAATTTTTTATATTTATACCAATCATTTGCTTTGTAGGATGACCAGTGTTAATGATCCACTGATTAATAGTATGTCTCTCCGGGTTTATAAAATTTTTGACCTGTTGCATTTAAATTTCTCTCACCATACTGAACATCATATTTTTCCCGGAATGAACTCTGACTATTATTTCATAGTTAGGGATTTGTTGGAAACTCACTATTCGGAACAATTTAATTTATTAGATGCTGGAGAAGCTTGGAACTTGCTGCTGCAAACTCCCCGGCATTATAAAGATGAAAATACTCTTACAGATTGGTCGGGGAAAAAGTCTGTTTCCTGTTATACAAGCGAAAGTTCAAAGAGTTAAATAAAGTTAAAATTATTAGGCGACTAGAAGTCCCTACCACACAAACAAAGTCCACCTCCGTGGACTAATACAAAATCAACAATTTGCTCAAGCAAATTGTTTGTTAACCTGCCTCCGCAGGTTTTGTCTGTGTAGCCGTGATTTCTAGTCGCTTTTAGCGTCTCGTAGAGAGCGTCTGAATAATCGGCGTTTTTGCACACCCACAAAACAATAAAATTTGGTGGTCAACAAGAAAGTCGCGGGTTTGAATCCCCGATTAATAGCCCAGCGTTAGCGTTAGCGAGGAACGAGCGTCTCCGGCTCCGCTCGTGAATTTAGAAATCAGAATTCTTCTTCAATTTTACCTCTGATTAAAGTCTGCTTAAACTCCTGATTCTAAAATAAGATAAATCCAATTAATTGGAGACTTATTTATTTTTATTAGAAAGGTAAAAAATATTGATTTTATCACTTTTCTAATTAGTAATAAGTATCTATTTTAGAAATAACCATTTCTATACCTTTCAGTGTGCATTGGTTATAGAAGTTTACGTTGAGGAAAACTGAGATGAAATTGGTTCCACAATTAGTGCTTGCTGCTGCTAGTCTTACTTTAGCCCTTGTTACTGTAAATACAAAATCTGTATCTGCTGCAATTATTAATTATGCTTTCACAGTTGAGAACACGGTAAATAAGGGAAATGGCTTTTTTAGCTTTGATGACTCAACTTTTACTAATGAAGTTAATCCCGTAGCGGCTATTAAGTCACTCTCTTTCCAATTTGAGGGTGATACCGTCGTTTACACTGAACAAGATGATACAAAATATCCAGATTTTCCTCTTGTGTTTCCAGCCACATCTTCAACAGGACAAACATATTTTGCATTAGATTATTTATTCAATGATAAATCTAATCCTTCTAGTTCTATTAGTTACGAAATCATCGGTGAGGATTTTACAAGTTTCTCTAGAACTTCTCCAGATGCTGAACTCATATCTGGTAGAGTTTCCTATACACAAATACCTGAACCTACACCTTTAGTTGGCGCTGTTTTTGCTTGTAGCCTTGGCTGGATGATGAAGAGAAGGGTTGCATCAATCAAAAAGGTTAAAGTCTAGCCTTTGTTAAGTTGATATTAACGCTTTCTTTGCCAAGGATTAATCTCTTATTAGTAGACTTTGATGTGGCAAAACAACATCTAACACAATGATACTAAGATAAAAATTGGGAATTAAAACCTGATTTTGGTAAGGGAATTATTTACGAAGTTTGTTTACGATTACCCTGCCTTCTTCGTGTTAGCTGTTGCTGTGCTTTAACTTACGTGTTAGCCAGGAGTAGATAATGGTAGATTACCAAAATTTTGAGCAGTTACTCCACAGTCGAATGAAACGACGTAACTTAATTATCGGGGCAGGAGCATTGTCTGGTTTAGCGATCGCTAACCAATTTTCTCCTCAAAGAGCGATCGCTATAAGCAGATTTTCCAATTATCCTTTCACTTTAGGCATAGCATCGGGTGAACCATATCCTACCAGCGTAGTGATCTGGACTCGTCTCGCTCCTGAACCCTTAGAGGGAGGTGGAATGCCACCTGTAAATGTGCCAATTCGCTGGGAAGTAGCAACTGATCCCGACATGAGGCGCATTGTCTCCAGAGGTACGGTACTTGCAACTCCAGAACTAGCTCACTCAGTTCGAGTTGTGGTAGAAGGACTCCAATCTAATACTTGGTACTGGTATCGTTTTCTTGTTGGACAAGATGCTAGCCCTATTGGTCGTACTCGGACAGCGCCTCTAGCAAATAGCTATTTGAGTAAATTTAACTTTGGTCTAGTTTCCTGCCAAAACTATCAGCAGGGATTCTATACCGCGTACAAATATCTAGCACAGGACGACCTCGATTTAGTAGTGCATGTTGGTGATTACATATATGAAGGGGGAATCTCAAACAATGGCCCCAGACAACACAATAGTTTAGAAATTCTCACCTTAGAAGATTACCGCAACCGTCACGCCCTCTATAAAACCGATACCAATCTCCAAGCAGCTCATGCAGCGTTTCCTTGGATTGTTACCTGGGACGATCACGAGGTAGAAAACAATTACGCCAACAACATCTCAGAAATTGATACTGAACCAGATCAGGCTCAGGCAATTTTCCTCCAACGGCGGGCTGTTGCTTATCAAGCTTACTACGAACACATGCCACTGCGCCCCTTCTCGCGTCCCGTTGGCCCCGATATGCAACTTTTCCGTCGGCTCTCCTTTGGCAACTTAGCCACCTTCCATGTCCTAGATACCCGCCAATATCGCACCGATCAGCCCTGTGGTGATGGTACTAAAGAACGTTGCCCAGAAAACTTAGATCCGAATGCAACGATTACCGGCAAGGTACAGGAGAATTGGCTATATGATGGTTTAAATAATTCACAATCCAAGTGGAATGTTTTGGCGCAGCAGGTTCCGATTGCTCAAAGAGACATGACACCAGGAGAAGGCGGAACTTACAGCATGGATAAATGGGATGGTTATCTGGCTTCGCGCGATCGCCTCATGGCTTTCCTCGGACAGCGCCAGCCCTCTAATCCAGTATCCTTGGCAGGCGATGTGCATTCTCACTGGGCGATGAACCTAAAGGCTAACTTTGATAACCCAAAATCCGCCACCGTTGGTAGTGAATTCGTATGTTCCTCAATTAGCTCTGGTGGCGATGGAGCAGATACTAATCCCACCGTTGAAGCTTACTTACCAGATAACCCACACATTAAATTTTTCAACGGTCAACGGGGATATGTTCGCTGTGCGCTGACTCCTACAACCTGGAAGTCAGATTATCTAGTTATGTCAAATGTCACAACCCCATTTGGCACAATTAGTAAACGGGCTTCATTTGTGGTTGAAGATGGCCGTCCAGAAATACAACAAGCTTAATCGTTTAATTCCCAGGTATTGAAACCAGATAATCACAGGTAGAAACAGGTAAATCATCAGCGTTTATCTGTTTCTATTTGTGTTTTCATTTTCAGAAAATTGGCTTTTGCAATGTCAATGCTTTTCCGTGAGGTATACCTGTAAGGGCGCGGCACTGCCCATACGTGTCAACTTAAGCTAAAATGCATGTTCCACAGGCGTTTTACCCCCCTTAATCCCCCCGATGCATTGGGGGGAAAAAGAAATCCAGTTCCCTCCCCAACGCATCGGGGAGGGTTAGGGTGGGGTGACGCGGTAAGCAATGGAAAGCTAGAGAACTGAATATCACGTCTCGACAAGGGTTTCACGTTAAGTTGACACGCATGGGCACTGCCGTGCCCCTACACCTTGCGATGTAATGTTGTATCGCCTCTGAGAACCGCTATACAGCCGCCATATTTTTCTAAGGCTTTGGAGAGAATCTTCTTGTCGCTGCTCAATAACTGCTGGAGTCCATTCAGATTGTTGTAAAACTTGGGTTGTCAGAACAAAGCTACTGACATAAAAGTTCAAGTGCTACCTGAGTATAATATGATGCAAATTTTCTTAATCAAACGCAGTTTAACTCACTAATTACTGCGATCGCCATAAGGCTAAATTAGCTCCCACATAATCTGCTGCCAAAACATTAGTCAAGCAGTTCTATGTTCAGATTTTCTTTATTCACTCAATGTTGCATTTTTTCAAACATCTGTTACATTACTTTACAGACAGTTACAACTGCTATAACACTTGAACTTTGGAGTTTTACTGATGACAGGTTTTAAGAATCCTGCACCTATTGTTTCAGAAGATCCTAATGCTGTGCGTTTTGGCTTCACTCCTCAGAGTGAAAACTGGAATGGTCGTCTTGCAATGATTGGTTTTCTGTCTGCTATTTTGATTGAAGCTTTTTCTGGTCAAGGCTTACTCCATTTCTGGGGCATCCTCTAAATTGATCATAGTAAGGGCGCACGCCTGTGGGCCCCTACTGTTCATTTTCCATGCAAGTCATTCATTTCTAACCTATGGCAGTTGTTGGAATTGGTGCAAAATATCAGATTTTTCCGGTTGAGCGAAAATATAAGTGAATAATTACTTTACATCGAATATGTATAGTTAAAACTCATGGAAATACCTCAACGCGTATCAGTCCGCTACAAAGACGCGTCCTTCAACAGTAATGAAATCCGTTTGAGAACTTTTCGGCTTGGGTTACAAACATGGGAAGAACAAACCAAACCTAGAAAAACAGAGCTTTATCAGTTTATATCGTCTTGCTTGAAACAAGTTGACCGCCAAGATCGTTTTATGTTTTCTCTGCTGTTCATAGAATTAACAGACCTCATACGCAATTCTTCGCTGGAAAGGGGAACGAAAGAGGTTTTGATTAAAACAGCTTTTACGGAGTTTGCTTGTGCAATAACAGACTTTGAGGACGTTGGCAAGTAAGATTGGTCATGAGGTACTGGTATTGCGTAGGCGTAGCCTAACCCAGGCATCGCTCTGAAGTAGGATATCTATTAAGTAAGCAGCTTTCCCATCAGATTTGTTTTTTCGTTAAATGCGCGGATGCGTAGGTGTTCGGGAAGGGGTAACGACAAAAATGGCTGAATTGCCCTATATGCAAGAACTTGAGAGCGTTAGCATTTGTAAACTATCCGCGCACCTTATGGGGACTAGTTTTCAGCCATTTGCCTCTAGCCAAATCACAACTCCTCATGCTATAATTTATCCATTCGCGCAACCGAACCTTGAAAACCATATAAAGCAAGACTTTCAAAAGGCAGCGATTGCAATTACCTAAAATCCCTATTAGGGATTGAAACATTGTCGTTGGTGCTCCAACAACAAGAACCATAGAATTGCAATTACCTAAAATCCCTATTAGGGATTGAAACTATGTCTTTCAACGCTATAGAAAGGCTGCTGAGATTGCAATTACCTAAAATCCCTATTAGGGATTGAAACTAATAAACACTATTTACGCTCGAAACGGCACAAGAGATTGCAATTACCTAAAATCCCTATTAGGGATTGAAACTCGGAAGTAGTGTAATCTCTTTTCCTACCGTTCTATTGCAATTACCTAAAATCCCTATTAGGGATTGAAACAAAAATTAAGTTACCGCCAGTCAAAAAAGTAAAATCCCCACACTTGAGGCAGGGACTACAGACTTACTCTAAGCAGCTATTAATACAAGGTCAACTAAGATACTTTCGGTTGCTGCCATAGGATGAGTTTCAATTCAGAGCAATAGTAACCCCCACCGCTAATTTCTCCTTCGTGGTCAGCTAGCCAATCATAAATTTGTGTAGCTTTTGCTAATGCCACTTTTTCTGATCGATACAGCTGAGGAGTAGGGCAGTAGGCTTGGCCATTGATGTGTATAGCTGCAATCTGCCAATAATCGCTCTCTGGTACAACTTCTAAAAACCCGTTACTGTAAGGCTGGATTATTCCTATGTTCATCTACAACCATCAAACTTTAAAATGAAGATCACAACAAAGTCGATACCAGCGAATTCTTCAGAGTCAAAGCTGGAATCACCGGGGAATGCAGTAGCAACCCCTGTTAATGATTGTGGGTTCGTAATCAATGAAAATCTGAATGATTAGTCACTTTTTGGCTTGATTCCGTTATTGGCAGCAATAATGGCAAGAGGAATATGCACAAACATAGTAATCCGTCAAGCTAACTTTGCTGGAATAACGAACCGCAGAGGCACAGAGAACACAGAGAGAAAGATTCTAAAACTTGGTTTACTAAACATTGTTGACTTGACACACCACTAGGCTAAATTACCGAAAAATGGGGTCTAAAGCCTCACCCTAAAGAATTCAAGCGAGTCAAAATTGCCATTCCAGCGATCGCTACTTGATATGCTAACCACTAGATAGATGAAGAGTGGGGAAACTGATGATAAATTGGGATGAGCAAAAGCTCCTATCAACCCCCGAAGTGAAAAAGTAGCTATTATGATCGTTGTCCATCATCTCAACAACTCGCGATCGCAGCGTGTGCTTTGGCTGCTTGAAGAATTAGGTATAGAATACGAGATTAAGTTCTACGAACGCGATGAAAAGACGATGCTGGCACCGACATCGCTACGTGAAGTCCATCCGCTCGGCAAATCACCAGTAATCACAGATGGAGCAGAGACTGTTGCTGAGTCGGGTGCTATTATCGAATACATAGTGAGTCGCTACGGCAGTAGTCGGCTAATCCCGCCATCCGGTACGCCAGAGCGTCTGCGCTATACGTATTGGCTGCATTACGCTGAAGGCTCTGCAATGCCACCTCTAGTGATGAACCTCGTCTTCAACCGTTTTGGTACAGGAGACAGCAGCGTAAATGAAGGATTTATCGCACCCCAGATTAAGCTTCACTCTGACTACATAGAAGGTGAACTTGGTAAGAGAACGTGGTTTGTAGGCGAAGAATTTACTGCCGCCGATATCCAAATGAGCTTTCCTTTGGAAATAGTCGCTATGGAAGCTGAACTCATCTCAAGCCGACCAAAGATTAAGCAATTTATCGAGCGCATCCATGCACGACCTGCTTACGAACGCGCCCTTGAACGTGGAGGCAGATACGACTTCGCCAACAGCATTCAATAAACATCTCCGAAAAAGAATAGACGTAGCAGTGCTACGTCTCTACAAGGGTTCTGGGGCGTTGCTGAATGGAGGGATGAATTTGGATGTAGAGACGTAAAATTTTACGTCTCTACAAGGATTTTCACCGTAACGCACAATCGTTTTCATACCGCAATCAGCAACGCCGGGTTCTGGTTAACGCATATTTAATTTCTGGAGATGTCTAATAATTCTCCTACTCTAACAGTTCTTGATAAGAGGCAGGGGGCAGGGGAAAAGGTACAAACCTTGCCTATTGTGGGCAAAAGCCCTCTGCTCCAATTCTTTCGAGGGTTGAGGGCAACAACCATTGTGGGTGGTTTTTCTCCCCTGCTTTTTCACTTTGGGAAGACGTTCAGCAGATTGCAACAGGCGTGAGGTACAGATAATCGTAGGGGCACAACATGTTGTGCCCCTACCCGTTACCCGTGTACTTCATTTACCTGAAATACGCTGTATATAGTTAAGCTGTTATGCAAATAATATTGTACATTTACCTGATGACTGAAAACCCGTCAACAGTCAACAGTCAACAGTGTTTATATAGTTTAGACGCGCATCAGCTTAATTACTTTCTAGCAAAGTCCAGAAGTAGCCATCTGGCGCAACGAAGGAAAAACTCGTCTCACCAAACTCATTACTAATGATGTTTGTAACTTTTTGTACAGTACTTGCTTTGATGCGATCGCAATACTCCTGTATTCCCTTTACCCGATAGGTATATAAAGACATACCCAAGCTACCTGGTTGGGCAGCCTCAAAGCGCGATTCTAAATTTATCTCTTCTGGAAATCGAATAATATAAAGTCTACCACTGCGTGCAGCCATCAGGTCAGACTTAGAAGAACGCGGATCATCAAAAGTCGTAACAATAAACTTTTCACCTGGATTAAGGTCAAAAATATCTTTACCTGCTGGTGAAGATTCATAGCTAGTTTCGACATCATCACGTACACGCAGCAAACCCAAAACTTCTTCATAAAACTTCAGCGTTTCTTTGCTGTCATCTTGAACTATGATTCCCAGGTGGGTAAACTGACTAGTCTTGAGAGCAGCATTATGGTTAACTTGTCCGTAATGCGGTAGTGTATAGCCAAACCGTTGAAATAACACCTGTCGGGCTAAGGGTTGGAGTAACAGCATTTCTCGCACCCCAACTGCTGGCTCAATAAAAGGACGGCTTTTCCTCTCTTTGTTGTAGATGACTTCCCAATAAGGATTAGTGTACCTAATAGGCAAACCTGCCGCTTTAGCATCCTCTATATGATTTAAAATATTTAAAACATCTACCGTTAAGCTTGTCGCCCAGCGATTTCCCTTAATTTTCATTGATGCTGTTCCCAAACCTTCATGGGTGGGGTTTTGCCAAAGCATCAGCCGAATCAAACCATGATCTGCATTTTGGTGGTAGAGGCGGATTGAGCGTAAAGAGGAATTCACCCCATATAATTGATAGGCTACATCTGCGGTTAATTCACCCATTTCACCAATGCGATAGCCAAATTGCTCCCAATACTGAATTGCAGAAATTTGCTCTGGTATACCGATACAAACTTCATAGATACCTTCAATTGCCGTTTGTTGTTCTTGAGTCATATCAATTTTAGATTTTAGATTTTAGACTTCGGCTACGCTCAGTCGAACGATTTTAGATTGGTTCAAAATAAATAAAGCTTTCGGAAACATATCTTAGAAAGAATCCGAAAAGCAACAACTTTAGGAGTTGCTGAATCGAGGGATAAATTTGGATGTAGAGACGTAAAATTTCACGTCTCTACAAGGATTTTCACCGGAATGCACAATCGTTTTCATACCGCAATCAGCAATGCCCAACTTTATTTTGTAGTTTATGATGTACCTACAAAAGTCAGATGTCTAATATAAATTTCTTCTGATTGCACGTATTAGAAAGTGATGACAGTAGCTTGCTTTTGGTAGGGGATATGGGAAATAATATGTATATTGTTCAAAGTTTTGGTTGATATAGGACTAATATTTGATTTCTGAAAAAGCTCCGTACAGATCGAAAAGCCTAATTCCCTACTCCCTACTCCCTACTCCCCACTCCCCGCCCACATAGATAATTTCAAAAATCAAATAGGATTCCTATATAGGCAGCGCATCTCAAATGTACAAAATGCCCTTCAGATTGGAAGTTGCAGGCTGACAATAGAAAATCGAATTCTTCTTATAGAGCATTCCCCTTTGCAGGAAAACTTTTCGATTTACTGAAATTATCTATGCAGAAATTGAAGTTCAGATGTAGTGAGATCGCGCCATTGGCCCAATTGTAGGTCATCTAATTGTAGGTGGCCTATGCTGATCCTGACCAGTCGCAAAGTCGGAAACCCTACAGCCGCAGTCATGCGCCGTACTTGGCGGTTTTTTCCCTCTGTCAAAGTCATTTCTAGCCAAGCTGTCGGTACATTTTTGCGAAATCTAATGGGCGGAGTACGTTCAGGTAGCTGTGGTTCTTGTGGTAACAGCCTAACTTCTGCTGGTTGAGTGCGGTAATCTTGAATTTCCACACCTGTCTGCAACCTTTTTATGGCATCTGCATCTGGAATTCGCTCTACCTGTACCCAATAAGTACGTTTATGACCAAAACGCGGATGGGCGAGACGATGTTGCAATTGTCCATCGTTCGTTAAGAGCAGCAACCCTTCACTATCCCAGTCTAAGCGTCCCACAGGATACACATCAGGGACATCAATATAATCTTTCAGAGTGCTATGTGTGGGAGCATCTTTTGTAAACTGGCACAGAACGCCATAGGGTTTGTAAAAAATAATATATCGGTAATGATTTGTCATTTGTCATTTGTCATTGGGCATTAATCAATAATTCTTCTTCCCCTGCTCCCTCATCTCCCCCTGCCCCCTGCTCCTCTCAATGCTTCTGGGTTAAGCCTAAAATCAGGTAGATTAACAGTTATTCTCTAACAGATAATACCTTTTAAGTAGAACGGCGTGAATAATTCAAGGTTTGTAGTGGGGACTTTAGTCCTCTCTTAAGGGCTAAAGCCCTTACTACAAGCCAATTCAACTAAATTTTACATTACTTAATGTAGTTTGGTTTTTTATCGCCGACTTACTTATGCGGAACACTACGCGTAGCCTAGTTCCCTTGAAGCAAAGATTGAATGTCTAGTGAACTCCTAACTAATAAAATTCTGTTTTTTCCATATCTCATGCTCTATGACCAACTACTTTCGCTCTAATGTAGATGCAATGGCTAGCTACATTCCCGGTGAGCAGCCTCAACGCGGTACACAGATAATTAAACTCAACAGTAACGAGAACCCCTATCCTCCTTCGCCTGCGGCGCTAGCTGTGCTGCAAAATATTGATGGCGAGTGGTTGCGGCGGTATCCAGAACCTTTCGGGGGGGAGTTCCGGCAAGCTGCAAGTAAAGTTTTAGGTGTTCCTAGCGATTGGATAATTGTGGGAAATGGCAGTGACGAATTGTTGAGTGTGGTGATTCGAGCCTGTGCAGAACCTGGGAAGAAGGTAGTTTATCCAATGCCAACTTACGTGCTATATCGCACATTAACAGAAATGCAAGCTGCGGAAATTGTTGAGATTCCTTACAGCGATGACTACAGTTTACCTTTGGAAGAACTGGTTGCTGCCAATGGATGTGTGACATTCATTGCATCGCCTAATAGTCCATCAGGGCATGTGGTAGCAACAAGTGATCTGCGAAAATTAGCCAGCCAGTTATCTGGAGTTTTAGTGATTGATGAAGCATACATAGATTTTACCGAAGAGAATGCATTGGCTTTGGTAAAGGACTACGAAAACGTCATCGTAATTCGCACACTTTCTAAAGGGTACTCGTTGGCTGGATTGCGACTGGGATTTGGGGTGGCAAATCCCAAGCTGTTGCAGGGATTGTTTAAGGTGAAAGATAGCTATAACATTGATGCGATCGCTTGTGCAGTTGGCACGGCTGCTATTATCGATCAAGCTTATAAAAATGCTTGTGTGGCAAAGATTAAAGCATCACGGAATCAGTTAGCAACAGACTTAAAGCAATTAGGTTTTTATCTTTGGGATTCCCAAGCTAACTTTTTGCTAGTACAGCCAAAAGAAGGAAACGCAGAATATCTCTATCAAAAACTGAAGGAACGGGGAATTTTAATCCGCTACTTCAAGCAGCCTGGATTAGATGATAAATTACGCATTACTGTTGGCACTGATAAACAAAATCAGGCTTTAGTGGAGGCACTAATTTATTTGTTAGAGACTAGGGATAAGGCAGCAGGGGAGTAGGGGAGGAAAAAGTGAAAAATTGTAGTAGCGCGGCAAGCTTAATTTGTTGGCTTGAGTAATGTTTTATTTGGAACTTTCTAGAACAGGATGGCGTTGCTGAATTGAAGTATGAATCTGGATGTAGAGACGTAGCATTGCTACGTCTCTACACAATACCGTTCAGTTAAGCCCAAAAACCTTGGTAGAGACGCGTTAGCGTAGCGGGACGAAGTACAATTTCGCGTCTCTACAGGTCTAAAATCATTACCAAAAATCCTTAACTGAACTGTATTGCGTCTCTACAAGGATTTTGGTATTATGCAAAATCATTTTCATACATGGAATCAGCAACACCAACAGGATTAATAAAAATTCCTCGCGCTCCCCCTACATATTTTTCGGCATTAGACATCTCCAGAAATTAATTATGCGTTACTTGAAACCCATGTCTTGACGTTGCAATGCAACGTCAAAACAATTCATTTTCGGAGATGTCTATTATGTGGGCGTTGCTGAATTAAGGGATGATTCTTGTGGGGTGGGCATCCTGCCCGCCCGGAAATACAAGGGACGAGCAAGATGCCCATCCCACAAAAATAGTAAAATCATCCCGCAAATATGCAACCCCATTATGTGAAACTCAAAACACGATAATCGCCCACATACTAACTCCCAAACCGATCGCTGCTAGATGTTGCGGCATGAGCGACAGCTTCGCTAACCCCTTCGGTGTACGCACTGGTTGATTGGCAATTTTTTGGGTTATTAACATAGTTATTAACACTGAAAATATTATCGTTGTACCTTGCAAAAAGGCAATTACAGCCGGGTGAGCAACCAATATTGGTAATTCTTCACCACTCAGTCCAAGGGTAGCAAAGGTTACGGGTAAAATCCGTCCGCCTTCGCCTAAGCCTAAACGCAGATAGTGAGCTAAGTTTCCCCCTAACACTAATGGTAGGTAGCCATAAGCAAGTTCTACAAACGATCGAGGCTTGCGGTTAAAGTTGAACACTTGCAGCAAGCCATAAGCCGCAAAGGTAAAAATCGCTGGGATGATTAGCACTAGCAGCGATAATCCCAAGTGCGGCCAAAACTGAGTTAAATCCAGTTGTAAGCCCAACCAAGATTGCAATTCTGGCAAGCGATGCAGATATATGCCACCCAACAGCAACAACAATAATGCTACTTCATAGGTGCGGGGTACATGAGTTGTCCACAGTTCAATTCCAGGGGGACGCAAGTTAAACTCAACGGAACGATGGGGACAGGCTTTCAGGCAAGTCATGCACAGTACACAATCTCTGTTATCTTCTAATTGCGCTGGGTGGGAATATAAAGGACATCCATTAGTTTCCATCCCTTCGCCTTTTTGTGGCCCACCTTTATAGCACTGATATGTGGTGCAACTGGCAGAACAAATACCTTGCTGCGCCCGAAGTTCCGTCATTGAAAGCTTGGCAAATAAACCATTCATCCCGCCGATGGGACAGAGATAACGACACCAAAATCTCCGCTCAAAAAGAGCAGAGAAAATCATCGCCCCAGCCGTAATTAAGAGTAGCAAACAAGCGCTGAGGTAGGCGGTATTTTCTAAATGCCAGAGTTCTTCCCATAAGAAAATTAGGGTAAATAAACCAAACATGAACCATCCGCCCCATTTCTCAGCTTGCTGTCTTGGCCAACGCTTGAGTTTTCGAGGCCACAGCCAGAGAGATAACTTTTGGGTAATTTCCCCGTAAATCATAAATGGACAAACAGAACACCAGATACGTCCCAAAAAGGGAAAGAGAAATAAGAAGAAAGGCCACCACCAAGCCCAAAATAGATTTAATACGAAATTGCGATCGCGGGTTTGCGGCCCAATAAATAAGACTGCAACTGTGATGGCAAAAGCCGTTGCAGTAAAACCATAGTTAATGCGATCGGGCCACCAGGGACTACGTAAAAACCGCCGCAAACCAGGATAGGCATTTAATAGATTCACCCGAAATCGTTTTTTCTTCGTTTCGGCTGGCCAGAAAATTTCTTCTGTTAATTCATTAGCACCCTCTGCTTGCACGATCGCTCTTTCTACCAGATTCTTTAATTCCTTGAGATTGCCAGGAAAATCATAAGACTGGAGGCGACGTAAAGCTTCTGGGGTGATGCGCGGTTTAGAAATGCCTCTAGCTCGAATGTAGAGACTAGTATAATATTCAACCTGTGCCTGAATATCAGCTTTCCGCACCCGTAGCGGTGGCACTTTAATAATGTTACCAATACAGCGTTCAATTGTCGGCTGAGTTTTTTCGGAAACAATCAGAATTCTGGCTTTACTGGGACGAGCTTGGGGTGCTGCTTCTCCTGAACGAGCGACGGGGGTATATGTGCTAGTTTTGAGCAACTGCGTTACAGAAGGTAATAATTCTTCGGGCAATTCTTGGATGTTGTTGAGAACTAAAGTACCTTCTCCCAACCATTCCAACAAGCCTGGTTTACCGCCAGCGCGACCGAATAAATCTGCACCACTCGTTTGCAGAATACCGCAATTTACTTTAATAATTGGTTCTCGCCGTTTTGGAGAACCAAAATGGATGAGGGCTGCTATATTGTCTTTTTCTAACCCTGGTTCTCCGAAAATATCCACAGATTTGCGGTCAGCCGCCGATAAACGAATTTGTTCGCGCAGTTTTACTGCATAGCGACTTGTACCGACAATTCCGCGTTGGGCTTTGGTAACTAAATATGGTCGCAAAGCTACGGAACGTTCTTGTTCATAGCCAAGTGCAGATGTAGCTTGAGCTAATTCTTGAGCCAATTGACGCGAAAAAGCCTGAGCAATTTCGGGGTATTGAGTGGTTAATTCACGGAATTTTGCAGCAGGCACAACCCACAAATGACAATCTGTCACCGTAGTAATTGTGAATGGAGTTAATTCATCCAACAGCAATTCTTTGAGTTCAATCACTGCACCGGGGAGGAATCCACAAGCTAAGGCTGGGTTGGTTTGATTGGTGGTATTGCTTTCGAGTTGACCTTCTTGGAGAATATAAAGGGCTTCTGGAGGAGTGCCTTCGCTAACTAAGTCAGTTTCGGCACTTACAACTTGTTCTTCAATTACTTGTGCGATCGCATTTAACACCTCAGATGAGAGAATTCCTAAACTCGTCCGTTCTTGTAGCCATGTAACCGTTTCTGGAGATGTCATATTAATTTCTCCGTGTAGGCTGCTGTATAACAAGGATTATCCTTGAAAGGGTATGTCAAAATATCTGTATTCAGTTGTTGTATATTAATACACAATGTGCAATGTTTGTTCTTGCTATTAAGTAGTAGTGCAAAATTAAATATACATTGTTCTTGCGAGTGTAGCGCAGCGAAACGAAGCAATCACAAGGTTTTGGGATTGCTTCACTTTGTTCGCAATGGCATAAATAATTTTGCATAACCACTTAAGCTAAAAACTTTTGCATTACACTCGTATTCAGCGTAAACTAAATTTGATGCAAATTTAGTGACGTTAACTAAATTTTGTGCATAGGAGGTTTAATGTTGAATATCAGTAAGGGTATTAATTCCCTCTCAAACTTTAAGCGGAACACCACAGAATTTATGGAACAGCTACGGGAGACTGGACAGCCGATAGTGTTGACCGTTAACGGTAAAGCTGAACTTGTTGTGCAGGATGTAGAATCGTACCAGAAACTCATAGAGCTTGTTGAAAGGCTTGAAACCATTGACGCAGTTAAGATGGCACTTGAAGAGATGAAAGCAGGAAAAGGGGAGCCTGCTCATGAAGTATTTCAGGAGATAATGAAATCACTGGACGAGGAATGAAGTACCAAGTCATTATTCTTCCAGTAGCAAAAGCTGATATTAAGACAGCAGCAAAGTGGATTCGTCAGAGCGACTCAAAAGAGTTGGCAAAAGTGTGGGTAAATGAAATCAATGATGCTATTACATCCCTTGATACCTTCCCGGCTAGATGTGCCTTGGCTGCTATTGATGATGCCTTTGAAGAAGAAATACGGCAACTCCTTTATGGAAAGGGAAAGAGAGTATAACGAATTCTTTTTACCATTCAAGACGAAACCGTTGTAGTGCTTCGTGTACTTCACAGCGCACGAGATATGAATGCAGAGTTATAGCGAAACCATTAAGGGAAACGAATTATGGCATTATATTTAGACTCAGCGATCGCATTGGAAGCTGAAGTTGTTAAGCTTTGGGGATGGGTGAAAGGCATTACCACAAATCCCACGCTGTTGGCTCAAAGCGATACGCCACCAGAAACCACGCTCAAAAAATTGGTTGCCTTGACGAATGGCCCCTTATACTATCAACTCGTGGCATCTGATAAAGCTGGGATGTTAGCTGAAGGTAGAAAAGCTTTTGAAATTATTGGTTCACAAACAATTTTGAAGATTCCCGCAACACCGTTAGGGTTTGAAGTGGTGGCGAGTTTATCACCAGAAATTACCTGTTCAGTGACAGCAATTTACAGTGCAGCACAGGCAGCAGTTGCACGGGAAGCCGGAGCTAAAATTGCCATAGCTTATGTAAATCGCGCTACGCGGTTGTTAGGTGACGGTATTGCTTTGGTACGGGATATGGCTAGCGTACTCAAAGGCAGTGATACGGAAATTTTAGCAGCTAGTATCAAATCTCCAGAAGAAGCAGCCGCGTCATTGCAAGCCGGGGCGGATCATTTGACTTTACCATTGGCAATGTTGCAAGCGATCGCAACTCACGAATTCTCCCAGAAAACTGTTGAAGAATTCGCTAAAGGAGGCATTGGCTTAAAATAATTCGTAATGACGCTCGATGACTCGCTACCGCTTCGCTAACGTAATTCGTAATTAAATATGAGTTTGTCAGATATTCCTAATCTTTGGGTTCCCTTAGCACTTTTAGGTTTAATTATTGTCGCTGCTGTATTTTTCAGCCGCAGCAGTTAATACAGAACATGACCACTACCAGCTTTTAGAAGTGGGCTGGGAGGCAATACTGCTCGGTTAAGAAGATTTGTAGGTTGGGTTGAACTTTAGTGGTTGCAGTTATGTGGCTCATCCCCGACCGTCGCATTGAAAATACTCTCACTCCCTGAACGTATTTGTCCAATATTCAATTGTTTCGGCTAACAATGCCATTGTATCGACTAGCAAAAACAAATCTACCCTTTCTTTTCCCTTGCCCCATCTCAAAACGTCGCCCAATCAGACAGAGATATCCAAATAAGACGAGATAAAGTTTTTTGTATTTTATGCAAATGAAAACCGCTATAATCTAATGAGCGAATTTTAGGAATTCATGAGGAAAGCTTTGATCACCTCACGCGATTCCACCGTTTACACGGATATTTTGCCCAGTGATCCACCTAGCTTCATCGCTAGCGAGAAATGCTACTACGTCGGCGATTTCTTGCACATCTCCCAGTTTGCCAAACGCAGCCATTTGGGCCAAACGGTCTATCTGTTCTTGTGTTTTGCCTTCTCGAAACAGTTCTGTATCGGTGGGGCCTGGAGAAATAGCGTTAACTGCGATCGCTTTTGCACCTAATTCTTTAGCTAGTACCCGCGTGATTTGTTCAACAGCACCCTTGGTTCCTACATAGGCACTATAAGTTGGTAGCATCATCGCCGTGGTTGATGAGGAAAAGTTGATAATCCGTCCTCCTTCTGCCATGTGTTGCGCGGCTTGTTGACAAGCAAAATAAGTGCCTTTGACGTTAATGGCAAAAATCGCGTCAAAATCTTCTTCACTCACCTGAGCAATTGGTTTATAGAAAGCGATTCCGGCATTGTTAACTAAAATATCGACTTTACCAAAGCGCTCAAGTGTTTGTTCAAATAACCGTTGAATGTCGGGTACTTTGCTAATATCAGCTTGGATAGCGATCGCCTCTACTCCCAACTTTTCAATTTCTGCAACAACTTCTTGTGCTTTGCCTGCATTACCCGCATAGTTAACGACAATAGATGCGCCGTTACCAGCTAATTTTAGTGCGATGGCGCGTCCAATTCCCCGCGATGCCCCAGTGATAATTGCAACTTTCCCGGCTATTGATGCCATAAATTAATCTAGTTTTATTTTGGTTCACCAAAGTGATTATCTGCTGTTAAAGTACTCTAGCAAGGTTAAATTTAGCGATCGCGGTCATTGGGCATTGAGCAAAACAGTGCTGAGTTAGGAGTTATTCTCTCTCATCCCCCCATTCCCCATTCCCCACTCCCCACTCCCCACTCCCCTTAATTAAGTTTCTGGAACGATCGCAACGCCATCCCTAAGATTGAGCAACCCTGAGATAATAACTTTATCTTCTGGCTGTAAACCTTCAATAACTTGGTAATTATTACCTTTGATCTCGCCTAGCTTCACTTGCTTTTGTCGGGCTACTTGTTGAGATACACCTTGGGGAGACGTTTCTGTTTCAACTACATAAACAAAAGTGTCTCCACTTACACGAGTCATTGCTGTTGTGGGGATTAAAACTCCAGGGCGCTGATTCCAGAACACTCTAGCCCTTACCAATTGATCTGCACGTAACTGACCGTTAGGGTTGTCAAAAAGTGCTTTGATCAGTATTCCTTGTGTTTCATTATTGGCAGTAGGTGCGATGAAAAATACCCTACTTCTACCAAGCTTTTGACCTTGTGTGTTCATAACCTCCACTGGCATTCCCTTACGCAATTGAGGTACTTGCTGTAATGGCACAGAGATATTGACTTCTAAAGGTCGATTTTGCGCGATATTAACTAATTGTGTAGAAGTATTAACTAAATCGCCGACTTTCACAGCGATGTTGCCAACTGTGCCAGTAAAGGGAGCGGTAATTTTGTCGGACTGGAGGTTCCCTTGTTGTTTGGGAATATTTACATTAGCTTGCTGCAAAGTTTGTTCAGCCTGCAATATGTTGGCTCGTTGTGCTTGAATTCTAGAATCAATTGCATCAAGATTAGCCTTAGCATTGGCGAGCCTATTACCAAACTGATTGCGAGTCTGTCGAGACACGGCTCCTTCCTGGGCTAGGATGACAAACTTTTCGTAATTCTGCTGGTACAATTGCACATTTGCAACGTAAGATGGCCGTTGTGCTTCCAAAGATTTGAGTGTAGCGCGGGCATTTTCCAGTTGCACTAAAAAACCTTGAGGCACAGCATTGCTTCCACTGATACCTGTTTGTGACATAGGATCTACTTGGAGAATTGCCGCTCCTGCTGCGACTGGATCTCCCGATTTGACAAATATCTGGGTAACTTGGCCCTGAATCCTCGGCTGGAGGGCGACTGAGCGCTGGGATTTTAGGCTAGCAATAAAATCTGAACTTTCCTCAATAATGCCGCTTTGTACCGTCGATATTTTGACTCTTACCCCTTGAGGTTGAGCATTAGTAGTTGAAGGTGCTGAATTTTGCGGATGCCAAACTAGAGCTGCTCCGCCCCCTAACAATAGTAGTCCAGCTAAAATCCAAAGCCACCGCCGTTTTCCAGAAGGTGGCTCAAATGAGTCTTGTGGAGCTTTTTCTCCAAAATCAGTTTGAGGCTCAGGGGATGTCATGGCTTATGAGGAACTTAAGGAACAAATTAACTAGAATTAAATCAATATTTCATCTGTTGATATGGAAATTACTGATTTGGCATGAGGTTTTGTGGGAAATTATGTGTTACCCCATCCAAATATACAGTTTTGATGATTCTGTCTAAATCTACCCAAAGGTGAATCCGCTTCTTAAAACCTATGGAAATATGCCGTTGTAGAACAGTGGGATGAATTGAGGCTAGTAGGGGAAGTGGGAGGAGTGGCATACTGCAAAATGCTATGTCGTTGGTTGTGTAGGTCTTGGCGATCGCTGGAGACTCTTAAATAAGCTTTTACTGTCAAGGTTTAGTATTTCTTTAAGCCCTGCTATTTATACTTTGATTGTTCTAAAAATTTATACCAACTTAATACGGGTTGGATAAAACTCGATCCCCCCAACCCCCTTAAAAAGCGGCTAACAATGGCTCTATTTTCCCCTTAAAAAGAGAGACTAAGGGGATCTTTACATTATGCACCTTAACCGAACCGTATTTATACTAACTTCGACAATTGGTAGAGGTTCGCTTGATTTTACAGTGACTTGCTTGCTTATCAAAGGATGCTCTGGCACCAACATCACTTATGTCAATTCCTCTCTACCTGAATCCTTACCTAAATACCAATTAAGGAACATTCCATTTTACTCAAACTTTACAAGAAATGAATCAATGCACGATTAGTATAAGTATGTACTTAATTTTCTGCGATATAGGGTTCATGACTAAATTACTGATGCGGATATTACTGAACTTAGGGTGAGGAAACGGTAAAGAAGCATTCGTTATTAAATAGAAGATTTCTTCTGCATAAGACAAAACCGACTTGAAAATTTCCCAAGCTGTCGATACTGCTTGCCTATATTTTGCTCTTGCTCATTAGTAAGGCAGTAAGTAAGCATGACAAATTTCCAATTCGAGCATCGTAAAAGGAAAAACAAAAAATTGTATGAAAAGATACGTTCAACTTGTCCAGCGGTTTTTGGCATTAGCTACTCCAGCGATCGCTACTTCGATATTGGCAACCTCGCCAAGCCAAGCTGCTACCATTGCATATTCTGAGTCAAGATTCAACATAAACAACTTTAACAGCAGCCCTTTAAGTGTTAAGACTCTAACTGATACTGTGACTGAAGCAATTAGCACAGGTGGTCAAGTAAATGCTGATGCTAAAGCTGAGGCTAAGTTTAATGTCGATGCAAACAACTCTGCCTCCAATTGGTCTTTCAGCCAGAAGGTCAGGGTTATGGCTATACAGGGTCGGCGGAAAGCTTGGCTGCGATTATTGGTTATGATTTTACAGTAGACAAAGAGTTTTCTTTTGATTTCAGTGGCTTATTTAAGCTTGAAACATCCATTGATGATCCATTCACTGAACGTGCAAATACTCGTGGAGAGTTGTCATATCAGTTATACGACAGCGATAGTGGTAATCTTTTGGACTCTTTCAAGATTTATGGAAATTTATCAACTCTAGGTAATAATGATGCTTTTGTATTTGAACCGAGTAGTAGCATAACTTTTGATTCAAGTCAGACTTCTATTGATAAATCTTTTGGCGGAACACAGGAATATGCTTTGGCTAGCTTTAAGGGTAAATATTCCCGTACTTTCGATCAGTCAACTCATTTAACCTTAATAGAATCTAAAAGTAATCAGGTGAACGTCTATACTGTCCCAGAACCCTCAACAATTCTAGGTTCACTGTTTAGCACTATGCTTGGTACTGCCTCGATACGCAAGCGTAAAAGAGCTTCTTCGGCTGCGTTGTTGGTTAATAAGGATTTAAGGGGTGTTTAGTACATTTGCACAGGGGGAAGTTCAGCTTAAGTTTTAGCGATCGTTGAAAATAATTTTTTTGTTTTCACGCACCATGTATTCTGGTTAGCCCCCATAAAGAATTGGTAAGCTGTTACGTATACAACTTGCATTATCAGGGTGGGCATCTTGCCCACCCCACAATGATATTGAAAAAAATATTAGTGCAAATTGAAGGCGCAACAGCTTATCAGACATCCTCTAACTTAATTGATTGCGAAATTTGCTAAGACTAATAGTTAATAACACAACAGCAATACTAAGCAATGCCAGAATATGCATCCATAACACTTCTAAACCAACCCCTTTAAGTAAAATGCCTCGAACAATGGCAATGTAATGACGTAAGGGATTCAGCAGAGATAGGACTTGAAAAAAGGGAGGCATGGCTTCGATAGGGGCAAGCACCCCAGAAGTTTGCAATATCGGCATATTGACGAAAAACGACATCAGTACCACCTGCTGTTGCGAGCTTGAAAACATCGCCAACAGAATACCTATACTGATGCCAACAAGCAGATATATAATTGACAGCCCAAAAAATAGTAGAAAATTTCCCCGCAACGGTAAACCAAAGACCAATTGTCCTAAAGTCAAAGCTAGCAGAATATCTCCCATGAGCAAAAACGCTAATGGCAAAATTTTGCTTGCCAAAATTTCCCAGTTTGCGGCTGGTGTCATAAGTAATTGCTCCAAAGTTCCGCTATCTTTCTCTCGCACAACAGCGACTGATGAAACTAGTGTTCCAACAAGCGTTAACACTAAACCCATAACTCCCGGCACAAAATACCAGCTACTTATTAGCCCTGGATTATATAGAAATACCACTTGGAGTGATACTGGAGGATTCAGCTGGGTTTGCCCAAAGTTACGATTATAATTTTGAATAATCTGAGTCATGTAGCCACTGGCAATGCCTGCTGCGTTTGCATCCACTCCATCAATGAATATTTGAATCTCAGCTTCTTTTGTTGCCAGTTTTCTAGTGAATTCTGGTGGAATAATTACCCCTAGATTGAGTTTGCCTTCTTCTACTTGACGGCTCAACTCTTTCTCCGCTGTTGATGCAGATTCTATGGTGAAAATCCCATTAGAGGTCATTGCCTGAATCAGTTCCCGACTAGCACTTACATTCGCATAATCAATAACACCCAATTTCAAATTATGTACATCAGGATTAAGTGCAAATCCATAAAGTAATAATTGCATCGTTGGTGGCACAATCAGCAGAATAATTAACTGCTTATCTCGTAAAATTTGATTGATTTCTTTGCGAAGTAATGCCCAAAAAGAACTATTAAATAGTCGTAAAAAAAACATATTGGTTAGTAGCTGCAACGGCTGAGAACAATGAGAAATTAATAATTAGTAATTAACAGTTTAATAAGGTAATTGCATCCTACCTAAAGCACGGCGTGTTATATTAAAAAACACCAATCCAAAAACAATTAGTACGACTATATCAAACCAAACTCCTGCCCATCCAGTACCCCTGACAAATGCATCACGAGTGATATCTATAAAATACCGGGCGGGAACTATGTTAGGCATAAGTGATATGGGAAAGGGAATGTTGCTAATAGGATAAATAAAACCAGACAGTAATAGAGAGGTAACAAAACCGATCACAGAGACACTTTGTACAGCAGCATTTTGGTTACTGCTTCGTACCCCAAATAGCAAACCAAACAAAACACTGTCTGTAAGAAAAAGGAGGGTTCCTATTAACAAGGTGATAGAATCGCCTACTAAGCTAACCTGGAAAATTAGCGACCCTAGCCCCATGACTATGAATGCTTGAAGGATGGCTATCAACAGGTAAGCCAGTCCTTTACCAAGTAACAGTTCAGTTGCACTTATACTAGAAGCGTAAAGTTGTAATATGGTGCCTTTTTCCTTTTCTCTCACCATTGAGATCGCTGTCAGTAAAGATGGAAAAATCCACAAAACCACAGCGTAAACTCCCGGTACAATATACAAGGACTCTAACCGACCGGGGTTAAACCATAAACGAATTCGAGGTGTGACGCTGCTATTAAATGTCATGAGTCCTTGCTCTTGCATAAAAAAATTCGTCACTCTCTGAATGCTGTTTTTTATGACACGAGCATTATTGACATCCGTAGCATCAATCAACACTTGCACCGTAGCATTTCTACCAGCTTGCACATCTCGGCTGAATTGAGGAGGGATAATGACTGCTGCCTTAGCAATGCCACGGTCGATCGCATCCCGCACCGGGTCGTTTCCCGACCATTGGGTGGGCATAAACTGATTGGTGGCGTATAGTCGCTCAATATAGCTACTGCTAATGTTTGTACGGTTAAAATCTTGTACGATTAAGGGAATATTTTTACTTTCTAAGCGAATCGCAAACCCAAAAATGAGTAACGTCATAAATGGCAGTATAAATGCCAACCCTAATGTCAGGCGATCGCGTTGAAACTGTACTAGTTCTTTGGTAAACTGAGCAAAAATCCGTTTCATAAATATAAATAAATATAAAAAATTCTATTGCGATCGCTGTACTATACCGATAAAAGCGTCTTCTAAAGAGAAAGAAATCGGGCGGACACGATAAATGGTGATTTGAGCAGATTCTATAAGCTTTAGTAGTCGAGGCAGTTCTCGATCGGGATCGTCAAGGACAACGTGTAAGCTATCGGCAAAGATGGAGACACGCCAAGGCTCAAGGTGTTGTTTGAGTAAATCGGCAGCAGCTTGGTTTTGGTTAACGATAACTTCTATAAGTTGTCCTGGTTGACTGGCTTTAATCGAAGTGGGAGAACCGGAGATGACGGTTTCTCCCGCAACCATAAAACTCATGCGGTTACACTGTTCAGCTTCTTCAAGGTAGTGCGTCGTCACTAAAATAGCTGTACCGTTGCGGGCAAAGTCATTAATCAGCTTCCAAAACTGGCGGCGTGCAAGCGGATCAACCCCTGATGTTGGCTCATCAAGAAACAGAATATCTGGTTCGTGCATTACCGAAGCACCAAAAGCAACTCGCTGCTTCCAACCACCAGGTAGTTGCCCGGTAAGCATCTTTTCCTGTCCCTCTAACCCACAGATGGCAATCACCCAATCAATTTTCTCTTGGCGTAGCTTGCGAGGAACACCATAAACACCGCAATAAAACTCCAGATTTTCCAAAATTGTTAAGTCATCGTAAAGGGTGAATTTCTGGCTCATGTAGCCAATACGCCGCCGCAATTGAGTACTACGGAGGTTGCTTGTTTCACCTCCAAGAGAAATGACACCACCACTAGCTTTAAGCAATCCACACAACATTTTGATTGTGGTGGTTTTCCCAGATCCATTAGCACCTAAGAGTCCGAAGATTTCGCCGTGGCGCACCTCAAGGTTGACGTTTTTGACTGCTTGAAAATTGCCAAAAAAGCGGTTGAGGTTATGAGCGTATATGCCAATGGATGAGGAACTAGGGTTAATTTCTCTATCGCCTTCTGTTACGGTTAAGCTGGAGTTCTCCATTTTCCATTGCTTGTTTGTTGCCTTAGCTCTCGGAAATGGAAAAAATTGCGTTGCTAACCCCTGTTGCCGTAAATGGGTAACAAAGACATTTTCTAATGTGGGGCTACTACACTCAATACTAAAAGATGATAATTCTTGCTGTTGCAGCAGCTCATGCACCTGTGTATGACCTAAAGTCATATCCTTGACAAGGACATCAAGGCGATCGCCAAATGTTTGCACATCTACAATGTTTGCTTGTGCAGTCTGTAATAAAACTTGTTCGCTTAATTGCAGATTTGATGTATGAACTTCTAGACGATGTAAAGCTAAACTGGAGCGTAAAGAAGCAGGAGTACCAATTTTTTGAATTTGACCTTCATACATCAAAGCTACACGATCGCACCGTTCTGCTTCATCTAAGTAAGGTGTAGCAACAACAATAGTCATACCTTCCGCCGATAGTTGCGCTAGCACATCCCAGAACTCTCGCCGTGAAACCGGATCAACACCTGTGGTGGGTTCATCGAGTAACAAGACTTGGGGCTGTGAAATTAAAACACAGCAAAGTGCTAGTTTTTGTTTCATACCGCCTGAGAGTTTTCCAGCCTGCCTGTGGGCAAACTGCTCCAAGTTCATCAAGCGTAGCAAGCGATCGCGACGTGTCCAAAACAAATCATCCGGCACTTGCCGCAAGCCTGCTGCATAACGTAAATTTTCATTAATGTTGAGATCCAAGTACAGAGAAAACTGCTGCGTCAAATACCCCGTTATTGAGCGAGCATCCCGTGCAAGTTGACCAAATATCTGCACTTCCCCGGCGGTGGGTTCCATCACGCCACCGAGAATATGAAAGGTTGTAGTTTTCCCTGCACCATCAGGGCCAATCAGCCCAAACATCTCACCCTGCTGCACTGTCAAATCAATTCCCCGCACTGCGGCTAAACGACCATAGTGCTTGTGCAAGCCTCGAATGTAGATGCTTTCAGTTGAAATTGGGGTTTGAGGTAAAATTTGAGTGCCACTTGTGACTGTGTGATCCATTGCCTATTACTCTGCACCCTTCAATAGAATCTCTGCATCAGCTGGCATCCCAATCTTGGCACAGGGTAAATCTGCACCAGTGTAGGGTTTTTTAGGGTTAAAGCAACCCGCAGGGTTTTCAACGCTCATGCGAATACCAACAACTTGCTTGACCCTATCCTTCTGAAAATAGATATTCTCAGGTGTAAACGAGGCTTGTGGATCGATGGCAATTACCTTACCTTTGAGGGGTTTATTAGGCGCAGAATCTAATAAGATTTTAGCTACCTGTCCTTGGCGCACTTTGCCAATATCCCCTTCAGGGATAAAACCCCTCAAATAAATCGTATAGGGATCGATCACCGTCAAAATGTTCGTTTGGCTATCCACCACTGCACCTGGTTCTACACTGCGGACAGTTACAACCCCATCTAGAGGACTGACAACATTTAGGTCTTTATTGGAATCTTTAATTTGGGTAAGGAGTTGTTGCTTTGATGCCAACGCAACTTTGACCTTTGCCTGAGCAGATTTCACTTGCGCCCAAGCAGATTTCATTTGAGCATCGGTTTGAGCACGCTTTCTCCTTAACGCTTCTAACTGGGCGTTCCTAATACCGGGGTTGAAACCGGTTGATTGCGCTTGGGTGAGCGCCGCTTGGGCAGCCTTTAACTGCTCAGATGCCGCATTTACTGCTGCCTCTCGTGCCTGTAAAGTTGCGATCGCAGTGTCGAAAGTAGTTTGTGTTTGGTCAAATTGCTGTTGGGTAACTGCTCCATCGTTCAACAATTTAGCATAGCGATCGCGATTTATTTTAGCTAGCTTGACTTCTGCTGCTGCCTGTTTGAGTACTGCCTGGGCTTGCACCACTTGTGCCTTAGCTGCCGCAGTGTTAGCTCGTGCTTGGTTAACTTGACCTACCGTATCACCTCGAGACTGCTGTAAATTAAGTTGTGCTTCAAGGATTTGGCTGTTGACTTCTTCTATCTCGCCTTGTACTCGCTCTACATCTGAACGAGCCTGTTGTTCATCAGATTGAGCAGAGGCAACTTGTGCCTTTGCAGATTGCAGTTGTCCTTGTAGCAGTTGGTCATTGCTGTTATCTAATTTAATTAACTTCTGACCCTTTTTAACCGCAGCGCCTTCGCGTACTGCGATCGACTCAATTCGTCCCGAATACTTGACCCCAATCTCAGTCTCATAACCTTCAATCCGTCCACTTACCTTGAGTATGTCTGCTCTCGGTTGCGGCTGTAAGCTCCAAAATAGATAACCAATACCTGCGATCGTCACCGTTGCCAATATCAAAGAAACCGCTTTAGTGCGATGCTGCTTTGCTGGTGACACTGGAGCAGGAAGACTTTCTGTATATTTAGAGACAGTCTGAGCCATGCTATTATCCTTGATTACTAATTTATGGATTGGATTCCCATTTTGCAGCAAGCCTTAAACTAAAGTTTGGGCTTTATAGAGGCGCGAAATTATCCCTAATTAATACAATACAATCTGTGTTGTCAACAGAGCTAAGATAAATACAAAATCAACTGCCGAACCAACTAGAGAACCAAAAATCTTTGTAGGTAAAGCATTGCCAAATAACATTACCACTGTTCCCACAAACATCCAAGGCCATTGGATTTCACGCCAAATGTAGAATCCTGCCACACCAACTAACAAAGCGATTAAAATTGTCAAAATTGGCGCTTGGCTATTTTTAGGTTTATATCGCAAACTGCCAGCAAAAGTTATTGGTGCTAGTTCTAAGTGCTTAAAATTAGTCACCAATGCCAATCCAATCAAACCAAATGTAATCGTCCAGCAACCAGAGAGCAAAATCGGTTTACTTGCCCACAACACACCAGCAGCACTAGCTAGTTTAACAGCCACTACCACTAACAATGGAATCAATAAATCATGTAATAAGAAGCGCAGACGATTAAGGAATTTTAGGAAACTACCTTCATTAATCAAACGACCCAGCGAAATAATCAGATTGTCATAGATCATTCCAGCTATCACTAACAGCAGCAACAATATGTTTGCATGGTGTGAATGTTGCCATAAACTTATGCTCCATGTAGCTAAGACCAAATTAGCTACCGTATAGAGTGGATATAAGATAGCCCCCATAATTGATTCCTAGTATTTTTACAGAACTAAAACTTAGATTACAAAGTTAACTTTTCTATATTCTTATTAGGTTCAGCAAAATCAACTGAAGTAATTAAGAATTTAGATACCAGCTAATGATTGACCTGTTTGAAAAGCAATGTTTTATACTTTATCATCACTCGATTTAAAAGATTGTAAATAAATAATTAGTTTTTTATTTTTAAATAACTCTGTCAGAAATTTATTCAAATGTTGAATTAGCATCCAAAAATAGATTAAATACCATTGATTTAACCTCAAATACTGAGCTTTTCGTCTAAAAACTTACTTTTTCAGATCAGGGTGAAAATTCTACAAGATATGAGTCAGCCAAGGGCAAACGCATCTAAATAAAACTTCAAAGCCTTGACTAAAATGAACATATACTTGCATCGTACCATTAGGAACATTACAAGCACGACGTTAAAAATGAAGGGCTAGAGTCAAACTTTAACTCCAGCCCTAAATATGCAGCTTTAGGTAATGCCTAAAGCATTAAGTTGTCTAAATGGGTGAAGTGAAACCTTGGGTGAATGATCCAAACCTTACGTCGAAAGCCCCTACATTACCAGTAAGGTTACTGAAACTCTCTGTAATGACACCGGTTGATCCACCAGCAGAAAAACCTATGCCAACTGCTGAGGTTGATCCAGTAGCTTGAATACTAGGTGCAGGTGCAGGTGCAGGTGAACCCCCACGTCTACCCCCATGAACAGCCTCTAAATCTGTAGCTGATACTTCTTCAAGCAAGCTAGATTGTAATTCAGCGATTTTGATATTAGCCATAATTTCCTCTTTGAGTTTTATTGGTAGTACGTTGACGTATCTTATTTACCTTGCGGGGCTACAATTTTCCCTGATGATTTTTAACGAGGGAAAGACTGTGAGACACCACGAACGTTAACAAAAGCAGAGATAACTGGTGAATTGGATAAGCCAGCTTGTGATGAAGTACTGTTTCGAATGCTTCCCGGCCCAATAGTTACACCTGTGACAAGAGTAGATCCAGTTGTAACAAATTGGAAGGCTTGTCCTCCATTAACTGACCGTAAATCGGCATCAGAAAGTTTCTCGAATTGGCTTTCTGGCTGCAATTCAGATATTTTTATCGTAGCCATAGATTCTATCTGTTCAAAAGAGATTAATTGAAAGCTGAACTGCTTTAGTTCAACAAAATAACTATGAAACAATTTAAAGAATTTTGCAATACTTTTTTCTATTAACCTTTGTAAAGTTTATCTTTACATTTACTAAAAAACAACAATTTAGGTAGACTATAACGCCACCTAAATTGTTGCTTTAATTCTTAATTATCAGAATTATTAATATGCTTAGTACTGGTTTGATAATTCACTTTTATAGTAATTATCTTGAACACCAGTATTTTTTACAGCATTATTGGTTTAAAAGCACTTAAAGCCTAAGTGCCAAACAAGCTGATTGTTATTTTACTATAGAGTTATAGGTTGTTTCAAAACTATTTTGGCTGTGATTTTAGGTACTTATTGATCCTCCCTAACCCACGCCAGCCGATCCTCTTGGGAAGACCCCTTCTCTACGAGACGCTACGCGAACGCGGAGCATTCCGAAGGAAAGGCGCTAGGCTCTCCCTTTGGGAGAAGACCGCACTGGCTCGCCTTAAAAAGGAGAAACCAGATCAAAATCCCCCAAATTATCGGGGTATTGAGGAGGATATAAAACGTTTTGATACCTACTAATAAGACTTTTGGGCGTTGCTGAATCGAGGTATGAATTTGGATGTAGAGACGTAAAATTTTACGTCTCTACAAGGATTTTCACCGGAATGCACAATCGTTTTCATACCGCAATCAGCAATGCCGACTTTTGAAATATCTTCTTAGAGTATGTTTGCGTTTACAGAGTATGTTTGCATTTACAAACATACTCTAACAACCAGAGCACTTCTGTTAAGTTTTATTGTTAAACTTAAAAAAGGCATTTGAGACTAACGTGGTCTTGCTGGTCTTATTGTTCCTTGAATCAAAGTTCCACCCTGTACTGTTTGATTAGAGAAAGATCCTGTAATTGAAGCAAAACTAGCATTACTAGCTTGTATCTCATTACGTCCTGTGTAGTCAGCAATAAGTAAGGTTCCAGTTGTAGATAGTAGAATTACAGCACCCTCGCCTCCAACTAAGTTTTCGGCTTTCACATCATTTAGAGATTCTAAGTAACCCTGCTGACAGTCTAAATCACGAATTTTCAACATATTTTCCTTTGGTTAACTTCCTGTTTAGAATTCCATTTCCACAAAAGCTGAGATCGAAAAACCTTAATCGTTCTATAAATAAAGCTCTTCTTGGCAAACAGATATATCGCTGAAAGTTTTTCACAACTTTCAGCAATTTTTTTATCTTAAATGCTCTGTAACACACTGTAGTGCTAAGGCATATTTAGCTACGCAGAAACTGATTGAGACTCAGAGCTAGAACTAGCTGAGTTAAACGTTCTGAAGCGGAAGCTCTTTGTATAAGCAGAGGTAAAAGTGGAAGTTGATGTGATAGCCAAGAAGTTACCAACAGCAAATCCATCAGAGAAAGCTTGTGCAGCTGCTAATCCACCTTGAATATTTTTATCTTCAAGAATGGTTTCTACATGAGAAAGATCATTGATAATCATGATTTTACTTTTCTAAGAATTAGTAGGTTTAACTTGTTTGCTTGTGTGTCACTAGAATTTATTCCTCGCGACAAAAAAATAATAACACTATTACAAATCAATAAATAGTAGTTTTACATAATTTTTATTTCCGTAAAGAATAAAATTTATATTAATGCAAATTGCTGGTTATCGACATGATTTTTATTTGATAAAATAAATCGTTAATTAACATTAGTCTCCTATGTAATTAGCGATAAAATAGTATTTATTTTTACATTTATAAAATTAAATAATCGTCTTTTATATAGGATAAGCCTTGCTATTATTAACATTAAATAATATTACTGCAATCAATGCCGTTGTAATAATTTACGCATTACTCATTTACCATCTAGGATCATTTTCATGCCCAATCGCCTTTAACCTTTAATAGGTTATCAGTGATAGCTATAGATGGAAATTATTTAACTAAGCATATTCCCCTCCTAATTTTCTATCGGGAGAGGATTTTATTGCTTAAATGACTTCGTTGCGTTAGCAAAGCTTACCGTAGGTATCGTTCAAATAAATAACTAGCAACTTGGGTTATTACCAAATTACCTTTTTATATTCAATAAACTATAGATGTGATCAGAAATTAGGCATTGATAAATTAGACAATAAGTGTAGTAGTGAAACCAAAAAAGAATATGCGATGCCTACGCCTAGCCTAGCCCACAGGGGACTGGAAAGATGGATAATTTGCCTTATTTCGTATTTAGTGCTCAGACAATCAGAGCGACTACCAAGCCATAAACTGCCAAGTGTGACCTTAACACTTATACTCTGTTAATACTTTTAGAATCAAAATATCAAGGCTGCACATGTTTAGCCGAAGAGTTAATTGAAAACTGGTATGGGCTTAAGCTGACGGCAGACGTTCTTGGGATAGTTGTAAATTGCTATCTGAACCTAGCTGAGCCACAATTTCTAGTTGCTCGATTTGTCGCTTTAACCAATCAGAAAATAGTTCTTGCTGTATTTGAAAGCGCATCTGTTCGTCTAATTGCGGTTGAATGATTTCCTCCACCCAAATCAAATAGACCCCTTTTTGTGTAGTGATAGGTTTGATAACTTGTGGTGGATTTGCAGCAAATACCGTAGTAGCAATTTCGGGTCTAAAATCTCTACGGTGTCGAATACCCTGATATCCTCCCGCACGGCGAAGTTCTGGATTTTGGATATAACAACGAGCTATTTCTGGAAAGCTGATTTCGCCTTCTTGAAGGGCATAAAACAGTTCCAAAGCTAAATCTCTATCTTCTAGAATGACTTCATATGTAACGGCAGCAACATAATTGAGTTTGTGTTGGTAAAAGAAGTGTTCAACCTTATTTGCAAATAGAAAATGTGCTAGCTTTCGAGAGAGTATATTGATCTGGATTGAGGTTTCAAAATCATCTAGAGAAAGATGATATTTTTTCAGCCATGCCCAGGTGTCAGCAGCTTTAACAAGTTTTTGCTCAAACCGTATTCTATCTGCTTCCTCCTGTATTTCTTCTGGTGTGACTGTAATTTCTGCTTCTAGGGCTGCTTTGGCGATAATTTTTTCCATAGCAACAGCTTCCAATACACCAGGGATTTGGCAGGAAAATTTAAGCTTGTGAATTATATCTTCTTGAGAAATATTCAAAATGTTTGACATGATAAGCAAGCACTGATGATTGTAAACTAAAGCTCTAAACCACTTTTCTGCAATTTCTTAAATGGGTCTAACATGTAGTCAATCATGCGGCGTTGGCGGACAATGACTTCAGCAGTGGCTGTTTGTCCAGCAGTTAATGGGATATGCTTGTCACCATTTTTTATATAGGGCTGCTTTAAGGTGATTTCTAACTCATAAGTTTCTATATTGCCTTGAGGTGTTTCCCTGGTTTTAGAGTCAGGAGAAATCCAATTGACTTTCCCCTCCACGATGCCATACTCCTGAAATGGATAGGCATCAAACTTAATTTTGACTGGCATTCCTACTTTCATGAAGCCGCTTTCGGTGTTGGGCATATTGGCTTTGAGTACTAAGCCAGCATGTTCAGGTGCTATTTGAGCAATTCTCTGGCCTATTTGTACTACAGATCCTGCCTTGGTGATAGGGAATTCAAAAATCACACCATCAATAGGCGATCGCACCACTCGTTGGCGCAACTCAATCTTGATGGATACTATCTGGCTTCTGGTTTGAGCAATTTCTGATTTTAGGGAGTTGATTTGTGTTTGTAGTTCTTTGAGTTGTTCCTGTATTTGAAGTTCTGCCAGCTTACCTGCATGGATCAGGCTTTGATAATTGCGTTGTTCTTGTTGCAAACGCAGAGAGGCTTGTTGGATCTCAGACTGAGCTTGAAGAAGAGTTTTTTGATAGATGTTCTGTTGTTCTTGAAGGCTGGACTGAGCTTGAGAAATCTCGGTTTGAGCTTTGACAAGAAGTTGATAATTTTCTTTTTCTAACTGTTTCACCTCACTGAAGCGGTCTTGTGAAATGACACCTTGCTCATAGGCTTTTTGATAGCGTGGAACTTTTTCTTGGGCACCTTGGAAATTAATCTCGGCTACTTTATATACTGCTTTACCAGAACCGAGAGCTTGCTGCGTCTGGTTAACTTTAGCCAATTGTTGCGCTTTATGAAAGTTATAAGTAGCTTTGAGAGTATTCAGATTTTGTTGTGCCTGCTCAACTTGAGAAAGTTTTGCCAATTGTTGAGCTTGGTTTTGTTGCTTCTGAGTCTGCACAGAAATTATCAATTGGTTTTTGAGTATTTCTAAAGAACCTTGCCGATTCTGTAGCCCTTCAAGCTTCAAGTTTGCTTGTTCGAGTTGAGTTTTTAGAACATCTGAATCCAACTCCAGTAGAACCTGTCCTACTTTTACGGTTTCGCCCTCTTTAACCCTAACAAAAGTGATACTTCCACTAGCTGGAGTATCTAATTTTTGGGTAGCGCCTTTTGGTTCTATGCGTCCTCGAGCGCTGCCTGTTTCATCAACTTTAGAGAGCATTGACCAAGGTAAGATGATAACAATAAAGCCGAATAGCACATACAGCAAAGAGCGCGTCCATAGGCGCGGTAAAGCATCTAGCAGCTCTTCAGTGCCATAGTACCAATCCTGCGTCTTATTGGGTGTCTCTATTTTGTTTTGAAGATCAAAAGATTTTGCATTATCTTCTGGCTGGATGTATTTTCTATACTCATCCGGTTCCTGTTTGGAAAACCCAGATGATGAATTGAGAGATGGGTGTGGCATACATCTTTAATATGAAGAGGAGGGAAAAGGGAGAGGTTGGAAGTAGCAAAGGTGAGAAAAGTATTGATTCTTAACTCCTTGCTTCAACTCAACCTGCTTCGGCAAGTTGCTGTTGGTTGAGGTAGTAGTAATGACCTTTTTTGCTAATTAACTCATCGTGTGTACCGCTTTCGGTTAAAATGCCTCTGTCTAACACTAGGATGAGGTCAGCATTACGTACTGTAGAGAGGCGATGAGCTATTATCAGGCTGGTACGCCTTTTGAGAATAGTATTCAAGTTGTTTTGAATAATCCGTTCTGACTCTGCATCAAGATTGCTGGTAGCTTCATCAAAAATGAGGAAACGGGGATTTCCCAACAGGGCGCGGGCAATGGCTAAACGTTGCCGTTGACCACCAGAGAGCATTCCGCCGCCTTCACCAATTTGGGTTTCGTAACCCATTGGTAATTTCTGAATAAATTCATTAGCACCAGCTAGAGTCGCCGCCTCAATAATCTCTTCTAAAGAAGCTTCTGGATGAGCAATACTTAGGTTTTCCCGGATTGTACCGCCAAACAAAAAAGTATCTTGATCAACAACACCGATTTGAGAACGCAGCGACTTAAGAGAAATACTTTTCACATCATGATCATCGATTAAAATTTTACCTTCGGTGGGAGGATATAACCCCAAAATTAACTTCGATAGGGTGGTTTTCCCAGAACCGCTCCTTCCTACCACCGCAACAGTCTGTTCAGGCTCGATTTCAAAACTAAGGTTTTCTAGTACGTTCGTCTCGCTTTCTCCGTGATAGCGGAAGGTCACATTTTCAAAGCGAATGCGACCAGAAAATTTTCTCAAAGCCTGACGAGGTGAGGCAAACAAGTCTTCTTCCGGTTCCGCTTCCAACACGTCGTTAATGCGTTCGGCAGAAATCATGATTTCCTGCAACTGATTCCACAGGACACTCAGACGCTGAAAAGGATGAATGACGTTGCCTAGCAACATATTGAAAGCGACTAATTGCCCAATGGTGAGTTGGTTTTGAATCACCAGCGATGCCCCATACCAAAGTAATCCTGTAGTTATTAATGTTTCAATGGTTGCACTGATAATTTGCAGGTGATTGGCAATAACTTGTGCTCTAAACCCTTTTTTGATGAGTTTGTTTAACAGTTCTTCCCAGCGCCAGCGTACTGTTTGCTCAATTGCCATTGACCGTACAGAGCGAATTCCTGTTAGGGATTGAATCAAATAGCTATTTTCTTCTGCACCAGCCGTAAAAATCTCTCGGGAAAGACGACGCAAAATGCTAGTGGAAAACAGTGCTAGCAGGAAAAATGGCGGCACAATTAATAGCACGAGCAATGCCATCTGCCAACTGTACCAAAACATTAATCCGACATAAATAAACACTGTCATCAAGTCCAAGCAAATTGACAGTGCTTCGCCTGTTAGAAAACGCTGAATTTTCTGATTTTCTTGGATGCGAGAAACAATGTCCCCCACGTAGCGCGACTCAAAGAACGAAAGAGGCAAGTCGAAGGTATGTTTGATAAAACCTACCAACATTGCTACCGAAACACGGTTAGCTGTATGGTCTAGGAGATATTGCCGCACGCCGTTAATAATGATGCGGAACAGACCAAAAATCAGTAACCCAAACCCGACAGCGTTAAGAGTGATTGTGCTACCTTGCACAATCACTTTGTCTAATAACAGCTGCGTGAATAAGGGCGTTACCAGTCCCAATATTTGAATTAGTAACGAAGCCAAGAAAACTTCTAGCAGTACTTTTGAGTAAGGTTTGACTAGCTCAAAAAACTGCCACAATGATGCCTCGCCTTCTTCGGCTTGTTTAAAAAGTGCTGTGGGTTGCATAAGCAATGCATAACCAGTCCACCCTTCGTTGAACTGAGCATGGGTCAGGCTCAGTTGACCAATGGCTGGATCAGCGACAATCACCTGTTTGTTGGTGATTTTATAGACCACAATGTAATGCTTCCCTTGCCAATGTGCGATCGCAGGTAGAGATTGCTCTGCAAATTTATCTAAACTAGCTTTGACAGGTCGAGTTGAAAAACCAAGGCTTTCTGCTGCTGCGGCTAAAGCTCTTAGAGAAGATCCACTGCGACTAACATTAGCTTGCTCTCGTAAGCGATTGACGCTAAATTGTTTACCCCAATAGCGACCAATCATTGCCAAGCAGACTGCGCCACAATCTGCGGAACTTTGTTGAGCATAGAAGGGATAGGTTTTAGTGAGGCTTCCCCACGCCTGCCTTACCTTGACTTTAGGGCTGGGGAAGTAAGGCAGAGATTTCTTTTGCTTTTGTTTTGGCGATGGTTCTCGCTGGGGAAAAGAAATGACATTACCAGAAGAAGTTATTCGCTCTGGTTTTGGCTTGCTGTGAGGTGTCTTTTGGTTCTCAACAACAGCTTTTCTCTCTTCGAGTTCAACAAATTCTGACAGTTGGTGCCAGTCCTCTTTAGCTGTCTGCCAATTTGAATCTCGGAGAATGTAAGCTACTACTGGTTGTGTGGCTTGCCAAGCACCAGGTTTTGCCTCTGAATAAATTTTGCCTGGTGTTAAAGCGTGACCTTCAGAATTCCGTAGTTCTCCTTTTTGCAACAGCAACAACTTGCAATCATCTGGAACAATTATTTGCTGCTGTAGAGATCGATTGTGCCGCTCAAATAAGGATAAAGCTTTAAGTATTCCTAGTACATCCAATGGGTTGCTTAGAAGTTGCGAGTTTTGACGATATAACATCACCAAATCCCATAGTTCCGCGCGTTTAAATAGGCGATTGAGAATCTCAGGAAAGCGATCTATTAACCCAAGCAATATCTCTTGTTTGAGATAACAAAGCTTAAGATTAGCCGAGGCTCTAACGGCATATAGCTGAAAACCTTCTTGTGGAAACAGCGTGGCTTCCCCAAAAGATGACCCTGCACTCAAGGTCGTGATTAAGTTTTCCTCATTATCCAGCACTCTAACTTTTCCAGCCAGAACGATGTAAATTCCTGGGTTCGCTGCTGTTGTCAGCCAAAACTGTTTTGCCACTGGTGGCTCAAAGATTTCTGCCAGTTTTAAGCAGCTAGCAATTTCTTGCTCTGAAAGTTTCTCACCCAAAATAAGGGTAATCTGCTGATCTAGCAGTTTTTGTAAAAATGCTGATGGCATTATTTTATCTCCACCCAAAGTATCAGTTTTTAAACTGAACTGGAAACTATTGAAAGACAAATGAAAATTAAACTCTGGTGGGCAGAGAATTCACAAATAAGAACAGCAGCATCTCTAGATACTGTCTGACCAAATGTATATAAAAGTTGATGCCTAACTGTTAAAAGCTAACATTCAGTACAGCTACGGCACTTAGTTGATATAGACAAAGTAAATACTCCTCAATTATTTATGTATTAGCTTCTATTTTATTTAGTAGAATTACATATAACTTGTCAAGATACCTTTACGATAAATTTATATTTTCCGTTTAGATGAAAGGAACTTAGTCCTTCCACTTTTACCAAAACTTCATCCATGTGTAGGCAGCACAAGTATTGTTGAGACTTTCCACATTTTACTCATACACAACTAAGTAAGTCGGCACGATAAAAACCATATCTGTTTAGTTTGATAAAAACTGTAGAATGACCAATTTATAAGGTATTTGATAATTTTACATCTCTTTGTATAGCTTTGTTTTTTCACGCCGGACTACTGAAAGTGAATAAGTTTATCTGCAATTCATATTAATTATAAATTATGTTTTGAGGGCGCATTAACTCAAACAAACAAATGCTTTAAATCAAGATAATATGTGTCTTTTAATTGCATGGCTGTCTCTTTTGTCTCACCATAAATTGACAAATACCACATATTTGCTTGATGGCTCTGTGAAAACTTTCAATTCCCCAATGGGAATCATGAATTGTGACAAATTTAGTTCTCGTTAAGAGGTTGTTTGAAAAGTATTTCACTGTGACTTTAGATACTTTTAGATCCCCCCTAACCCTCCCCTTAGAAAGCAGGGCTGTTTCATTCCCTAAAACAGGTAAAATAGCAAGTGTCGAGGGGATAAAAGCTCATGGGTGCAAATCTGATTGAACAACTGCGACAGATAGAAGATTTTAGAACGAAAGATGGTCGAAGGCATCGACTCTGGTTGGTATTATTGTTTGTAATAATGGGCACTATGAATGGATACGTTGGGTATCGTGCGTGGGGAGATTTCGTCAAACGGCATCGTCTAACATTGATCAAGACATTTGCAATAGAAAAACATGGTGTTCCTTCTTACTCAACCATACGACGTGTGGTGATGGGAGTAGACTTCGACAAACTGGTAAAAATATTCAACCAGTGGGCGCAGAACTACGTTGAAATAGAAGAATCAGAATGGTTGAGTGCAGATGGGAAAAGCATTAAAGGCACAATTGAAAACTACAATTCATCTAGTCAAAATTTTGTCAGTATAGTATCAGTATTTGCAAGTAAAAGAGGACTTGTTTTCGGCATGGAAAAATTGGAAAACAAGGAAAAAAGCGAAATCCAAGTTGTACAAAATTTAATTACAGCTTTGGATCTAAAAGGTGCTGTATTCAGCTTTGATTCCCTACATTGCCAAAAAAAACTTGCCAGTTAGTTATAGCAAGTGGCAATGATTATCTAATTGCTGTTAAAGATAATCAGCCAAAATTACATCGTCATATTCAGCGCATTGCATCCACTTGCAAGCCAGCAAGTCGTTATACAGCCAGCGAAAAAATTAGAGATCGATTCACCACACGTACAGTAGAAGTTTTTCATGAACTCAATGGAATTGACCTATCTTGGAAAGGAATTAAGTCATTAATTCGAGTCGAGAGAACTGGAACACGAGGAGGTAAACCATATCATGAGATTGTTTGTTACATTAGTAGCCTGATGAACACGGCACAAAAATTTGCTCAGGAGATTCGCGGACACTGGGGTATCGAAAATCGCCTTCATTGGGTTAAAGACGTAGTTTTCCAGGAGGATAACTCAAAAATACGTATGGGTAACGCTCCTGCAAATCTCTCTGTTATGAAAGCGATCGCTCTTAATATACTCCGTCGAAATGGTCATGCTTCCATCACAACTGCTCAAAGATTTCTCTCCCATGATATTGACAAACTTCTTGCCCTTGTGGAATGAAACAGCCCTGCCTTTTTAAGGGGGGGAACCGGAGTCAAAGTCGCCCAATTTATCGGGGGATTTAGGAGGATCTAAAACTTTTGATAGTAACAAGAGGACTTTTAAAACATCCTCTAATATAGCAATCCGATTTGATTTATCAATACCTTCGCCAAATCGAAAAATACCTCGATTCGTAGGTTGGGTTGAGGCACGAAACCCAACAAATACGTTGGGTTTTGCTTCCCTACGGGATGCTACGCGAACGCTCAACCCAACATACAAAAAAATGGCGAAGGTATTGATTTATGAAATTATTTTGTAGGAAGGCAATATAGCGCTTCTTGAATGGAAGCAATACACAATAGGGCACAGCATTGCTCATTAAGCTAAAATGTATGTCCCACAGGCGTTTTACCCCCCTTAATCCCCCCGATGCATTGGGGGGAAAAAGAAATCCAGTTCCCTCCCCAATACATACGGGGAGGGTTAGGGCGTGTTTTCAAACTATAACCACAAGAGAATGGAGGCGATCGTAATCATGGCTGTATAATTTGCAGCAAGTTTCTCATATCGGGTAGCGATGCGGCGAAACTGCTTGAGTCGATTGATAGCGCGTTCAACAATATTGCGTTGACGGTAAATTTCATGGCTAAAAGAACCTCGACGTGGTTCATTTGAGAGTCGTGGGATCGTAAGACGAATACCACGACGGCGTAAGTAATTACGTATTCGACGACCCGTATAGCCTTTGTCTCCAACCAATCTCAAAGGACGTAAACGCGGACGACCCCGACCAGAACGCTTGACTGCTCCTTGTTCCATCAATTGTTCTAGAAAAATTGACTCATTTCTTTGACCTGGACTAAGAATAAAAGTTATTGGTTTACCTTTCCCCTCACAGCGAATGTGTATTTTTGTACTGAAACCACCACGAGAACGACCTAATT
>JAIVFU010000469.1 GCA_020829485.1 Nostoc sp. CHAB 5834 | reverse complement strand
TTCCTCAATGTGGAAAATGACCCCACTGATGTTGATGCTGATTGTCTTTTTCATGGCTTTAGATAGAAAAGAGAATAGGTTAAGCGTTGGTTGATGAACTGGATTGGTCGGTCATGGTCATGGGCGCATCGGTGCCATTGGCTGGCTTTTTGTGCTGCTCCGTTCGGCCGATGATGTGGTTGACGGATTCGGCCAGTTCCTGCCACGTTTCGGTCAGGGCTTCGAGCGAGTTGCGGCCCAGGTCGGTCAGGATATAGTACTTGCGTGGTGGCCCCGACGTGGATTCCACCCATTTATAATCGAGCAGGCCCGCGTTTTTGAGCCGCGTCAACAAGGGATAGAGCGTTCCTTCCACCACCATAATACGGGCGGAGGTGAGTTCATCAAGCATATCGGACGCGTAAATCTCGCCCCGCGATATAATGTGCAGTATGCAGAACTCTAAAATGCCCTTTCGCATCTGCACTTGTGCGTTTTCTATATTCATTGGTGTAGCCGTGTTTCGTCCATTGATGAATCAAAGGTACCAAAAGGTACTATGCAATGCAAGGTACTTTATTAAAAATGTTTTTCTGACTGGATTAGTGGCCGAAAAAAAAGGATGAACGGCATGTGTGATTAACCAAACTAAATGCGACATACCCAAACTAAATGCGACACTCCCCAAACTATCTGCGACAGTTTCTTGATTAAGTTGCTTCTTTCTTCAATTAAATTCTTTCCTTAATAGCATGAACATACAATCACCCGCTGGTGAACCTATCCGTATTATACTGATGACCTTTTTTAACATTTGTTAAACGCCCATTCAAAAAATGTAAATTAACCCTACATTTAAGCGGACAACCTAAAACTTGTGCCGTGGAACACCAAATCGGATACAAAACCTATGTGACGTACTTTCGTGTCTCTACCCAGCGGCAAGGGGAAAGTGGACTCGGCCTATCAGCTCAGCGTACAAGTGTTAACGCGTATCTTCTTAATAGGGGCGAGATCGTCGGTGAATTTACTGATATCGAATCGGGCAAAAAGAATAACCGGCCCGAATTGCTGAAAGCCATTGCCTATTGTAAGGAAAAGGGAGCTATTTTATTAATTGCTAAACTGGACCGGTTGACGCGAAACGTGGCGTTTATTTTCACCCTGCGTGATTCGGGCGTGGAGTTCGTCTGTGCCGACATGCCCGAGGCCAACACGCTAACCATTGGTGTGATGGCCACCATGGCCCAGTATGAACGGGAAGTCATTGGAGATCGAACGAAAAAGGCACTAGCCGAAAAGAAAAAAGCGGGCTTTGTCTTAGGTAAGCCAGAAAACCTGACCGAACAGGCCGTGGAAAAGGGAAGGCAGGTGCGGCAAGAAAATGCCCGGGGTCATGAGCACAATCGACGAGCCGCCGCTTTGGCCCGATCCCTACGGCAAGCTGGCGAGCGGTGGAGTCATATTGCCAAGGCCTTGAATGAACATGGCTTCCGGACACGCCGGGGTAAACAATTTCAGGCCGTACAGGTCCAGCGTATTTTGGCCCTCTATAACTCATAGTTCATTTATAGAGGGTTTTCCTGAACGATTTTTGAAGTTTGTAAAAAAAGATACAAGTATCTAAACGATAAATACTTATGCGTTCAATTCATTAAAAAATTTTACCATTTTATCGGACGAAATCAGGGTTGACTCGTCCTGAAATCATTCGATTGTGCAAGCACCATTGATTACACATGACAACTTGAAATGGGCAGCTTGTGCCATTCATTTGCTTATCTTGTCAAAACTTCAGCCATAAACTCATCAACATTACTGGTACACATAAGTCCTTCCGGAAATTTGGGCTGGGATGTATAAAGACTCACCGAGGCAATTGTTCGAACTTTCCCGAATGCATCAGGAGTTCCTATCAACTCCTTGAACCCTAGACCGTGTACGGATTTAAGGCTGCAGTCGAGGAACTGCAATTTTAGGTCGATCCAGCTTCTGTTTCCAGCGGGATGGTTTATTAGTTTAAACCTTCGTTTGTTTAAGACGCGAATTTTCGATTCGTGAAGGTTTATATACTCTTTTTTAAACGCACCCTGAAGGGTGGCTCGGACCCCAACAAAAATGGGAGGAAGCACAGGTAATTTACTATACAGACTTTTCAAAAATCTGTCCATTTAATAGGGGGCCAAGACACCAGCCGTACTCCCGACCAGACCCGACGCTTAGTCACCAAAATGCTCGATGTAGCGGATCGTATTCATGCTATTCTTGAGCAGAAAGGTATGAGCCAGAAAGACCTGGCGGTTGCTCTACACAAGTCAGAATCTGAGATCAGCAAATGGGTCAGTGGTACACATAATCTAGAGCTGAAAACGATCATACGAATAGAGGAAGCATTAGGCGAAGAAATTTTAACTGTGCCAAAGCCACCAGCTATAGCTTAAACGACCTTCAGTTACTAAACATAAGCTCTTATATTTAGTAACTGAAAAGAAATCTATTTACTGCAAGTTTTCTTGATTAACAACTTCAAATATTTTATCTGTAAAGTATTTGGCTTTTGCGACCCCATCGTTACCACCCAAGCTTCTAAAG
>JAIVFU010000468.1 GCA_020829485.1 Nostoc sp. CHAB 5834 | reverse complement strand
CGAGCTCCGCCTGGGCGAAAAACGCGCTGGCCAGCTTCAATATCTCGTTGGCCCGGCGCAGTTCCTTGACCTCGCGCTCCAACTCCTTGACCCGCTGTGCTTCGGCTGTGGTGACGCCTTCGCGCTTGCCTGCATCAACTTCGGTGCGCTTGACCCATTCGTTCAACGTCTGTGGCACGCAACCAATCTTGGGGGCAATGGATTCGATGGCTGCCCACAGTGACGGGTACTCCCCGCGCTGCTCCTGCACCATCCTCACTGCGCGCTCACGCACCTCGGGTGAGAACTTGTTCGTCTTCTTCATGGCTCAATCCTCTCAGAGTGTTGAGCCTCCTCAAAACCCGGGGCGATTCATGGAGCTCCAGTGAGGATTATTTATGCAATTCGCGGTAACGACAAGCCTGTCGAATTCCTTTTGACATCCGAGCAGTTCCGCAAAATTAACAATTTGCTCCGCTGGGATACCGCAGCTCAAATACCAATCATCAAGCGGCCAACGCTTCAAACTCTGGTCTTTGGTCAACAAATAAAGATGTCTAAGCTCAGTCCGTCCGAAAGGCTCGTCTAGGTAAACCTTGTTCGCAGAGGCCCAATTTGAGGTCAAGGAAGAAGTTTTGAAAACTCTCGCACCAGTGAATATATTTTTCGAGCCTGGATTCTTTTCCAAGAAAGAAATCATTCGCTGAAGGTCCACGAGGTAATCTTTATCAGAGGGATGAGCAGCTCCTTCTTTGTATCTACTTCTCAGCAATAGGCCCAACTCATCGGTCTCATTGGGCTCGCGAACTCCAAGCAGCTCCAAGAATCTACGCGCGTCTTGCTGCTGTGTCTTTTTTGCGCCCTCAGTAAAGACTCGCTCATCGACTCGATGCAATGGGTCCGACTCGCTAAATGAACCTGTCTGAAAATACGACGCTGCACCTGTCCCCCACTTGCCAGAAGCCAGTCGAACAAAATAGACGTCGTGAAGGCTTCCACAGTCCCCTTGCTCGTCACAATACCTAAACAAAATGGAGTAGAGCGCCTGCAGCCACTCGAATGGCTTTGATGCGAGCCAACCCAAGACCTCTCGACTAAGTTCACACTGGTCCCATCCACCAGTTGACTTTCGCGCCTTCATTTCGAAGAAATCTACCAAATTTTCGGCATCCCATGACTGAATACCCAAGCTGGATAAAAATTTGTCTTGTAGTGAATTCCTCTGAGATGCCCCAATAGCCCACTCTGGATGGTCTGTTCGGCCGGTCACGAAGGCCAAGTCAGCTTTACTCAGAAGACTTTTTATCGTTGCTCGACGGGCCTGCAATAGATGCGCTGCGGGAGCGTAGTCACCGCCATAGGTCGGAACCAGGGCCTCCCTCTTCATTTCATCGATGATAGCTTTCCGAATTACTTGATACCTATTCGGAAGCTGCTCCTCATTGTTTGGTAGCACGGCGAGGAACTCGCCTGTCAGCAATTCAAGCCGCCTAATAGAATGAAGTGAATTAGCCGCTAGCGCAGCAATTTGCTCAAATAATGGAAGGTTTTCCGGTGAGTTCTTGATACTTGCACGACTCAACTCTGGAACGAATGGACCATGCAGGTGGAACCGAAGACCGGAAGTCTCCTTCTCTGCCGGAAAGAAAACTGAGACTTTCCCCCTGTCAGCGGGTACGATTTTGAACTGCTCCGACAAGGTCTTGACCTGATCGAAAGACTTGGCCTCTCCCCTCAACGCCATTTCATAGGCCACAGCGACTTGTTGTCGCTCCACCCCTTCAACAGGTGCGGAGAACACCTCGACATCTCGAACCGGTGCAGTGAAGCGTAACCAGTGAGAGCTAAGAAGTTCAGTCCCGTCAACGACTTTTCGCACCTCAACATGGAATTCAGAGTGCTCTTTTCGAATAACCTCACCTTTTTGAACGTCAACCCTCCATCTTATGGAACCAAGGTTGCGCAAGAAGAGTAGTGTTGTCTCCGACAAATGCTCAAGGCCGGCTTTGACCTCTGCATAGGCATCTTTGACGTTCTTCTTCGGGTTATTAAAAGGAAAGTCGAAACGCGTACGTTGGCCCAAGCTTGGCTTCGGCGCGACCTCCTCGGGAAGAACCAGCTTCACGATTTTGAAGCTATAGTCTCTTGAGAAAATCGTTGGAGTGTCGGTGTAAACAAATACCGACTTAAACCCCACACCGAACTTGCCTATCTTGTCGGTACGTTCCTTCTTGCTACTGTTAAAGATACCTGTAATGCCCCGAATGTCGCGCTCATCGAAATGTCTCGTTCCGTTATGTTCAAACGAGCACCCGTGCCGCGTGAGTTCAAAAGCAACCTCTGTTGCTCCAGCATCCTCCGCATTCTGAAGCAGCTCGTAGATGAAGTGCGCTTCATCCGGATAAAAGTCTTCAAAAATTCGTAGGTTGATATCTCCTTCATTGGCTTCAATGCCATCTAAGAGCTTTTGGCGTTGGGCAGCAATCTCCTGAATGATGCTCACGCTTTCCTCCTAATCTCAAGTACCCCAAAGACAGCAGGCGAGGCCTTGATATCACCACTTTCAGCCGCTCGCTTCAGCGCTGCAACCCGAAC
>JAIVFU010000467.1 GCA_020829485.1 Nostoc sp. CHAB 5834 | reverse complement strand
GGGTCCGGCCGCCTGGAAGTGATGCAGGATGATCAGCGAGGCCACGATGAAACGCAGGGCGTCCAGCCACCCGCCGCGCGCGATAGGCGGTGTCTCGTTTCGGGTCGAAATCGCGCTCCAGGCCATGGCCAATCCTCGTTTCGGAAGGTGCGGCGCAAGCTTCGGGCCGGGTCGAAGCGGAGCGCCTGTAACCCCGCGTTAACCACGGTCCCGGCATTTTCTGCCCAGTTCGGGAGTCAAGCCTGACGCAGGCCGAGGGCCGCAAGGCCACAGGAGTAGTCATGAGCGGCGCGGAAGTTCTGGATGTGGGCCGCGACGCCCTGTGGCTGACCATCCAGCTGTGCGCGCCGGTCCTGCTGGTCGGGCTGGTGGTCGGCGTCGGCATCGGCCTGTTCCAGGCCCTGACCCAGATCCAGGAACAGTCTCTGGTCTATGCGCCCAAGATCATCGCCATCTTCATTTCGCTCCTGTTGTTCCTGCCGCTGATGGGAGGATTGCTGGGGGCCTTCATGCGCCAGATCGCCGCCCGCATTTCGGGGATGTAGCGCGGGCCAATGGAGCCTTACGCCACCTCCGATCAGGTCTGGGCCGGCGGCCTGGTCTTCGCGCGCGTGGGCGCGATCCTGCTGAGCCTGCCCGGCATCGGCGAGAGCTATGTGCCGCCGCGCATCCGGCTGTCGCTGGCCCTGGTCGTGGCCCTGGCGATCTGGCCCGTCGTCGGCGGGTCCCTGCCACCCCTGCCCGCCAGCCTGGGCTCGGCGGTCGGTTGGATCCTGCGCGAGGTCATCGTCGGACTGGCCATCGGGGCCGTCCTGCGGGCCTTCACCGCCGCCCTGGCCGTGGCCGGAGAGATCGTCTCGCTCCAGACCACGCTCAGCTTCGCCCAGACCACCAATCCGCTGCAGGCCCAGCCCGGCACGACCATCGCCGCCTTCCTGATGCTGCTGGGCACGGTGCTGGTCTTCGCCACCGATACGCATCACCTGTTCATCGCGGGCCTGGTCGGCTCCTATGAGCTGATCTCGCCGATGCGGCCGTTGGTGACCGGCGACTTCACCGAGCTGGCTGTGCGGACGATTGGCGACAGCTTCCTGCTGGGTGTGCAGCTGGCGGCGCCCGTGATCGTCTTCGCCCTGATCTTCAACCTGGCGTCCGGCCTGGTCGGGCGGGTCATGCCGGCGTTCCAGATCTTCTTTGCCGCCGCGCCCCTGAGCGTGATCCTGGGGCTATCGGTGTTCGCCCTGTCGCTAGGCGTGCTGGGGACGGTCTTCATCGACCGCTACCGCACCCTGGCCAATCTGTTCGTCTCGTCCGGAGGCGTCAGTGGCTGAAGACGCCGATCCCGAGTCAAAAACAGAAGAGGCGACACCCCACAAACTCGAGGAAGCGCGAAAAAAGGGCGACGTCGCGAAATCCGCCGACGTCGCCCCGGCCCTCAGCCTGCTCGGCGCCACCGCCGTGATCGTCATGGGGGGCGGCTATTTCGCCACCTCGATGGGAGAGGCGCTCGTTCCCTTCATCGCCGCCCCGCACCAGATGATCGGGGGCCTGGAGGCAGGAGCCGGGATCGAGATCGCCATACAGGCCCTGTGGTCGATCGCGCCGTTCCTGGGAGCCATCATGCTGGCGACCATCGTGGGGGGCGTCAGCGGCAACGTGTTCCAGACCGGCGGGCTGATCTTCTCGGCCGAGAAGATGAAGCCCAAATGGGAGAAGGTCAGCCCGCTGAAGGGGTTCAAGCGCATCTTCGGCCCCGACGGCCTGATGCAGTTCGCCCAGACGCTGCTCAAGCTGATCGCCGTGTCGGTGATCTGCTGGATGGTGCTGAAGCCGCACATGCGCGAGTTCGAAAACATGGCGGCCATGCATCCGGCGACCATCCTGCCGCTGGCGCGCGACCTGATGATCGCCCTGATGGCCTCGACGATCGTGTTCCTGGTGCTGACCGCCGGCGGCGACTTCATCTGGCAGAAGATGCGCTTCGCCAAGCGCCAGCGGATGTCCAAGGAAGAGCTGAAGGAGGAGTTCAAACAGTCCGAGGGCGATCCGCACGTCAAGGCCAAGCTGAAGCAGATCCGGATGCAGAGGAGCCGCCAGCGAATGATGCAGAACGTGCCGACGGCCACGGTCATCGTCACGAACCCGACCCACTATTCGGTCGCCCTGCGCTACGAGCCCGACAAGGGCGACCCGGCCCCCATCTGCGTGGCCAAGGGCGTCGACGCCGTGGCGCTGCGCATCCGCGAGGTCGGGCGCGAGCATGCCGTGCCGATCGTCGAGAACGTGCCCCTGGCCCGCGCCCTCTATGCCGCCGTCGACATCGACGAAACCATCCCGCGCGAGCATTTCGAGGCGGCGGCGAAGGTGATCGGGTTCGTGATGCAGAAGCGCAAGGGACGCTAGCGCCCCGGCCCCATTGGCCAAGCGGCCAACAGGGAGGAGACTAGCCGACTGATTCGCTCCGGGAGCCGCGCTCCGTGACCACGTCCCCCCGCCGTTTCGACCTGTCCCTGGTGCTGATGGCGCTGGGGTTCACCGTGGCCGTGGCGGCCCTGGCCTGGCCGGCGTTCCAGGCCGG
>JAIVFU010000466.1 GCA_020829485.1 Nostoc sp. CHAB 5834 | reverse complement strand
ATGCCGTAGGTATATTTTACTTTCTGCTTTTCAATTAACTGGAGCGCATATTCGGATTGCTTCCGCTTGCGGCCCCGACCGTGCATACCCGGTCCGTAATTCTTTTTCTGAAGCGCTTTGCTGGGGCCCATGATGGGTTCTCCAAACTTGCGCGAAATTCTGGCTTTAGGCCCAATGTAACGTGCCATTCTTTCTGGAATGAATAAGAGTTAAACATCGGACAGACACAACTTAATGTCGCCTGTCCCTATTCATGTACTGCCCGCAGGCCGCCGTTATACACGACGACGCTTGGGTGGCCGACAACCGTTGTGCGGCATGGGGGTAATATCGCGAATCGTAGTGACTTCGATTCCCGAGTTCTGGATGGTACGGATTGCCGACTCACGGCCTGATCCGGGACCTTTTACAAACACTTCTGCTTTGCGCATACCCAAATCGTGGGCAACGGCAGCACAGTTTGAAGCAGCCGTTTGAGCGGCATACGGCGTGTTCTTTTTAGAGCCACGAAAGCCCATTTTACCCGCCGAAGCCCAGGAAATAACCTGGCCGTTCATGTTCGTGATCGAGATAATGATGTTGTTGAACGTAGCCCGGATGTGTACCTAACCAACGGGTTCAACAATCACTACCCGCTTTTTCGCTTTGTCTTTGCGTTTTGCTTGAGCCATTGTCTTGTGAGGTAATCGTCAATAAGTCACCGGTTTCATTACTTGCCATTCAACATATCGCGTTGAACAACCACAAATGGCCCGTATGACAATGAGCGACCGATTAATTATTTCGTTACTTTCTTCTTGTTAGCAACAGTCTTCCGCTTACCTTTCCGGGTACGGGAGTTGTTTTTGGTATGCTGACCACGAACGGGAAGTCCTTTCCGGTGCCGAAGGCCACGGTAACAACCGATGTCCATCAGACGCTTGATGCTCAACTGTACTTCTGAGCGTAGCTGACCTTCAACTTTGTACTCGTTCGTGATAGCATTACGCACTGCGCTTGCTTCATCGTCTGACCACTCACTTGCCTTTTTGTCAACGCTAATACCAGCGTCCGTCAAGATTTTCTTCGCCCGGCTACGGCCAATGCCGAAGATGTACGTCAGCGCAATCTCGCCCCGCTTTTTGTCTGGAATGTCTACACCTGCAATACGTGCCATACTTAGCCTTGTCTTTGTTTGTAACGGGGATTCTTTTTGTTGATCACGTACAGTTTCCCTTTCCGACGGATCACCTTGCAGTCTTCGCTGCGCTTCTTAATGGACGCTTTGACCTTCATGGTTAAACCTTGTTTTTACATGCTTCAGCGCCTGAATGTATCCTTTATGGCAAAACGCCATACCTGATTCACCTGCTCGCCTGGCACTATTTGTACCGATACACAATCCTTGCCTTACTCAAATCGTAAGGCGACATTTCTAACTTCACGCGATCTCCTGGTAAAATCTTGATGTAATTCATCCGCATTTTACCAGATATGTGCGCAATTACCTCGTGCTTGTTAGCCAGTTCGACCCGGAACATCGCATTCGATAAGGCTTCCAAAATCACGCCATCCTGTTCTATTGAATTCTGCTTTGCCATGTTCGCTTTAAGCCGCCGTCAGTTCTTGTATGTCAACCATCAGGCTTGTATTTGCGGTGACTGCCTCAATGTACTCGAAGGTTGTCAGGATCTCAGCTTTCCCTCTCCGCACAGCCACTGTGTGTTCAAAGTGAGCCGATGGTTTACGGTCTATCGTACGAATGGTCCAGCCATCCCGCTCCTGCACAACGCCCTTCTTACCGTAGTTAATCATCGGCTCTATAGCCAGAATCATACCTTCCCGTAATTTAGGTCCTTGCCCCCGCTTACCGTAATTGGGTACTTCGGGTGCTTCGTGCAAGTTCTCGCCAACCCCATGTCCTACTAACTCCCGAACCACAGAATAACCGAATTTCTCCGTGTATGTCTGGATCGCATAACCGATATCCCCTACCCGATTGCCATCAATTGCTTTCTCCACACCCATGTAAACCGATTCTTTGGTTCGGGCCAAAAGTTTGCGAATAGCTGGCGATACATCACCAACGGGATACGTGTAGGCACTGTCGCTGTGGTATCCGTTCAACTTTACTCCGCAGTCGATGGAGATAATATCACCATCCTTGATTTCGTAGCGGCTAGGAAACCCGTGAACAACTACGTCATTCACCGATATGCATAAAGATGCGGGGAACTTGTTATACCCTAAAAACGAGGGAGAGCCACCATTATCTTTTATGAACGTCTCAGCAACCTTATCGAGTTCCTTCGTTGCAATACCGGGGCGAATTAGCTTAGCGACTTCGGCATGTGCTTTTCCAAGCACCTGCGCACTGATTTTTATCAGGGCAATTTCTTCCTCGCTCCTGAGGTAAATCATCTTATCCTTCTTATCCGAACCGGCCATCTTGCTTACACTGCTGCTGCTGTCTCACTCGTCCGGCCCTGAACACGGCCTGACTTCATCAACCCTTCGTACCGGCGCATCAGCAAATAGCTTTCAACCTGCTGTAACGTATCCAGTACCACACCTACCATGATCAGCAGGGATGTACCGCCAAAGAACTGAGCAA
>JAIVFU010000465.1 GCA_020829485.1 Nostoc sp. CHAB 5834 | reverse complement strand
GGATTGAATGATAAGTTCAGCCGTAAGCAGCGCATTGGCTTCGGTTTCAGTGAGCATGACAGGCGGCACTTTATAGCCATCCATTAGGCTGTATCCTTTGCCTTCTTCCGTCATTATGGGTACGCCGGCACTTTCCAGTAATTTGATGTCTCTATAAATCGTTCTTACGCTCACATTAAATTTGCCGGCAAGTGTCTTCGAATTGACAAGCCGTCTCGATAAAAACTGAATGAGGATAGCTGTTATTCGAGATAACCGTTTTATGTCATTATCCATACTGAACAGGTCTTATAAAAAAGTGGCAAAGGCTTTTGTAAAAAGGATTTGCCACGCATTAAACCTGGGGGCGATCCCAGAAAGCAGGCGGCTCTACGCCCAGGGTGCGTAGGTAGACATAAGCCTGACCCCGGTGATGAATTTCATTATCGATCAGGTAGAAAAGAAACCAGTAGATAGGTCCTTCATACAAACCAAAAGCTTTGTCAACTTCCTGGAAACGAGTAGGTGGAATCAGCGGCCAATGCGCATTAATTGTCTCGGTCACCCGATCCCACTGCGCCAGTACCTGCTCCTTCGTTGTTGCTTTTGGGGGTGCTTCTGAGCCCTCGCCAAAAGAAGGCCACTCGCCCGAAATGACGCCCTGCATGCTCTGGTCAGCCATTTGCAGGACTTCATCAATTAGCGCCGAGCAAGGGCGCATACCGCCCAGGGTATACGAAAAGAAGTGCTCCTCGGGGTAGGTTTCGATCACCCGGCGGGTGAGTCCCCGGTGTCCCTGCCAATGGGCAAGAAGTTGCTCGGGTGAGAGTACGATCTGATCCATCGTTTGGCTACGTTTCGCTGTGTTTTCCATGACCTGCTAGTGGTTGAGGTTGTCGATTGATTAACAACACAAAGAAAAGCCGGGGGAGTGACAGCCGTATGTCAGTAGTAAACCAGTCGACTGAACGAATCAACCTCATCAACACTCGTTACGATGCTAGCCAGTCGAAGCGGTTCAAGCCCTCAAACGCAGCCGAAATAAAGACGACGCACCCCTCTTTTGTATTCCAACAAACTGATTACCAGTGCATTTTGACGACGTGTCCATACGTGTCAAACCAGCGTGGTTCGAGCTCGGGCACGAAGTCAAGCGCGCGTTGACCAATAACGTTTACGAGTCCGGTCTGCCGCAGAAATGCCTGATTCGTTCCGAGGAAGCGGTAATTGACCGCTTTGCCCTGGTCATTGAACAACACCTTAATCGTGCAGAAGGCTTCGTCAATCGAATCGAACAACCTACGGTATCTTCATCCTACTGACGCTGGATTTGTTAGTCACGGTTGCGCTCGATGCTGTTAGGAGTGAAGGTAGCCGCGGATTGCTCAGCGCTTAATTCATTGGGTTGATACTATTGGCGCAGGCTGAATGGGAAGGGCAACAAGTAATAACCTTTTGTTGAAGCCAAAATTATACCTGACTGTTTAGTTAGAAGAACGAGTTAGGCTTCGGTCCAAACGGGATAGTCTGATTAGCGTACCATCTCACAAAACGCCCCATTTGAAAAGCCTATACATGAATGCTTCTTCGTCTTACTGAGGAGCTTTTTTTGCAAGACATTCGTATAGGCAACATTGTTGTACAGTGTATCCAACTACTCAGAGGCCAAAATCCATAGTAGTCTGTAAAAGCTGCTTTTACGTTTCGTTAACATTCTTTTACAGGTCATTAACAGACGACGTGATAGAAATTTTTAGCTTTGTTCAAATTCTTGAAAATAAAAAGAATGCCTTAAACGGATCTGATTTGTCTGAACATACATTTACCTTAATTAAACTTACAAATAAATATGAAAAAAATCATTTATGCACTAATCCTACCGCTGGTTGTGGTAAGCGGACTAGTATTTGCTAGTCGTGAAATTGACGATGAAGCTTCTAAAAAGCCAACTTCAAAGCCACCCTCTGCGGCTGAAAGGAAAGCTGCATTGAAAATATGGGAGGCTACCCCTGATGGTATAAAGTACAAAATATGGGAAGCGTCTCCCGAAGGTAAAAACGTGTATGCCGGTGAAGCTAAAATAAGGAAGCATATAAGTGCTTTTACCAATATGGAGGCTGTTGTAACCTCTCTTTCTCTTCCGGCAGGCTCACGATTGGGTTTCGGAGTAATGGTCAGGATTAATGGCGACGATTATATTCTTAGTTTTGGGCCGGAAAAGTCTGACAAAGTTTTTTTGAACACTAACAATGAATTTCAGCAATTGCATAGCCTAAAGGTTAACGACAAAATAATTATAAAAAGCCATAGTGTATCGCACGCGCCCAAGTATGCATATCCAATAATATCGGGAGACTATGCAGAACGAGATCGTAAAATACTTTATAAACGTGCCCCTCGCAAAGGCGGTTGCTAATTATCCAAAGAAACAACTTTTCCTGATCATGCTCGAGTTACGGTCCAGCTTATCACCCCTTTTACTGTAACGGGGTTCTATTTCCGTCTGCGTTCCTATCCTGCTACTTCAGATAATCTCAAATTGCCATTCGCACCGGCGACCCGGTCACGAATCAAGGTATCATTTTCTGGTAAAAATTGATTTTGTTCTATCCGTCCTG
>JAIVFU010000464.1 GCA_020829485.1 Nostoc sp. CHAB 5834 | reverse complement strand
AGGGGGCAGGGGGTTGACGATCACATCGGTGGTGGCGACGGCGGTACAGCCGGCCGCGCTGGTAACGGTGACCGAATAGGTACCGGCCATGGCTGGGGTAGCACCGGTCCGGGTTGGGCTGTCCAGGGTGGAGGTGAAACCATCGGGCCCCGCCCAGTTGTAGCTGCTGCCACCACTGCTGGTAAGGGTAAAGGAACTACCCGCACACACCGGATTGGGCGATGCCGACGCCGTGGCAATAGGGAGTGGATTGACAGTTATGGTAGTAGGATCACTAAAAGACTCACAATTACCCGTTACACCATTAGCATTATAGTTTAAAGTGGCCCGAAGCCTGTAATAAGTAGTAGCAGTAAGTGCGGGTGGAGCGTAAGTAGGGTCTGTGGCCCCAGAAACATCTGACCAAGGTCCTGAAGAACTTGAGGCAGATTGCCACTGATAGCTAACCGTGGCTCCATTTAGGTTTTCGGAACTCGGCGCTGGATTGAGTGAAATTGTCGAGGGTGAATTACCACTACAAATGCTTTGGTTCGTAACTGCACCATCTACAAATACTTTAGCGCAGGTTTCCATATTCAGCATGCTAGTAGCTACATCATCACCGCCTATGCCACTGCCTCCACCTCCTGAAGGATCATAAAACATCGTAACGTCTCCATTATTTGCTACGGTTGGAGGTAATGTAAATGTGATAAGCTGATCATTGCTTCCCCAACCGCCACCAGTACTAATAGAAGTAACTGTTCCCGTTGCTCCATTCAAATAGCTGATTGTGCCTATATCGCTACCATTACGACCGGTTTCCATTTGGAAATATTGAACACCCCCAACAGATAATTTAAACAAACCAGACCTGGCTGTTTCCGGATTACGATTTCCCCAAGTCAACCTGAACGATACATTTCTGGCACAACTTGTATTTTGCCAACCCGATGCCCCGGTTTGTGTCCCCGTAGACGCAAAATCATCCCTCTCCCAGCGGAACCTGTCCAAGAATACATTTGTATAGCCAAAAGCATCCGCACCTGGTATCGTAACAGGAGACATGGTGCCTGGTCCGGGTGGATAAACTAGGCGTGACATTGTACAGGAGGTCTGTGCTAATGCCTGTTGTCCAAAGCTGACCAGCAGAACAATTAAGAAACTAAGGGGTAACTTGAGCAGGTCGTTAAACCTCAAGAAACATTGCTTAGGTAAAAGCACGCTCTGCTGCTGAGCGTGGCGAGTGATAGCGTGCGGGCCATGCCCACTAGGGGGTGGAGCTACGTGGTAGCTACTGCCATAGCCTAACCTGCCTGTATGGGGCGACTGGGCTTGCTGGGCCTGGTATTTCATATACATATGTCTCATTTATTTACTTTTGTTCGGTGGTTTTGACTGATACTGTAATCAAGTCCTATCTCTTAGTTACCTAAGTAGATAAATGTGTTTACGCTCAGACTTCTTGGCGTGATGTCCAGAGCTGTACCAGAACCACCTAATGGCACTGTGTGAGTGTGAGTACCCGCAGCTACAATCATAGACGTGGCTGCAGTACCAGTTACAGTTCTATCAGTAGTCGCTACATCTGCCTCTTGAGCAGGAACCATATTTGTCTTGAATGCTGTAGGATTAGATAGCGTATCCTTCATTGGTAGAAATAGATATTGGGTGTTGGTGCGATCCCGCAGAATCAGCCGTTAGGTTTACATTTGGAAAATAGCCTTGTGCAATGGTTTTGAATGGCTAGCTGCCACACTACCCAGCGTCGCTCCATTTTGCACCAAAAAGGCATCGGTAGCATCGGGCAAATCGGCTCCTGTGTCGAGCGCAGTTGCTCTTGCCTGCTGTGTAGCCGTAGGGGATTTTTTTAAACGGCCGTAGGGCTTAACCCCACCATCGTAGTCGTTGGTTTGCATACTCGTCTTGATATCGCCTACTTCGGCAGCAGTGCCTCCGGCTGCTATCGAACTCCAGGCCGCACCTGTCCATGCGTATAGCCCCAGCCCGGCTGGCGAAAGCCTGGCAGAGTCCGTGTTATAGACCAGAATACGCAATGGCATCTCGTTGGCGTAAATTTTTTTCATGAAGGTTTGTAGTCAAATGTCTGTAAGGCTTAATTCCCGGACAGGTCGCAGGCGTAAACTGATTGGAACGGTCTGCAAAAAAAAACCTGTAGACTGTATCAGCTTATTCGATAGCTCTTATCTGGTTTGAACGCAAATGTCTGACTAACGGAATGTACAAAAGGGTACACACGTTGGTCAGACACGGCTTCTTACTCGATTGGCACTGATTTCATAAAGTTCACTGATTTAGTAGGTTAGGTTTATGGATAAAGAGGGACACCTGAATATCTTCAAAAAACACAGGCTTTGTTGGACGGAGAACGCGGCACAAGTCACGAAAAGGATTATTTATGCTGCTCTTTTCTGAAAAAGCCTGACTGTCTGTTAATTACTTTTTTTAATAACTTGTTGATTTTTAGGTGGTTATTGGTTTTGTTGAGTATATGGGTTACGTATAATGATGTTACAATTGTTTTGCCACCGTAAAAGGAAAAAAAATAGATAAGAATGAAATAGCCTTTAAATAGTATGAAATACTGCATTTAGTAGT
>JAIVFU010000463.1 GCA_020829485.1 Nostoc sp. CHAB 5834 | reverse complement strand
TAATATGAGTTATTATCTCGGAGCGGCACAATTACTATCAAAGAACGGATTTAATGTGGTTTTATTCGATTACCGAGGATTTGGGGAAAGCGATGATTTTAAGATCGATTCTAATTATTTATTCTATTCCGAATTTTTGATAGACTATGAAACAGTGTTTTATGCTACTAAAATTAGGCATAAAAATAAGATTGGAGTCTTAGCATTTTCAATGGGTGGATACTTCCCGTTGGCATTAGATTTAATGCCAGATTTTATCATTTTAGATTCACCTATGCTGAACCCGCAAGCAGTAATTAGCCGTTTAAATAAAAATAGCATCAAGTTACCGGAAATTAAACAAAATTTAACATGCAAGAAGATTCCAACAATATCATTTTGGGGAGATGAAGATAAAGTCACTGTACAAGAAGACTATGTTGCTTGTATAGATTCTCAATTTCGTATTACATACAAAGGAAATCACATGCAACTTTTTCAGAAAATCTCAGAGAAACAAATTATACGGTTTATAGAAATCATAACGAATAGTTATCATGAAAATAAGTAAATTCACAATCAACAAGACTCATCTTTTAAATAAAAAAAATCACCTTTCTGACATAATTCGTTTAGAATTATACCAGAAAGAGCCAATATTATTCGACTCCTTAGATTACAAAAATGATCTTGCTTTTTTAGAGCCAACACTGTTCTGTCATTTCTTGTCTGACATTGACAAGGCGTTAACTATCCCGTTAACTCAATGCTTGGTTGGCTATATACCAAAGGATAATCGACCTGACTTAATACCCGTAAAATCAGACCGTTTCGGGCTGGTTAATTTGCCCAATCTAGGATATATTAGATCTGATCCAAATAAAATTTTTACGCTCAATTCAGCGCAACTTGATGTTAACCTGATATCTAATCAATTTTTACCCAACAGTACCATTAGGCTTTGCATACATTCAACTGATTTATTAGAATATGAGCAGGGTATTTCATTTTACGAATCGATTGAAATAACTACCCAAAAATACCAAAAACCTTTATTAGAAGCCGTCAACTACTTTCAACTTAAATTATCTGAACTTTGGAAATTAATTGAATCTGTTACCAGAGAGTTTGTTGTCTTTAATAGTCCGCCAGAACATCACTCGTTTGCCGGTATAATGCACCACGGTACGGCCTATTTTAATGTGGAAAATAACCCACAAACGTCAATCTTTTTTATCGACGATATAGCTCATCAGTGTGGTCATGTTATTTTTAACGCCTTGACGCTGGATACGGAAACCTATCTGCGTGTTGCTAAAGACCATCCACTCAATCAATTCACAAAGGCGTCCGGGGATACCCGCACAGTCTACGGTGCGTTTCATGGGCTATTCACGTACACCACTATTCTGCACGCCTTGGATAGCGTTATCAACGATACGTCCAGCTTTACTGATGTATTACGACATGAGGCCCTTGGGCGTATTGGATTTTACCTCCAAAAATTCAATATTGATTTGGCAAATATGAATAATTCAAACATTCTGACTGAGGCCGGTATGGAGTATCATCGGCAGTTTGAGGCTGGCTATGCCTACATCTATCAAAAATACCAGTCGGCACTGGCCAGATTTAACTACAGTAACCAACCCTATACCTTTCAGTATAATTTATTCACCGCACTTAACTCACTTCCTAAAGCAAACTTCGCATGAGATTTATCTATTTACTAGCCGCATTATGGGCAGGTTACTGCCCCGTATGGGCACAAACGATGGCTAATTATCAGAAAGCACTTTCTGTATTACAAAAATCTATTTCGGCCACCGGCAAAGACATCCCAGCAAGTTTACTGCTCACCACAAGCGGCACCATTCATAATCTGGGCCATTATGATATTCCAGAGAAAACTAAAAATATTCCTGTTGACGAGAAGGTGGCCTATTTCGCGCCGGAGCAAGTTTACTTTGTACGGACTGCAATTCAGATTAACGGCAGTTCTTATGTCAGTTCATCGGTTAGCAAATCCGATTCACTCTACTCAATCGACTATTTCGACCGAACCCTAATCAAGTCGAATGCTCACGACTTTCGTTATGATGCCGCTAAAGTGCTACCCATTAAACTGTTGCAGTTTGCGTATGCTAATCGTCAGTCATTACGCTATCTGGGCGAGCAGAACGGACATAACCTCCTCTCATTCAGCTACAAACCTAATGACGCTGTAACGATCTATATCAACTCGAAAACATCATTATTAAGTAAAGTAGAAAAAATAGGATACAACGACCGTTATGGGGATGTACCCTTCACAAGCGAATACAGCGGCTATAAAGACAAAAACGGCCTGAAGACCCCAACGAGCCGAATCGATTATGAGTTTGGCCTACCAGAACGCGAAGTGACGTATACAGATATTCGTTCTAATGTGAAGCCCGACACCAGCGATCTACAGCTTCGGTGGGTTCCGGTGGCCTTTCGGACTAAACTACCGGAGATCAATCAAAAAAATGAAACATTGGTTGTTGAAACGATTGCTCCTAACATTGATTTGATCAAGATTACGTCCCAAAATAACAAAGTACTAGTGGTTCAATTCAGTGAGCACGTGGCCCTATT
>JAIVFU010000462.1 GCA_020829485.1 Nostoc sp. CHAB 5834 | reverse complement strand
AGTGGTTATCGCCGATACCTGGATGTGGTCTACGTTCGTAATGCTCATTGCTCTTGCCGGGCTAGCCTCCGTTCCGAAGACTTTATACGAAGCAGCGAGTGTTGACAGAGCATCGGAGTGGTTCAAATTCCGCTACATCACCCTCCCGACGATTGCACCGCTTCTAATGGTGGCGGTTCTGTTTCGCACCCTGGACTCTTTTAAGATGTTCGACCTTGCCTGGATCATGACCGGTGGGGGCATTGGTAATGTTGCGGAAACAATTTCGATTCGTGTCTTCAAACTTGCCCTGCAGCAATGGAAAACAGGGGAAGGATGTGCTCTGGCTTACATCGTTCTCCTGGTGATCATTGGTCTGACAAATCTCTATCTGATTCTGCTAGCTCGCGTCAAAGGGGAGGGGACACCGGACGCCGAACCGTTTCTTTCCGGGCTGAGCGAATCTGCGGGTGTAAAAGTCCTTTCGCGCGTGGCTCCTTTTGCGTTGACTACTCTCGTGGCTTTCGGAGCATTCAGAATGGGCGGGTTTGTTCTGGTGGGGATTCTGTCAGGGATCGCCGGGTTTTGTGCCTTACTGTTTCGCCTACCGCAGTCGGTGCGTTCGGTCCTTGCCTATATCGGGATTGCCGTTACGCTTATCGCCTATTTATTCCCGCTCTACTGGATGATTGCGACCGCTTTCAAGCCGTTCAACATGGTCAATCAGAATCCACCCGCGTTCATCTTCGTGCCAACGGGGGCAAACTTCGCTGAACTCTTACGCGGGGAGACAGCTTCGACAGCGGCGTTCGGAGGACAACTTACCGGATCGCTAGTGATTGCGGTCATTTCGACCCTTCTCTCCGTTGGAATGGGAACTCTCGCCGCCTACGCGTTCTCGCGATTCCGAATCAAAGCGAAGAACGATGCGCTGTTCTTTATTCTTTCGACTCGAATGCTGCCAGCGGTCGTCGTCACCGTCCCGGTATTTTTGATGTTTAAAAACTTGGGCTTATTGAACACACATGCCGGATTGATCCTGCTTTACACCACGGTCGGAGTAGCATTCGCCACCTGGTTAATGAAGGGCTTCACCGACGATGTACCGCCAGAGTATGAGGAGGCGGCTCTTCTGGACCGCTACACGCGTTTGCAGGCGTTCTCGAAAACGACTCTGCCATTGATCATTCCCGGCATGGCAGCGACCGCTGTCTTCTGCTTTCTGAATGCGTGGAACGAGTACGCGTTCGCTCAGTTCTTATCCACTTCAACACCATTGACTGCGCCCCCCTCCATTACATCAGTCGTTGGTACAGGCGCAATCGAATGGAATAAGATCGCAGTCCGCGCTCTGATCTTCGTTACACCTGCGGCGATCTTCACCTTCCTGATGCGAAACCATCTGCTGCGCGGAATGACCTTCGGCGCAATCAAGGGGCGGTAGCACTCACCTTGTACCTTATGAGTGCAGTGGGATGAGATAAATCAGTATTCTTAATTTGAAACGGCTCAGTTGAATCTCGGTCCTGGAAATGTTGATACATTCAATATGTTCAAAGAATCGATAACTAGCTTCGAAATACTGTGAGTAACTCAATGAAAAAAGAAGATCATATCCACGCCTACGGTCTACGTATTGCTCAAGAGGACGCTGAAGCCGTTCGCCATGTGCTCAATGAGCAGATCCGACTCGAGACTGTAAGTAGCAAGTATACAGAGGAAGACCTGATGAAAGTCTCTTGCGTCCAATTATTTTCTCTGGGCAACTTGGAAGACGTTCTGCTCATTTGGGAAGCAAAGAATTCGAGTATGGATGCAGGATGCTACATTGATGCCCAACTGCTATGCGGGGCGGGGTTTGATCCAACGGTTGATTATCTGAAAAGTCTTGATACTAAGGTCGATAAAGACGCACTGGAATGGATATTAGAGGTTGAACAAGCTGGTGAGTTTGATGAGTTTTCGCCTGAGAGCTACATACAATATTATGAAAAGTATTTTTCAAACAATGACTAGCAGATACTCGGTCATTCTAGCGTTGACTGAGTAAAGATCTTAATCAAAGTCGAAAAAGCTTTTTATCGGCTTAATGGGTGGATAAAGCGGAGGGCTGTCTCCGTGTTTTTCTGCGTAGTCATCGTACGCCTCTTCCACCTCGCAGATGTACTCTTCCTGCCAGTCGATTATCTGTTTATCAATGCGAAGCTGAGAAGCCAGACACACGCATAGACTACAAAGAAGGATGATGATGCACCGATAAAGTTTTAGTTTCTCGCTAGCCATAATGGGCGTAGTATAACATAAGGGCGTCTTTTTTCGTACCTAGTCTAGCGAATCCAAAGTGGAGCACAAAATCCCTTACAGCAGGTGCGCAGCAGCTTCCTTCCTACTTCTTGAAGTTCGATTTTCGGGTGTCGACGTGTCGTCAAATCTTGGGAGTTACCTGGCGAACCAGCAACAACGAAACTGAAAATAATTGAAAAAAGTTTGCGTCAAGCTGAGCGATTTTCGAGAATTGCTTGCTATAATAAATCCGGACGGTGACGTAAATGCATCGTTTTCAATCACTTTCAATCGATTTTCCTGTCAACTGAAGGAGGAGCAAATGAAGAAATTTGATA
>JAIVFU010000461.1 GCA_020829485.1 Nostoc sp. CHAB 5834 | reverse complement strand
TCATGTTCTCGAATACTTCGCCGGCATACTCCACAAAATAGCCCGTAGCGCCACTGGCCGAGGTCTGCGAAATGATGTAGAGAATTACGTCTTTTGGTAGTACGGCTTTGCCGGGTTTACCGTTGACCGTGATCCGCATTTTCCTGGGCTTCGGCTGCATAATGCACTGCGTTGCCAGAACCATTTCAACCTCCGACGTGCCGATACCAAACGCAATAGCACCAAAGGCACCGTGTGTGGAGGTGTGCGAATCGCCACAAACGATGGTCATGCCGGGCAGCGTAATGCCGTTTTCGGGCCCTACTACGTGGACAATGCCATTTTTGATGTGGCCCAAACCCCAGTGCGAGATACCATAGGTGCTGGCATTACGTTCCAGCGCAGCCAACTGATTCGCCGAAAGCGGATCGGCAACGGGCAGGTGCTGGTTGAGAGTTGGCGTGTTGTGATCGGCGGTGGCAAAGGTGCGGTCGGGAAAGAGCACCGTTGCGCCACGGCCTTCAAGACCTAAAAAAGCCACCGGGCTGGTTACTTCGTGAATAAAATGGCGGTCGATGAACAGCACATCGGGCCCGTCTTTAACCTGCCGGATGACGTGGGCATCCCAAACTTTATCGAACAGGGTTTGTGGGGTACTCATAGCTATAAAGGATAACGGGTCTTGGTACGTTCTTTGCTATTTCACCGATACCAACATGGCCGGGAAACGTGGCTACAAAACTGATAAATGTTTATCGATACCCTATCCTGTCATTCGTCCAGGAAATAGCGATTTTAGTCCAAAAGTACTAATTGGTTGTAAAACCGTATTTGGTGATTTGTTTGTGACAGGCTTTTCCGGGGGAGTGTATGCCTTCTGTACTGCTGGGTAATGGTTGGATCAAAGCAACAACACCATCAAGTCCCCCGGATGCCCGACCGCGCCAACGGGCACAACGATGTACTGCTTGTCATTCACTGATTCCATCACGAGCAGACCGGCTGGTTGGCATTCAATTGCTTCAATGATGTTGTTGGTAGTTTTGTTGCAGGCTCTGAACGCGTTGCCGCTATCGTAATTGGAACGATGCAGGCCACGCGCCTTTGCCGATAACCGATAAGGTAATCGTCTGCTAATCTTTGCCAAAGCGGGCCGCCGAGCGGTTCTAAACCTTGGCAAAGATTGGGGTTTGACAAACCATTTTCTTGACAAGCATATTCGCGCATCATTACGTAGGGCGCCTACTTTTTGATGATTTTTATTGCTTGTTCAGTCCAACTATTTCCTTCCAGATATACGTCGGGCTTAATTCCTTCTTTGTCAACGGAGAAACCGGTATCCAGCCAGAGCATCCTATCTATAGGCAGTTGTACGTTTATCGTAGTACAATTTGTTTTGTAGTGTACAATGTTGCCATAATCCATCATACCTGCTGTATTGGTTCCCATCACGATTACTTTCTCGCTTTGTCGTGCAAGCATTGTAAATAATTCTCCACTGCTTACCGTATTTTCATTAGTCAACAGGGCAATTTTTTTAGGATTGACTACCGTATTTTCAATTTGTAATGTATCAGTAGCTTTTTCACTTCGGTTATACATACTTCCAACTTTACTTCGCATCATTTCAATTTCTGTATCCCATACCTTTTTAGTTTCAGCATCTAGTTGGTCATAGGCTTCTTTTACAAAAGTATTGAACCATGTATCAATATTTTGATTAGTCATCCGCATTTCGCTGTTATATTTAATTACAGGCTTCGAGTAAATATATTTCATAAGCTGCATACCTACCTGGTAATCTCCGCCATCGTTATCTCTTAAATCTATTATCCAATAAGGGCTATTTGTTAATTTATCCTTATACTTATTCAGTAAAAATGTAGTTTGCTCAGCGGAGTTGCTGTAAAAGCAAGGAAACTTCCAGATGGCAACATCGTTCTCAATTTTTATACTGGGGGCATAGCGGTCTTTACTGATTTCATACTCGATAATATCTCTTTTAACTTTTACATTTGGTGCTATTTTTTCGAAAAAAGCAATATCAAAATCAAGAATATTGTCTACTAATTTTAGGGTATGATTTGAATGATCTGATTTATTACCGTCATAAAACATTCCTGAATACACATTGTCTGTTTTGGTTATGATTAACTTGACATCTCCTGCTTTCCAGTTTTCGTTTTTGGTTGTAAGTACGGTTGCGTGAAATAAATCAGGTTTAACTTTTGTGATTGCTAATCTATAACTTGGGTGTATGTACAGTCCTTCTATGGGATCAAGGCTTTTCGTTTCTTTAAAATAAGTATTGGCCTTATTTTCTGTAATTGAGGTAGTTAATATCTTTACGTCTTTACTTTCTGTTTTTGGGTTTGTATCCGCAGATTTCGGTCTTGAATAGTTGATTCTCAAATGCTTGTCTTTGAAATACGAAATCCATTCTTGTAGTTTCTTCGCGCAAGTACTATCGGTTTGAATGGTTTTAGCTTCTGAAAATTTAGTTGCTGTCCATTCACTGTATGCCTTTCTGTTTTCAACTTTAACCTTGTCAAACCAGCCTGCATAATTGTTTTCTACAATTTTTTGGGTTTCCACAAATATGCTGTCGCAGTTACAACGTTG
>JAIVFU010000460.1 GCA_020829485.1 Nostoc sp. CHAB 5834 | reverse complement strand
GTTCGTACGGAAAAGGGCTGGTACAAACCACCCGCGAACTATCGTTCAATACCAAGCTGAAGATCACCACGGCCAAATATTACATTCCCAGCGGTCGCTGTATTCAGGCTATCGATTACAGCCACCGCAACCCCGATGGCAGCGTCGGCAAAATTCCCGATTCGCTCAAAACGGCGTTTAAAACCAAAGCCGGTCGCGTGGTGTATGACGGCGGTGGCGTTCTGCCCGATGTGGTGCTGGAAGCGCCGACGCCAACGCCCATTGCGTTGAGCCTGACCAACAAAGGCATCATTTTCGATTATGCCGTTAAATACCGGCACGAACATCCGAGCATCAAACCCGCCCGCGAATTTCGCCTGACCGACGCTGAGTATGCCGATTTTGTGAAATGGGCCGCCGACAAAGAATACGACTATACGACCCAGGTCGAAAAGGATCTCGGCACGCTGGAAGCATCGGCCAGAAAAGAAAAATATTTTGATCTGATTCAGGATCAGTTGAAAGCACTGAAAACGAAAGTGTCGCATAGCAAAGACGCCGACATGATGACGTTTAAAACAGAGCTTAAAACCTTGCTGGAACAGGAAATTGCGGGGCATTACTATTTACAGAAAGGGCTTAAAGAAGCTGCTTTCGCCACCGACCCCGAACTGAAAGCCGCCCTCACGCTTTTCAAAGACATGGGCAAATATACGTCCATCCTGAAAGGGCAAAAATAAAGGCGTAAAGGGACGAGGGGGAGAAAGGGGGCCGACGCATCCCTTTTCTCCCCCTCGTCCCTTTGCGCCCCTCGCCCCTTTACGCCTTTACTTCCCCCATGCTTCTTCTCTCGCTCGATACATCGACCACGGTTTGCTCGGCTGCGCTCCACCAGGATGGGGTGCTGCTGGGTTGTTACGAATTATTTACCGAGCGCACATCGTCGGCCATGCTGACGACGCTCATCAACGAGGTGGTGCAGCATACCGGCCACGAACTCAATCAGGTCGACGCCATTGCCGTTGGGAAAGGCCCCGGCTCTTATACGGGCCTGCGGATTGGCGTATCGACGGCCAAAGGGCTTTGTTTTGCGCTCGACAAGCCCCTGCTGTCGGTGAATACGCTGGCCGGTATGGCCGAGCAGGTTCGGGCGTTCTACCCCGCATCCTATACACTCTGCCCCCTGATCGACGCCCGCCGAATGGAAGTATACGGCGCGTTCTACAGCGCGGCCGACGGTCGGGAGTTGCAGGCTACGGCCGCCGAAATCATCGATGAGCAATCGTTCAGCAACTGGCTCGCCAACGGACCGGTCGTGTTTTTCGGCGACGGAGCCACCAAGTGCCGGGCGGTGCTGGGCAATCATCCTTATGCCATGTTTCTGGATAAACTAATTACGCCATCGGCCCGAACGGTGGGTGCGCTGGCGGGTCTGGCGTTTGCCGAAGGGCGCTTTGAGGATGTGGCTACGTTCGAGCCGTTTTACCTGAAAGAATTCATGACGGCCCGCCCAAAACCAGTCGTGTTTTAATCGAATCCGTATTTGAAAAAGGGCACTGTTCGTAGGGCTTGCCCCCGGTCATTTATATCACAAATTTTATTATTTACCAGCGTAATTTTAACCCAGACGGGATCATAAGTGTATATAGGCGCATTCGGTCGTCGCCGGGTACCATCAACGGTTAAGTCGTCAACTAAAATTTTCTTATACGTAGCTAATAAATTGTTTTTTGTTTTCGTATCAATACCAATCCATGCTTCACTACCCATATAAACCAGTGCATCGCGGTTATTGATTTGTATGATACTAGAGGGCAAATTTCTGACAAGTGAACTGAGGTTGAATAATGCACTTACATAGCAAAATGTGCTATCCTTGCGACGATCAAAGACGATGATGGGCATCTCTTTTGAAGAAATCTTTTTTACATATTTTGTAATAACGGCGGCTAAAGCACTGTCCTTTATGGCAAGTGTATTATCCGCTGCAATCAATCTAACATCACCCTGGGCCAACAGTTTTGTGGAGGTGAGTAATGCAAATACAGTCAGAAATAACGTTTTTTTCATATCTATAAGCCGAAATAGCCATATGTTAATGCACAATCAAAAGCATCTCTGTAATTACTACTTACAGTACTTACGCTTCCATTACCAGTACCTTTGAATATCCCTCCCGTTGTTATTGCATAGATTGGAACGTTATATTGCTGAGAAACGGCTATATCATCACCACTCAAACCGATGAGCCCCCCAATTGGATGAGTGTGAATAATACCAGTGACAGTGTGCAATTCACCATTCATGTTAATAAGTCTGCGCCCATACTGATCTGTGGGAAAATTGGTACCCGCTGGTAAATTTCCTGTTACCTGTGTATTGCCAGCATCATCTAACCATACAATACCTTTGTCTGTTATGAAGGCCACTTGTTCTTTATTCGATACGTTGTTCTGACGATCCCACATTGATTTAAACGCTTGGCAGGCATTGCTCTTAGCTACTTTTTTGCCTTTTATGGTAGTGGCTTAACTGCGTTGAATCGGGTATCTTTGTGAATGGTATTAGAAGCAGTCACCTGTAAGCATTGTGGGCAAACCCAACACGTCAAACGCTATGGCACGACTCGTGC
>JAIVFU010000045.1 GCA_020829485.1 Nostoc sp. CHAB 5834 | reverse complement strand
TTGCAGTATTTCTTCTCCCGATTTTTTCCTCGAATCTAGCTTTTGCGTCATGTATCATATTTTATTATATTGCTTGTCCCTCGCTGACTTTATTTTTTCTCCTCCCCCTACTTATTGAGCCGATACGAATATGGGTTACAACTTTTAATGCCAATTGAGCATTAATGGCATGAAAAGTGGCGATGCCTTCGGCAACGTCAAGGACGAACGCAGAGAGTAAGATGATGTAGGTTTGCCCAAAAACTTTTTGAAGGTAGAAAAAGCTTACTCGTCCGTGAAATACTTTTCTGAGACGAATAAGCCAACATCATAAACACTACTGTGACACTAAGAGTACAAATTCTCAAGGATAAATTCAGCCAGAGTTTGGGGCTGCCTTTTAAAGAACTGTTGCCAGAAACCACAATAAGGCTTGCAATCTCTGAATTAAAGTTTATTTACTTGCCTACAATCTACTTCGTAGTTTGATGTGGTCGGCAGGCACTACTTATACTACCCCTCCGTTGCGCTTATCGTTACAAGGTACTCGTCATCATTTAAATAACTTCATTCCCGAATTATTAGCAGCAAATTCAACAAAACGTCTCCAAATTTACCGCACTTTACTTAAAGTTATTGCTCACAAAGCTGTGAGCGATCGCCCCGGTAGAAGTGAACCACGAGTCCGTAAACGCCGCCCGAAAGCTTATCCTTTAATGACCAAACCCCGGCACGAATTACAAAAGCAGTTGCAAACTGCTTAATACACAAGCGTTTCGGCTTTTCTTAGTGCCATTCGGTATCTGACTTTTCCCGTTAAGTCTCTTTTGCAAGCTGCCAACCTTCACAGAGGTTGTGTAATTTTAACCAACCTCGCCATAGTACCTGGATACCAATAGGGGTTTTATGTCGATGTTCAAGATAACCTCCAAGACGAGCGATCGCTTCTACAGAACAAGGTAAAAAAGTAAATAATTCTGAAATTCCTATAGGACTAATATTTGATTTCTGAAAAAGCTCCGTACAGATCGAAAAGCCTAATTCCCTACTCCCTACTCCCTACTCCCCACTCCCCGCCCACATAGATAATTTCAAAAATCAAATACGATTCCTATATTATGATGGCACTTATGATCAGGGTTAGCGCGTCTCAAACCCTATTGACAAAGGGATTTATTTGATATGTGGGAGGATGTTCAAGTGAGACAAATGAAGGTAAGTTAATATACAACCCATCTAGCCGCTGTATACAAGTAATGTCAACAGGATTTAAGAAGAAGTGCAAAACCAGAACATCTGTGACACCCAGTATAGACAGTAAAGAGATTACCAGTAAGTTTCTGCAACACTTTACGGGAATAAAAGACCCTAGAGCAGAAAGGACTCGATTGCATTTACTCAGCGATATTATCACTATTTCCTTGTTGGCAGTAATAGCAGGTGCAGAAGGGTGGGAAGATATTGAGGAATATGGATTAAATAAAAAAGAGTGGTTAAAGACATTTTTAGAATTACCAGAAGGAATACCAAGTCCAGATACATTTAGAAGAGTATTTGAGAGAATAAACCCCAAAGATTTTGAGCATTGTTTTCGGAATTGGGTGCAATCATTAGTGGAAAAATTGGGTGTAGAAGTAGTTGCTATAGATGGTAAAACTCATCGAGGATCATATGATCGAGAATCCAAACTAAGTTCCAGTGTCACAACTACCAGCACTTCATGAACAAAACCAGTGGGTAGGACTAACAACAATAGTCATGGTAGTTCGTAAGATTCAGCATTGGAATAAAACTACCCATGAAGTTCAATTTTATATTACTAGTTTGAAGAGTGATGCTAGCAAAATTGGTAGTGCAATTCGACAGCATTGGGGGATTGAAAACTCTGTTCATTGGACATTGGATGTCACTTTCCATGAAGATGAATCTCGAATTCGTTCCATGCACAGTCCACAAAACTTTGCTTTACTACGTCGCATTGCCCTCAATGCCTTAGACCGAGAACCAACTTTTCGTCGAAGTATTCGACAAAAGTCAAGGCGAGCTGCTATGAATGATCACTACATGGTTTCTGTGTTAGCAGCATCTCTAGCAAACTATTCTCCTTTACTGTAATTCCCCTGTCAATAGGGTTTGAGACGCGCTAACCCTGTTTGTAGCATCTGTGGAAAAGATTCTTCGAGAGTTTGGTAAAAACTATGTAATTAATTTTGTTTAGCTACTTAAAAAGCTGAATGATGTGGGGACAGATATTGCCCAACAAGATTTATTAGTTGAATTACTCAGTAGTTTGGGTAAGGTGGGAAGGTAACCGTTCACAGGATTCCCAGACGCTACCGAAAAAAATAGGTACAGTTTAGATGGTAAATTAAGAGCTATATACCGTCTGCCAGACGGGAAAGTCACCCGGTAGTGATCGCCATCTAACTCCTTCTACCAAAACATAGAAAATTGCGTTCAAGATTTCCCACATATCAACTTCACGCTTGCGACCACCGGGTTTTGGTTCTGGAATCATGTCACTCAGAAATTCATATTGGGCGAGGGTCAGATTGCTGGGGTATGCTTTACTCATGTCGCTCTCTCGGTGCTGTCTATTATCTATTCACAGCGTATACCCAGAGAGCTTTTTTACCATCTCTCCGACTTTTCAAACAACCTCTAAGGCCCCTGCTTAATTGTTGCCCATCTCCCGCGAAAAAAATCGCTCTCGTTGTTTCTTTTGCGCGTGGTCTCTATTGGTTTTTCGGCTGGTGGTCATGGCTGGTCACAATCGCTCAATCACTTGTCTATAATGAGTTTTACACGATTTTTTACCCTCGCAAATCCCTCGCTTGACAATTTCTCTTTTTCCTTAACTTGTCACCAATGATCGCTCCCAAAGTCTCACAAATATTTCACCGCGATGAACATTTTTACATTTTTCGCGTAGCGATCGCTCTTAACTCAACCATTTTCCTTATTCATTAGATTGGGTGGCAATCCCAAAGTCAATAATTTTAGTCATGTTTTTATGTATTAAAACGTCTTCTAAGGTAATAAATATTTTTAGTAGTGAAAAAAGTTATTAGTGATCGCACCTTTTTTCCCAACCTTATAAAATCGCGTTGCTGCGTCATTCTACAGAGTTCTCTTGGCAATCATCAAAACGCTAATTATTGCGATCGCTAAACTGATTGCAAAGACTCCCTGATAACCAATTACTTCGGCAATCAAACCGCTAATAGAACCAGTACCAAGACTACCAAGAATACCTACTGAACTTTGGATGGTGTAATCAGTACCAGGTGTTTCTAAACTGCTTTTATCCATCATGATGGTGAACGTAGCAGTGTTCATAATCCCAATAGTAAAAAACGTACTTATAGCTACCAAGTAGAGAATAGGCAGACTGATGACACCAAATGCCGGAAGTAGGTAAGTTGTGATCGCGATCGCCCATAATAAACTAAATACAAATAGCGATCGCTTTCTTCCCCAAGAAAAAAGCATCAAACCTCCGACAATTCCACCAAGCGCCGAAGCACTCGCACCTACAACTCCCAGTAGCCAGCCAATCTCTGATAAAGACAGTCCAATATCTACCAGTAGAGGAGGATACATAGTAGCTGCCATTTGAGTACTTGCTGAATATAGCAGCAAGATCAGCAACCAATTGAGCATTCCTGGTTTACGGCAAAAGTTGATAAAGGTATTGAAATAAGAAGCAGGCAATTCAGTTGTAGATGTGGATGAAGCAGATAGTTTATCTGTAAAACTCTCATATTGCTCATCAACCATCATTTCCTTGTTTCGTACATTTTCGTGATGCCAAAACACCGGAAGTAGCGCTACCACCATAATCAGCGCTAAGGTTTGTAGAGTGGCACTCCACCCCCAGTGATTAAACAAAATCAGCATTCCTCCCCCGCCGATAACAGCGCCGAGAGAACCACCTACACTTTGTACTGAGTTACCTAAACCTCTCTCGTGTGGTTTCAGTAAATTTATAGCCAAAGCATCAGTAGCAATATCCAAGGTGGCACACAAGAAACTGATTACAGTTATAGAAATTAACAAGGCAGTAAAGTTATGTTCCACACTCAGCCAAGCACAAATGGCTGTCATGCAGGCAATCAGAAGTTGAAAACAGATAATCCAAAAGCGATAGTGTCCCCAGCGAGTAAATCCATAGCGATCAATAAGAGGCGACCAAAGAAAATTTAGCGCCACAGGGAAAGCAAGCAATTGCAATAAGCCGATTGCTTTTAACGAAAGTCCTTGCTGACGCATAAATACGGGTAAAGCTTGGTAGAGAAACCAAAATGGCATGAACTGCGACACATACAAGCTGCCGAGTAACCCAAATTTCTTAAGGCTTTTGATGCTAATCACAACAAACAAAGTCCTCTAATACTATAGGGGCATTGGGCATTGGGCATTGGGCATAGTTATTCTCTTCATCCCCAATCAAAACTGCACGGAAATTGAACCAATTACTGTAAAAGGTTCACCAGGATATATCCCACTGGTTCTGCTAAAAGGTACGCCACTGATGTAGTCAATATCAAAAATATTCTTGAAGTTGAGGGCGAATCGCCAATTGTCTCGGCGGTAAAAAATAGCAGCATTGGTAAGAAAGTAGCTATCTAACTCAAAGCTGTTTTCGAGGTCTCCTTGACGTTCTCCAAGATAGTTAACTCCCACCCCAATGCCTAAACCCTGCAAATTACCACGTTGTAATTCGTAGGTTGTCCACAAACTAGCGTTATGTCTGGGAACCCCTATGAGTCTATTGCCAATAATAGGTACGCTACTGTCTGCTGTGACTTCTGCATCTGTGTAGGCGTAGGAGGCAATAATATTCCATCCTGGTAGAATTTGCCCACTAACATCAAGTTCAATTCCTTGACTGCGTTGTTCGCCTGTTGCTACTGAAATGCCGAGTCCAGGAAAATTCAGGTCTTCTGTAGCAACATTTTGTTTGGTAATATCAAAATACGCTAAGGTCGCAAACACTTTGCTTTCTAATAACTCAGCTTTAACTCCAACTTCATAACCTTCACCCCGTTCCGGTTCTAATGGATCGCCATTGATAGTGAATCTATCAATATTGGGATTAAATGATTGTGAATAGCTGGCGTAAAAGGATAGCTTTTTGATTGGTTGATAAACAATCCCGACACGCGGAGTCCAAGCTTCATTGGATTGACTGGTGTCACCGTTTGGATAGAATAGCGATGGTTGATTATTGATTTTTTGATCTACGGTTTCATAGCGCAATCCGGCGAGTAGCTTCAAACTGTCAGAAAAAGCAATCTCGTCTTGCACATAAATCCCTAATCTATTTGTCTTAGATTCCCTATCTATAAGCACATCATTTAGAGAAGTCCGAGGAAAATTTCGATAAACAGGATTGAAGATATCAAGGGGTGCTGAGTTAAAAAAATCAGCCTTGGAAAAACTATTAGAGTTGGTTCGATTTAAATCCAAACCAAACAATAAAGTGTGCTTCACTGAACCCGTGTTAAATTTACCAACGACATTTGTCTGTAATGAGTAATCATCGGAGTAAAAATCATCATAAGCGTAGACACGATCAAGAATACCTGTTGTCTCATCAAATGCAGTAGGAATCGTCAATTTATCGCTAAATACCCTCGTTGTGGCGTAGCGAAAGGCATTGCGTATTTTCCAACTATTGTTAAAACGATGTTCCAAAGCATAGCCAGTATTGACAAATGTACGCTCAATATAGTCATCTGGTTCATTGAGAATGCGATCGCGAGGAACATCAACCACGCGATCGCCTACAGCAATTAAACCCGCATCAAATGGTCGAATACGGTTGGAATACTGCAAATAAAAGGTGATATCCGTGTTCTCACTCAGTTTCACGGCTAAAGCAGGCGCAACGAAGAATTGCTCAAAGTTTTGGTCAAATCCTCGAAAACTCTCACTATTCAGATAGGCTAGATTTAGCCGATACAATTGACTCTTGTCATTATTTAAAGGCCCAGAAATGTCAATTCGGGGACGGATCAAACCATAGTTTCCTACTTGTAGTTCAGCCTCGTAAAAAGGTTCTGACAAAGGTTGTTTGGTAACAGCATTGATTACCCCGCCTGGTTGAATCTCTCCATATAAGATTGAGGACGGGCCTTTGAGGACTTCGATGCGTTCTAAGTTCGCTGTGTCAGGAACCTCTGGATAGCCATATTGTCTAAAACCATCTATCAATAACGGCGCATTATCAAAACCGCGAATTGTGTATCTAGCTTCTGTACTGGTATCTGCACCACCAGCAATTACATTACTGACATTGTTTAGTGCTTCATCTAGTCGAATTACTTGTTGATCGTCAAGGACTTTCCGAGGTACAACCTGAATCGCTTGGGGAATATCCAGAATAGGGGTGTCTGTTCTGGTACCAGTGCTAGCATTTGGTGTACTATAGCCATCTTGCTCACCAGTTACTACCAATTCAATAGGTTCATCAGTTTCGGCTGATGGTTGTGGTGGTGGAGTTTCACTCTGTGGTGGAGGTGTGGGAGATACAGCAATATTTGTTACCAAGCCAAAAACCAAACCCTCACTGCTGTCGAACAATTCAACTTGTGGTAAACCCGTTTCACCCTTCACTGTCACCCGAATAGTCTTAGCATCTTGGTTACTAACCGTAATTTCCGTAATTCCTGCAACTGGTTTTTCCCTGAAGAATCTATCATCACTAGAAAGGCGTAGTTGTGCATTAGGAATATCAGCGATATATGTATTACCTTCAATTTTCGCTGACACTTGTAACTGTTCACCTAAAGTAGATTCTAAAATTACCTCCACACCTTTATGAGTGGGATTAACCTTTACTCCGGTAACTTCCACGACTTGTTGTAAACCAGCTTGGCTGAGTATAGATGGCTGTAACAACATTTGAATATTGGTAAGTGAGCGCGGAATTTCACTCAGTTGGTGAATTTTTCGGATCGGTTTTACCGCTTTTGTAGGAGAAACTACGGTTAATGGTTGATTGGAAATCTCCCCATTTCCAATAGGCGCAAAAGAAGATTTTAGGTTTACCTCTGCTTGAGCAGGAGTTGCAATTATCACAACGACAAAGAATGTGAACAACGGGCTTGGCACGAATTGCTCTGGTTTCATTATTTTCCTCATATTCCATCATGCCATTAAATATTTTGCTTAATGACACAATAGTTTTCAGATTATTGAAATTTGATAGCGTTAATTTTGCAAGTCAAATGTTTTTGTTGCAAATAAGATTCTACAAGGAATCCAATCAGTATTGATAACTTATTGTAAATTTAACTTAACTTAATATTTTTGTATAAGACTATTATATACAATCTCAGTAAAATTAGTGTTATTTAGATTACATTTTTAAAGATTGTTTTTATCTTAAGTCTTTTCATAGCAGACTCTCAACGGATTTTTTATTAGTATAAAAAAATAGGCTTATATTAACATACTTAAGTTTGAAGATCACAATGTGTCAAGTTGCTATTGACAATCAGCAAAAAATGTGAATTTTCGTAAGTGTCGTCTGATAAGTATAAACCCAGTATTGGAGAAAATAGATAAGTTTATTCTATTAGTTTTCTATTGCTAAATGCAAAAGGTTCCCATTAAAGTAAAGTAGAAATTAATTAAAAACTTATGTCAATAAACTTTGGCAAACTTAGATTTTTCAGATCAAGGACAAGCAGTAGCCGACTACTTTGGTAGAAGCAGGAAGTAAATGCTAAATCAAGTCTGATGCTTGTTTAAGTAAGTTTTATAAAGCAGTGCATCTCAATGCTTAAGGCTCAATATGTCTCAACAAATAGATGACCCAACAGAAATTTCCCCTATTGATTCTCTAGTAGAGTCTGACTGCAAAGACACTGAGAAAGTGATGATAACTTTCAAGTCAATACTTATTAACCTCGGTATTTCCGAAGAGTCACTTGATGAAGACACACTACTGTACAAGGATTTGCAGCTTGATTCCGTTGAGATTATAGAAATTGCCTTGGGATTGAAACGTCAGCTAGGGGTGAATGTGAAACTAGAAACTCGCCAGGATTTGACCTTGGCTCAAGTCTGCAATAGAGTAAAAAGTGCGATCGCCTGTCAAGATGCAAACCACGATTAAGGGGTTGGGTGTAGATATTGCACCAATCACCAGAATTACCAAACTCGTCGATCGCTATGAGCGTGAAATCTTAAATTTGTTGTTTACTGCTAGCGAGATAAATCAGTGTCAAACAGCTAGCAATTCCCACCAATATTATGCAATCTGCTTTGCCACCAAAGAAGCCGTAGGTAAAGCATTAGGTACTGGGTTAGTGGGTATTGCTTGGAATGAAATCGAAGCCAACATTATAGATAATAAATTAACTATTCATCTATATGGAGAAGCAAGCAATCAAGCTAAAAAACGTGATATTCAGAAATGGTTAGCTAGTTGGTTTCATTGGGATGATCATGTATTAGTTCACGTCCTGGCTTTGGGAAATGGAATGACAAATGACCAATGAGAAATTTAACGTTGCAGCTTACTTTATAGAAGGCAACTTGACACACGAACGTAGTGATAAAATAGCCTTTTATTATCAGAATCAAACATACACTTATGCACAAATCAGCAGCTTTGTCCGACGCAGTGCTAGGTTACTCGCTAATTTGGGACTAGAACCGGAAAACCGCATCGCTATTTTGCTACCAGATTCTCCTGAGTTTGTATTTGCCTTTTGGGGCGCAATCTGGTTGGGATCTGTGCCGGTTCCGATTAATACGACTTGTAGCCTTGATGATATCCAATACATCTTGCAAGATTCTCGCGCCAAACTTTTATTAACTACTCAAGAGTGGCAAGAAAAACTAACTCCGATTCAGTCGCAGTGCTTGCATAATGTACTGCTCAAAGAGGGAGAAAATCCTTATATTTCTCTACTTAATCAACAAGATGAACAACTATCTTGTGCAGAAACTTCGACCGATGAACCAGCTTTTTGGCTCTATACATCTGGTAGTACAGGCCGCCCTAAAGGTGTAATTCATCTGCATCAAAGTATGGTAATTTGTGCAGAAAGGTATGGTAAAGCAACTTTAGGTTTACACCAAGATGACATCACCTATTCAGTTGCGAAGATGCCCTTTGCCTACGGATTGGGGAATACCTTATATATGCCAATGTCCGTAGGTGCAGCCAGCGTCCTTTCTGATGCCAACAATGCTTTTGATATTATTACAGACATTGAGCGTTATCGACCAACGATTTTGTTTGGCATACCTAGCGTTTATGCAGGTATTCTCGCTTTGTGTGAAATCTCTCCTCTAGATGTGTCTTCTCTGCGGTTATGCGTTTCTGCGGCTGAACAATTACCTAAGAGTATTTGGTATAAGTGGCTTGAGACTTACAACCATGAAATTTGTGAGGGAATTGGAACTACTGAGTTTTTACATATTTTTCTCTCCAACCAAATAGGAGAATGCAAACCAGGTACTTCTGGTCGTCCGATTGCTGGTTACGATATTCAAATTATTGATGACAATGGTTGTTCTTGTCTTCCTGGTGAAATTGGTAATCTACAAGTAAGTGGAGAAAGCCTCATGTTGGGTTACTGGAAGCGAGTAGAACAAACACGGCAAGTTATTTACGGAAACACCATGCGAACTGGAGATAAATATTTGCGGGATGCTGATGGCTATTTCTACTTTATAGGACGTAATGACGAACTTTTTAAAGTTAATGGTCAGTGGATATCACCGATGGAAATTGAGGATATATTACATCAACACCCTCAAATTCTGGAAGTAGCTGTTGTATCTGAGTCTGACAACAAAGAACAATTAACTCAAATTGTTGCTTATATCAGTCTCAAGCCTGGACAAGAAGCTTCGCCAGAATTAGAAACTAATATTCGGAAATTTACCAAACAAAAGTTGCCTCATTTTAAAGCTCCACAAAAAGTTTATTTTCTGGAAGAATTACCACGTACTTCAACTGGAAAAATTCATCGGAAGTTATTAGGTAAAAATCAAAGTCTAGCTACAGGTTTAATTCGTAATTCGTAATTCGTAATTAATCTAGCAGGTTTGGTTAAGCAAAGCGTAACCTAACAAAGTCTAGAAAATGAATGTTGGGTTTCGTTTTTCAAACCAACCTACATATCTGGTATTATTAATAAAGGAAAACTGATGGTTACAGAGTTTCAGACAGTAATAAAGTATAATAAAAAATTTATACATGGTGGCAGGAATCATATTGTTGTATTGCAAAATCTCTTGAAAGCTGGGATTTTAAATAATTATGTTTTGTATGAAGGTAAGAATGAAGTTCGGATTGCTGGGAATGAGTTAGCGAGGGTGTCGGTAGGTCAGGATTTTGTCACTCTTAAAGGTTTGGGTAAGTCTCACTCTGAGTCTGTGGGTCAGCCTTTTAAGCAAGTAGAGAAAATGCTGGCTTCTTTACAAATTCAAGATTGGACAGCTTATGGGTATGTTGCTTTTGATATAGCTCGTTTCTATTCGGCATATTCTAAAGCAATTCAGCAGGATATCCTATATTTTTTCATCCCAGAGATTGAACTTATCTTTACAAATGAGGGAGTTTGCATTAAAAGCACTAAGTCTATAGAACAAATTCAAGAAATCTTACTTATCGAGAGTCAAATACCTAATTATGTCGCCGCTGATTTATCAATAAACTTTAGCGATCGCACAATTTATCAACAACGAATTATACAGGTAATTGAAGCGATTCAAAAAGACGAATTGCAGAAAGCTATTATTTCCCGTTCGTTAAAAATCCCTGGTGATTTAGATATTTTGGGAACTTATGTAGTAGGAGCCAGGTATAATAATTCAGCACGTTCCTATTGTTTGAATATCGGAGATGTTCGTGCAGTTGGCTTTAGTCCTGAAATCTTAATGGAAGTTGATGACGATGGTTTTATTGTCACTAATCCTTTAGCAGGAACTCGTCCTCGGAGTCAAAGCTTGGAAGAAGACACTCGCCTGAGTCATGAACTATTTACTGATGCTAAAGAAGTAAAAGAACACGCCCTCTCTATTTGGTTAGCACAAAAAGAGATAGATTCACTTTGTTTATCAGGTAGCATTCAAGTTTTCAATTTCATGGAAGTGAAAAAATATCGCTGCGTCCAGCATCTATCATCGAGAGTTGGTGGACAACTCAAACCAGGAAAAACTTTGTGGGATGCTTTAACAGTATTATTTCCAGGAATTACTGTTTCTGGGATTAATAAAGAACAAGCTCTAAAATGGATTGACAAATTAGAAGACGAACCAAGAGGGATTTATGCTGGTGGTATCGGTTGGGTAGATAGTAGAGGTACAGCAGATTTAGCGATCGCAATTCGTTCTGTTTATCAATACGGTGATAATATTTACTTAAATGCGGGTGCTGGAATCGTTGCAGAATCAATACCAGAAAAAGAGTATATCGAGTCAGTCAATAAGATGAATACTATGTTAACCAACTTAGTTTTGAAATCTTGAGCAAGATACTGATCGGTCATGGGATGGAAATCGTTGCTATTGACGACATCAAATCATTTTTAGAGCAAGTGGGGGAAGATTTTGTAATGGAATACTTTACCGCAAGTGAGCGTAGGGCGGCTGAGTCTGGTGTCAACCGCATTCAATATTTTGCAAGTCGTTTTTGTGCTAAAAAAGCAGTACTGAAAGCTTTGGGATTAGAATTGCAGGAAAATAGTTTTTGGCTAGAGATTGAGGTGCAAAAGCTACCAACTGGTGAACCGTCGGTAGTGTTAAACGGTAAATGTCGAGAAATTGCAGATCGACTGAGATTAACAAAGTTGCTGTTAAGTATTAGTCATGTATCTGCTTATGCCGGAGCAAGTGCGATCGCTATTAGTAAAAGTTCGCAAGCATTAGTTTTATCATGATGAATTACTCAATAGGTATTCGCTCACTTGCAGTTAGTTTTGGTAGCATCATCCGTACAAATGAGTATTGGTTAAAGAAGTTTCCCCAATTAATTCCACAGGAAAGGCTGAGAAAGCCAAGGCTGTCTCAGTCTACTACTGCTAGTAAAGATATAGTTGATATTTGGTCGCAAGCAGTAGCACCATATTTATCAGATCCCTTTCGCGGTAATGTAGAACGGCGGGTAGTTGATAACAATGAATCTTCCCTAACCTTAGAATATCGTGCAGCAAAAGATGCTCTGAACGCGGCACAAATGTCTCCCCACGAAGTAGATTTGATGATTGTGGCTTCGTTGTTTCCCGAACAAGTCGGACACGGTAATGCTGCTTACCTTGCCCAGCAATTAGAACTGCGGTGTCCCGCTTGGAATTTAGAATCAACCTGTTCTAGTGCCTTGGTAGCACTGCAAAACGCTCATGCACTCATCCAAACAGGCACATACCGCAACGCCTTAGTAGTTGTATCCCACATTGGTTCTAAAACAGTAGATGAGGAAGATACCCTCTCAGTGTCAATGGGTGACGGTGCTGGAGCTTTTGTAGTAGATGTACTCAAAGCAAACCAAGGAATTTTGGGCAGTAAAATTGTTAACACTGCTGCAACTTGCGGTGCTTATGTGCATGAACTGGTGACAAATACCCAAGGGCAGCCCCGGATACGCACTCGCACAGGTGAGAATGTTAGTACCCTTGCTGAGACATCGGTAAATTTTGTCCGTACCTGTTGCGAAGGTGCAGTGGCGGCGGCTGGCGTAACTCTTGCTGAAATCGACTTTTTTGCTTTTAATACTCCTACTGCTTGGTACGCCAACGTCTGTATCCAAGCATTAGGTATTAATCCAGAACGGACAATAAATCTCTACCCGCGATATGCAAACATCGGATCTGTGCTTGCGATCGCTAACTTATATCATGCTGCCCAGGCGAGTAAAATTCGAGAAAATGACTTAATTTTAGTTTATACTAAAGGTGCAGCCGCAACTGCCGCCGCAGTGGTCATGCGTTGGGGTGATGTCGCACTTGGTTTAGTTCCAGCCCCGCCCGTAGGTGTTACCCAAAACCAAGAAAGTATTCATTTCACAGAAGTAAATAACTTCCCAAAGACAGTAAGCAGCATATCAAGAGAAAACCTCTTACTTGCTTCTGCAAAAGAGCAACGGCAAATGCTTGAAACTTATTTGTTGCAATGGCTGAGTCATTCATTACAAATTCCTGTGTCACAAATTAATCAAGAGCAACCTTTAGCTTTGTTGCTTGACTCTCTTATCGGCTTCTTATTCAAAACCAAAATTGAAAATGAGTTCAAAGTGCAAGTACCGATGGAGAAATTTTTTGGTGAAAATAATCTCACTCATCTAATTAAACTGTTACTCACTCAATTAGCCTTAGTTAACCTCATAAATTCAAACTCCACTGACATCGAAGAAAGAGAAAAATTGAGCATTTAAACTTTATAAGTTACATCCAGTATCTCTCTCAAACTCTGATTTCTCCGTGCCTCTGCGCGAGACAAAAAAACATAAATACATTATGGATTTGCATTCACTTTTAACCAACCTTGCCAATCAAGGCGTAAAAATATCTGCTAATGGAGATTTACTAGATATTGATGCGCCGAAGGGAGTAATAACCCCAGAATTACGTAATTCATTAGCTAAACATAAAGCAGAACTGCTGGCATTACTACATCAGAACGGCACAAGTTCTAATTATCTGCCAAAAATTGTGCCAGCACCAGAGTTGCGCTATGAGCCTTTTCCTCTCACTGATATGCAGTCTGCTTTTTGGGTAGGACGCAGTGGAATACTAGAACTTGGGAATGTCGCCAACCACGGTTATTATGAGATTGAGTGTAAATATTTAAACTTAGAAAAATTGAATTTGGCGCTGCAAAAACTCATTGAGCGTCACGATATGCTCAGGGCTATAGTTTTACCAAACGGACAACAACAAGTTCTCGAAGAAGTACCTTTATATACTATTGAAATTTTAGATTTAAGGGGAAAAGTAGAAGACATTGCTACTGCGGAAATGGAAGCGGTTCGTCAGCGAATGTCTCATCAAGTGCTACCAAGCGATCGCTGGCCTTTATTTGAGTTTAGAGTCACACGCCTAGAAGAGTGTTTTAGGTTACACGTAAGCTATGATTTGCAAATATTTGACGCTTGGAGTCTGTTTCGGCTATTTGATGAGTGGTTTCAACTTTACCAGCAGCCTGATTTAGTTTTACCACCCTTAGATATTTCCTTTCGGGATTATGTCTTAGCAGAGCAAAGTCTGCAAACAACAGATTTGTACAAGCGATCGCAAGAATATTGGTTCAATCGTTTAGATAACTTACCTCCAGCCCCAGATTTACCTCTTGCCAAAAATCCTAAAGAAATCAAACAACACCAAAATAAGCGTTATGAAGGGCGATTAGAAGCAACTGAATGGCAGCAGTTGAAGCAGCGTGCTGCTAGTGCTGGTTTAACACCCTCTGGTGTCTTACTGGCTGCTTTTGCCGAAATCTTGACTGTGTGGGGTAAAAATCCCCGATTTACGCTGAATCTTGCCTTATTTAATCGTCTACCCTTGCACCCCCAAGTTAACGATATTTTAGGTGACTTCACCTCAGTGATCTTATTAGCCGTAGACAACTCTAATCCCGAATCATTTATACAGCGATCGCGCCGTCTGCAACAACAACTATTCCAAGATTTAGAACATCGTTACATTAGCGGTGTGCGCGTCACACGGGAACTCGCACGGAGACAGGGAACAGCCCCCAGCGCCATGCCAGTTGTCTTTACTAGCACCCTTGGCTTTGGTTCTCTTGGGCAAGAAACCTTAACCTTCAGTCATTTTGGCGAGTTGGTTTATGGTATTAGTCAAGCATCTCAAGCTTGGATGGATATTCAAGTTTGGGAAGAAAAGGAAACTTTAACCTGCAACTGGGATGTGGTGGAAGAACTATTTCCCGAAGGTTTGATTAGCGATATGTTTGCGGCTTATTGGCGTTTCCTCAAACAACTAGCTAGTTCTGAATCAGCTTGGATTGAGACGAATAGACAACTGATTCCTCCCGCCCAATTAGCACAACGGGAAGTTATCAATGGAACTACCGCACCAATTCCCGATGAAATGCTACATACGTTGTTTGCCAAGCAAGCACAGCAGCAAGGAACAGAATTAGCCGTCATTTCCTCCCAGCGCCAGCTAACTTATCAAGAGTTATACGCACTTTCTAACCAACTAGGCCATCGACTGCGGCAATTAGGGGCTACTCATAACCAATTGATAGCTGTGGTAATGGAGAAAGGATGGGAGCAAATTGTGGCTGTCATTGGTATTTTAGCTTCCGGTGCAGCTTATGTTCCCATAGATCCCGAATTGCCGCCAGAGCGTTTTTTCTACCTATTAGAAAATAGTCAGACGGAAATTGTTCTTACCCAATCTTGGCTAAATCAGCAACTATTATGGCCAGAGGGAATTCATCGATTGTGTGTAGATAGTGCAGACTTAACGGGAGAAAGTCAAGAGCCGCTACAACCGCTACAGAATCCTGATGACTTAGCATATTTGATCTACACCTCTGGCTCCACAGGCTTACCCAAGGGCGTGATGATTGCTCATCGGGGTGTTGTGAATGCGATCGCTCAAACTAATCAATCTTTTAATATTAAAGCAAGCGATCGCGTATTAGCTCTCACTGCACTTAATCACGATATGTCTGTGTATGACATTTTTGGCATTCTAGCGGTGGGAGGAACAATTGTTATTCCTGATGCAGCCGCCAGAAAAAATCCAGATCATTGGATTGAGCTAATGCGGCGAGAAAACATCACCATTTGGAACTCAGTACCAGCGATGATGGAGATGTTATTAGAATATGTTGGCGATCGCTCTGAGTTACTACCTGAATCTTTACGTTGGGCATTTTTGGGAGGAGATTGGATCTCGATTAATTTACCAAAACGACTGCAAACTTTGAGACAAAACCTCCGAGTAGTTAGTGTTGGCGGCCCCACAGAAACGACTCTTTGGAATATTTGGTATCAAGTGGAAGCAGTTAACCCAGATTGGAAGAGTATTCCCTATGGTCAGCCGATTGCCAATACTAAATACTACGTTTTAAACCAAGCATTAGAAGATTGTCCTAGTTGGGTTCCAGGGGAACTCTGCTGTGCTGGCATAGGATTAGCCAAAGCTTACTGGCGCGATGCAGAAAAAACATCTGCCAATTTTACTACTCATCCTCGCACAGGCGAACGCATCTACCGCACAGGCGACCTTGGTCGTTATTTACCAAATGGCAACATTGAGTTTTTGGGACGAGTAGATTTCCAAGTTAAAATTAGGGGACATCGCATTGAATTGGGTGAGATCGAAGCGACTTTAAAACAACATCCAGGGGTAAAAGAGGCTTTAGCTGTTACAGTTTCAGCTACAGAACAATCTCAACAACAAATTATTGCTTGTATAGTCCCAGATCAACAGGAAAAAGACACACTTTTCGACACAGAAATTGCAGATAATGCCAACAACACACAACAACTATGGCAAAATTTAGTTGATGCAGGGGCGAAACAAGCTGAACAAAATTTAGATGCTGTCAGCGTGGAAGATTTTATTACTTTCTGGCAACAAAATCTCGATCCACTTTACCCCTATGCTGTGAGCGTTGCCTTCCATCAGTTTGGAGTTTATACGCAACTAAATGAGGAATACTCCCTTGATGAACTGATGCAGCAATGCCAGATTAAATCCCGCTATCGCCACTTTCTAAGTCGTGCCTTAGGCTTCTTAGTAGAAATTGGTTGGTTGCAAAGGCGTGGTGAAAAGTTTGTGAATATGCAACTTTTACCTAATAGTATTCCTCCCAAATTAGTCAGCACAACTTTATCAGAAGCAGCACCAATCTTAGGTTATCCCCAGAATACAGTAGTGCTGTTAGTAAACTTAGCAAAAAACCTCGCTGCACTGCTGACAGAAAATATTCACTCAGCCCAGATTATTGCCACAGAAGAAATTCCCGCACTATATCGCAAAGAGTTTTATGTTGGTAGTTTGATTATCAGGGAAATATTGCACACCATTACCCAATCCTGCAAGCCAAAAACGCACCTACGAATTTTAGAAATTGGGGCGGGAACTGGTGCTGTTACTAGAGAAATACTGCCAATTCTACCATGCGATCGCACCACCTATATTTACACCGACATTTCCCAGTATTTCTTAGACTTAGGACAGCAACAATTTGGGAATTATACCTTCCTCGAAACTGGTTTATTTGACTTAGAAAAGCCGCCCCAAGTTCAAGGTTATGAACTCCACAGTTTTGATGTAGTTATAGCAGGAGGAGTTGTACACGCCACTCGTAGCATCAAAGAATCTCTAGAGCATATTCGCTCATTGCTAGCCCCTGATGGTTTGCTGTTGATGGTAGAACCAAGCAAACTGAATCCATTTTGGCAGCTATTTATGGGATTGCAGCAGGGTTTTGATCGCTTTGAAGATTTTTCACTACGGGATAATCCTCTTCTGTCACCACAACAATGGCAACAAGTATTATTAACAGAAGGATTTACAGAATTCAGAGTTTTTAATCAACCAGGTTCCATTGCTGACTTCTTAGAAGTTTATACTCTCATGGCGCGGGGTTCTTCATCCATCCAGAAGTTTAAAAAACAGGAAATCAAAAAGTTTTTACAGCAAAAATTGCCTGAGTACATGATTCCCAGTGAATTTATCCTTCTAGATGCCCTACCACTAACAGCAAATGGTAAAGTAAATCGCCAAGCTTTACCCCAACATTATGCGTCTACGCAATTTAAAAGCACTTATGTAAGTCCTCAAACTGAAACCGAGCAAATCATTGCCAGTATTTGGCAAGAAGTATTGCGAATCGAGAAAGTAGGTATTAACGACAACTTCTTTGAACTAGGCGGAGATTCTCTACAAGCGACTCAAGTTGTCTCTCGAATGCGTGAACAACTCCAGATAAATTTCCCTATCAAAAATTTGTTAGAAGTACCAACACTAGCTAACCTAGCTCAATCAATTGCAGAAATTCATCGCACAACTCAAAAACTCCAAAATCCCATCAATCAAGGATTAACAAATCGATTAGAAATTGATTTATAGCAATCATCAACCATTTCCAAATTTCTCTCAAATTCCTTCCTCTGCGGTTAGTTAAAAAAAGCTAATTTTCACAACTCAAATCTGATTGCTATATGAAATCACTTCCAGAATTTTTATCCCAACTTAGTGATTTAGATATCAGGCTGTGGTTAGACGGAGAACGTCTGCGCTGTAATGCCCCCAAAGAAACACTCACACCAGACTTACAAACAGAAATAACTCAACGCAAACCAGAAATAATTCAATTTTTCAAACAAATTAATTTTGCAAATAACTCAACTCTAGAACCAATTAAACCGATTCCACGAGATAAAAATTTACCCTTATCTTTTGGTCAACAAGGACTGTGGTTTATCGATCAATTAGAAGACAATAATACGGCAAATTATCACCAATTATTTGCCGTACACTTACAAGGCTCAATCAATCTAGCCGTTTTAGAACAAGCACTAACAGAAATAGTCCGACGGCACGAAATTCTCCGCACCACATTTAAAACTATAGATGGGCAAGCCTTTCAAGCTATAGCCCCCGATGCCAATTTGACACTGACAATAGTAGATTTGCAACGATCGCCTAAAAGCAACCAATGGCAAGAACTTCAACAATTAGCTTTAGCTCAATCCCAACAGCCCTTTAATTTGGCACAAAGTCCATTGCTGCGAGTCAAACTGTTTCACCTAACCGCAACAGATAATGTATTGCTATTTTCCATACATCATGCGATCGCAGATGGTTGGTCAGGCACAATTATTATTGAGGAACTTGCAGCAATATACCAAGCTTTCTCTAGTGGTAAACCTTCACCTCTACCAGAGTTACCCATCCAATATGCCGATTTTGCTTACTGGCAGCATCAAAGGTTGCATGAGTCATTACAAGCACAATTGAGCTACTGGGAGCAAAAACTAGGTGGTACGCTCCCCATTTTACAATTATCTACTGTTAGCGAAGCTCGCCGTAGGCATCGCCCGCGACCAGCCGTGCAAACTTTCCAGGGAGCCACCATCACCCTAGAATTAGATGCAGACTTAACTGTAAAGCTCAAACAACTGAGTCAACAGTCAGGGGTTACTTTGTTTATGACCCTTTTAGCAGCATTTAATACACTCCTTTTCCGCTACACCAACCAAGAAGATATTTGTGTCGGTACAACCATTGCTAACCGCCACAGCCGTGATTTAGAATCATTAATTGGTTATTTTCTTAACACTGTTGTTATACGCACTGATTTAACTGGGAATCCATCTTTTCGAGAGTTGTTGCAGCGAGTGCGAGACTTAGCTTGGGAAGCATACACCCACCAAGACTTACCCTTCGATCAGTTGGTAGCGAAATTACAGCCAAAGCGAGACTTATCTTATACACCACTGTTTCAGGTGATGTTTGTGTTGGAGAATGCACCAAAACAAAAGATGCAACTTCCCGGACTTATCCTCAGTTACTTAGAGATGCCGATGGCGACAGCTAATTTTGATTTGTCTCTGTCAATGCGAGAAACTGAGCAAGGGCTGTTAGCAAAATTTGAGTACAACACAGACTTATTTGATGCTGATACTATTACCCGCATGGCTGGAAATTTTCAAACTTTGCTTTGGGCGATCGCAAACAATCCACAGCAGCCTATCTTAGAATTACCCTTATTAACTGAAACTGAACGGCATCAGTTGCTAGAAGAGTGGAATAACACTCAAATTGAGTATCCCCAACAATGTATTCATCAATTGTTTGAGGCTCAGGTAGAACGCACACCTGAAGCAGTGGCAGTAATCTTTGAAGACAAGCAGTTAACCTACCAGGAATTAAACGCTCAAGCCAATCAACTGGCGCATTATTTACAAACATTAGGTGTAGGAAAAGAAGTACTCGTAGGGATTTGTGTCGAGCGTTCCCTAGAGATGATTGTGGGACTATTGGGAATTCTCAAAGCTGGCGGAGCTTATGTGCCATTAGACCCAGCTTACCCCGAAGAGCGATTAAGCTTCATGCTGTCTGATTCCCAGGTGTCAGTATTATTAACTCAACAAAAGTTACTGGAAAATCTGCCAACATCGAATGCATATTTGGTGTGCTTAGATAAAAACTGGGAAGAGATTTCGCAACACAGCCAGAAAAATTTAGTAAATATTAATACTCATAAAAATTTAGCATATCTAATTTACACATCAGGTTCTACTGGTCAGCCTAAAGGTGTAATGATTCAACACCAATCTCTAGTAAGTTTTACAGAGACAATCAAGGTTGAATATGAAATTACCACAAAAGATCGCATTCTTCAATTTGCCTCTGTTAGTTTTGATGCAGCAGCAGAAGAAATCTATCCCTGCATAACTAATGGTGCAACTTTAATACTACGTACTACGGAGATGTTGGCTTCCGTACCTGAATTTTTGCAAAAGTGCCGAGATTGCTCACTTACAGTATTAGATTTACCAACAGCATACTGGCATCAGTGGATGGCTGAATTAGAAAATACCAATTTGGCTGTTCCTGAGTCTCTACGATTGGTAATTATTGGTGGAGAGCAAGCACGCGCAGAAAAAGTATCAATCTGGCAACAGAGGGTAGGCGATCGCATACAGCTAGTAAATAGCTATGGGCCGACAGAAGCAACTATAGTATCAACTATTTATAAACTACCAAATTCAGTATCTCAATCCATACCAATTGGAAAAGCGATCGCTAATGTGCAAACTTACGTACTAAATCAAAACCTTCAAGTAGTTCCAATTGGTGTAACTGGTGAATTATATATAGGTGGCGCGAATTTAGCCAAAGGTTATTTTAATCGCTCGGATTTAACTGAAGAAAAATTTATTCCCAACCCTTTTGACAAGTCAAAAGCAAGTCGTTTGTACAAAACTGGGGATTTAGTCCGCTATTTACCAGATGGCAACATAGAGTTTTTGGGTAGGATTGACCATCAAGTAAAAATTCGCGGTTTCCGCATTGAAATCGGAGAAATTGAGGCAATACTAAATCAACATCCCCAAGTTCGGGAGACAGCAGTTATAGTCCACGAAGACCAACCAGGTAATAAGCGGCTAGTGGCTTATATTGTTGCCAAAAATGAACAAGTTAGTGCCAATGAACTCCGCCGCTTTTTAAAGGAGAAACTACCCGATTTTATGATTCCAGGAGTCTTTGTAAACCTCGAAGTATTACCTCTAACTCCTAATGGCAAAATTGATCGCCGCGCTTTACCCGTCCCAGATACATCCAGCTTGACTCCAGAAACTAGCTTTGTACCACCCCGCAACGCCTTGGAATTGCAATTTGCACAAATTTGGTCAGAGATTTTGGGTGTCAACCCTATCGGTATTCGAGACAACTTTTTTGAGTTAGGCGGGGATTCAATTATTGCGATTCAGATCGTCGCTAAGGCTAACCAAGCTGGTATCAAGCTAACAACTAAACAATTATTTCAGCATCAAACTATTATTGAGTTAGCATCTGTAGCAGTCTTGAAACAGGCAATTCAGACTGAACAAGGAATAGTTACAGGTTTAGTATCCCTGACACCTATTCAACATTGGTTTTTTGAGCAAAATTTTCTAGATCCCCATCACTGGAACCAGACATTTACCCTAGAAGTGTCACAAGTTCTAGATTTAGATTTATTAGAGCAGGCATTACAGCAGTTAGTATTACACCACGATACTTTACGACTGCGGTTTGAGCAACAACAGTCTGGTTGGGAGCAGTTTATCGTTGCTGATGATACACCAGTGCAGTTGACACGTTTCGACTTTTCAGCCCTAGCAAAGATAGAACAAGAACAAGCTTTTCAAACTACGTCCGCAAAATTACAAACCAGTCTTAACCTGTCAGTCGGGCCACTAATGCGATTTGCTGTTTACGATTTTGGGGTTAATCAGCCGCGCCACTTGCTATTAATCATCCACCATTTAACAGTAGATATGATCTCGTGGCGAATTTTATTAGAAGATTTGCAGACAGCCTATCAACAGCTAAAACAAGGGAAAAAGGTACAGTTACCAGCCAAAACAACTTCTTTTAAATCCTGGTCGCAACATCTGCATGAGTATGCACAATCTGTTATCCTCCAAAAAGAATGGAACTACTGGCTTACCCAGTTTCAAAAGGAGATAACCCCTCTACCAGTGGATTTTATTGATGGTGAGAACACTGTAGCTTCCGAGCGCAACGTTACAATTTCTCTGGGTGTAGAACAGACACAAGCCTTATTACAGGAAGTGCCGCAAGCCTACAATACGCAAATAAATGATGTTTTGTTAACAGCATTGGTAGAGGCTTTTTCCCAATGGACGGGGGCTAACTTTTTACTTGTAGGGTTGGAAAGTCACGGAAGGGAAGAAATTTTTGATGATTTGGACTTGTCCCGCACGGTTGGCTGGTTTACATCTATCTGTCCCCTACTTTTGGATCTAGGAAAATCTTCTCATCCAGGGGAAGCATTGAAAACAATTAAAGAGCAACTACGTAGTATCCCCAATCGTGGAATTGGTTATAGTATTTGGCGTTATCTTCGTAATAATATTGTTGAAGTTGCACAACCCGAAGTTATCTTCAATTATTCAGGTCAATTTGATCAAACATTTTCCACCTCATCACTATTCAAATTTCTGCAAAACTCTAGTGGCTTAATGAGCAGCCCCCGCAACACCAGGAGCGAACTTATAGAAATCAACGGTTTGGTGGTTGGCGGTCAACTGCGATTTGATTTAACTTACAGCGAAAACATCCATCGACAGTCCACTATTGAAAGATTAGCTCAAGAGTTGATCAAAGCATTACAAGTACTGATCAACCATTGTCAATCTTCCCAAGTTAAAAGTTATACACCTTCTGATTTTCCTGAACTGGTCTTAAATCAAAAAGACCTTGACAAATTTTTGACAAAACTCAACCGACGAAGCAAATAATTCCATGAATCCCGAAAACATCGAAGATATCTACGAAGTTTCACCATTACAGCACGGCATTCTTTTCCATTGTGTGTATGGTTCTGAATTGACACTCTATTTTTCGCAGTTGGGTTTTACTTTGAATGTTCATGGTGATTTCAATTTTGTCGCTTTTGAGCGTGCTTGGCAAGAAGTAGTGGCTAGTCACACCATGTTGCGTACTGGCTTTTATTGGGAAGATATTGACAAGCCTCTACAAGTTGTCTATCGCCATGTCAAATTACCGATAGAGCAATATGATTGGCGAGGACTAGAGCCAACAGAACAGCAAAAGCGTTTCGATGCTTTTTTAGTGAGCGATCGCGCCCAAGGCTTTGATTTATCGCAAGCTCCTTTGATGCGAGTGACTTTGATTCGTTTTGACGATCACTCTTACCAATTCCTATGGAGTTCACACATGATTACTGTCGATGGGTGGTCATCGCCATTGGTAATCAAAGATGTGATCGAACTATACACCGCATTTTGTCAAGGTGAAGATATGCCTGTTGTCCAAGGTAGTACATTTCGAGACTACATTACTTGGTTACGACAACAAGATTCATCCAAAGCTGAAGATTTTTGGAGGCGATCGCTAAAAGGATTAAAAGCACCTACTTCTTTAAGAAATCTCTATGTTGATAATTTGTATAATCCTGAAGAAAGATATGATGAACCACAAATCAAGCTATCAAAAGCAACCACAGCCAAGTTACAGTCTATAGCAAGACAACACCACATCACCATCAACGCATTCGTTCAGGGAGCTTGGGTTTTGCTCCTAAGTCGCTACAGTTGTACAAATGAGGTGGTGTATGGATGTACTGTTTCTGGTCGTCCAGTAGATTTAAAGGGTTCAGAGTCGATGGTGGGTATGTTGATCAACACCTTACCAGTTAGAGTCAAGGTAGATGGTGAGCAATATCTATTACCTTGGCTCCAGCAATTTCAGGAACAATTAGTAGAAATTCGGCAGTATGAATACACCTCGCTAGTAGATATTCAACGCTGGAGTGAATTACCGCCGGGTGCGCCGCTATTCGATAGTATATTTGTGTTTGAAAATCAACCAGTAGATGAGATGCTGTTGCGATCACAGGAGCAGGATCAGGGTATGGAACTTACCTTGAATCTCTATAAAACAAACTATCCATTAAATTTGGTTGGTTATCCCGGTTCAGAGTTACGGATCGGAATCAGTTACGATTTTCGCAGCTTTGATAGCGCAACAATTTCTGGCATACTTAAGCATTTTGAGATATTACTTCAAAGTATGGCCATAAATCCCGAAGTGCGCCTTAAGGATTTATCTTTACTAACAGAGCAAGCACGAAATATCAGCTTAATGTTAGATGAAAAAGCGACATTTAGTTTTGTGTAATTCAGTCATAGGTTTTGGATATAAGAATATTTTTATCACGCAGAGGCGCAGAGAGAAGATTATGGTTACTATTTCTTCAGAAATTGAACGACATTATCAAATATCTGGTGAAGATTTTTTAGTGAATTATGTAAATAAATCTAAGCCAGTGATTATTTCGGGTGTGATTCCTAAATGGGATGCTTTTAGCAAATGGTCTTTACCATATTTTCGATCAATTGCACCGGAAATGAATATATGTGCTAAAAAATTTCACAACGGGAAAATTGAAATAGAAAGTTTTACTATCGAAAAATATGCAGAAATTGTAGAGGAATACGAGCAGACAAAAAACCAAATTCAACCGCCATATTGTCACGATATTCCCTTGTTTAGTTTGATTCCTTCACTAATAAAAGATGTTCAGCCGTTTGCTTTAGATTATCTACCAAAATGGTATGCTTATAAGTGGTGGCGTTATTGCCAATTCTTTATCGGCTCATCTAATAGCCTTACACCTTTACATTTTGATTGTCTCCTCACTAATAATCTGTTTTTTCAAATTGTTGGACGCAAACAATTTACTTTACTTTTGAGTGAAGACTCTAAATATTGTTATCGACATAATTGGCGATGGTTTAAAATTGACCCCGAACATCCAGATTTAGAACAATACCCTCTATATAAAAATGCCAGACCAATTAAAGTAATTGTGCATCCCGGAGATATTTTATATATGCCTCCTGGTACGTTACATCATGTGATAAGTCTAGATATGTCAATTTCTTTTAATATTGATTGGCATACATCAAAAAGTTCATTTAATAGTCTATCAGCTAGTTTCAAGGGTATGCCAGTAAAAAACGTTTATTACAACTTATTATTAACACTAGGTTTAATATTTAAAGTTCCGCCTCAAGTACTTTTTCGTTTTTATAAATCTTATTTAAATTATGTCTCTTAATCTGAAAAAACCTCTGCGTTCCTTTGCGCTTAACTCTGCGCCCCTTTGCGTTTAAAAATAACAAGGTAAAATTCAATGAACATCTTTGAGCAACGAGAATCTAATGTTAGAAGTTATTGCCGAAGTTTTCCAGCCCTCTTTCATAGAGCTAAAGGTTCTTTTATCTATTCCGAATCAGAAGAGGCATATATTGATTTTTTAGCAGGTGCAGGTGCTTTAAATTATGGACATAACAACGATTATATTAAACAAAAGGTGATATCATATTTGGAAGCAGATGCGATCGCACATGGTTTAGATTTGCATACATCTGCAAAAGAAGAATTTCTATGCAAGTTTTCAGAAACAGTTTTATATCCTAAAAACTTAGATTACCGAGTTCAGTTTTGTGGGCCTACAGGAACAAATGCTGTTGAAGCTGCATTAAAACTAGCAAGAAAAGTAAAAAAAAGGCCAGGCATATTTTCATTCATGGGAGCCTATCATGGGATGACACTAGGTAGCTTATCCATTAGTGGTAATCGTGATATTAAAGAGGGGGCTTATGGCACATCAAATAATGTCACATTTATGCCTTATCCCTATGGATTTATGGAAAGCTTTGACACCATAGAGTTTATAGAATCAGTACTAAATGATGTTAATTCAGGAATCGAAAAGCCAGCAGCAATAATATTTGAAACTGTGCAAGCAGAAGGAGGAGTGATTGTAGCACCAATTGAGTGGATGCAAAAGCTAAGAAAGTTATGTAACAAGCATGATATTCTATTAATTTGCGACGATATTCAAGTTGGCTGTGGTCGAACAGGCCCTTTCTTTTCCTTTGAAAGAGCGAATATTGTTCCTGATATGGTAGTGCTTTCAAAATCTATTGGTGGTTATGGTTTTCCCATGTCACTACTGTTGTTTAAGCCAGAGTTAGATATTTGGGAACCTGGAGAACACAATGGAACTTTTAGAGGAAATCAACTGGCTTTTGTTGGTGGAACAGCTGCTCTAGAATATAGAGAAATTACTAATCTGGAACAGGAAGTCAAAATTAAAGAATCTTTTTTACAGAATTTTTTAGTTGACAAAATAGCCTCAATTAGTGAGACAATAAAGATACGTGGAATAGGTTTGATTTGGGGTATTGATATTGGCAATGCTAATTTAGCAAAAAAAATCACTTCCCGTTGTTTTGAACTAGGATTAATAGTTGAAAAAACTGGCAGAAATAATAGTGTCATCAAAATATTGCCGGCTTTAACAATTGAAATATCTACTTTAGAAAAGGGATGTTTTATTATCAAAGAAGCTTTTGATGAATGTTTTTCATAAAATACTCAATAATCTTTTAAACGCAGAGGAAAGCGCAGAGCTGAGAAAAATATGTGACTCTCTGCAAAGTTGTACTTAAGACAATCAGTAAAGCATTTAGTTATAAGGTTATAGATGATGATTGCAATTCAAAGTATAAATACATTGACGGATGAAGATTTATTTTCTCAGAAAATTTATTGGTTAAATCAGTTATCAGGTGAATTACCAGAAACAAATTTGATTACAGATTATATTAGACCTGTAGTTTATAGTGGTAAAAATAAATCTATTAGCTTTCAATTATCACAAGATTTATCAGCAGCTATTATCAAGCTGAGTCATAATTCTGATTTATCAATATATTTAGTATTGCTCTCTGCATTAAGTATATTAATGAATAAATATACTGACAGCAAGGATATTATTATTGGTTCTCCAGTTTATCAATTAGAATGGCTTAATAATAATTCAAATAAAATCATCCCCTTGCATATTAGTGTCGATAAAAATCTGACATTTAAAGATTTGCTTCTTCAAGTCAAAGAAACAACAATAGGCGCATATAGTCATCAAAATTATGCTGTTGATGAATTAGTTCAGCTATTAAATTTACCCAACCATCAGAATCGCTGTCCATTTTTTGACATTGCTATTTTATTAGAAAATATCCACAATCAGAATGATTTAGCAAATATTAGCAATGATTTGACGTTTACATTTAAAGCTGCTGATAATCTGATAATTGGTAGAATAGATTACAATAAGAGTCTTTTTCAACAAAATGTTATTAGATATATTATTAAATACTATCTCAACGTCCTTGAATGTATTGTTAACGATTTTAAAACTAAGATTACAGATGTCTCTTTCTTAAAATCAGACGACAAGCACCAGTTGTTAGAGCAATTTAACAGTAAGACAAAACAATACCCTATCACTCAGACAATTGAGCAGTTATTTGAAAAGCAAGTAGAAGAGACACCTGAAAGAATTGCAGCTGATTGTGAAAATACTCAGTTAACATATCAAGAGTTAAATGAAAAAGCCAATCAACTTGGTATATTTTTACAGAAGTTAGGAATTAAAAAGGGGGAAATTGTTGGAGTTCTTAAAGAAAGAGACATCAGTTTTTTGATAGGTATACTTGCTATTTATAAGGCTGGCGGAGCTTATGTACCGATTGATATTCAGTATCCATCAGATAGAATTAAGTACATGGTGTCTAACAGTGAAGTCAGAATAATTTTAACAGATTCATCTTGTTTAGATATCTTTACAGACCTTAGAGAAAGTTATCTGTATTTGAAGCACTTAATTTGTTTAGACAGTACCAATAATCCTTATATACACAATATTAATATTTATAATAAATTAGATTTTTATCATCTGCCAAATGATAATTTAGCAGCTAGAAATGCAGTAACAGATCCAGCTTATATGCTGTATACATCTGGTTCAACTGGATTGCCTAAAGGTGCAATAGTCAGGCATGATGGTGCGATTAATCATATTTATGCTCAGTTTGATGAATTAGAGTTGACAGCAGATTTTTGTTTTCTCCAAAGCGCTCCTGCTTCTACTGATATTTCTGTCTGGCAATTTTTAGCGCCGCTTCTCATCGGTGGTAAGACAGTTATAGTAGATACTGAATCGGGATTTATTCCTGACAAATTATTCAAAATTTTAAAAGAAAAAAGAATCACTGTTGTTGAATTAGTTCCAGCAGTATTCGGAGGATTAATAGACTATATTTCTCAACTACCGCCTGAGAAAAGACTTTTACCAGACTTAAAATGGATGATGGTAGTTGGTGAACCAGTTTCAGTCCAAAGGGTAAATCAGTGGTTGAGTCTGTATCCTGCAATTAGAATAGCTGATGCTTATGGCCCAACTGAAGCTGCGGATGATATCACACAATTTATCATTGACAAACCTTTGCCAGAAAATCAACGAACTGTTTCTATTGGTCAGCCTTTAGCTAACTTAAATATCTATATTCTTGACCGAGAAATGCAATTAGTGCCAATAGGATTTCCGGGAGAGATTTGTGTAGCAGGAATTGGCGTAGGAGATGGCTATTGGAAGAATGAAGAGAAAACTAAATTAAGCTTTGTTCCTAATACTATAAAAAAATTACCCTCTGGTAATAGAGATTTAATCTACAAAACCGGAGATTTAGGTAGGTGGCTACCCAATGGTAATATTGAGTTTCTCGGACGCATAGATAATCAAGTCAAGATTCGCGGTTTTCGCATTGAACTCGAAGAAATTGAAGCACTAATACGTCAGCATTTGGCTGTGCGGGAGACTGTAGTTATAGTTAGGGAAGACACTGGTGATAAACGTTTAGTCGCTTATGTAGTTCCGCAATTTGATAGTCAGGATTTGCAAGAAGACCTAATATCAGAGCTAAGAAATCTTCTTAAAGCACGATTACCGCAGCAGATGATACCATCAGCTTTTGTGGTACTAGAAAGTTTACCATTAGCTCCCAGTGGTAAGGTAGACAGACGTGCATTACCTGCACCTGATTTTACACAATTGCAAAACGAAAGCACTTTTGTGGCTCCAGCTACGCCCATTCAAGAGATGTTAGTGGGAATTTGGGCGGAAGTTCTTGGTCTGGAAAAAGTAAGTATTCACGACAACTTCTTTGAATTGGGGGGACACTCCCTGCTAGCTACTCGCGTCATTTCCAAAGTGCGGCAGATTTTTGAGGTAGAATTGCCTTTACGTCGCTTGTTTGAGCAGCCAACAGTAGCCAGTTTAGCAACATTAATTGAGAAAAATATCAAAGCGGGGATAGGTTTAGAAATTCCCCCAATTGAGCGCATTTTTAGGGACGAAGAATTAATCTTATCCTTTGCTCAACAACGTTTATGGTTTTTAACTCAACTACAGCCAGATAGCCCCTTCAATAATATATCAGCTGCTTTTTGCTTACAAGGACAGCTTAACCAACAGGCGTTACAAGAGAGCCTTAACGAAATTGTCCGCCGTCATGAAGTCTTACGAACCAACTTCAAAACACTTGTAGGACGACCCATACAAATCATCTCATCAGAAGCAACACTTTTGCTGCCAGTAGTTGATTTGAGTGAGTTACTACCTAATTTACAAGAAATTCAAGTAGAACAACTGGCACAAATAGAGGCACAACAGCCCTTTAACCTTCAGACTGACTTAATGATACGAGCAAAGTTATTGCGTCTTGGTGAACAAGAACATATAGCGCTATTAACCTTACATCATATTGCGTCTGATGGTTGGTCTATAGGTGTATTTGTGAAAGAACTTTCTACACTTTATCAATCGTTCTGCATAGCACAACTCCCTAATTTACCAGAAGTGCCAATTCAGTATGTAGACTTTGCAGCATGGCAACGAAATTGGTTAGTAGGAAAAGTATTAGATTCTCAACTTGCTTACTGGCGACAGCATTTAGATGGCGCACCAGCACTGCTAAATTTACCCACTGACCATCCACGCCCTGCTGTTCAATCTTTCAGAGGTGCTAACTATACTTTTGAAATTTCTCCAGAAGAATCTGCTGCACTCAAAATCTTAAGCCAGGAACAAGGATGTACCTTGTTTATGACGCTGCTAGCAGCTTTCAAAACTTTGCTGTATCGCTACACAGGTAGTGAGGATATTGTCGTAGGTTCTCCCATAGCCAACCGCAACCATGCTGAAATAGAAAGGTTAATTGGCTTTTTTGTCAATACTTTAGTGTTACGAACCAAGTTAGAAGGGAATCTTACTTTTGAGGAGTTATTGAGCCGAGTACGTGAGGTTGCTTTAGGAGCATATTCTCATCAGGATTTACCCTTCGATGTGCTGGTGGAAGAATTGCAACCACATCGTTCTTTGAGTTACACACCACTCTTTCAAATAATGTTTGTGTTACAAAATGCACCAATGTCAGAGATAGAGTTGTCGGGTTTAAACTTGAGTTTATTAGAAAGCGATAGCGCTACAGCAAAGTTTGATTTGACTCTGTTTGTGGAAGAAACAACTTCAGGATTAATCGGAACTTTTGAGTATAGTACTGATTTGTTTGAGCCAGAAACTATACACCGAATGGCAGAGCATTTGCAGACATTGCTAGCGGGAATTGTCACAGATTTTCAGCAGCAGCTTTGGGAGTTACCACTGTTAAATGAAACTGAGAAGACGCAGTTAGCAAAATGGAATGATACCCAGATAGAGTACCCACTTGAGAAGTGCATTCATCAGCTATTTGAAGCGCAAGTAGAACGTAAACCCGATGCTGTGGCGGTGATTTGTAAAGAAGAGGAATTGACTTACAGAGAATTAAATCAGCGTGCAAATGAACTGGCGCATTATTTGCAAAAGCTGGGTGTAAGTTCAGAGGTGCTGGTAGGAATATGTGTAGAGCCTTCCTTGGATATGATAGTCGGGCTGTTAGGAATTCTCAAGGCTGGTGGTGCATATTTGCCGCTAGATCCAGCATATCCGCAGCAGCGATTAGCTTTTATGTTGTCGGATGCGCGAGTATCATTCGTTATTAGTCATTCGTCATTTGTTAATAACTTTGACAAAATGACAGTTGTCTGCATAGACATAGATTGGAATAAGATTGCCCAAGAAAGTCCAGAGAATCCTGTTAGTTATACTACAGGTGACAATCTCGCTTACGTTATCTACACTTCGGGTTCCACTGGCAAACCTAAAGGAGTTTTGGGGCTGCATCGAGGCGCTGTCAATCGTTTTCATTGGATGTGGGAGACTTATCCGTTTACAGAGGGAGAAGTTTGTTGTCAGAAAACATCTTTAAACTTTGTAGATTCAGTTTGGGAGATTTTTGGCTCTTTATTGCAAGGGGTGAAGACTGTGATTGTAGGCGATCGCATTGTCAAAAATCCACCCCAGTTTGTGGAAACTCTTGCTAACCATAACGTTACACGGCTGGTACTTGTTCCTTCATTACTGCGTGTGTTGTTAGACACCGATAGTGAGTTGCAAAACCAACTACCAAAATTGAAGTTTTGGGTAACTAGTGGTGAAGCGCTTTCAATTGACTTGTTACACAAGTTTAGGCAGACGCTACCTGATAGCATTTTGTTGAATCTTTACGGTTCTTCGGAAGTATCTGCTGATGTTACTTGTTACAGTATAACTCCAAAAGATCAACTTCCTGAGCGGGTGGTGATTGGTCGTGCGATCGCTAATACACAAATTAATCTATTAGATAAGAACTTACAGCCTGTTCCTGTAGGCGTAGCTGGTGAACTTTATGTTAGTGGTGCAGGATTGGCTAGAGGCTATCTGAATCAACTAGAATTAACAGCAGAGCGATTTATATTAAGGGCAGGAAGAAGGCTTTACAAAACGGGAGACTTGGCACGTTACCAAGGTGATGGTAATTTAGAGTTTTTGGGAAGAATTGACCACCAAGTTAAGCTGCGCGGTTTCCGTGTAGAACTGGGAGAAATTGAAGCAGTATTACGCCAACATCCCAGAGTCGGGGAGGCTATTGTTGTAGTTAGAGAAGATGAACTCGTCCAGCAGCTAGTAGCATATATTGTTTCTGATTCACAACAGGTAATAAATATTAGCGAGTTGCATCGTCTGCTAAAAGAGAAGCTACCTGAATATATGCTGCCATCAGCCTTTGTAATGTTAGAAGCTTTGCCACTATTGCCTAATGGTAAAGTCAATTATCAAGCGCTTCCTTTGCCTGAAAGTGTGCGTCCTGAATTAGAACAGAAATTACAACTTCCTCAAACTGAGGTTGAACAAACTATTGCTAGTATTTGGCAAGAAGTGCTTCGGATTGATGAAGTAGGTATACATGATAACTTCTTCGAGCTTGGTGGTCATTCGTTACTTTTGATTCAGGTTTATAGCAAGCTACAACAAAAATTTCAACGAGATTTTTCTTTAGTTGAGATGTTTCAATATCCAACTATTAATTATTTAGCCAATTTTTTTGGTCAAGAGTCGAGTTCACAATTATCTGTAGGAACAAATAATCATCAATTGGAAAGTAGGTCGGCATCTATACAGCGTCGAAAAGAAATTAGACAAAAATCTCACGCAGAGGCGCAGAGGCGCAGAGAGGAGAGATAAGAGAGTTCACAAATGATTTGGTTGGATGATTAGTTTGTGTTTTCAGTAGAGTGGACAATATTTTGGATGATATCAAGATGACATTAAGTAAAGAAGAAATATCAACAACAAGTTATTTTGTCGAGACTGAACCAAGATTGCATTATGGTATTGAAAAACAGGTAATGCAATTATTTAGTACATCGATAGAAGAAAATATAGATGACTTTGTTGATAAGTTATCTTATACTTTTATAAGTGCAGGTGATGTTAGTAGTAATATTGATTTAGATTCATTAGCAGGGCAGTTTTGTGATAGTAAACTACCGAATCAACCTGCTAGTTTTGAAACCTATCTTGAATACTTATCTGATCATGTCATTGCTCATTCAATTCATACTGCTTCACCAAGATTTATTGGTCACATGACCTCGGCGCTGCCCAGTTTTGTGCAACCTCTGGCGAAACTGATGACGGCGATGAACCAAAATGCTGTGAAAATCGAGACGGCTAAGGCTCTCAGTTTTTACGAACGTCAAGCTTTGGCGATGCTACATCGACAAATTTACAATTTTTCTGATCATTTTTACGCTCAACATATTCAAAATAGTCAAAGTACGCTGGGAATATTATTATCTGGTGGTACAACAGCAAATATTGCTGCAATGTGGTGCGCTCGAAATGCTGTTTTGGGGACTAATGATGGTTTTTTGGGTGTCGAAAAGGAAGGTTTAACAGCAGCACTAAATTTCTATGGCTACAAAGGAGCAGCGATAATTGGCTCTGAGTTAATGCATTTTTCTTTTGATAAAGCCGCAGATTTATTAGGGATTGGTAATCGTGGTTTAATTAAAGTTCCGGTTGACAGTAATAATCGAGTTAATTTGCAAGCATTACGTCAGGCTGTGGCAGAATGTCATGAGCAGAATTTGTATATAATTGCGATTATTGGTATTGCTGGTACAACGGATTCTGGCGGCTTAGATCCGCTTTTAAATATTGCAGAAATTGCCCATGCAGCTAATGTTCATTTTCACGTAGATGCTGCTTGGGGTGGGCCGCTAATTTTTTCTCAACAACATCGCTATAAACTTGCAGGTATCGAACAAGCCGATTCAGTAACTATTGACGGACATAAACAACTTTATCTACCAATGGGTATTGGGATGCTATTTATGCGCGAACCGCAGACAGCACAAACAATTGAAAAGCAAGCTAGCTATACCATGCGTAAGGGATCGTTCGATTTAGGTAAACGCGCTTTGGAAGGTTCTCGCCCAGGTATGGCTTTATTCTTACACGCTGGGTTAAATTTAATTGGTAGTAAGGGATATGAATTTTTGATTGATGAAGGCATCAGAAAAACTCAGTATATGGCGGCCCGAATTTGTGCTATGTCAGAGTTTCAGTTGTTAGCTGAACCTGATACAAACTTAATAGTATATCGATACATTCCAGAGGAATTAAGAGAGGTTGCTAACGAACAAAAGTTGACGGAAGCCGATAATTTGATAATCAGTGAATTTAATCAGAAACTACAAAAAATGCAGCGTCAAGCTGGTCGTACTTTCATCTCTAGAACGACAAAAACAATTACCTGCTTTGGTAATGAAATTCCAATTATTGCTTTGCGTGCAGTGCTAGCAAATCCACTTACCACTGAAGATGATATTGATGCAGTATTAAATGATCAAATGCAAATTGCGTCAGAAATTTATGTGTTAGATGATCAAAAAAGGGTATAGAGGCTAAAGGTTTAATAAACGAACCGCCAAGAAAGAGAGAGGCAATTATTCTGTGCAATTTTATGCATTATGGTGCAGGAGGTAAAGTATTATGGCGGATGAAATAGCAATTATTGGCATGGCTGGTCGTTTTCCCGGCGCAAACAATGTTGATATTTTTTGGCAAAACTTGCGAGATGGTGTAGAATCAATTTCTTTTTTCACTGACGAAGAACTGATATCGGCAGGGATAAAGCTAACAGTAATAAATGACCCTAGCTATGTGAAAGCAGGCGGTTTATTAGAAGATATAGAGTTATTTGATGCTAATTTTTTCGGCTTTACTCCTAAAGAAGCTGAAATTATAGATCCACAACATCGTCTATTTATAGAATGTGTTTGGGAAGCATTAGAAAATGCTGGGTATAATTCGGCAATTTATGATGGTCAAATTGGTCTTTTTGCGGGTTCAACTTTAAGTTCTTACTTGTTTAATAATCTATTTTCTAACTTTTATCCTGATTGGGATTTGTTAAAACCAGTAGAATTATTTCAAATTTTTGTGAGTAATGATAAAGACCACTTGCCAACCCAAATTTCTTACAAATTAAACCTGAAAGGGCCAAGCGTTAATATTCAAACTGCTTGTTCTACATCATTAGTTGCGGTTCATTTTGCTTGTCAAAGTTTGCTGAGTGGGGAAAGTGATATTGCTCTGGCTGGTGGTGTTTCAATAACAGTGCCACAAAAAACTGGTTATTATTATGAAGAAGGGGGAATTTTAGCGGCTGACGGTCATTGTCGAGCTTTTGATGCTAACGCTAGTGGTACTATTTTTAGCAACGGTTTGGGTGTAGTAGTCCTAAAGCGATTGGAAGATGCTCTTGCTGATGGCGATTATATTCATGCAGTAATTAAAGGTTCAGCAATTAATAATGATGGCTCTTTAAAAGTTGGCTATACAGCCCCCAGCGTAGATGGACAAACAGCAGTTATTTTAGAAGCACTGGCTTTAGCTGGTGTGGAACCCGAAACTATTTCTTATATCGAAACTCATGGTACTGGAACTTCTTTAGGAGATCCAATAGAAATTACGGCTCTTACACAAGCTTTTCGTGCTAGCACTGAAAAAAAAGGTTTCTGTGCGATCGCTTCTGCAAAGACCAATGTTGGACACCTCAATACGGCTGCTGGTGTGGCTGGCTTAATTAAGACTGTTCAAGCTTTGAAGCATAAAAAAATACCTCCAAATTTACACTTTAAAGCACCTAATCCCCAAATAGATTTTGCTAATAGTCCCTTCTACGTCAACACCAAACTATCAGAATGGCAAACTAACGGCACACCCCGGCGCGCTGGAGTCAGTTCTTTTGGTATTGGTGGAACTAATGCTCATGTTATTTTAGAAGAAGCACCAATACAAATCAAAAATCAAAAACCAAAAACCAAAAATGAATATTTTCTGTTGTGTTTATCGGCTAAAACTGAGAAGGAAATTGAACAAGTAACTGCTAATTTTATTAGCCATTTACAACAGCATCCTGAGCTTGATTTAGCTGATGTTGCTTATACTCTCAGCATTGGTCGGCGGGCTTTTGATTATCGTCGTATAATTGTTTGTCATGATATTCATGATGCACTCAAGGCTTTAACTTCTCTAGATCCGCAACGAGTTTTCACTGATTATCAAAAACCTAGTAACCGTCCAGTTATTTTTATGTTTTCGGGACAGGGAACGCAATATGTAAATATGGCGCGGGAATTATATGAAGTTGAGCCAATATTTCGTGAGCAAGTAGATATATGTGCAAATATTCTCAAACCTCATTTGGGGCTGGATATACGTCAGATAATTTATCCCGATGAACAACAAACAGAAACAGCCTCAGCACAACTACAACAGACGGCGATGTCTCACGACAAGCTGCTTCGCATCTACGCTCAACCTGCATTATTTGTTATTGAGTACGCGATCGCTAAATTATGGATTGCGTGGGGAGTGCACCCCACAGCGATGATTGGTCATAGTATAGGTGAGTATGTAGTTGCAACTTTGGCTGGTGTGTTCTGTTTGGAAGATGCTTTAGCTTTGGTAGCAGCTAGGGGTGAAATGATACAGCAACTACCTTTGGGAAGTATGTTAGCTGTTCCACTACCAGAAACAGATGTGCGATCGCTTTTGGGAACAGAACTTTCTTTGGCAGCAATTAATAGTCCATCTGCTTGTGTGGTTTCTGGGAAAACTGAACCTATAGAGGCGCTACAGAACTATTTAACTTCTAAAAGTATAAATTGTCGCCGTTTGCATACATCTCATGCTTTCCATTCTCAGATGATGGAACCTATTTTGGCATCCTTCATTGAGCGAGTTAAAAAAGTCAAACTTAACCAACCCCAAATTCCTTTTATTTCTAACGTTACTGGTACTTGGATTAAAAACGACGAAGTTATAAATCCTAGCTATTGGAGCCAGCATCTACGTTCTTGTGTAAAATTTTCCCCAGGAATATCTGAGTTGTTAAAACAATCAGAAGGAATTTTTATCGAAGTTGGATCAGGTCGGACATTAAGCACATTAACGAGACATCATTTAGCCTCAGAAGCAAAACAATTAGTATTACCTTCCTTGCGTCATCCTCAAGAACAACAATCAGATTTAGCTTTTTTATTAAACACATTAGGTCGGCTGTGGATAGCAGGTAAAGAAATCGATTGGTTGAAATTTTACAGTTATGAACAACGCTACCGTCTTCCTCTACCTACTTATCCTTTTGAGCGTCAACGATATTGGATTGAGGCAAAACTACCATCATTATTATCAAGTGAAACCAGTCAACTTTTTTCTAACACAACGAATTTTGCAGCAACAAAATTACAAAAATCATCTCCACATTATTCTAGACCCAATCTCGGTAATTCGTATATTGCTCCCACTAACGAATTAGAACAACAAATCGCCAACATTTGGCAAGAAGTTTTGGGAATTGAGCAAGTTGGTATTTACGACAATTTCTTTGAGTTGGGAGGAGATTCTCTGATTGCAACTCAACTAGCTTCTCGGATGAAGGGAAATTTACCTGTGGAATTACCACTACAAGACTTGCTATTACAAGCCTTAACTATTGCTAAACAAGCCGAAATGATTGAAGTCTTGATGATTGAAAAAATTGATAATTTATCTGAAGATGAAGTTAAAATTTTATTAAAGAATTAGTACAAAATATTCGTTATATATTTCTGAAAAAATCTGCATTTTATTATTAACTATGCCTCAAGAATCCTCTAACTTATCAGCCACTAAAAAAGCCCTACTAGAAAAATGGAAAGTAGGTAAATTTAAAACTGAGACTGTTCTCCAGCGTCAAGACTCTCAGCATATACCTTTATCTTTTTCTCAGCAAAGACTATGGTTTATCGACCAACTTTATCAGGGGAGTTCTTTCTATCATGTGACGAACGCTTTGCATTTAACAGGAATGCTCAATGTAACAGCAATTCAGCAAAGTCTCAACGAAATTGTTCGGCGACATGAAGCATGGCGAACTAACTTTATCACAATAGATCAACAGCCAGTTCAAGTAATTTTGCCCCAATTAACTTGGGAACTACTTATTATTAATATTGAGCATTTATCAAATAAAGATTGGGAAGTAGAAGTTAAACAAATAGCCATAAAAGAAGCTCAAAAGCCTTTTAATTTAGCTACCAAGCCATTAGTCAGAGCAACTTTGCTCCGCTTGAGTGAAGTAGAACACATCTTGCTGTTAACTATTCATCACATTGTCACTGATGGATGGTCTATGGGTGTGTTCGCGCAAGAGTTAGTAACGCTGTATGCTGCTTTCTCTACAGGTCAATTTATACCCCTAGCTGAACTCCCCATCCAATATGCAGATTTTACCATTTGGCAGCGCGATCGCCTACAAGGAGAATTGCTGAAAACTCAACTGAATTATTGGAAGCAACACTTAAAAGGTAAGTTACCAATACTTCAGTTACCTACAGATTATCCGCGTCCTGCTGTTGCGAGTTTTAAAGGTGCAAAACAATATTTTACGTTCTCCCAAACATTAACAAAAGCGTTAAATAAGTTTAGCCAGCAAGAAGAATGCACTTTATTTATGACGCTGTTGGCGGCGTTTAATATATTACTTTACCGTTACACAGCACAAGAAGATATTTTGATAGGTTCTTCAATTGCTAATCGTAATCGAACTGAATTAGAAGGTTTAATTGGCTTATTTGTTAATAATTTAGTGCTACGTAATAATTTGAGTGGTAATCCTAGCTTTCGGGAATTTTTAAGTCGGGTACGAGAAGTAACTCTCAACGCTTATGCACATCAAGATTTGCCCTTCGAGAAGTTAGTAGAAGAATTGCAACCTGAGCGAAACTTAAACCATAATCCACTTTTTCAGGTAATGTTTATTTTGCAAAATGCACCAACACCTGTTGAAGAAGTTTCGGGTTTAAACTTACGTACTTTAGAGATTGATCACGGTACATCTGAATTTGATATTTCTGTATCAATATCTGAATCGCAACAGGAGTTAACTGGATTTTTGGAGTACAACACAGATTTATTTAATACAAATACAATTAAAAGATTGATTGATAATTTTGAAACTTTACTAGAAAGTATTGTTACTAATCCCAATCAAAGAATTTCTAAATTATCACTATTAACAACCCAAGAACAAGAGCAATTATTAATAGAATGGAATAAGACCCTAGCCGATTATCCTGATGATGCATCTTTACATCAATTATTTGAGCAGCAAGTAAAGCTATCACCCGATGCTTTAGCATTAATTAGTCAGTCAGAAGAGATAACTTATCAACAACTCAACCAAAAGGTAAATCAGCTTACCCATTATTTAAAAAAATTAGGAGTCACAACCGAAACCCTCGTGGCTATTTGTCTAGAACGCTCTGTAGATATGATTGTAGCGATTCTAGCGATTTTAAAAGCTGGTGGTGCTTATCTACCCCTCGACGCCAATTATCCAGTTGAGCGCCTTCAGTTCATGGTTGCTGATTCCCAAGTTTCATTGGTGATTAGTAATACATTATTAATTCATCATTGGGGACAAATAAACGCGATCGCCTTAGATACTGATTGGGAAATTATTCAACAAGAAAGTCAAGAAAATCCCGTCAGCATATCTGGCGGCGATCGCCTCGCCTATATAATCTACACCTCTGGTTCAAGCGGAACGCCTAAAGGAGTTCTGGGTACTCATCGTGGTACAGTCAACGGCTTACACTGGCTAAGGAAAACCTATCCTTTTGTAGCTGGGGAAATTTGTTGTCAAAAAACAGCCATTAGCTTTGTAGACTTAGTATGGGAAATTTTTGCACCCTTATTACAGGGAATTCCTACGGTTATTATTCCCGATGCGATCGCCAAAGATCCCAAATTTTTCCTAGAAACTCTTGCTTACCATCAAGTTTCGCGCTTAGTGCTTGTTCCCTCACTACTGCGGATACTCCTCAATAATTATAGTCATCTTACTCAAAAATTGTCCCATCTCAAACTCTGGATTAGTAGTGGAGAAGCGCTTGCTATTGATTTAGTAAAAACTTTCAAACAGTTGCTACCAAATGCAAAATTAATTAACCTTTACGGTTCTTCAGAAGTTTCTGCAAATGTGACTTATTACGACACCAGTTTATTAAGTGAAAAATCATTAACTGTTCCTATTGGTCATCCCATAGATAATACCCAAGTGTATATTTTAGATCGTCATTTGCAACTTGCTCCTATTGGTGTAGTTGGCGAATTATATATTGGTGGTGATGGATTAGCCAGGAGTTATTTACATCGTTCAGAACTAACTCAACAACAATTTATTGATCACCCATTTTTAGCGGGAAATAAGCTTTATAAAACTGGCGACTTAGGACGCTATCTCAACAACGGTCAACTAGAATATTTCGGTCGTCAGGATGACCAAATCAAAATTCGCGGTTTTCGGGTAGAGTTGGGAGAAATTGCAGCTGCGATCGCTCAACATCCATCGTTACAAAATTCTGTTGTTATTGCTCAAAATGATCCTCAAGGTGACAAGTATTTAATTGCTTATATAGTCACAAAAGAAGAAAATTTAATCCCTAAAATACTAGAATATTTACAGAAAAAGTTACCACATTTTATGATACCATCTGCTTTTATGGTATTGGATGAGATACCACTCACACCGAATGGTAAAGTAGACAAACAAGCACTACCAACTGATGATATAATTCGACTTAACTCCCATAAATCTTTTATTGATGCTCGGTATTTTACAGAATTAGCCTTAGTGAAAATATGGGAACAACTCCTCAATACTAACCCTATTGGAGTTACAGATAACTTTTTTGATTTAGGAGGGCATTCTTTTTTAGCTGTGCGTTTAATAGCTCAAATATATGAGCGCTTTGGACATAACCTTCCCCTCTCTACTCTGTTTGAAAATACAACAGTTGAAAAACTCGCAAAGATTGTCAGTCAGCCAGTTAGTTTAGGTTCAAATTCCCCATTAGTCGCAATTCAATCTTCTGGTTCTCGCCGTCCCTTTTTCTGCGTTCATGCTGCTGGTGGGGATGTGAATAACTACCTAATATTAGCTAGAAAACTAGGTATAGAACAGCCATTTTATGCCTTAGAACAAAACCCTAACCAACAAGAATTTTATAATCTTTCGGTCGAAGAAACAGCAAGTTATTACCTCAAAGAAATTCGTACCGTACAGCCACAAAGCCCATATCTTTTAGGCGGTTGGTGTTATGGTGGCATAATTGCCTTTGAAATGGCTCAACAACTACAAAAGCAAAATGAAACTGTTGATTTACTGGTAGTCATTGATGCTATCTTGCCAAAAATCATCATCAAACCCATAAAAGATGATGATGCTAAATTAATCCTGCGTCTTGCAGAGGCTATCAAAAACTGGTTTGGCATAGATTTTGCTGTTTCATATCCAGAACTGCGAGATTTATCCCTCAAAGAGCAATTTAATCTGTTATTTGGCAAAGCTAATCTCGACATTAGCGAAACAGAAATGGTGCAACATCTGCAAAGTTATAAACTTTTCAAAACCCATATCCAAGCCATGCGAAATTATGTACCACAAGTTTATCCCCATGCAATTACTTTATTCAAAGCCAACGAGATAATTACTCATGATTTTGAAAGTCAAGAATTCCATAGTGATGATCCGTTATTAGGTTGGGGAAAATATTCTCAACAACATATCAACATGATAGAGATTCCAGGTAATCATTTCTCAATATTTAATGAACCTTACATCCAAGAATTAGCTAACCAATTAAAAAAACATCTCAATTAGGTAACAAATTTAAACTAACCGTCAAATACACCAAATTAGACTTTTCAAACAACCTCTTATACTCTCTACGACTCTGCGCCTCTGCGTGAGATTTCTAAATGAAAATACCTGAAGTAACTAAAATTCCTCTCTGGGTTCACTTAATTAAAATAGCAAATGATCCCCTCAACCATCTTGATGCCATTGCCAAAAAATATGGCGATATTTTCTCAATCAAATTTGGTTCTAAACCCATAGTATTCGTTAGCAACCCACAGGCAATTAAACAGATTTTTACCAATACAAAAGAAATTAAATCTCCTGGTGAATTAAATGAAGAAATGATTTTAATCACAGGAGAAAAAGGCTTATTACAACTCGATGGTTTACGCCACAAACATCGACGCAAATTAATCATGCCAGCTTTTCACGGTGTCAAAATGCAAGCCCAAGGAAAGCTGATCTGTGACTTGACAGAGAAAGTCATAGGTGAGTATTTGGTAGGAAAATCCTTCATCACTTACCCCACGATTGAAGATATAACTTTACAAGTAAGCATGGAAGTTGTATTAGGCTTATGCGAGGGAGAGCGCTACCAAAAACTCAAGCAACTACTTCCTGATATACTCAAGTGTATGCGATCGCCAATCATGCAAATCACCTTCGCTTTCCCCTTTTTGCAACGTGATTTAGGGCGCTGGAGTCCGTGGGGATACTTAATGCACCTGCGCGAGGAAATTTTTCAAATACTTTACGCCGAAGTCCAAGAACGCCGTAAACAAGCAGATAGGGATCGCACCGATATCCTATCCGAACTGATATTTGCTCGTGATGAAACCGGTGAACCAATCACAAACGAAGAAATACGCGACTTATTACTTTCGCCCTTATTTGCGGCTCAAGATGCTTCATCTGTTGCAGTCACTTGGTTGTTGTATTGGGTACATTGTCTACCAAAAGTCTGCGAGCAATTAATTAAAGAACTTGCTAGCCTTGGCGACTCTCCCGACCCCATGAGCATTGTGCAACTCCCCTACCTCAGTGCTGTCTGTAATGAAGCTCTGCGGATTTACCCGACTCAATTATTCACATTTACCCGCCGAGTGGAATTATCAACTGAACTGATGGGCTATGAATTGAGTCCAGGAACGCTACTCATGGGCTGTATTTATCTCACACATCAGCGTGAAGATTTATACCCGCACCCCAAACAATTCCAACCAGAACGCTTTTTAGAAAGAGAATATTCTCCTTACGAATTTCTCCCCTTTGGCGGCGGCGCTCGTAGCTGTATTGGTGCAGCTTTGGCTGTATTTGAAATGAAATTAATATTAGCAACTATTATTTCCCGTTATCAATTAGCCCTAGTCAAAAAACAACCAGAGCAACCAAAGTTTGAAGGTCTAATGTGTTACCCAGCTAGTGGTGTCAAAATGCATATCTGTGCAAAAACTCCGCAATCCTCTGCGGAAACCTCCACGAGTATCTGCGTTTAAAAAACAACCAATTAACAATGAACCTACCTCCAGGCCCTAAACTCCCCGATTGGTTGCTGAAAATGCAATTTGCAGCCGACCCCCTTAAGTTTTTAGATAAAATGAGCCACCGCTATGGCGACATTTTCACGATCATGTCTGAGTCTACACCCCTATTATTTGTTGGCAATCCTCAGGGGATGAAGCAGCTTTTTACCAATACGACAGAGATTATTGCCTCTGGAGAGTTAAACCAAGAAGCAGCTCCCTTAGTGGGGAAAAACGGATTACTCTTGCTTGATGGTTTACGCCACAGATATCGGCGCAAACTCTTAATGCCTCCCTTGCATGGTAATAAGATACGAGCCTACGGACAGCAAATTTGTGACCTGACGGAAAAAGTCATGAGCCAGTTGCCCATAAACAAGCCTTTTTTAGCTTACCCGACCATGCAAAAGATTACTCTTCAAATAATATTAAACACTTTTTTTGGCTTAAGTGAGGGAGAACGTTACGAACAACTCAAGCAACTGCTTTTTACTTTAATGAATTATGCGCGATCGCCCTTTGTGGAAATACCCTTATCCTTCCCCTTCTTACAACAAAATTTAGGTAGATGGAGTCCTTGGGGTTACTTTCTTTACCTGTGGCGACAATTTGACCAGCTGCTTTATGCCGAAATTAGCGATCGCCGCCAGCAACCAAATTCCTCTGGTGATGATGTCCTTTCCGAGTTAATATTTGCCTGCAATGAAACGGGTGAACTCATGACAAATGAAGAAATACGCGATTTATTTCCTTCGTTGTTATTCGGTGGTCGGGATGCTTCAGCTACCGCTATAGCTTGGGCATTGTACTGGGTTCATCGCTTACCAGTAGTCCGAGAACAATTACTCAGAGAAATCAACAGCCTGGGTCATTCTCCCGACCCGATGAACATTTTTCAACTTCCTTACCTGACTGCTGTGTGTAATGAAGTGTTACGAATTTATCCAACTCAAGTAGTAACATTTCCCAGGATCGTGGAATCACAAACTGAGTTTATGGGCTATAACTTGAGTCCTGGAACAATCATTATCGGCTGTATTTATTTAACACATCAAAATGCAGATTTATATCCGCAACCAAAAGAATTCCAACCAGAACGCTTTTTAGAAAAACAATACTCCCCCTATGAATTTTTGCCCTTTGGTGGCGGCGCTCGTCGCTGTCCTGGAGAAGCCTTGGCTTTGTTTGAGATGAAACTAGCATTGGCGACAATTATTTCACGCTATCAATTAGCACTAACCAGTACACAACCAGAAAAACCCCACCAACAAGGAGCAAATTATCCCCCTGCTAGTAACTTGAAGGTGTTGTTAGTCAATGTCAATAGCAGCAACAGCAATCAATTTATTACTAGCTAAACTAAGTAGTTAAAAATAATTTTTGGTAAGATTTTTATTGTTTAATTAAAACTTAATGTAGGGTATGTTACACATTCTCTAATACACCGAAAACCGCTTTCATCCTAATTTACGACTCAGCATATAATATGACTTCTCAACAGCAATCAAAAGTTACACATGAAATTCTTGATGGTAATCTTATTCAACTGATGCTAAAATTAACCATTCCCGGTATTTTGGGAATGTTGTTGATTGGAATGAATACCTTTCTTGATGCTTTATTTGCCGGGCAACTAATTGGTGAAACTGCATTAGCAGCAATATCTTTGGCACTACCACTTACTTCTATCGTTATTGGTTGCGCTCACTTAGTAGGGATAGGTTGTGCCTCAGTTCTCAGTCGAGCAATTGGTTCAGGAGATGTCAAAACTAAATCTAAAATCTTTGGCACTTTAGTAATAATGAGTGTAATTATAGCCTTTTTTATCACCCTCTTAGGTTACTTTTTTAGTGACGCATTAATTGCATTCATGGGAGGAGAGGGTGAAGTAGCAGCCGCCGGTGCAGAGTATTTTAAAATTTACACACTTGGCTCTGTATTTTATATCTTAGCGGTAGCTTCCAGCCAGTTGATTAAGTCAGAAGGTAAAATTCGTCTAGCGATGATTTTTGCGGGATTTTTTGTCATTCTTGATGCTATCTTAAATCCCATATTTATTAGTGTTTTTAACTGGGGAATTAAAGGAGTAGCATTTTCGACAGTTATTTCTATGTTAATTTATAGTATTTTGAATATTAACTATTTTCTCTCTACTAAAAGTTCTATTCCCGTTAATTATAAAAAATTAACTCTAGCAATAGATTTACTACCAGCAATTTTATCGGTAGGAATAACGGCATTGCTGATGGAAGTTATCAGCTTAGTAGAACAGTCAGTAATTTTTAAATCCATTGCTCAATATGGGACCGCTCACGATATTGCAATTGCTGGTGCAACACTAAGAGTCTATGCTTTAGCAACTATTCCTATAGAAGGGTTTGTGCAAGCCCTACAACCAGTACTTGGGATGAATTATGGAGCAAAAAACTATCATAGAATCAAGCAAGCGTATTTCACATTTGGTAGTAGTGGAACACTATTTTTAGGATTAATCTGGTTACCTTTACAATTATCACCAGCAACATTTCTCCGCATATTGCTACCATCTACAAATTTTAGTATTGATGATTTATTCAATTTTCAAATTATTAATTTATTGCTTTTAATTCTTCCTTTAGGTTTTTGTAGTGTAACTTTATTTCAATCAATAGGTAATGGGAAAGTGGCAGGGATGTTAATTTTAGCAAAAACGCTCTTTTTCCTCATCCCACTTGTATTAATATTGTCAGCATATTTGGGTGTTAGAGGTGTTTATTATGGAATGTTATTTACAGATATTTTGGTTGTGTTGATCGCTTTATTTATAACTCGGTTAGAGTTTAAAAAGCTTAATAATCAAACTCGAATAATATAATCAAAGTTAGACCATTTTACATTTTAGGATTGAATAATCAATGAGTAAAAAACAAGGTGCTGTAGTAATTACAGGAGCATCGACAGGAGTTGGACGAGCAACTGCACTACTTTTAGACAAACAAGGATATCAAGTTTTTGCTGGAGTCCGTACAGGAAAAGATGCTGACTTACTGAGGTTAAATTCATCTGGTAATTTGACACCAATTACTCTGGATATTACCAAATTAGAACAGATTAAAGCTGCCACAGAAATTGTCTCATCAGCAGTTGGTGAAAAAGGACTGCTGGGATTAGTAAATAATGCCGGAATATTAGTAGACGGGCCATTAGAATATCTGGACTTGGATGAACTAAGATGGCAATTTGAAGTCAATGTGATTGGGCAAGTAGCAGTTACCCAATCTTTCTTACCAATGATTCGCCAAGCCAAAGGTAGGATTATTAATATTGGCTCTGTTTCTGGGAAAATTTCTTCACCCTTTTTCTCGGCTTTGTGTGCTTCTAAGTTTGCATTAGAGGCGTTGACTGATTCTTTGAGAATGGAATTACATCCTTGGGGAATTGAAGTAATTTTGATTGAGCCTGGCTCAATTGCTTCCGCCGCATCAGACAAAGTAGAAGCAAGTTTGCAAAAAAAATTAGCCAATATGTCACCTACCGCTAGAGTTATGTATGGTGATATTTACAAATTTTCTCTGGAGCAGTTAATTAAGTCAAATCGGATGGGAATGCTACCCCAAGAAGTTGCAGATGTCATTCAGAAAGCTCTAGAAATGAGGAAACCTAAAACTCGGTATTTCTTGTCTAAGGAAAAAGTGATTTTAAATTTATTCTTGATGTTGGCGAAGATTCTACCAGACCGAGTTTGTGATGCAATTCAACTCCAAGAATTGGAATTAAAAAATTAGATAAAGCGAAGTTTAGCGTCACCCAACGTTTACGGGAACATTGATTTTTCAACATTATCAACTAGGAAACAATTATGACTTTATCAGAATCTACATATACACCCAGTAATGCACCATTTAATATGACTGCAATGGAATGGGTACACGCCTACTGGATGTCACGGTGTGTCTACGTGGTAGCTAAACTTGGTATTGCAGATTTACTCAAGGATGGCTCTCAGCACTGCGATGCTTTAGCTGCTGTCACAAATACCCATAGCGATGCACTTTATCGTATATTGCGGGCTTTAGCTAGCGTTGGCATTTTTGCAGAGATTAAACCTCGTTGTTTTAGCTTAACTACATTAGCAGATTGTTTGCAAAGCAACGCTGCTGAATCGGTTCGGGCGATCGCAATTTTACGGGGCGAAGAGCATTATTATAAAACCTGGGGAAATTTGATGTACAGTTTGCAGACTGGAAAAAGTGCCTTTGAGCATTTCTACGGTATGGATTTGTTTGAGTATAATCAGCACAATCCTACCCAAGGCGAAATTTTTGATCAGGCAATGGCAGAGTCAGAAGAGACGAATCCCTTAGTCTTGGCAGCTTATGATTTTTCATCTATTAGTAACTTAGTTGATATTGGTGGTGGTAAAGGGAGCTTACTGGCTAGTATTCTCCAAGCCTACTCTAATATGAAAGGAGTGCTGTTTGACCGACCAGATGTAATTGACAGAGCTAAAAATTCCTGGGATTTAGCCGTGATGAATCGCTGTCAATTTATTGGAGGAGATTTCTTTGAGAATATCCCAATGACCGCAGATGCTTACATTCTTAAGCATATTATTCAAGACTGGGATGATGAACGAGCGATCGCTATTCTCCAACGCTGTCATCAAGCCATGAACGAGCAGGGACGGTTATTGGTAATCGACTTTGTAATTCCTCCAGGCAACGAATTTTATGGCAGTAAGTTTATCGATATCAATATGTTAATAATGTGTCCTGGTGGACGCATCCGTACTGAAGAGGAGTTTCAAAAGTTATTTGAATCCGTAGGGTTCAATATTACGAGAATTATCCCAACTGAATCTGAGGTTAGTATTATTGAGGCAGTTAAAGCTATATAGCAATCCTATTTGAGTTGTAAAAATTATCAAACCGCCAGACGCTCGCGGACTCGCTAACGCTGCGCTATCGGTTTTAGCTTCTCCCCTTGGGAGAAGCCGTCAAGAGGAGGACACTTCTGTGCGGGGGTTCCCGCCGTTGAGGAAAGTGTCCGTCGCCAAGAGAACAAGGAAAAAAGTTAAAGAAGTTTACGAATGATTTAGGGATTGTTATAGCAATCCTAAATCATTTGTGAAAAATTGTAGTTGTTGATATGGTAAATATTGGTAGTAATGATTAAGTGCGTGGTAGTAGAGATGGAAGAGTTGACAGTGATAAACAGCGGTTGTTAACAAACCAATGAAAATTTTAGGGTTCGTTTTACCTGCCTTGTTGGTACTAAGGATGCCCGCTATGGCAGTTGAGTTCAAAGGGCGAAATATTGATGGTCTTAAGTTCCCTGCTAGAGCTTACTATTATGCAACTGGTGGGGTTTACAAAGTTCAGGTATGCTTTCACAACAAACGACCTACAATTTACTTTGAGAACGACAACCAAACAACCATACAGTTGAACCAGCAAGTAATCACTCACTCAAACAATATTGAAGGTTTTGGCAGAATGGCACTAAGAAAAGCTATAAGCTATACGAGGTAAGGATTTCAACTTTTAATCAATGAACAGTGAGTGGGCAGGTCGAGCGATCGCTCCTGGATCAAACAGAGCTTCATGGATGGGGCGATGATGTACGGGCTATCCAAAAATTTTTGTAACTGCCTAGCTAGTAGTCTGTCAGGGTTGAAATGAGGGATAGAGTCGTTTAAGCTTAATGCGTGCATCAACGGTTGTAAAGCGCCAATCGATTGTTCGCAATTGAGCATTTCTACGCTGCTCCCAAGCCATTGTTTCTTGTTGCAAAGACGGTTGATCGGGAATACGAGAATCGAGACAAAGACGAGCTAAAACACTGAGTTCAGTCTCTGCCATATTCAGCCAACTGCCATGCAGTGGGGTGTAATGCAATTCCAATTTGTCCAAAATTCGTTTGGCTTCTTGTGGCTCAAAGGCAGCGTACAAAGCAGAGGGAACATGAGTATTGAGTTGGTCATGGACGACTGTAACCCATTCAGCATCAGGGTAACGCTCATCGACCAGGTATTTCATTTGTTGTGCATAGTCCAGTTTGGTGCGTCGCTCAGTGACTTCCACATGTCGCCAACCGGCTAAAGGTTCAACGAACATAAACAGATTACAGACCCCATTTCGTTCATATTCGCAGTCGTAGCGGAGGGGTTGTCCAGGTTCAATGGGCAGGGGGACTTGTGTTTCTTTGACTAACTGTTTACTGGTTTCATCGAAGCAGACGACGGGATAGCGAGGGTCGTATGGAAGAGTGTACACACTCAACACGTCCTCCATATAATAGACAAAATCGGCATTGGCTTGAGGTGGAATCACCCAACATTCTTTCAACCAGGGTTTAAGGTCGTTTTTTTTAACGTTTGTCGTACCGTTTCATAAGAAATACTTTCAACATATTCCAATTCCACCATCCGCTCTGCCAACAGTCTTAGACTCCAACGTGCAGAACCATCAGGCGAGTCACTACAGGCAATGGCAATCAGGTGAGCCTCAAGACTCCATCTAAGGATCGAGCTTTGCGGTTTTGCTGCACTTGCCGACTCAGGGCAGTTTCTAAATTTGTTTCAACAAAACGTTGCCGGATTCGTTCAATGGTAGCAACACTAATATCTAAAGCGATGCTAATAGACTCATCCTTCCAGCCTCCATCTGCCTGGTTTATATCAGCTTTAAGCAGGATGCGGGCATGATTAACTTTATAAGCAGGTGCTTTCCCAGTGGTCGTTAATTTTTCTAGTACTTCTCGCTCAACACTTGTCAGAGAAACAATGTATTTCTTTTTCACCATGACACAACTAGGTAGAAGGGGATTACTGAAATTATTACCATAGTCACCCCTCAATTCAAAGCTGACAGACTACTAGTTTCGACTTTTAAAACATCCTCTAATAGGAAAGTTTAGGCAACTTAACGATAAAGCTTGTTCCCTTGCCCTGAGCACTTTCAACTTCAATCGTCCCCTGATGCGCCTCAATAATACTCTTTGCTAAAAATAATCCTAACCCCCATCCTGTTTGATCCTCAGCACAGATGGTTCGACGAAATTGTTGAAATAAGATTGATTGAGCTTCTGAAGAGATCGGATTACCTTCGTTGTGTAGATAATCACCCACAGAGGAACTTTCTTAACTGAACTACATTGAGCCAATTGCGTAGGCGCAGCCCGTCGTAGACATCGCTATTGTATTGGTTAATATACAGTCAAAACAATTCACACATGATCAATCTCATGAAATGGTTAAGGGAATCCCGTTATCTTTGGGTTTTAACTTGAGAATAAATGGCACAGCTTTCAATACCCAATCGGACACAGGTGTATAATTAGCAGCTTCTTCTCCAAAGCTAATAGAAAGCATATCTGTATGAATAATCCCCGGATTAAGGGGTATAGCAGCCATAACAGTTGGCAATTCTTGTGCCAAAGAACGAGTTAATCCTTCGATTGCCCACTTGGAAGCACAGTATGGTGCAACTTGGGCTGAAGTCGACCGTCCCCAGCCAGAACTAAAGTTAACAATAATACCCCGTTTGTTTTTCACCATTGCTGGTACGAAATGGCGAATTATATTCACTACTCCTTTTATATTGATATCTATTAGATCAGAAAATTCTTCGGATGGTATTTCCCACAAAGGTGCTGGGTAATTAGTAATCGCCGCATTATTAATCACTATATCTGGCGGTGCATAGTTTTTCAGTACGTCTTGAGCCCATTTTTTTACAAGCTGTTCATTTGCCACGTCTACAGATGTAAAATCGTTGGTAGCACTAAACTTTTGGCGTATTTTATCGATCGCATCTGATGAACGGGCGCAACCAATAACAGTATGTCCCTGTTGAATAAAACCCTCGGTCACCACATGGGTGTCTGTATTCATTTCTGGTACAAAGCCCCACAATTGCTGTAATATTTCAGCCCTTGAAAAAATCTTTCCCGAATGATTCACGTAACTTCTCTAGTAAGCTAAATTCTATACCTGTTAACCGAATGCGTTGCTCATTTTTATGGACTTGCCGCTTACTTATATCGATTTTCAGACCGCCGACATGAATTATAAGAGAGTTAGGAATAGTATTGATACTAGGACTTACGCATTGACATAAAAGCAAAAATGACAGGTAGAGTTTTCAAGGCTTCTATCTAGGTTTTTCAATCATATTTTGGCGATGCCTGCGGCGGGCTGCGCCTACGCCAGCAATCAAAAGCAACCTCCAAAAGCCTGGAACAACGTATTTACGTTAATACACAAGATAGCTCTTTTGTACAGTGCGTAAGTCCTAAGATAATTCAATGGGTTGATTCATCGCTTTTATTACCTACTCTTTTATTCGAGCTTGTTTATGTAAGCAAATATTGCTTTATATAAACAAATGTTACGATAGCTTTACAAAAATCGAAGGGGTGTAAACCGTACTGATGTAGGTTAGAAATGCCGTATCTGCTGCTGGAAACCTTGATATCGCTCCATTGTGGAACCCAAGTAAAAACCTAAGTTCTAAAGTTTCTTACTAAGAGCTTTTTAAAAGCATTTTTAGCCTCTGCCTGCGGCTGGCGATCGCAAGAAGGCGGGCGAAACAGCGCCATCGCTCAAAAGAAGAAATGGGCAATACAATTATTCCTTTGGGCAAGAGTGGTGAGCTTCGAGGCGTGATGCTGGAGTTTGAGAATGTGGAGATAACGAATTTGCTCAACTGCTTGTCGATGCGCCGCAGTGGACTGAGTGGATGGCGTGAGAAAGTTGGGCACAGAAAGCGATCGCTAAAAGGTCAGTTCCTCCCAAGCAAAAAGAACTAACTCTTATCCAGCATCCAGAGATTATTAACTATGGGAGCTGTCTTTGAGCCTCACCAAAATTCTAGTCGCACACCAACATCAGATAGCATATCCAGAACTCGTAGCGGTACACAGTGTAAACATTCTATTCAGGCATTTTCTACCACGGTTCCTTGGTGATACACAATCTTCCAACCCTGCGGTGTCTGTCGCCAGATCGTTGAGCGTCGGGTAATGCGAGTACTTTGAATCAAGGTATAGGTTACAAGGTAGTTTTTAGAAGCAATCTCAAGGCAATGAAAGTCGCAAGTCCGCCATGTATCTTCCTCTGGGCTAGCACAACGCTTCTCCATCTCATCCAACACATACTGCCGACTGTAACGCCGACCCGACGCACCCACTTCCCAAAATGTGGCTTCCGTCATCTGCTCAAAGTCGGCACGTGTCGTCCCCAACTCTGGACGATGAAAAATCGGCTCCCTCTGTATAAGTTCGTTCAAAACATTCAGTATCTTTGAATCTGTGACTAAATTCGGTTCCATATTCATTTGACACAATATCACAGTCAATCCCCTCTAATATTAGATGGGGCGGCTCAAAGTGTTTTGAACTTTTTTGGAGAAAAGCTAAAGATTGAATGATTGTGTCAGCACAATTTTCCCAATTGCTTGACCCGACTCAGCATATTGATGGGCAGAAGCAATTTCAGCCATGCTGAAGATTTTATCCAGATGTGGATGTACCTTGCCTTCATCCACCAATTGAGCCAACTTTGACAAAATCTCTCCATGATGGGCGCGACCTTTACCAAACAGCATGGGAATCAGCATAAAAACTAGATGCAGCGTTAATCCTTTTAGATGCAGTAAAGTTAAGTCTTGATGGGATAGCGAAACAACGGAAACAATTGTTCCGTTGAGTTTTGCGGCTTTGAAGGCATTCTGAAGATTGTCGTTACCAACTGTATCAAACACTACGTCAAAACCCTCCCCATTCGTATGCTCTGCGACAATTTCTTCAACAGGTTGTTGCTGATAGTTGATGGTGACATCTGCACCCAACCGACGAGCGATTATCCCTTTCTCATTACTAGAAACCAAGGCGAATACCGTTGCTCCTGCCCACTTTACCAGTTGAACGGCTATATGACCTACACCCCCAGTCGCTCCATAAACTAAAACCTTTTGCCCTGGCTGAATCTTGGCGCGATCAATCATTCCTTCCCAAGCTGTAATTGAAACTAAGGGAAGTGCAGCCGCTTCTGCCATTGTAGTAGATACTGGTTTATGAGCAACCAAGTTAGCATCAACCAACATATATTCTGCTAAGGCTCCACCCAAACCTTTCACGCCGCCGGCACAAGCGTAAACTTCATCCCCAACCTGGAAATCATTAACTCCTACTCCTACTGCTTTAACCGTTCCTGCTACATCTCCATGCAAAACAGCTGGAAGGGCAGGCGTAATATCCGCAACAAGCCCTTGTCGGATCTTCAAATCAACTGGATTGATACTTGTCGCAGCCACTCGAATTAGGACATGGTGAGGAAGAATCAAAGGAATCGGCAAATCTGCTTCTCTAAAAATATTTGAACCGCCAAATTGCTCAATGATTAGCGCTTTCATCATCTTGTTTTCCCTCAGTAATCCAGATTTGCAACGTATCATTGCAGTACATCTGTCGGCAAGGATTTACACATTGGTGCAATAGTTACTTTTTGGTAAACATGGCTCTAAATCCTGACTTTAATGATTCTCAATTGACCTACTTGCCTCAACCAGCGCTTGAACGGATTGCCAAGATGAATCTGTTTGACACCGGATGCGCTGCTCATCAAATGCTAGAAATCATTGCCAATAAATGGACAGTTTTGATCGTTTATGCGCTGACTCAAGGCAAAAAGCGATATGTCCAACTCAAACAACAGATTGTTGGTATCTCGCCGAAAATGCTGATTCAAAACCTGCGAAATTTAGAGCGCTATGGGTTAGTTGAGAGAGAGGTGTATCTATCCGTTCCCCCAAGAGTCGAATATTCACTCACTCCACTGGGGGCTTCTCTAGTGGAGCCATTGGCAATACTGGGTGAGTGGGCATATCGACACATTACAGATGTAAAAACGGCGATGGAACATTACGATGGCAATCCAGAAACCAGAGATTACTGGGAACCAAAGTAGCTTAGTTCAAGGGGCGGGTTCGGTATTATCGGCATTGCGCTCAGTTAGTAGTGGAACGGGTTGAATACGGGGTTGATGCTGTGAAAGAATTACTCAGTACCCTAACAATTGATGCCTCTTCATAAGCAGCATTAATTACTGTCATCTTTTCAGAATCAGGTGAGCTACCCCCATCTGGATGATATTTTCGTGCTAATTTTTGGTAAGCTGCTCTAACTGCATCATCGGTTGCACGAACATCAACACCTAACACTTCCCACCAATTTGTTTGACTAAAATCTGCCCCCGGTGGTAGTGCTTGATATCCCATAAATGCTTGTTCTAAACTCCCCACTCCCCAGCGCTCCATTCCGCGCATAGCTGCGAAATGCGCCACGGGGATACTCCCCGGTGGTCACTTTCGCGCAATATGCAGTCCAATAGCTCTGAGATTGTGCCTTACTTTTAGCCAGCGATGCCGAAGGCGGGCTATGCCTACGCAGCATAAAGCATAGTTTTTATCTTTGATTTTGAAATAAACAGCAACGCCTGGATCGTCTGGTTCTTTGTGCCTTGCATAAGGTAAACCATCTTGGCGCGTTGGTACATTGCTAGAAATGATGATATTCTTTGCTCCCAACAGCCGAAGCTCGTTAAGTAGGTCATTTCGTGCAGTTGAAAAATTAACCTCAAATCGCGCAGCGCCGCAGTATGAACGCTGGGGGAGGAATTTTAGGTAGGCGATGCCTTCGGCGGGCTTCGCCTACGCGGACAGCAATTTAATAAAACTTACAGTAGAATGCCTCTACAGCCACGTAGAGGTAAAAGTTTCAATTCTGTGTTCCACGAAATCCTAATTATATAAAACTTTACTACACTGAGGAATTGAGTTTATGCTGGATCTATTAGCTCGAAATTTTCGATTCTATGTCACTATATGTGTGTTGATAGTTTCATTTTTCATACTGATAGTAACTCTTGTTTTACATCCACCAGGAATATTATATAACATCGGGTTAAGCATCTCTTCCTCCGGGTTTGCAACTAGTCTTGTTAAACTTATTGAACTACTTGCAGAGATATTAGAAAAGCGTTCAAATCAACGTACTTTTTTGAGACTTTTTGGTTGTGATGATAAAACAAATGGCGATGGCTCTATAGCAATTATTATTCCAGCGTTTAATCTTGACGAAAATAACTCACAGCAAGCTGGCAATACTTTAAAGCAGCAAGCACAGAACATAGTTTGGAAGCACTCTAGTAAGGCAGCTATAAAAAATGATGTTACTGCTGCTTCATACTTTGTATCAACTTTCTCCAAACTCGGTCTTCCTGTTCCTCAAATAATGTGGGATGAAGAGGTAAAGCTTGATGATAATGATGGAATTAAAACTTATATTCTTATAGGTCTTTCAAATAATGTAATTGAATTCGTTAACCATAACCAATCTGATGACAAATATTTCTCAATTGACCAAAATTTAGATCAAAATAAAAACTTGTCAGAAATTTTAATAAAAGCTGGTTTTTTTGACAATTCTAATCGGCTTGTAGATGAGACACGGTGGATATCTAACTCAGTATTACTTGATTCCCAAACTTCTCGTCCAACAAATGATGTTGATTACGCTTTGTTTACAAAGTTCCGCGTAAACAATAAAGTGTTTATTTTATGTGGAGGAGGCACGGAATGGGGTACTCATGATATAGGATTATATATAAGTGATCGTGGATGGAAAAGTGCCTACCGCGACTTAAAAACAGAAAAAGGCGATCGTATTACTGCAAAGGAACCATTTGCAATTGTTTTTCAAATACCTATAAATAGACCATCAGAACGCATATCGATTGTTCACAAATGCATTAAAAGACAAAAATAACAGACTAGTACAACTGAATATTTGATTGGTTTTAGCTAAATGAATCTAGAAGCCTTTATTAAAGACATTTTTTCTCACAACATTTCTTCTGAAAATTTCTCCTTATATATTAAAAATATATGGGAAAGTGAAGAAGGCTGTGTGAAATACTACCACGACCCTGGTTTTTTTTGTCTTGATATTTGGCATCTATCTTTTGATGAATTGATCACAGAACACGGTCGCCACGATCAGCCATTGTCCATTTCCCAACATTTATTTGGTGACGAGAATCACATCTCAGCGCGTTTAGTGTACGATCCGCCGCAACAGGATAATCAAACTCCTTTAGAATATCATTCTCACCCAGTTGATACAGTTATTGTTGTTGTTAGCGGTTCGGGAATCTTTTCTTTTCTTTTTAATGATGGTAAACAACCGCTTGATATAGACCTCAAACCAGGTAAAACCTTATTCTTTCCATCGAATACTGTTCATACAATTAAAGAAGTTGGCAATAAGGGCTTGGAGACATTGAATATAACTAATCGATTAAACCAACCAAGCTATCGTACCGAACTTATCAATGAGAAAAAGGATTTATTAGTAAAACCTTCAGAGGATTTTAGCCAAAGTTACGATCAAAATTTTCCTGAAAGCATTATATTTTTTTAAATAGTAAAAAATAAATAGTTCTGATGTTGGCTAAATTCTCAGGCTGTAACAAGCCTTCAATATACGCTTTCAGGTTATAATTACTGCATCAATTCAGTAATGCAGTAATGCAGTATGACAGTAATTGCCCTTGTCAATCAAAAAGGGGGCTGCTCAAAATCTACGTCTGCCGTCCATCTAGCGTGTTGGTTATCCCTCAAAGATCACAAAATCCATTTGCTAGATGCTGATGCTCAACGTAGCAGCTCGATTTGGCTTAAGTCGATGGAGGATAGTAATATTCCCACAACTGTGTTGCAATCACCCGATGAACTCTTAGAGCAAATTCCAGAGTTAGCAACTCAATGCGATCATTTAATAATAGATGGCCCAGCCGGTTTATCTGAAGCCAGTAGAGCAATATTATTTAGAGCCGATCTAGCTGTAGTTCCCTGTCAGCCCACAGGGTTAGATTTGCAGTCAGCGAGTGACGCTGTGCGACTAATCAAGCAAGCTCAGTCTGTGCGTGGTGGTGCGCCTCAAGCAGCTATATTTATCAGTCGTGCTGTTAAGGGTACGAAGTTATTGGGTGAAGCGATCGCACTTTTATCTAAATCCAAAGAAGCGACGGTGTTAAAAACTGTGATTCACCAGAAACAAGCGATCGCAGATACTTTTGGCCAGGCTGCAACAATTTGGGATTTACCTGGCCG